>NZ_JAUTBG010000001.1:0-585000 GCF_030819035.1 Agrobacterium sp. SORGH_AS 787
TTCCACGGGGCCAGAGAGTAATCAGTCCTCTTTGGTCCAGTCTTCTACCCTTAACCCGGGCACGCGGTCGAATTCCCTGCGGTTGTTTGTAACCATGATCAGCCCGCGCGAGCGCGCGTGACCTGCGATGAGTGCATCATACGGACCGATGGGAGTACCGAGGCGTCCAAGCTCTGCTCGTAACTCACCTGTATGGCTTGCAGCCGGCTCGTCATAGGGAAGGACGCCAAGCCGCGAAGAGAACCCTTCCACGATAGCGAGGTTCTTCTCGGGGCTTGCCGATTTTTCCGCCCCATATATCAGCTCCATCATGGTAACCGAACTAACGCACAACTGATCCTGAAACCGATTGAATGCCTCCCGCACCCGCTGCGGACGGTTTTTAATCGTGAAAATACAAATGTTCGTATCAAGCATGTACCTGAGCATCAAAATGCCTCGCGCTCCTGCGCAGCAGGCTGGTCGCGCTCATCCATAAAGTCGGAAGTCACAAGAGGTCCGTCGAACCAGCTATCCCATATCTCACCGGCGGGCGCTATGATGCGAGTGCGTCCAACCGCAACGATATCGACGCGTTTAACATCGTCAGGCAGAGCGACTGCCTTTGGGAGGCGGACCGCTTGGCTACGATTAGTCTTGAAAACTGAGCCCTGTTCCATCTCTTCATATCTCCCAGTGCAACTAAACCCAATGTAGTCATCGCGGAGGGATATGTCAAAGCGGTATACAATTTCAATCCGGCCCAATACGCCATGGATAGGGACCAGAAAGTCGTAGATACGTGAGATTCTTAATCGGGGCCGCCAGAAGGCATTAGATAAATTCGTCGGCCAACGTCAGTGCTTGAAGGTGTTTTCGCGATGCCAACTTAAAAACTGGGGATGCGGCCGTTGGTGAACACCGCTCAGGACAATCGCTCTTCCCGTCTTGTTGATTAGCCCTAGAATGCTATCGTGATCGTTCGCTTGACGCGAAATCAGAATCTCGAGTTCATCCGACAGGGAGATAAGCCCACGGTCGAACATCCAATGAGCGGTTCCAGAGAGCGCAATTCCGTTCACTAGGAAATCAGGCCCATTTTGCTCGACCGGTCGGATGTGAGCGGCGTCTACCTCGGCACGACCACCACCGTTGATCAGCTTCAGTCCAGTTATCGCGCATCGTTTATCATAGGCTTGTAGGACGAGACGCCTAAACAGCCGATCTCTGACAATTCGAGACGACAGCTGCATGATCCGCTCCCTATCGCTCTCGTATAGGAAGGGCTCCTGAACTCTTTCGGAAAGATCGTTCAGCGATGACGTCTCCAGCGACTCGCCGGTTCGCGGCAATTCGAGTTGATCTTCCGCCAATCCCAACGACAAAATCCGATTGAAATCGGCAGCAGATATTGATCGGACCGCAGCCTGTGCACGGCCAGAAATCCGCCCCGCTTCGTTCAGTACGCCTCGCTCAACAACACCATACTGCCCACTAAACGCAACGGGGTTTACGAAATCGAGATAGCTGCCAGGTTGGATAAGCGCCACATACATGCCTGGCGCTTTGGGATCTGGAATAACCTGAGCGACCTTGGCGACAGCGAAATATCCACGCGTTGCAGCGACCTTTCGAGGTTCATAGTAGATGATCCAATCTCCAGCACAGCTTTGAACGCGAGTGAGATACTGGCCAGGGAACTGATACTGCTCAGCCGGGCTATCCTCGTAGATCGAGTCTGTGCGGTGGATGAATACGCCGAATCCCATATGCAATCTCTATCATGATAATCGCGACCCAAAACAGGCAGATCAACGACGACGCTTACCCTCTAAACTTGCCGCTCTTTACGTCCGCTATTCAACAGATCTACAAACTGCAACATCGATCGAAACGCATTCATATCCGGGAAGGGCAAGCTAGTCGCCTGAAGTACTCAGAATCGGCGTCATGAGTTTGACATGGGTATCAATCCGTTCGAGCACATTGATCGGCACGACCTCGCGCTGCGGCATCGACCACCAGATTTGGTTGACGCGCTCGACGGTATCAACCACCGCTCTAAGAACAGCAGCTTCCGGCAAGCGCGCACGCCTTGCGAACGCTTTCCAGCGCTGGGGACTCAGTGCTTTGAAGGACCGCTCGCCCACGACGGATAACGCCATGGACTCTGTCGGAATGTAGGGAATCGTCGAGAGGACATCGTAGACCGGCGCAAGCTCGGGCTTGTCTCCCGCTCCGCGATAAATCAGCGACCAATTTTTTAAGTGCATGTCACCATTTCCCGTGACCGCAGCCAGAGCCAACCTGCGCACAAATTCCAGCGCTGCGGCTGGCGAAACAGCGACGTTCAGAGCCGCAGCGATATCGTGATAGGCCGCACCTTCATACTTACGCGATGGATAAATGCCGAACACCTGCGCAAAGTCCTCGATATGGATCCGCGTCGCTCCCGTGCCGCGGTCGAAGCGCTTGATGAGCAAGACCTTTCCATCCGAGAGCGTCTCAAATTCCTTAGGTATGCCTTCGAATTCCGACTGATCGACAAGTTCTCGTTCCGGCACATCCATGCCAATTGCTTCGGCCAGAGCCAGATTGGTATATTCGTTTTCGGAAACACCTGGAAACGATGTCGACGGAAATTTCGCAATATACGAACCCTGCTCGTCGCCCAAGGGCAAGGTGAGACCGCCGCCTTTGCCCGTATTCTTGATAACAGAGAGCTTCATCTGCACCCCAGCAAGAGAAAACCGGGCTTTCGGTTCAGGACGTGAGGGGGCATTGAGCAGAGCCATCGCGCCCTCGCTCGGTACGATGCGGACAGCTCCTGGCAAATCCGCACCGAGCGCCGCAAGAAGATCGAAATCATTGCCGGGCCGAACGCTGCTGGCATGGTGCTTCTCCATAGCCTCGCGCAGTTTGTCTTCTGGAAGCAGATTGGCAAAAAAAGCTGGCAAGGCCCTGGCGACAGGCTTCGGGTCTTTGCGCAAGCCTCCGGTTGCCGCCCGAAAGGACAGGCTCAACACAGGAGAGCCACCAGTTGAGCGATAGCTTTCCTCGAAACTGAATGCATTGAAGTCACCAGGCGTCCGGACAATTGTCCCGACCTTAAGGTTGTTCAGCAGCACCTCAAGCGAGGAGATGGACTTTGGATCGAGATACGCATCAGGCATCGTCATCACCGTTGGAACTGGCAACGAACGCAGGCAAATCGTCGTCGCTGCCATGCGGCTGAAGCAGCGCATTGACAGCCGGCACCATCGGTTGCGGGATGAACATCAGCTCGAGACCAAGCGCGCGTGCGATATTGATCAGCGTGGACGTGCGGGCAGCGCTCTTTCCGCTTTCAATCTCGCGATAGCGTGGCCGCGATATGCCAGCCATCTCGGCGACCTGCTCTTGTGTCAGATCCAAGCCTTTACGCGCTGCCCTCAAGAGACCGCCGATCTCAACCAATATAGTCGTGTCCATTGACATATGATACCTAAACATATCTTCAAATGACAAAATGATACGTTTAATTATCTATTTTGGCGCGCGTAGTCAAGGATCAGGCCTCGTTCATGAGGTATTCGCACGGGTGGTTGCGTTTATCAGGCGCTCCTAATCTTGCCCCAAAACGCTTTTGCAACGCCTCAATATTGGCGCTTCGGCCAACGAGTCGGTCCCCACCACGTCTGGCCCGGGCTTGACAAAACCCTTGTCAATCGCGTCCGCAATCCCGGCGTCGGTTCGACAGCAGACATGGAGAACCTTACTACTTCAGGAAGTGCCCCGTTGGCTGGGAAATTTCGGCATTAGGTAGCAAAGACCGCGAATTCGATGCAAACATCTGAGCAAGTAAGTCTCTCCGCTCTATTTTTTGCGCTTAATCCAGGCGTCCTTGACTGGGTGAAATAGATGGATGGAACGTCCAGAATTACAGCACGCGGTGCATTCGTAGTGTATGACATCACGGTCACTACCCAAGACGCCACCCAGTTTGTAAGAGATCACCACAATGTCCCTAATAGCAGGCGAAAACCGCTTCGGCGCATTTCGCCATCCCGCCTACCGGCGATTCTTTCCCGCGCGCTTCCTCTCCGCCTTTGCAGTGCAGATCGTCAGCGTATCGGTCGGCTGGCAGATGTATGAGGTCACCGGCAACGCTTTCTATCTGGGCCTGATCGGGCTTTTTCAGTTCCTGCCATCGCTGCTTCTCATTCTGGTGACCGGAACGGTCGCAGACCGTCATAATCGCCGCATGATCATGTCGCTTTGCCTGCTCGTTGCCTGTGCCTGCGCCGCAGCGCTCCTGGGACTGACCCTGGCGCATGCGTTTACGCCGTCGCTCGTCTTTCTCATTCTCATCGTGTTCGGCATAGAGCGGGCATTCATGGGTCCGGCTGTGCAGTCGCTTGCGCCGAATCTCGTGCCGGAAAGCGATCTGCCTAATGCGATTGCTTGGAATTCATCGTCATGGCAACTGGCGTCCATTCTTGGCCCGGTTGCCGGTGGCCTGCTCTATGGCGTAAGCCCGGTAGTCTCCTATTCGATAGCGCTCACACTCTTTGCGCTCTCAGCTATCCTTGCCTTCATGATCAGAAAGCCGGAGCAGCGGACAACATCGCGCGCGGTGACCCTGGAAAGCATGCTGGCAGGCTTCCGGTTCATCTCTCATGAAAAGGTGGTGCTGGGCGCGATCTCGCTCGATCTTTTCGCCGTTCTTCTGGGTGGTGCGGTCGCGCTGATGCCGATCTTCGCCAAGGAAGTGTTGACTCTTGGCCCGTGGGGACTTGGCCTCTTGCGCGCGGCGCCAGGCATTGGCGCAATCGTCGTCGCGATCTTTCTGGCCTTCCATCCGATCCGCCACCATGCCGGCGTGATGATGTTTGCAGGCGTCGCCCTCTTCGGTGCCGCGACGGTGGTCTTCGGGCTTTCGACTACGCCATGGGTCTCCATTGCTGCGCTGGTGGTGATGGGCGCAGCGGACATGGTGTCGGTCTATGTTCGTGAAACGCTGATCGCGCTCTGGACACCGGATGAGGTGCGTGGCCGTGTCAACGCCGTCAACATGGTCTTCGTCGGAGCCTCCAACGAACTTGGCGAATTTCGCGCGGGCAGTATGGCATCCGTATTCGGCGCGGTGCACTCCGTCGTCATCGGGGGGATCGGCACGCTTATGGTCGCAGCCATCTGGGCGGCGCGTTTTCCCAAGCTTCGCAAGATCGATAGTCTCGAGGCGCCAGAAAAGACTCGGTTGGAATGATTGGGGGTCAACTAAGACATTCCGATTGCGACCGCGCACCTCCGTCACGCCCCTTACCCGGCGATCCTGTCCCGTTCCTCCTCAAATCGCCTTTGGGGGCACTTTCGGCCGCAGCAGGCGGATACGCGACTGCGGCTCGATCACAGACCAGTGCGGCTAGATCACCTCGCGCAGCATGCGTCGCAGTTCCGGCCAAGGGGTCTCTTCCCAGCGAAGCTGAGGAATTACAAGTGCAGAGACTGGCGCATTAGTAGGCTTCAGGCGAGATCAGAGTGACAGTCGGAAAATACGATCGGTAACGGGCCACATCTCGCGTCAGCAAGGGAAGGTTTTGTATCACTGCGTGGGCGCCTGATCGACAAAAGCATCAAGCGCTTCTATCCGCTCATATCGAACAGATAGTTCCGCGTACACAACATCATTGGTGCACAGCGGACCTGAAACGCTTGCCAGTTCGAGCTGCTGAATTGACCAGTCGGCCCAAACCGGGTCGTCTGTCACAAGGTCTAGCAGGACATTTGTATCGACAAGCGTCACTCGTCACCACGGGTCAGGGCCAGGATGGCGCCGGTACCCAGACCTTCACCAGCATGGCCGCGCAGCTTGGCGAAACGCGTGAGTGGCTGTTTCTTGTCAGCCCTGACGAGAACTATCCTCCCATCAGGGGCTCGAACAAAATCGACCGAGCTTCCTGATGAAATCTTTAAAAGCTCGCGTACGGCTTTTGGAATGGTGACCTGTCCTTTGGCCGTCACAGTTGTCGCCATGTCCACCCTCCTGTAATACCGATCTAGAAGATGGTGTTACTTTCGTGCCTCTTTTTCAACCGGACACGTGTCTAAAACGGCCGATAAGGCCCAGGCACCAAATCATACCGGCAACGTTCAGCTTGAACTGCTAGGGTCTCGTAACCATGCCGAAACCACCATTCTTTCACAACAACGATGCAGTTTGGTCATGACTGACAACTGGGACCGCAATGAACGCGACGGCAGGTTCGATGAACTTGCTGCCGCCCTGATATTCTTCACTGTCGTTTCCCGACTTTGCGCGTCGGCTTATCTGGTAACGGGCCTTTGCCGCATAGGCAGGGTGTATTTCTGTCACGCCGTCGCAGGGTGCTGAAGACCCGACGAAGACCCTGTTCACCAAAGACCGCTGCCGGGCCCTACCCAGCCCTTCACGGCGTTTACACGGCGATCCTCTCCCGTTCCTCCTCAAATCGCCTTTTGCGCGTCTTCGGCCTTAGCAGGCGGATACGCGACTGCGGCTCGATCACAGACCACCGCGGCTGGATCAGCTCGCGCAGCATGCTTCGCAGTTCCGGCCACGGGGTCTCTTCCTTGCGAAGCTCCGGATCATACATCACCAGCATGCAGTGAAGCTTGGCGGCAATGTCGTGGATATAATAGGGCTGCAGCGAAATCAGGACACGCCCGGCAATGCCCTCGAACCGGGCGATATCCTGCGCCTTCGCAAGGCTTGCGCTGTAGCCGATACGACGGTCGGCCGCGTTCCATGTCCGTCTCAGCCTCAGCAACTCCAAACGTGCACTTTCTGCCGCATCAGCGCCAATCCGCGGCGCCAGTTGCCTGATCTCCTCGAAAGAGGATACGGTCCCAACCGACGGACCACCATCATCGACCGTAATGACGACAGAAGGACGACCACCGGTATCTTCCAGCAGTCGCGCCTCAAGTTCCTGGCATTCGCGCTCGGCAGCAAGGCGCTGCTGATACATGTCATACCAGTCCGGCCACAGCTCCTTGGCATGCACCGGTCCGGCAATGGTGCGCGAGGGAAGATCGTTGAGCAGCATCGGCAGGATCCGTGCTGCGAGCGGCAAAAGATTGCGCCGGTTGATCACGCTTGGCAGGTTGTCGACAAACGTCTCGTTGGGGAATGCATTTGCGCACGAAATTTTAGGTAAAGTTCTGCTATTCTCAGAATCAGCCATGATCCAAGCTCCAACTAGCTAGATTGTGGTTAGGTCAAGGAAGGTGTGCCTAGCACCTCCTTGGCCGTTGCAAATTACAAACGCGAGTCTGACTTCGCGCCAAGATTATGTCAAGGTGTTAATGTTAACAGCAGATCAAGTCCGCATGGCCAGAGCTGCCCTTAAGTGGGGCGTACGGGATCTTGCGGACCGAGCGAACGTGACGCCCGCAACAATCACGCGGATCGAGGCTGGAAAACCAAGCTACTCTTCAACCCTGCGCGCGATACGAAATGTTTTCGAAGAGGCCGGCCTCACCTTCATTGACGAGAACGGCGGTGGCGTGGGCGTGCGTTTTGCAAAGCCGGCGTCAGGGACAGACGTGTAAAACGCTCCGTTTGGTCACTAGATCATATACCGCCGAAACCTCGCTCACGTGACCATGCTCACCCCGACGACATATGTCGGCAGGCGGACTGATCTGCGATCTAAAGCGCCCACCAAAGCTCTTTAATGCCTACAATTCTTGCCTGGCGGTTACTTGCGCGCCATACACCTCTCGCAGATCGTTCTGGCCAGGCTGACGATCACCAGCCTGATGGAGCAGCCTGGAGGTGTATCCGGTTTCGCGCGTCCCCTCGATCAGCGTGACGTCGGAATTACCCAGATTGACGGACCGTTCAAACCAGTCAACAGGATGCTGAAAGAAACTCATCTCGAAGGCACGATTGGTAACACCGTGGCCGACAATCACAACATTGTCGTGGCCGTGTCGCGCCTCATGCATAATTGTTTGCAGAAACAGTCGCATCCGCTGCGCCACATCTGCACGGCTTTCGCCATCGGGCGGCCGGGCATAGAATTTGCCGCTGTTGCTGCGTAGCCTCGCCCATTTCTCGAATTCGTCGGGAAACTTCTGCTTGCGCTCAGCATGGTCATAGATTTCCGTGAAGAGCCCAAAATCTTGTTCCCGCAGAAGATAGTCCTCGCGGACCTTGCCGACGCTCTCGGCAGGCAAGGCGTCAAGGAGCGCGTCCTTGCTTTGGCGCGTGCGCAAGAACGGTGAGTACCATATGCGCAGCGGCTTTGACCCCGGTTCGGCCAGTCCTGCAAGATGATCTGCGATCACAGATCCAGCTTCACTGGCCTGGCGATATCCCCACTGCGTCAACGGGACATTATGATCGCCAAACTGACTGTAAGCCCGCTCGTCCAGATTACCCAGGGATTCGCCGTGACGGACAAGAAAGATGCGCATAGGCTATCCTGCTGCAAGGGTTTGGGCACCACCTCTTCCATGAACCTGTGTCGACAGATCGACGTAGTGGGGGCCATCAGGACCCTTCATTATCATATGACCTCTAAACAGAGAGACTGCAAAACCGCGTAAGTCAGCAAATTGCTATGATCACCCACCGGATGTGAAAAATTCCCCGCAGCGCAAAGCACTGGTATTCATCGTAAGGATGGTCTACCCGCAATAGACCGATATCTATGAGACGGCCCGGTATGGCGATCCTGTTCAAGACGACCATTTCTGAAGACAAGGCATTTTCCAGGATCGAGCAACTGCTCAATTCTGGCGCTGAGTACGATGGCTACTTCAGTGTCGCGGACGATAGCGGCGAGACGCCGCTGCCGTGGGGCCCCTCCATGAGCGCCGAAGAGTTCCTTGCCACAGTCAAAGAGCAACTTGAAGTGACCTGGAAAGCCGCCCGCTTCTGGGTCATCTATGAACGTCGTGGGGACCGTGCCGATCCTGATGCGATCGTCATGCGCAACGCGGCGTTTCGCATCACCCGTGGATATAACGACGTCATCATCGCCTCGTTCAGTCTTCTAGGACGACACGACGCATCCCATGATCTCGAACTTGTCTTCGTCTGTTTTCCGGAAGACTTTCAGCGGCGAAACTTTAGAATTCGCTTCGAGAACAAGCCAATCATCCCTCATTGATGAGCAAGACATCGATCCGGCACGCTGCCATTTGAAGGGCTGCTGAACGATCCATATTCCCGCGCCGTGACTTGAACGCCGCATTAAGTGACGTTATATTGCGTCATAATTAGCGGAAATGCCGGAGGGTTTCGATATGGCTCTGACACAGTATGCTGACGATGGCCTATTTGCGCCAAACAAGATCGCTGAGGTTCTTCATACGACAAGCGAGGACGTCGCTCGTAGTGCTGGGCTGGGCAAAGACGCCGTCCAGCGCAAGGAGTGGATCAAATCCGACAGGACCCAGAGGCGCCTGCGTGAAATGGTCGAGGTCGTCAATAAGGTCGAGCCTCGGTTCGGATCTGCGCTGATGGCATATGCCTGGTATCGGTCGGAACCCCTTTCAGGCTTTTCCGGCCACACCGCAATGCAACTTGTGCGAAACGGCCGGGCTGATGAAGTGCTCAATTATATCGATGCCGTTGATGCCGGCGTCCATGCCTGACCGTGCAAATGCACTACAAAGGCAAGCTCTACCGAGCGCTCAATCCGCTCTACGCCCGTGAGCCGCTCTATGGACGGGGTGCCGAACTTTATGGCGGCCGATTTAATCCAAAGGGTATGCCGGCACTTTACACGTCACTGACCATCATGACGGCGCTGAGAGAAGCAAATCAGGCGGGAAGTCTGCAACCAACCACGCTCGTATCCTATGACGCAGATTTTGAGCCGTTGTTCGACACGCGTGACCCGAACCTTCTCGAAAAATACCAGATCACGCCTCAATCGCTGGGTAACACGACCTGGCGAGACGAGATGAACGTGCGCGGTGAAGCGCCCACACAGGAGCTTGCTCGAAGTTTGAAAAACGCCGGTTTTCACGGGCTGATCGTCAGGAGTCTCACTCCGGGCACGACTGACGCTGACCTCAATATTGTCCTGTGGACATGGGGAACGTCGCTCCCAAATCGTTTGTCATTGATCGACGACGAGCGCCGACTATCGAGGTAGCATCAACCTTCCGCTCGTTCAGCACCATTTCAAGCGACGAGAGAGAGCCTTGGATCAAGATCCGGATCAGGCATCGGCATCACCATCGGAACTGGGAACGAACGCTGGCAAATCCTCGTCGCCATCATGCGGCTGAAGCAGCGCATTGACAGCCGGCACCATCGACTGCGGGATGAACATCAGCTCGAGACTAACCGCACGCGCGATATTCACCAACGTGGTCGCGCGTGCAGCGCTGCTTCCGGTCTCTATCTCGCGGTAGCGTGGGCGCGATATGCCAGCCATCTCGGCGACCTGCTCTTGCGTCAAACCCAGCCTTTTTCGCGCCGCCCTTAAAACTCCGCCTATTTCAGCCAAGGTTTCTGACTTCATCGACACATGATCTCCAAACGTATCTTTCCAAACACAAATGATACGCATACAAATCTTCTACAATAAGGCCCATCAAGAGTAGCGCCTCCGCGCGAACGCGAGGCCATCGTCGTTTAGATCGAGATTTCAGCAATGGCGTCGGGATGGCGCAAGCATTCTGAACATGCCATAGCGATACACCATGACAGTAGTTCTCGGCATTGATGCAGCATGGACATCCACAGAGCCAAGTGGCGTAGCCCTGGTTGAACGCCACGCCGCTAGCTGGCGACTTGTTCGGGTTGCAGCGTCTTACCAAGGATTTCTCTTTGATGATCACTTGGGGGGCACAAGACATCGCGGTTCGACGCCCGACCCGCATGCTCTCCTCTCGAAGACGGCTGAACTCACCGCAGCGCCAGTGAGTGTCGTTGCAATCGACATGCCTTTGTCAACTGACCCCATTACTGGACGACGCGTTTCCGACAACGCGATTTCTTCACTCTATGGATCAAGGCATGCCGGTACGCATACGCCAAGCCAAAGCCGACCCGGAAAGCTCAGTGACGACCTGACCTTGGGCTTTGCACGAGCAAGCTATCCACTCCTTACATCCGGAGCGTCCTTCCCTGCTCTCATCGAAGTCTATCCGCATCCTGCTCTGATCGAATTGGCAAAGGCGGAAAAAAGGCTGCCTTACAAGCACGCGAAATCCCGCAAATACTGGCCGGACGCTAGCCTTATAGATCGCCGGCACAAGCTCTTAAGCGTCTGGGCAGTCATCGTCAGCTTACTGGACCATCGTATCGAGGGCGTGGCATCCGCTCTGCCTTTACCCGACCCGTCCTCCTCCGGCTATGAATTGAAAGCCTTCGAGGATTGCCTGGATGCAGTCGTATGTGCCTGGGTCGGCACATGTGTTCTGGACGGAAGCGCTACAGCCTATGGCGACGAGACGTCGGCGATCTGGGTGCCGACACCTGCAACGTAGTCGTACCGATCTCTCTTCGTGCCGACGGTGCTAAATCCCGTATCATTACGACAAAGACGCCCAACCATTAATCTACAGACCAAATTCAAAGTGAGGACGCTCAAATGGCTTACAAGCCGAAGCCGGGAGAGGTTTGCTTGTTCGAAAATGAAAAAGCCGGACACGACACCGCTCCCGACCACCGTGGGTATTTCATCGCAGACCGCGACATTAAGGCAGGAGAGAAGGTCGAGTTCGCGCTGTGGGCTGGACGAGCCGATAGCCCGCGTTCATTTGGCGGTCGCCTGTCGGCGCAAAAGAGTTCGCCTGAGCCTCGCCCAGTTGATCTGTTTGGGAACCCGATTGAAACCTCTGAGTGAGTCTCGCGATCCAGTCATGTCGGCGCCTGGGGCGTGTCCGGTAACGAGCTTACAATCCATTCAAAAATCAACGGGCAATGGTAAACAGAGACGTTTCAACATCGAAAGCAGCGGCGTTATATAGGCAGCGCTATCGCCGCCCTGTTCGCGCTGAGAACGAGTACCCATAGCGATCGAACACGCGACGGATAAGAAACTTATCCTGCTGGCGACGTTCGGGATGGCTGCAAACATTTCGATCCTACCACGTGTTTCCAGCATGATGGTGCCGTATCGATGAGCGACGCCAGGCAAGACCAAATCATCGGTCAGCCAGCCGATCGCCATTCAGGAATTTGTCGAGTTCAGCGGTGCGGGATCTGGATAGGCGAACTTCTTCGGCAAACTGCGGCCACCGATCTACAGCGTCTCTTACCTGCTCTATAACTTGCCTGGCATCATGATCGGAGATCGAAGCCCCTCTGGAGACCTCCAAGAGGTGTGTCATGCCGGGAGCTCTACCTTCCCCGGCGACTGCAGCGCTATGCTCACCGCCCGGTCCAGACGAGAACGTAAGATCATATGCAGGTGCCAAAGACCACCGGCCTTTCCCATCCATAAGAAATGCATGATTTTTGGCATGGTCGTCGCGATTTTTCGCGTAAACATTGAAGACCATATTGCGAAACATCTTGAGGACTTCGCCAGCATCGCGGGTCATCAGATGGGTCAGCTTGTGAAGTTGCTGATAGTCCACACTGGCCTCGCGATGGCTGGCGTTTAACAGGCCGCTTGCCGTGTGCATGTGAAGCCTGCCGGCAGATGTCCTGTCAAAACGTTGCGTCGCAAAAAGTCGCCTGCCTTTGCGGGTCTCCAATAACCGCGTGTCAGCCATTGTCAGTCCTGCAGCGACCGCCATCAGCGCGTAGGCCCTTTCTTCAGCGCCAATCTCGGGCGGATCATCGGAACTTGGTGCCTTGACCATCCACCTTTCGAACCCCGCAGCCAAAGGTTGGCCATAGTCAAGAACACAGGTGTTTTCCGCCTTGTTGAAGCCGATCATAATCTTTGGACGCGCACCTGCGGATCCACCTTGTGCGCCCTGCAAACGATCTATGTCCGCAATGTCCATCTGCGTCTGCACCAGTTCAACCTGATCAGCAAACCAGTCCAGATCATCCTCTGGCTGTTGTTTCTGATCATCTGGCAGTTCCGGAACGTATGAGAGCGCCCCCATCCCCGATCGTCCCACGGCCGTCAGCCGGTCAACTGGCGTGAGCCTTGTATAGTCAATGCCCGCTCGCTGGAGACGGCGGTCTAGCAAAAGACGTCCCCACCCGTCAGGCAAGCTGTCGTTGAATAGCCCGTGGAGCCCGTCGAACGGATCCCGAGGCGCCGCAATCAACCCGGTGGCTGCCCTCATATGGAATGGTGAGACCAAAAGCGGCGCAGCCAGAAACTCCGCTGCGTACTGGAAGTAAGCCCTTCGTTCTCTCCCATTCCAGGCAAGAGTACCGAGTTTCTTCTCAGTCCCTTCGAGATTGAGATAAACCTTTAGCTGCTGGATCGGCTTGAATCTCATTTCCGGCGCACACGCTGTTTGAGAGGACGGTCAATAACGTCGTCGATATTCTGCGGTGGTCGGCTTGGAAACAAGCGTTCGAACTCCGCTTCCGCCTCAAGGGCAAACGCGATTTTTACGAGGCTCTCAAGTGAAATTTTCCCGGTTTCCTCAAATAGTCTCAGCGATCCATAAGACACATTCGATTTCGAAGCCAATTCACGCTGCGTCAATCCATGCTCAATGCGACGACGCTTCATTCTCTCCGCCATCCCCTCGATAACATCCCTAGGGGACAACATATTAAATGCCAACATATTATCACCTAACGTCAGAAAGCGCCTTTAATGCCAATATAATAGCATTTAAATTTAACGCAATTCTCCAGGTCGCTTTATTGAATGAGCCACAGAGGAAAAGATGATGGCGCTCAAATGCCGCGATCTTTACGTCCCCCTCACTTCGATAAATTTGGATCCTTTGATGAAGGTGCCAGCAAGATTAAATCGTTTACTATAAGGCTCCCCTACGACCTGCCATGCGGCTTTCGTTCTGCCGTTGAGCCTCGTGCGTCCTCATCGAGTATACGCCGTTTCCCTTTTACCCGTCGGAGCAAGACGCACGCCTGTCCTGCCGCTCACTTCGGCGCTATGGGGGAGCGCGTTCCCGTCAGGACAGGCTCGATCATCGCCTTCCATCTTCCGTCGCAGGGGTGGCTCATTCCTGGGGCTAGCAGATAAGCGTTTGCGTTCGATGCCAATCGTATTGTCTGGCGGTTTGTCGGTCGCTTTTTGTGTCGCCTGTGACACTCTCAGATCCGTTCGAACAATCCCTTGAACTCCTTGTCCTCGTAGTACCGGATCTTGCGGAGCTTCGCCGGATAGTGCCCCTGGCGAAGAAGGATCATCCTGTTGTCCGGCAGTCGCATGATCTCGTCGGCATTGATGAGATTGCGCGCAGAAATGTGTTCCGCGCTCGTTTGCTTACCCTCGGCGTAGGACCTGGTCATATAATGCGCATCGGTCTTGCCGATCGAGCGCGCGACAAGCTCAGCCGTGTCGATGTCATTCACACTGAACACCTGAAGCACGGCTGCATTGGCAAGGAAGGTGTTGGCACTTTTGCCGTAGCAAGCGCGCAGTTGATGAATGTCCTGAAGGATTGGCCATAGCTGGACCCCGTATCCTGCCATCAGTCCCATGGCGCGTTCGACAGCTGCCAGCCTTCCAAGGCTTGCAAACTCGTCGAGCAGAAACAGAACGGTCTGGTCCGTTTGCTTGAGATCGTTCCGGTTCGCCGACGCAAGCCGATTTCCTTTTGCTGTCATCTGGCCGGTCGTGCCAACATCATGATCTCGCGCCATCTCCATCAAGCTTTGATTGATCATCAGCCTCAACCATCGCGCATAAGCGCCAAGCCTGTCGGGTGGAAGCACCAGAAACACCGATCCGGTCGCGCGCTTGAGCCCGGAGAAGTCAAAGTCTGACCGCTGCATCACGTGTCGCATGCGCGGACTGTCGAGGAAATGCGTATGGCGCTGCGCCGACGATAAAACACCTGATGCCTCGCGATCAGATTTGCCCAGATGCCGGTTGGCCGCACGTGCGATCAGGCCATCACAGGATGTGCTCTCCTGCATCCGTGCCAAAAGCTCGGCAAACGCCTTTGGTGGTCTCGTCAGATAGTCGCGTAGCATTGCTGGATGACGCTTACCTGGCGGCTCGCTGGCAACCACCATCATGATCATTCCAGCGATAAGAGCGCGGGCCTCCTCGTTCCAATGTGCATCCCCGGATGTACCCGGTTCATCATAGACCAAAGCCTCTGCCAGCGTCCCGGCATGTTCGGCAATGTCGAGAACGGTGGCATCGAGATGTGCGAACGGGTTAAACATCGAAGATGGGTGACCGGTCACGCCGAACGGGTCGAGGACATGGACCGGTCCGAACCGTTGTCGCGACCTGTAGGTTATCCTGGCATTCTCGCCTTTCGGATCAATGCAGACGACCGAGCGCTGCCACGTCAAAAGATTGGGAATGATCGTTCCGACGCCCTTTCCCGTGCGCGTTGGTGCCATCGTCATCAGATGCGATGGCCCGTCATATCGCAGAAGCTTCAACGTAGCTGGATCACGGCCAATCAATAGACCTTGGTTGTGCGTCCTCCTCAACAACGCCAGATCGCCCGCTGTTGCCCAGGATGCCGAACCGAATACGAATTGGTGGGACGTTTGCCTCACGAACGGGGCAAACAAACCGCCGATACCCAATATGATCGGTAGCGACCCGGCAAAGAGCGTTATGCCTTTGCTGACTGCACCCTGTTGCTGATGAAGAACCAGATGAGCGATCACATCAAGCGCAATCACCGCGCCCGCAAGGCACCAGCCAAAAGCTGCTCCAACCATTGCGATCAGCGGTGCAAGCGCAAGGGCTTTGAGAAATCGCAACACCGTCATGGCCGATCATCACCATGATGGACGGTCTCATCGCTATCGTCACAGTCGCGATCGCCACCGACGTGGTCGCTGCGGTCGTCGCGGCGACGATTGCGGGCAAACAGACCACCGCCCTCATTATCGTCACCGCGACTATCGCAGCCTTCATTGTCATGCCTGTCACCGCCAGCAGCAATCAGGCTTGCTTGCTCGCGTGCTGTCTTATCGTCTGTCAGCAGATCGGCAAACAAGGCGCGATCGGCATCACGTTTGACGAATGACGGCAGTGTGCGCGCAAGCCAGTCCTTGAGATCCTGCCCGCGCATGTGTTCGGCGTCGTGATCAAGCCGCAACTGCTCCAGGAGAAACGCGCCAAGCAGCATTGTGCGGCGCCGTTCCTGTGCCCTCTCCTGCCTGTCCAGGCGCAATTGAAGCGTGCGCTTTTGTTGCTCAAGTTCCTCTATGCGCTGACGAATTGGTTTCCTCATCGCTGCATCCTTTCCTGACATACGAATGGCAGGCATTCGAGCTTCAATGCGCTCAGGCTGCAATCTGCAGATCTGCAGGTCGCAGCCATCACCATGCGGTGTTACTCAGTGAGGCGATCAAACAAGGGCGCACTTACGAGTTGAACACATTTTGGCGCGTCGTTTGCGCCCTTTGGCCAAGGAACAAGGCGCAGTTGGAGACTGTCTGCCTGTCGGGTTTGTCTATCGCGGGGGAATGATGGCGATCTATCATTGCAGCGCAAAGCCGGTCAGCCGATCGGGCGGCAGAAGTGCCGTCGCGGCCATCGCTTACCGTACAGCAAGCCTGCTCACCAACGAACGCGATGGCCTCACCCATGATTTTACTGCCAAGAAGGGCGTGGTTCATTCCGAGATCGTTCTTCCTGCCGATGTCGAGGCGGACTGGGCACTGGATCGCTCAGCACTGTGGAATGCAGCAGAGAGGGCAGAGCGTCGTCGGGATTCCCGCGTTGCTCGTGAGTTCGAGATTGCTCTTCCGCATGAGCTAAACGCAGATGCCCGCCTGTCACTCGCCCGTGCCTTTGCCCAGGATTTGGCAGATCGTTACGGTGCTGCCGTCGACTTCGCCATTCATGTTCCGCAAGCCAAGAGCGACATCCGGAATGTCCATGCCCATGTGATGATGACGACGCGCGAGGTGACACCAGAAGGTCTAGCCGAGAAGACCATGATCGAGCGCGAGAACAGATGGTTGCTGGCAAACGGTCTGCCCACCTCGCATATGCAGATGCGCGATATCCGCAAGGCCTTTGCCGATCATGCCAATCGCCATCTGCTGGAGGCCGGTCTCGATATCCGTGTCGATCATCGATCGCATCTCGATCGCGGTCTGGAGCTTTCACCAACAGAGCATATGGGTGTGCATGCCAGCCAGATGGAGCGGCGCGGGCTCGACGTATCCAGGGGTCGTCTGGAAGAGAAAGCAGCGAAGAAAAACGCCGATCTAATCCGCAGAAAACCGGAAGAGGTTTTGCGCATCCTGACCGACGAGAGAAGCGTTTTCGATCGTCATGATATCGCCCGCACCATCCATCGCTACATCAATGACAATGACGGCTTCCAGCGCGCCTTTGCCGCTGTCATGGCGTCGCCTCAGCTCGTCGAGCTAATGCCTGCGCAAAACAGCAAATTGGCAAAATACTCGACGCGCGAGATGATCAGTGTCGAGCATACGATGGCAGCGAGTAGCCTGCGGATGGCGGAGCGAAACAGTCATGGCGTAAGCATAAACAAGATCGACCAGGCACTGCTCCGGCAGGATGCGATGCTTGGCGGCTCGGGTCTCACCGATGAGCAAAGGACGGCTGTTCGGCACATCACCTCACCGACACAGATTGCTTCTGTGATCGGCTTTGCCGGGGCTGGTAAATCGACGATGCTGGCTGCTGCGCGTGAGGCATGGGAGGCGCAAGGCTATCGTGTTCATGGTGCAGCCCTTGCCGGAAAGGCGGCCGAAGGTCTAACCACATCATCCGGAATTGCGGCGCGCACGCTGGCATCCTGGGAGTATGGCTGGAGCCGTGGCAGAAACGAACTTGGCCGCAACGATATTCTCGTCATCGATGAAGCTGGCATGGTGGCAAGCCGTCAGCTGGCGCGCTTCGTTGCAGAGGCCGAAAAGCGAGGTGCGAAGCTCGTTCTCGTTGGCGACCATGAGCAGCTTCAGGCGATCGGGGCAGGCTCGCCGTTCCGCGCCATTGCCGAGCGCATCGGCTCCGTCGAACTCACCGATATCCGCCGGCAGAAGCACGACTGGCAGAGAGAAGCCTCTGTCGCTTTTGCGACGCATCGGACCGCAGAGGGATTGCAGCATTATGCGGAGCGCGACAGAATTCGGTTCGCCAAAGATCGAGAGCAGGCCTGTGCCGATCTCATCCGTGATTATCTTGCCGATCGGGCGCAGAACCCGGAAGGGTCACGCATTGCATTGGCCCATCGGCGGGTCGATGTTCGTGCCATCAATGACGGTATTCGCGAGCGACTTCAGGCCGAAGGACTGCTGGCGAAAGGCGATGGTCAAGCTGGCAGTGAACGCGGGTACGCAGAGGGCCAGACGAACCGCGAGATCGTCTATCAGACGGTCAATGGCAAGCGTGCCTTTGCGCCTGGTGACCGCATCATCCTTCTGGAAAACAATCGGGATCTTGGCGTCAAGAACGGCATGTTGGGGACGGTGGAAGCCGTCGAGCCGAACGCACTACATTTGCGGCTCGACGGATCTTCGGGCGGACAAAACAACGCCCGCCATCTCGCTCTACCGGTCAAAGATTACCAATCCTTTGATCATGGCTACGCGACTACAATCCATAAGGCTCAAGGAGCGACAGTCGACCGCGCTTTCGCCATGGCATCCTCGACCATGGATCGGCATTTGACCTATGTCGCGATGACCCGTCACCGGGACGCCGTGACGCTGTATGCCGGTCGTGATGAGCTCAATGACATGAAGGAGATGTTCGCCAGCATGGGTCGCTCGGGCGTCAAGGAAACAACGCTCGACTATGAGCAGGTGTTTGCTGAGCGGCGAGGTCTGCAGGCGGGAACAAGTGGACCGAACGATTTGCAAGTTGCCGCGGCAGGAGAGAAGGCGCATAAGCTAGAATCTGGCATTAGGCCACAGCAACCGCTCGAGCGAATCAGCGAGCAGCAGGAAAATATCCCTGCCCCGCTCGTTGCCGCGATCACGCATTACGACCGCACCATCGACGAGGTGGCGCGGCACAATGCGATGCCACATCTGGAACGTGAGATCGAGCATCTGCAGTCGATGGTAGGCTTGGTCTATCAGGAGTCCTTTACCGTCGCGCTCGCCTTCAAGAGCCTCATCCTCGAAGACAAAACGAACAAAGCCGAACTGGTCGAAGCGGTCCGTGAACGGCCGGAGCAGTTTGGAGCCTTGCGTGGCAAGAGTGGCCTCTTCGGCGACAATGCCGAGCGCAAGCAGGCATTGAGCAAGGCGAAAGGCCTCTCCAGCCATGTCGGATTTGCTGCGGAGACCTGGAAGCGCCGTCTGAACGAAGCAAGCCGGTCGGAAGAGTGGCAACGCGAAAAGCGCGACATTGTCGAGGTGCCGGGTTTGTCGCCGAAGAGCGACGCGATCCTCAAAGCATTCGATCAGCTCGACCAGGAGCAGAGGCCGCAGTTCCTTGAGCAGATGACGAAGACGCCAGAGGGTAGACAAGCGCTCTCCGAAGCAGCCCTCATCGCCAATGCGATCGAGAAACGCTTTGGCACGCGAAATAGGTCGGAGCTGGAGAAGATGGACCTGCGGCTGGACAAGGATCAGCTTCAGAACGTTGATCGTATTCGGGACATCGTGCGGCTGGTTGAACGGGCGCATGTTGCTGAACAGAGAAGGACGTATCAGCTTGAACAGTCGCTGAAGAAGGGGTTGGGCCTGAGGCTTTAAGCAATCCGGACGAGCTCCACGAGCGCAAGACCATCCTTGGCCAGTTAACACCTGTGCAACTCGGAGGGTCTGGCTACTGTCCGCCACCTAAAGCGGTAGCGTCCAGATACAGATGCAGCTCAGTTGTAGGCTTCGATCATCGACCTCGTCACATCGCCAGCAAAGCAGATCGGCGAATACCCTCCCGGCTTCGAATAAGCGCTCCTGCTGCCGCATTTTCGGCCGCGCCTGTCCGTGCTGTACGGGCACGCGCACGTCCCAGGATAGCCCGCGATCGACTCCGCAATGATCCTATGGATGATGATCGACGGAGAAATCTTCGGCTTGACCTCGACGGTCTCCTTGACCTCCGATCCGTCGCGTTTCGCAACGGGCTCATCATCGCTCAGAAACCTGGTCGCAACCCAGCCTTCGCGCTGGGTAAGGTCGTCTCTCACGCGCGACCATTGGCCTTCATGTGCCAGCACCATCACGCGTTTGCCCATATTGAGCCGGTCGAGGATGTTGGCTTTTGCGTTCGGCGATTGTCTTAACGCGACGCTGTTTCCCCGCACAAACTTGGGTCGAGCGCGCTCAATGTCTTGCGCAGGCGGCACCGTTGTCGAGCGCTCAGCGGGTGTCGACGGTGGCGGAGGATACGACGGTGGATCCGGCTCAAGTTTGGCGGGAGCGGATGGCAGAGTGGCCGTCGACGATGGATGTGCCACGCCTCGACCATCCTCTGGCGTCTCGCCGAGTTTCATGATCCCAAGCAAGATCACGCCGCATAGCAGCCAGTACCGTTTTTGCATAAGCGCCCCCTAGATCAATATGGCAGACGCAATCGTTTTTGATCAAGTAGTACGGCGCAATAAATCAACTATGCCGCGCATGCCCCGCAGGATGCAGGAGATGGGAGGCTCTCGACGACTTAGGACACTTGCAGAAGATCGAACCGCAACCTCGATCCGAACTCATTAAATGCAAGGCTGACAATCTCGCCTGCGGCTAGGTCGCACTATTCGTCGAGGGAATTTTCGGTACTAGGTCCGAAGTCTACGACCCGTCGACTTTACGTGATGACCACCCTAAGCTTCAACGACCTCCGCGGTACTGCAGTCACAGGTATGGCTCTGGCAGGCGGCACGGCGCCCGAGATCGCGGCGGTCACCGTCCAGCTTGAGAGACTTTAGGCAATGCTCGTCCTGCGCCTTCTGGGCGGCCCGGCGGATTTAGCGTTAAGCGCGTTGCAGAAGATGATGAGAGCGACATGACGTCCCGCCCTGCTTGATAGTGTGGTCTGGCGCGAAGGCGCGGCATCTTGTGCGGCGCGAGTTGGCGGTGTTTGTGACGGATGGCTAAAAAAGGAAATATCTGGTCTTTTTTTAGGCGGAACGATGTCCTCACAAAAGTGTTTAGATGTGGCTAAACGCAGTCGACCAGGCTGCGCCGCTCTTTGCGTGCAGGAAGCGATAACGAGCTTTAGATCAGCTGCACCCTTGGAACTGATTTCTTTAGAGGAGACCCTCATGAACTCGATCATTTACTTGGTGGGACTAGTCGTAGTTGTCCTGTTTGTTCTCTCTCTGTTGGGGTTACGTTGATGGTAGGATCTGAATTGATTGAGAACCCACATCGCAGCTACGTCGACTGGCCAGCGATTTTTGCTGGGACCGCTATAGCGTCAGGTACCATGGCAGTGTTTACCGCATTCGCCGGTGGGCTGGGATTAAATGCAATTTCGGCCGACAACGGCGGCGAAATCAGCATGACATGGCTCATCATCACCGGCCTGTTCGTGGTGGTGTCGATGGTCGCGTCTTACATGCTCGGTGGTTACATTGCGGGCCGCATGCGACGCCCAGTTTCGGATGGTACATTACGTGATGAACGGACGACCCGAGACGGTATGAATGGTCTTGTTGTTTGGGGCATTGGCACGGTCGTTTCAGCGTTTCTAGCGCTCGGCGTAGTTACGGGTGGCGCAAAGGCCGTCGGGAGTGTCGCACAGACAGCGGTTGAGGCAGCCGGCTCTGCAGTTGGTGGCGCAGCACAAGGTGCAGGTCAGTTGGCAGGCGGCATCGTATCAGGCGCTGGCAACGCCCTCGGTGGTGCTGCTCAGGGCGCGGGCCAAGCTGCCGCTCCAAGTATCGAGCAGTCCCTGCCACAGGGCGTAAAGACGAACCCGATCGACTATTTCACAGATACGATGCTGCGGACGGACACGCCCGCCCCTGGGACCGATCCGAACGCTGCTGACTTTCAGCATCAAGCTGGCGGCATCTTGAGCAATCTGCTTTCCACTGGCGAAATTTCAGATGGCGATAAGGCGTGGCTAGCCAACCAGATCGTTGCACGCACGGGTATCCCACAGGCTGATGCACAGACACGGGTCAATCAGACGGTCGAGCGTGTGCAGGCTGTGCGGACGGCAGCGCAGCAAAAAGCTGACGAAGCACAGAAGAAGATCGATGAACTGAGAGCGCAAGCTGAGAAGGCGGCCGAGGACGCTAAGACAGCAGCAGCAGACGCCGCGGAGAAGGCCCGTATCACAGGGATCCTTACAGCATTCCTGTTGGCAGCTTCGTCGCTCGTGGCGGCTGTAGCAGCCTATATTGGTGCCGTGCACGGTGGACGTCACCGCGACGAAGGTCGCGTGTGGGGTGGCCTGGCGTACCGTAAGTAAACAAACGCAGAGAGGCTGTGCGAAGAAGGCCTCCCTGCTGCAAACAGCCGGAAGGCCGGTGCGGTTCGCGCCGGCTTTTTTTTAGAGTGCTGTCACCGGCTGATGACAGTGCGTGCCATGTATGTGACCCTGTATCCACCATATTCATTTGTGGCCGTCAGCCGAAATCGCACATAGACGACTTAAAAATCCAGCCGTTTTACGTCGAGCAGCTTCAGCTGTCATGCGCAGGTGTCACAGGTGTGGAGTGCTTAACGGGCGCCCGCGGGCGGAAGAGGCTTTAGCGGTTGATCCGGCGCCAGTTTCGCGGGAGCTGATCGCACAGTGGCTGTCGCGATGAAGATGCCGCGCCTCGCCTCGACCACCGGGTGCTGTCTTGCGCACTTGCTGGAATTCCAACCACAATAGCTCGATCCGAAAAGGGCGAACGCAAGGCTGATTATCTTGCCGCTGGGCTCCAATAGCTCCGGGTGCACACTCGTCCGTGGATCTTAAAACGCTACCTCCGCGCCGGCTTTGCGTGTATCAAGTCTTCGATGTCTTTGCCTATCCCGTCTCCCGCCCCAAGCAGCCTCAACGGACACAGATGACAGTCGTCGCATCATACCTCTACCTCAACGGGAAGCGCGCCGATGAGGTCGCACTCTCATCGCAACCATTCGATACCACTGCAGGTGGCTTCGTCTGGATTGGATTGGCCGATCCGACGGCCGAAGAAATGGCGCACCTGAAGGCGATGTTCGGGCTTCATTCCCTTGCAGTCGAAGATGCGCTCAATGGACGGCAGGTGCCCAAGGTCGATATCTACGGCGATCAGTTGTTCGTCGTCGCCAAGACCGCCCATCTGGAAAACGACAAAATCATCTATGGGGAAACCTGTATCTTTGTCGGCCAACAGCACGTCATAACAGTCCGGCACGGATCGGCAAGATCGCACCAAAAACTGCGCGAGCAACTCGAGCAGGCACCACAGCTCCTCTCGCACGGTCCCGACTATGTTCTCCACGGCATTCTGGATTTCATAGTAGACGGCTATCTGCCAATCGTCGAAACGATAGAAGACCGGGTACTCGAGATCGAAAAGCACGTTCTGATTTCCTTCCTTGAGCCGGAGCAGATCCGCAGGATCTTTCGGATGCGCAGGCAAGTCATCAAGTTCCAGAGAGTGATCGGCCCAATGTCGGAAGTTGCCAGCAAACTCGCCCATCTCGAACTACCCTGCGTCGACGACAATGCCAGACCGTTTTTCAGGGATGTTCATGATCATGTCCGCCGGGTGGAAAACATGGTCATCGGGCTGCGCGATATTGTGACCTCCGTTTTCGAAGCCGCAAATCTTCTCGAGCAACAGCGGCAAGGCGCAATAACCCGACAGCTTGCCGCATGGGCGGCGATCCTGGCGGTGCCAACAGCCATCGCTGGCATATACGGCATGAACTTCGAGAACATGCCTGAGTTGAAGACTGAGTACGGATATTATGTTGTACTGGCCGTCATTCTAATTCTATGCGCCATTCTTTACTACCGTTTCAAGCGTGCGGGATGGGTGTAGACGCTCTTGATGGGAATTGAACCTAGACCATTCCGGAAATCGACCAACCCACTCGCTCATTTTGGATATTACGAAAACGGCTCGAACGTCGTCCAGATAAATGCAACAAGCAGCGTCTATCGACTTTGGATCGCCGGGGGGCGCGCGCCCCTATCTTAATGTTCGACTCAGCCACGACGCGCCGATCGGCTTTGGAGCGTGACGTAGGTCACTCTCTTAAAACGGTGATCGCCTTGCTAGTAAGCCCCCGGTGAAGGCCGCAGGTCAGGCCGCTTGAGCGTTGATGGTCGGCGGTGTCCAATTCCAAGGAAGCAGTTGTGCTGCAGCTTGGTAATCGGGGTGTCCGGGATGCGGGCAAGAACGTCGGCAAGCCATGCCTGCGGATCGATGTCGTTGAGCTTTGCCGTCATGATCAGGGTGGCCATGAAGGCGGCACGGTCAGCACCACGATCCGATCCGGCGAAGAGCCACGATTTTCTGCCGAGTGCGAAGCCTCTGAGCGCCCGCTCAGCGGCATTGTTTGTCAGGCAAATTCTGCCATCCTCCAAGAATGACGTGAAGCCATCCCAGCGCTTGAGCATGTAGTCGATCGCCTCTGCGACCGGAGAACTGCGTGACAGCTTTGACCGCTCGGTTTGAAGCCAGGCCTGCAAATCGTCGACGAGCGGCAGACTTTCCTTGTGGCGACCTTCCAGGCGTTGGTCGGCCGTAAGCCCGTTGATCTCCCGCTCGATATCGAACAGGCCGTCGATCCGTTTGACGGCTTCGAGCGCCACAGGCGAGATCGGCGCGGCGTTCTTTCCACGCTTGGCGTTCGCGGCAATGTCGGCGAGCACAAAGAATTTGCGCCGCGAGTGCGCCCAGCAGAGTGCCTGCGTCAGCGGACCGGGATCGCGATCAACCTTGAACAGCGGATTGTAGCCGCCATAGGCATCCGCCTGCAGAATGCCGGTGAAGGTCTTCAGGTGGCGTTGCGGATGTTCCTACCGTCGATCGCGCGAGGCATAGTAAAGGGCGGCCGGCGGTGAGAGCCCTCCGAACGGTCGATCGTCCCGGACATAGGTCCAGATGCGGCCCGTATCAGTCTTTCCCTTTGCCAGGATCGGCACGGTCGTGTCGTCACCATGCAGACGGTCGGCAACAAGGACATGCGCTTCGATCAGAGAGTGAATGGGCTTCAGCGCCGCGGCGCATGCTCCAACCTGATCGGCCAGCGTCGACAAGCTGATGTCGACGCCCTCGCGGGCGTAGCGTTCGCTCTGACGATTGAGCGGCTGGTGCTGGGCAAACTTCTCGAACAGGATCATCGCCAGCAGGTTCGGTCCTGCAAAACCGCGGGGCGTTACGTGGAATGGTGCCGGCGGCTGCGTGATCTTCTCACACTCGCGGCAGGAGAACTTCTCCCGCACGGTCTGAATGACCTTCCACTGACGCGGGATGACCTCCAGGGTCTCGGTGATGTCCTCGCCAAGCTTCGACAGTTTGGTCGATCCGCAGCAGGCGCAATTCGCGGGAGCGGCGATAACGACGCGCTCACGCGGCAGGTGTTCAGGAAAGGGCTTGCGTGATGGGCGCTTGCGCTCGAAAGCTTTGACGGCTGAGGCTTTGGCGGCGATTTCCGCGACCAATTCATCTTCACCGGCGTCTGCTTCGAGCTCCTCGAGTTGCAATTCCATCTGCTCAAGGAGCCGCGCCTTACGCTCGGACCGGCTGCCGTAGAGTTCACGGCGAACCTTGTCGATCTCCAGCTTCAGCCGCGCGATCAGCGCCTCGGAATGCGATACAAGTGCCTTTGCGCTGGCGGCTTCTGCCTTGGCGGTTGCCGCTTCTGCTTCGGCTGCAACGCGTCGAGCGCGTTCCTGGGCCAGCAGTGCAAGGGCACTGGCAAGGTCATCCGGAAGCTCTTCGGTCGCATTGCTCATGACAGAATGGAATCATATTCGACCCCGTCATTCCAGTGTTTTTGCTCATCCGGCCGACGTCGGCCGCCAGGTCTTTTGCGGCATCCGCCAGTCGATACCCTCCAACAGGTAACCGAGCTGCGCAGGCGTAATCACCACCGTGCCATCGGCCGCTGATGGCCAGATGAAACGACCGCGCTCCAGCTTCTTCGTAAACAGACAGGCTCCCTGGCCGTCATGCCAGATGACCTTGATCAGGCCACCACCACGGCCGCGGAATACGAACAGATGACCGCACATCGGGATCGCTATCCACGCGGACCCGACGGCCCCGGCCGAGCTCGATCGTTACATCGCTGCGCTTCCGACGAGAATGGGATGTGGTGGGCGGTTCCGGTTGAACGGGAGAGACTAACGAAGCGGCCTCAGACACGATTACCGGCACCAAAGTCGCCGTGTCCGACCTCGGCTCCTCGATCCGGCAAAGCTCCTTTCGCCAGCGAAAGAGTTGACTGACATGAATGCCGGCTGCGCGGGCAATCTCGGAGATCACCGCGTCTGGCTCAAAGCAGGCAGCGACGAGGCGCTCTTTGTCTTCGCGTGACCAGCGCCGACGGCGCTCTACGGACGTTATCACCTCAATTGGATGCTTCGTCATATGATTACTCCTAGTGTTACCACTAGGACTGGCAGTCAGCAGCCCGTCATCGCAAGACGGCCTTCACCGTGGGCTTACGATAAGAGGATTAGGGCCGCGGTGAGCACCAAGCGTTGGATCAGGGCTTTGTGTACTCGATGTGATATCATTTCAGTTCTAATATGCATTCTGAGGAAATCGTCGGTTTCACGCCATTACGTAGCCGATTTGCCGTGCCGTATGGCTTTAAAAATCAGCTCAGGTCAAAGCGCCTGTTAAGCATCAGCGTGAAGGCACAAAGACGGCCTGCTTGCAAACCTATGGCGTTGTCAAGCGAGCCTAATGAAGGCTTCTCGCGCTTCTCACGGTTAGTGGGACCTGTTGCTGGAAATGAAGATGTGATGTATCGGGATCCGTCAAAAGAACCAGATTTTCCCACTAGCCGGCCGTTGTGCCTCTCACACATTAAGGACGACCCTATGACCCAAAATGCGATCGTATGGGGTATCGCAGGGCGTTACAGCGGCTGGCGTTATCACCCGGCCGTTCCGCTGGCCGGAGGCCGTTTGGGCAGTTCTTGGTGCTGTTCTCCTTCTCTTGTTCCAGCTGATCGAGCCTGCCGATGCGCTTGAAGGTGTTGCCAAGGGGATTGACGTCTATCTCTTCCTGATCGGCATGATGCTACTATCTGAGTTGGCTCGCAAAGAGGGCCTCTTCGATTGGGTTGCTGCGATTGCAACCTCCTACGCCAAGGGATCGCCGAAGCGTCTCTTTGTGCTCGTCTATCTGGTCGGCCTTGTCGTGACGGTGTTTCTTTCGAATGACGCGACTGCTGTTGTTCTCACGCCTGCCGTCTATGCAGCCTGCCGTGCGAGCCGGGTTCGCGATCCGATGCCTTACCTGTTGATCTGCGCCTTCATCGCGAACGCCGCGAGCTTTGTGTTGCCAATCTCCAATCCGGCCAATCTCGTAATCTTCGCCGGGGGCGAAATGCCTCCTCTGTCGCGCTGGCTGGCAACGTTCTTGCTGCCGTCGGTAGTTTCCATCATCGTGACATTCATATGTCTCTACTGGACGCAGAGGCGCACTTTGTCGGAAGAGAGGCTCGCTGCCGCGGCAGACCGACCGGTCCTTAGCCGTAGCGCTAGCCTTGCAGGGTGGGGCATCGTAAGCACCGCTATCATCCTCATCGTTGCGTCGGCCCTACATGCTGACCTCGGCGTCCCTACTTTCGTTGCCGGGACGATCACGACTATCTTCGTTCTCTTGCTGACACGACAGAGCCCCATGGAGACGATAAAGGGTATCAGTTGGAGCGTCCTGCCCTTGGTTGCAGGTTTGTTCATCATCGTCGAGGCGCTTGACCGCACCGGTGTAACAACCATTCTGGCCGATCAGTTGGTATCTTTGTCTTCGGTATCCGAAGGTTACGCCATTGGTGTAGCCGGGACCTTTGTGGCCGTCATCTGCAATCTCGTCAATAATTTGCCTGCTGGCTTGCTTGCCGGTAGCGTGGTTCAGGCAGCGCACGTGTCGGATAAGGTCGCAGGCGCGGTTCTGATTGGCGTTGATCTCGGGCCCAATCTTTCCGTCACGGGGTCGCTGGCGACGATCCTATGGCTGTCGGCACTTCGTCGTGAAGGGCTCAATATCAGCAGCTGGAGATTTTTGAAGCTTGGCGTGGTTGTCATGTTTCCAGCACTCATTATGTCGCTGGTTTCACTCGTTTTGCTTTAACCGACCTACGACAAGCATCCACATTTATTGTGTAACCGTAATGGGTCAGTTATTTTGAGACGCTCGTCAGGTCATCCATTTCAACTGGTCAATGCACGCGCGTGATGGGTCGCTGTGAACGGATGTCATTTGAAAAATTGAGAACGACGAGCGGTCATGACGGAGGCGGCTTGGTTGCAAGAGCCAACCGCTTCGTAACACGTTCTTTGTGTTTCGGTTTTGAGGATGTCGTTGAAGGCACAGCTAAATGATCCCTAAACCGATCATGCTGATTTAGGATACGGGTCGCCCATTGGTGATCAAGGTCACGCGACCGCGCAAGGCGTCTCCCATGTCCCATCGTACCAGGTTAAAGGGCGTCGTAATTCGCGCTAAGCCAAAAATCCTGACGATAAAGCCGAAGGCGCCCTCTTTTTGAGAGCTCGCGCAAAGAGCTGCGTTGGTGCTTCAGAAGGCATGATCATGTCGGCACGCCACGTGGTAGCGCCAAGAACGTGAGCTCCAACTCCGCACCGTTTAGCAACACATGATCGGTAGTACCGAACATGGCATTGCGTCAGCGTCGAAAGCGACGAGCGCGGCTTGCTTTAAGCTGCCGTCGTCGTTCGCCTCCTTGAGTGCTTTTAGGTCATTCATGAAGGAATAGAGGGCAGGCATCCGTTAGAATTGAACCGGTCGCCATAAGTTCAACACCTGGTCTGGAAAGGGGTCGCTAGCGTATGCGAGGTTGAACGCTCGACACAGCTCACCTAGGTAATGCTTCGAGAAGGTCACGCATATACTTTGGCATCAATCGCATCGATGTGTTCGAGAACTTCGTGGGCCCGGCCTCTTTGATCTAGCTGCTTTGCTGTGCGTCCGGAGAAGCCGGAAAGAGGCTTCGAGGGCTACCATGCCTAAGCAATTTGTTTGGATCCGACGCGTGCCTCACCTTTGTTGATCACTTCGATCGTTTCGCACAGGCGTCGGTAGCGTCAACCATATGCGCGTCGAAGGGCTGGGTTTGTTGCGCTCCGTGGGGATTCTTCGTCGGATGATCGAACGCAAGCCAGATCCAACTTTCCCTTTTGCTACGCGACGACGAAAGTGGGTACACTTTCGGTGGCGACGTTGTCCCCGTCGAGATGGCATACCATAAGTCCTCAATCGAAGAGAATCGTTAGCTCTTGCTCGTATGATGCGGGTTCAGGGATAAGCGTACTGGAGACAACGATGATGAATGACACCTTGGCTGATCGTGGCCGTGACGCCGAGGCACCTCAGGATATCCCCGCAAAGGGCCTGCGCGATGTCTTCTGGCGCGTCGTGAAGGCAATCATCGCCGATCGCGTGACCTTGATCGCCGCCGGTGTCACCTACTTCATGTTGCTATCGCTGTTTCCGGCACTGGGCGCTCTGGTCGCACTGTATGGATTTGTCGCAGATCCGACTGCCATTATGGCCCACATTAGCTTTTTGGCCGGTGTCTTTCCGCCCGGGTCGTTTGATTTGATATTGGATCAACTGACATCTCTCACGCAGCAGGCAACTTCGACAAGAAGTCTGGCATTCTTTGGTGGTTTGCTCGTCGCCATCTGGAGCGCCAACAGCGGCATTAAGGCTTTGTTCGATGCAATGAACGTCGCCTATCGCGAAGATGAAAAGCGCAGCCTGGTTCGCTTGAACCTGTTATCGCTGGGTTTTACCTTTTGCGCGCTTGTTGTTGCGATCGTCCTAATCGCGACGATAGGCATCCTGCCTGCAGTCTTGAAGTATCTCTGGCTTGATGACTGGCAGGAGCTGCTTGCCCGTCTAGCACGCTGGCCATTCATCATACTTGTCTTTGGCTGCGGCATATCGATGATTTACCGCTATGGACCTAGCCGTGAGGAAGCAAAGATCAAGTGGCTGAGTTGGGGTGTCATGTTCAGTAGCGTGCTTTGGCTGGTCGCTTCCGTCCTATTTTCTTTCTACCTTGAGAATTTCGCAAACTATAATGCGACCTACGGCACTCTCGGGGCACTGATCGGTCTAATGGTCTGGGTGTGGATTTCGGTCATCATCTTGATCGTCGGCGCCGAAATCAATGCCGAGCTCGAGCATCAAACGCGCAAGGATTCAACGACTGGTGCGCCAAAGCCCATGGGGGAGCGGGGCGCGTTTGTTGCTGACACCGTTGGTGAAGCGGTCAGCGACGGCGGTCAATGACCGAGGTAGACGTCTAATTTTTCTAGGAGCGGCGAGTGGTGTTCTGTGCAGAAGCACGAAGGGTTCTGGGTGCCAGGTTACTTGTTCCAGCGGTATATACCCCATTACGAACCGAGAGGGGCGGTCGCGTAGCCGCTGATCGACTGGGCCTGGATGGCCCCGGCAAGGTTGACGGGGCCGCTTCGGTTTCACAGAACAGTAACGTTCTCAGCTTTCGATTTGCCGGTCTTGCGATCCTGGCCAACATCGTAGCTCACCTTCTGACCGTCGGTCAGGGCGCCGCCGAAGCTGACGGCAGAGATGTGAACGAAGACGTCTGGGCCGCCGTTGTCTGGGGTGATGAAGCCGAAGCCCTTATCGTGCGAAAAATTTAACTGTACCTGTTGCCATGATGTCCTCGTCTGTTGATTACGAGGTTACCGCAATATCGACTATCAGCATGAACTTCAAGTTTTTCCGAACGCAGTGAGGATTGTGAGATCAGAACAACTACAAGGTCGAGAAGAGTCTGATGGTTGGTCCGCTGTCTCGTGTGGGTGAAAAAAGAGCCGAAGAGGATAGAGTGGCGCGCCTTCGGATCGAGTAGGAGTTGACCGACCGCGTTCGGTTACAGGACCCAAAGCTTTCGACAGGTCCCCATGTTAGTCAAAGCAATGACAGAATTTCCTCCGAAATTGGAATGAAAATCGCGTTCCCCCTGGGTCCGAAGCGGACTACGCACGCCTGTGTCCATGTCCGCCAGCGCTGAGCGTTGATAATGGTCTTGGTTCTTCTACCAAGCAGCGTGTAACCCGGAAATGCCCATACAAATAACGAAAGCGACGAAGCAGCCGGATGAGCGTTTGGATGTTAAGGATACAGGCAACTGTCCATCATCGGGTGAGCCGAGAATGGGTGTTGACTTCCTTAATGAGCGGTTGCCAAAAGTAAGAATGCACCCCTCTCACGTTTGATAAGTGTCGTGCTTGCCTCAGCAATTGTGAAGCATAAACCGGAATGGACATGGACCTTTTATCATTGGAGTCCTTCTGTCTCGAACGCCGCATGGGCGCCTTCCCGTAGATGTAGATTTTGGCTGGTCGGCACTCCTATGATTTGAATTTGCGCGATTAACGAAGATGGAACTGGGTTCAACAGAGTTTGGTTAATCTCGGTCACTCGGAGGTAAAGCTATGAATAATTTGAGCGCGGTGGTCTGCCTAGTATCTGTCAGCATCCTCAGCGGTTGTGTAGATGATCGCGGGAACCGTGGCAGTGTGTACTCCTCCGGCCTGAGCCACAACCGCTCGTGCGGAAATGGAGAAAATGATATATCCCACCCCTATGCCGGGAGCTGCGACTGGCGCCGCGAAAACGGTAGGGACTGGGCGGACAGCGGCGCGAATAATAACATTTACCGGCGCTACCGATGACGTCGGACGAAGCGTTCATACCTATCAAGTGGCTCTACCTTAGGAAATCCTCCAATTGTTCCGTGCGGGGGTACCTGAGACCTCGCTTACGGTTCGCCACAAAATGCGCGTAACCTATTTAGAAGCGCGACCTGAACCCCCTACATAGGGAGTGGGGATATGCGGAGCTTCTACACGTCCGATGCTTCTAACGAGAAGCTTTGATAGGGCCTAGTGTCAATGGGTTGACCATGGCGCACCCGACGGTATAAACGTCGAGTGCCCCGACGTTCTCTGGCGCATGCGGTCGTATTTATAATTTTACCGCGCTGCATTTGCGCACTTATGGTCGCCGCATTACGAACGCGCCGTCGCGAGTGGCGTGAAGGTCTGGCTTGACAGGAGTGCCATGACCGGTAGCGAGGAGCGGGGAGATGAGTGGCGCAGGCGCGTATAAGATTACCGAGCGTATGGCTAAACGCGAGGTCTGCTACTCACGTAGGCCTTGTTTCTCCTGTCTAGCTATACCGGATCACCGAAGCGAAGCTGATGCATTCTGCCCGCTGTCGCACTTTCTTCTAACCTAGTCGTCGTGTGGAGAAAGCGATGGTTTGCGTTATTTTCGCCGTGTGGGTCAGTGTGTCACGTACAGCTGTTTATTAGGCGGCGAAGATAAATCCGGACGTCAGAAACGCTCAGCGCTTTTCGGCAAGACCTGGGACCTGCCGCCGTGGCGACCTACTTAAGCGTCGGGTCATCATCTGTTTTCGTTGATAAAAATGGCTGACTGAGCAGTGACATTCATAACTTCATGCTGTGGGGCTACGCGGCCTGAATGGCCTCACTCCGTCGCCTAAAAACTTCGCGCTTCTTCAGAAACGTCATAGTGTATTTCGCTTAGCCACAATGGCGGAAAGACGAGTTAACTTATCAAGCTTGCGGTGACTTTCACATCTTGTTATGGATGGAACCTTATGTCTTTGACCGATTTTTTAAAAGGTGGTAAGCGAGGCCGTGTGGATCGAGACAGTGGCGGTCGCACCATATGTGTATGTTTTGATACAGCAACTTCAATAAATCGTCTCTCTGCGATGGGAGGTCGGAGACTTCCATTCCTGGTACACGAAGGTCGTCGTCTACCAGCCTCACACCCGTCCCAAGAATCGCCGCAGCTTCATAGAAGAGCTTTCCTCTGATGCCGACGCCGACGACTTGTCGTTCAGTGGCAATCGTTGTGAAAGCTAGAAGTAGCCCTTTTGGTAGCGAACGAAGAAACTCGAGTCTTCGTCGTTCCTCAATCACTTGGTCCGCACGCTGCTCGTACCCGTTCGGAACCACAACAACGAAGCCTCGGTCGCATCGTAAGCTCATACCGTCGAGGTCCTCTATGATTTCTTTGAGCCGCCGGTTTTCCGTTGGGGCGGGCCAGATTTTCGAGGCTGTCAGGCTGGCTCCGATATCAGAGAGGAGTAGTAATCCGACGTGTGGGTTCCGATAGTGATGATTTAGCGCTGCATATAGAGCATCAGAGATCTGACTGTCCGACATTTTGTCTGCCGAGATTTGGTAGAGACATTTAAATGGATCGATCGGTTGATCGTCGATGCAGAGACATTAACGGGAAAGAGTAAAAGCCGTTTTCACAATCAAAGTTAATGCGAAATACGATTATCGTCTAAAACGATAATTTATAAAGTATGTTGGTATTTCGCTTCGCTGTCCGCAGTGCCAGGTTTCGCATATAGGAGACTAAAGAGTCTTTGCAAACGTTCGATGAGCGTTACGCTGTCGCCAAGAGGTAAGTGTACACCCAACTTCTCCGGCTGATCGACAAAATCGCGTCGAGCTCAACACCTCTAATCTCTCCCTACCGAATTCCCCATGGGCCAATTGCAATTTCGTTGCGGACCAAACCTTTGGCACTGAAAGTCTGCGGAGCTGAAGGGCGCGGTTGTCCTAATGAATTTTGGTGGGTAGCGTAGCAAGGGTAAGCCCACGGTGAAGGCCGTCTTGCGATGACGGGCTGCTGACTGCCAGTCCTAGTGGTAACACTAGGAGTAATCATATGACGAAGCATCCAATTGAGGTGATAACGTCCGTAGAGCGCCGTCGGCGCTGGTCACGCGAAGACAAAGAGCGCCTCGTCGCTGCCTGCTTTGAGCCAGACGCGGTGATCTCCGAGATTGCCCGCGCAGCCGGCATTCATGTCAGTCAACTCTTTCGCTGGCGAAAGGAGCTTTGCCGGATCGAGGAGCCGAGGTCGGACACGGCGACTTTGGTGCCGGTAATCGTGTCTGAGGCCGCTTCGTTAGTCTCTCCCGTTCAACCGGAACCGCCCACCACATCCCATTCTCGTCGGAAGCGCAGCGATGTAACGATCGAGCTCGGCCGGGGCCGTCGGGTCCGCGTGGATAGCGATCCCGATGTGCGGTCATCTGTTCGTATTCCGCGGCCGTGGTGGTGGCCTGATCAAGGTCATCTGGCATGACGGCCAGGGAGCCTGTCTGTTTACGAAGAAGCTGGAGCGCGGTCGTTTCATCTGGCCATCAGCGGCCGATGGCACGGTGGTGATCACGCCTGCGCAGCTCGGTTACCTGTTGGAGGGTATCGACTGGCGGATGCCGCAAAAGACCTGGCGGCCGACGTCGGCCGGATGAGCAAAAACACTGGAATGACGGGGTCGAATATGATTCCATTCTGTCATGAGCAATGCGACCGAAGAGCTTCCGGATGACCTTGCCAGTGCCCTTGCACTGCTGGCCCAGGAACGCGCTCGACGCGTTGCAGCCGAAGCAGAAGCGGCAACCGCCAAGGCAGAAGCCGCCAGCGCAAAGGCACTTGTATCGCATTCCGAGGCGCTGATCGCGCGGCTGAAGCTGGAGATCGACAAGGTTCGCCGTGAACTCTACGGCAGCCGGTCCGAGCGTAAGGCGCGGCTCCTTGAGCAGATGGAATTGCAACTCGAGGAGCTCGAAGCAGACGCCGGTGAAGATGAATTGGTCGCGGAAATCGCCGCCAAAGCCTCAGCCGTCAAAGCTTTCGAGCGCAAGCGCCCATCACGCAAGCCCTTTCCTGAACACCTGCCGCGTGAGCGCGTCGTTATCGCCGCTCCCGCGAATTGCGCCTGCTGCGGATCGACCAAACTGTCGAAGCTTGGCGAGGACATCACCGAGACCCTGGAGGTCATCCCGCGTCAGTGGAAGGTCATTCAGACCGTGCGGGAGAAGTTCTCCTGCCGCGAGTGTGAGAAGATCACGCAGCCGCCGGCACCATTCCACGTAACGCCCCGCGGTTTTGCAGGACCGAACCTGCTGGCGATGATCCTGTTCGAGAAGTTTGCCCAGCACCAGCCGCTCAATCGTCAGAGCGAACGCTACGCCCGCGAGGGCGTCGACATCAGCTTGTCGACGCTGGCCGATCAGGTTGGAGCATGCGCCGCGGCGCTGAAGCCCATTCACTCTCTGATCGAAGCGCATGTCCTTGTTGCCGACCGTCTGCATGGTGACGACACGACCGTGCCGATCCTGGCAAAGGGAAAGACTGATACGGGCCGCATCTGGACCTATGTCCGGGACGATCGACCGTTCGGAGGGCTCTCACCGCCGGCCGCCCTTTACTATGCCTCGCGCGATCGACGGTAGGAACATCCGCAACGCCACCTGAAGACCTTCACCGGCATTCTGCAGGCGGATGCCTATGGCGGCTACAATCCGCTGTTCAAGGTTGATCGCGATCCCGGTCCGCTGACGCAGGCACTCTGCTGGGCGCACTCGCGGCGCAAATTCTTTGTGCTCGCCGACATTGCCGCGAACGCCAAGCGTGGAAAGAACGCCGCGCCGATCTCGCCTGTGGCGCTCGAAGCCGTCAAACGGATCGACGGCCTGTTCGATATCGAGCGGGAGATCAACGGGCTTACGGCCGACCAACGCCTGGAAGGTCGCCACAAGGAAAGTCTGCCGCTCGTCGACGATTTGCAGGCCTGGCTTCAAACCGAGCGGTCAAAGCTGTCACGCAGTTCTCCGGTCGCAGAGGCGATCGACTACATGCTCAAGCGCTGGGATGGCTTCACGTCATTCTTGGAGGATGGCAGAATTTGCCTGACAAACAATGCCGCTGAGCGGGCGCTCAGAGGCTTCGCACTCGGCAGAAAATCGTGGCTCTTCGCCGGATCGGATCGTGGTGCTGACCGTGCCGCCTTCATGGCCACCCTGATCATGACGGCAAAGCTCAACGACATCGATCCGCAGGCATGGCTTGCCGACGTTCTTGCCCGCATCCCGGACACCCCGATTACCAAGCTGCAGCACAACTGCTTCCTTGGAATTGGACACCGCCGACCATCAACGCTCAAGCGGCCTGACCTGCGGCCTTCACCGGGGGCTTACCTCTTATCGGCCAGCGATGAAAATGCATTGAGCCGAACGGACCAGTAGAACGAGGTATAGACCGCAAGCGAACGTGCCGAAAGCCAAAAGCACAATTTTGAGGTCGCCAATTAAGTTCACCGCCCTTACGCCGTGGAGCTACAAGGCCTGAACGGCCTCAGCTTGCCGCTTACGAAGGTTTTGACGAGGCCTTCGGCTATTCCCTTTAAACTGAGGGCTGCGAACGGGGTTGAACGCGGCTCCATTCCGATGCCGATGAGCAGCGATTTGGTTCCCTCGGGGTGAAGCAGGAGCCGTTGTCCGTCAGCTAGTCGATTGCCTTTGGAAGGGTGCTGATGAGACCGAAGGCGTTCTCAACGACCGCGATGATAAGGTCCTAGACGTCTTGGATTTTGATGCCATCACGCTCACAGAGCGGCGCTGCATCGGAGATGGTTGCCGCCCTACGAGATCCCTCCCTGAGATCAGCATCTAACGTACCAACAGTTCAAGCAGCGCTAAGTCTAGGTCATTACGCGGAATGGCGCCAATATCTTGCACCAGGAGACGATTTAGGTCATCGTTGGAAAGCCGCTCTGGATCAAGCGGCGCAGCGAAGCGAACATTTGGGCATGGTAGTGGTGTTATGCCGTTATAGAACAACATGCAGGCGAAATTTTCGTGTGGTAGCAAGTCTGTGGGGAACATATACTGAGTTGTGAATGACGTATCACGCACCGCAGAGAATGCCGTCGAATAGATCCGCATATCTTCCCAAGACCCCACAGCAAACTGGTCCCCTACAGACAGCCGGGTAGCATAGTGAAGGAAGTTGCGGTCATCCACATATACAATTGATCTAGCTCGCATTTCATTAACGTAGTCCGCAAGGTCGATGGGCGGCCCATCGTGGAAAGATTTGTCGGGACGTATTCTAATAACTAAGTCATATTCCTTGCCCGTATGCTGCGCGAGCTTAAAACATTCCTCCACTTTATAGTACATTTTATAGTGGTTTGGCCACGAGGCAAGCTCCATATCTTCAGCACTTTGTACGACTACAAAGTCGGTCTTGTAGAAATCCTTTATCTCAGCTTCAGTAACTTTACTACTTTGACGAAACCAACCTATCAAGTTCGGATAAAGCCGCTCAATCCCGCCCTCGCCGTAGGTCCGGAATGCCGACTGAAAGGTCTGCGCAAACTCTGGGGAAAATGCTCGGTCACAGTGTGGAGGATACGGCAACTTTCGCCCGAGGTCGTCCCAAACATGCACGAAGATATCCACCTCATGCCTGTCCAAACCAAGCACGCCCCATGTGGAGAATGCATCCCTATACCCCCTTAACTGCCCAGATATGCACAATGCGATACGTAATGTTTCCGTTTTCGCAGGCAAGGAATGGATCCGTTTCAAGCGCCTTCTAGAAGCTTCAACCAAAACGTCAGACTGGGGTGACTTGGTGACGACACTAGTATCTGCGGATAAATGTGACCACAAACTCTCTAGGGCCTCCGGCCTGTAAGCAAATGCTAGAACTGCGAAGTTATAAAGAGCCTGAGGCGTCATAGAATCGTAGCTTATGCGACGATCGACAACGGCTCCAAAATTCTCTAGGTTGCCTTTTAATAAAAAATCACACAGGCAACAAAGCATCTGCGTCGAAATATTCCCGATGTTTGTAGCGAGCCATTTCTCCGCTACAGCCTTTGGAATATCATGAGCCACGATGAATTTCACCATTGCCGTTAATGAAGTATCGTCTGCGTCCGGCGGCAACGTCCCCCCCATTGACCTCGCGAAAGCTCGAAACTTCTCAAACGCCGATGGATCTCTGATCGCAAGGGGTAGCGTTTGTCCAATGATGGCCGGCATAAACCGCTCGTAGGAATCGGGCTGTTGGGCAACGAGCTGTGACCACAATTCGTTGAGCATAGGTCGGCGCCAATCGTTTTCGATTGCTTTCACAAGCAAAAATGCGCCCACGTCGTAGAACGGTGGATTTGCATCAAGCCGCTCCACACCTTTCAGCCACCTAGCAACTCCCTGACTGAAATCACCAATCTTGGCATCGATCTCTACAGCGAGGCGAATGTCGTAAATCCCAAGCGATGCCGCCTCTACCCCCTGGTCCGCATGCAATTTAGCCTCCTGCAGAAGCCCCGAATTAAGGGCTATTGAAGCCTGGCGGAAGTATCCATCTGGCATCTGCTGAAAGTCGCGTTGAAAAGCAGCCCAAAATAGTTTTGCTTTGTCGAGGTCACCTCGTCTTTCAACCGCATCAGCCTCGAGCAACCGAAGCCAAACGTGTTCTGGAGCAACAGCAGCACCTTTGATCGCCCATTGATCTGCGTCACTATCTCTCCCGAGAAATTTGTACGCATGAGCCAGTTGGTTATATAGACCTGGTTCTCTCGGAAATAGCTCAAGCGCGACAAGTGCTAGACGTTCGGCCTCCAGGTAATTTTTACTAAGCATCGACGCTTCGATGGCAGCCATCCTAGATGCGGGATTCACCTCGACTTCCCGCGATGCTGCTGGGGCTAGGTCAACCTCAACTTGCTCCGAGTCTGCTGGGGCTGCGTCAACCTCAACTTGCTCCGAGTCTGCTGTGGCTGGGTGAAGCTCAAGTGGCCGAAAATCTGTTGCCTGGGATTGAGCGTCGTTTTTCACGCTACTTGACAGCCACGACACGAAATTTTTCCACAACAACGGCAGACCGCCCTAAATCCAGATTCGATGGTAAGTTTTTATACAGTCATTCTAGTTGCGGCAATACGCACTTCATCGGGGAGAGCTTTCAGGGCGGCAGAGCCTAGAGACTTATGGCTAACGTCGGCTGTGTCGCCCAAGTCCTTCCGCTGCCATCGCCGCAGGTGAAGAGGATGTTCCCGCTCAAATTATCGGCGCGCCCCAAGATCTCGACCTTACAGTCGGCAGAAGCAGAAAGGCTCAGTACCGCTTGGGTATAGTAAGCATCCGGTGACTACCGCGGTTGTCGCTGGCGGTGTCCCGCTTCAGCGGCATGACTGCGGTTCCACAATAGCTTTGGCAGCCTTGCGCAGCGCTCTCCAAATTCCGGGTGTGCGAGCTCCGTATGCTCAGTCGCAATCTTGAAGAACTACTCCGCGATGGCATCAAATGAGACGGTTTATTTCGTCAGCATGCCAAATACGGCACCGGCATACGGATCAAATTCGTCATGCGCCTCACTAATGTCGACACGCCGATGGGTTGTTCGTGAGACAAATCCGGCAAGGGAACCCATAGATCTTTTCTCCACTAGCCGCTAGCTCGGGAACCTCCTGTCGCATCTATCAATTCAAGATCACGTTCTGTAGGATCCACGGGTAAGTCGTTAAGTACAGCTGCCCTAATGGTGCTCTCATCTATTTGTCCCGGCTCAAGTAGGTCACCCGCTATCAATCCGAGTGTGTTCAAATCTCGAAACAGAATACCACGGTCTAGACAATTATGAGCGATGTTTGTGTGGGGGTATAATTCCACAGGCATACCATAATCCAGTGGCATTTTTTCATGAGATCGAGTGCTCCTGTACCGCTTCCAAACTGCGCAGTATTCCTCCATATCGTCTTGAGTTCCGACAGCTATCTGATCGCCAACGCTATAGCCGCCGGTTGCTAACATAAAGTTAGGTCGATCCACGTAAATTATTTTGTCATTGTGGCACTCACGCAAAATCTGTGTAAGATCCAGTGCGGTACTCACCTCATCAATCGCTTTATCGGGCCGGATCTTAATAACCAGATCAAACCGTCCCCCGAACTCCCTGACTTTCTCGAAGCAGACCGAGTTCTTATAATACATCCGCTCGCTGTTAGAAGAGAATCCCCCAGTGTCAGCTTCCACATACACGTTAGACGAATTATAAAATTCAGAGATAACATCGATGGAGACTTTGTCCGGGTCTGTGTACAAAGAAAGTAACGTCGGATATCGCCGCCAAAATTCCTCAGCGCCCACTTCGGCAACGTAGCGGGTAAATGCTGAAGCCAACCTGGGTGCAAAACTTCGGCTGGCATGATCTGATACCGGAACTTTGCGACCAACCTCATCCCAGACATCTACGAAAATTTCGACATCGTGGTTAGAAAGGCCTAGTGCACCCCATGTGGGGAATGCTTTCCGATAGCCTCTTAGTTGTCCGACGACACAAAGAGCAACACTTAGGCGGGAGTTGATGGTGCGAGACTTTTTAGCCGATTTCCGAGCGCTGTCGATGCGTTCAAAAGTCTCGGTGATAGAACAGTCAGTACTGACCAAAAACCGGGAATTGATAATGGCCATTTCGGCATCAGCTTCGGGGCAGTAAGATAAAATCGCAGCCAACAAGTTGTAATAAATAGCACTGTCTTTTACCTTGAAGATGAGTTCCCTTCTATTTTCGATTACCCAGTCAATGCAAATTTTGTTCGTGAATGCGAATATAAAGTTCGATTGCGAAAGACTTAAGCACTGAAAATTCTGGTCAAGAAATTCGTATACCGCGCTTCTGTTTTTCTCAAGACTTGTCTGACAGACTATTGTGGCCTCAGCCGTGTTTATACGACCATCGAACGAAAATAACTGAATGGCGGCTTGGACTATGCTTCGATAAGCTTCGTATTTGACAGTATCGCTCCAGTAGAGGCTTGATATGTGCCGAGCGAGATAGGGGACTCCTGCACTTGTATCGCTGTTTTGGTTTGCGAGCCACTTCAGTAGAGCGGGGTTGATCAGTTCGAGCAACCAAACCTCGTCAACCGATGGCAGTTGGCATAGGAGAATGGATAGTACGTGGTAGGGAAGCCGTTCCAAGGCTTCCATCGTCGGAAGTACCGCAATATCGATGCTGTTGATATGAGCAACGGCCTGTTTGAAATCTCGATCGTGATAAGCTTTTTCAGCTTCTCTTGTTAGCTTGAGCCAGAGAGGATCGGACATTAGATCTTTACCTGAAATGCATGAGCGCCTACCGTGAGCTCTTCACCGACGCCCGAATTATCTACTTTAGATGGAAAATTTTACCAACAGGTTGAACGTCTTCTATCACGGGAGATTTGACGCTTTTCCCTTCGAGAGCGAGAGCATTCACCATCGGGCAGATGTAGAGCGCGTTTGCCCAAGATACGTCGTCTCGATTCCTGATCGACCAAGCAGCGCAATCGAGGAACGTCTCTAAGTTTGCAAACATGTATACACCAGCAGAAGCCAAATCGGAAATGACCTCCTTCTCGGCGGCCCTTTTGAAGACTCCGCCCTCATACAGCAAATAGCTGAACTGTATGTCGGACGATCTAAATACCGGAACTAGAGCTTTGTAACCTTCCTGGAAATGCACTAAAGGATCAACAAGCCCAGAATCAAAGTATATGTCAGCTAGATCAACAATGACCGGCTCGTGACACTGAACAAAAGCCATCCCTGCTAAGCACGAAAACAGGGCCCCCCCTGTCACGTTAGACAAAGTAACAAGCGCACAGCCTGGCCATTTTGATCTCAGAAAGTCCGTCAAAGCGTCGATTTGGTCAACTTCCCGGACGACAAAGATGTAATCTTCACAACGCAGCCCACCTCGCCACGGTCGAGCTTCCAGCACAGCCTCAATCAGGGCGCGCCCGTTCCAATCATAGAGCGGCCGCAAACCAAACTCTTTAGAGAATAGGTCAGGTCCGGCTATTGGAACAACGCACTTCATTTGCGAACATGTTCCAGATAGATCTTCAAATCCGACGGTGTGCCGATGCCGTGCATTGCAGCTTGCTCGATCTCGTACACGCCAACCCGCCCACCGTTATTGATCAGATAGTTATACATGGGGCAAACATAAAATTCATCGTTCGTCCGATCCTTTAGTGCAATCATATCTATAGCGGCATCAAAGAATGCACTCGTTTTCGCGAAATAATATATACCAACGGTCGCTAAGTCAGAGATTGGGACCTTTTCTTTAACTTCAAGAACTAGACCGTTCGCACCAAGCCGAGCGAACGACCATTTCGGATTTTTTTCAGGCTCACGGAAGACGAGGATTGAACCATCGAGCTTTCGACGCCGTGCGTCTGCGATAAAGTCACTGAGGTCAAAATCAATAATCTGATCACAATTGGCGACAACCAGCGCATCCTCATATCGCAAAATAGACCGAGCGGTCATTACTGTGCACGCTGGGCCTTCTGTCACGAAATTGATCGGTAAGAAATCAACCCCATTCCGCTCTAGAGCCTTGTGAATATCTGGTTCAGCATCAAGGTGCTCTTGGCGGGCAATCAGAACAAACCGGGCATCATCGGTTCGCAAATTGTCCATAACCCGCTCAATCATCGTCTTTCCGTTTACATCAATAAAGGGCTTTGGTTTTACATAACCTTCTTTTGAAAATCTGCTGCCGAGACCGGCCATGGGAACCACGATTTGTATCGCAGACGGCCCTCGACTCCCAGCGCTTTCATGGGACCGAGTTTGTTGAAAGTACTCGACTCGCTGAGGAGAATAGAAACTTGTGTACTGATCATCTGCAACGCTGTGGACACCGACTTTTCCGCCGACTAAAATAATCTCGTTCAGGGACGGCGACAAATAATAGCGACCGTTTATCGCCTCACCGTTGAGGAGGTACGATGTTGCAGCTGCGACGAATTGCTTCCCACTCTTGAAGTAGTAATAGCCCGCAATTGCGGCTCTACTAATAACTCGCTTCTCTGCCGATTCACTGACAAAACCGTCGTCATCGATCCTGACGTATGACCAGCGGGGATGAACGGAATTGAACGTGATGACTCCTGCATCATAGGCATTGTTTTGAAAATACTGAGCAACCCGTTTGAAATCTACGTCGATGACCTGATCACCATTGCAGATAACCAGTGGAGCGTCATCTTCAACCAGTTCAATTGCCATTAGGACGGAACATATTGCACCCTGCGTTGCGTGGGACAATTCGACAACGTGCGTACCTGCTCCGGCTAATAATTCCAGAGCTGATGCTAAGCTGTGTAGAACGCTGTCTTCCCGTCGTATGATGAATATAAAATTAGCATCAGGATCTGTAAGCCTGATGTTGTCAATCACATAACTGATCATGGGGCGCCCATTGATTTCAATCAACGGCTTGGGAAAATGGAACTCATCTTTAGGAAACAGATCATCTCCTGATGCGAGGGGGATGACATATCTCATGATCGGGCCTCGATAAATGCGATTTCATTAGAAATTTTCTCGTAAGTCACATCATTTGGTGACCCCACGACCAGGACATGAGCCCCAGACGCCCGCGCAGCATGGACACCGTGGTCATTATCCTCTAAGATTAGACACTCGTCTGGATCTAGGTCCAAGCGACTCATAGCCGCCAGGTAGATTTCTGGATCGGGTTTAGCTTTTGCGACATCTTGATTCGAAAGAAAGAACTCGAGATACTCGAGTAGACTTGATTGCTCCATCATTATCTGCACAGTGGCGCGTATTGAATTGGAGCAAACGACTAGTCGTTTCCCCTCACCACGCAGCCTCGCTAAAGCATACTTATGATGAAAAACAGGACGACACCGTTCAACAGTCATTTGAAAAGTGAGCTTTTGCTTGTAATTATTAACAAAGGAATGCAGCCTCTCCGGAAGAACGCCCGTCTTACTCAAAATCTGGAGTTTCTTCTTGGTTGGTAGCCCATCATAAACCGCGAGATGTTCAGCCCTGCTGATGGCCAGACCAAATAATGCCAAGGCGTTGTTGAGGCTGTCGTAGTGCCACTCTCGCGCATCGATGAGAACTCCGTCCATGTCAAACAAGACTGCTTTGATCACTGCGCCACCTTTGTATTTTACGCACTTGGGATAACCCGGTGATAACCCAACCTACTTCCAATGAATAGCTGCTAGCTCCGGGAAATCCGTGCATATCATTACGTTCTCTGTTGATATATCTCTCCAGTGATCCCACGCTCGCGTATGCCCTCGCCCGTGGAGCTCCGGCGACACCAAACACACCTGCTTATCATTTGCCAGATGCTTCTCCACTGTTTCGGCTCTTACCCAGTCGTCAAGAAAAGCGTCAATCCAAACACCCTGGCTTTCGGAATACATTGCAGGGTGTGGCTCAAACTCAGATTCGCGGGTAAACACGGGCAATCCTATCTTGAGATACCCCAATGTGTCCGGGACTGACATATCAAAAAAGAATACTGGATTTCGCCAGGTTGAAACGCACTCAGTTACGGATTGCTGAAGACCGTCTGCTTTTACGTTCAGCGCGATGACATTATCTTCCGAATACTCTTCGCATATCGCTTTGAACTGAGCCAAACTCATTAAGCCGTCACCTACTGGCATATCGTGCGAAATAACTATCGTGCCATTGTGATCTCTTAGATCGGTCTCTATTCCAAACCCATTTTCGAGAGCGCGACGTATCGCCGTTTCCGAATTCTTTTCATTCGCTTGATGCCACCAGCCACGATGCGCCAATATTTTCATTGCTGAATACTCCAGTGGTTGTGTCTGGTCCTGTCTCAGACTTATTCGGACTAGTCTATGCAAGCCGCCTGCAACAACGCATCCCACTTGCTTGCGCCACGTGCGCTCGCATCTTTGCTTATAGCGGCATAAAGAGACTTCTCACTGATTCTGTCGGGATCACGCCATCCGTCGAAAGAGATTCCATGTTGGCTGGTAGGTCGCATACCGGAAACAGTTATGCTGTCTGCAAGATTTACATGGGGAACATAGCCTTTAGTAAAATCGCTGAGGAAATATTCAGATGAGAAACGCGTGTTGTCAAAGGTCGCAGCATACGCGTCCATTCCGCGCCGATCAGCGATTGCGAATTGGTCCCCTACCACATACCCAACCTTGGGGTGAATATAAGGACCTGTATCCAAAAATATCACACTTTGTCCCCTTATCTCTTCAAGAAGGGATCCCAGCGGACGCATTGCTCCGCCGATCGCCAAGTCGGGCCTTATCCGTATAAATAGATCATATTCTCGACCAGACATAACTGAGAGGCAGTGGCACATCTTAATCTTGTAGTACATTTTCTCAGAATTATTGAATTTCTCAAACTCGGCATCATTGTCGTCTTCGACGACAACACTATCAGTCATGTATGCATTAGTGACATCTTTTATGGAGACGTTTGAACTATCTATGAATAGTAGAAATAAAGACGGGTACAATCGACGCATCTCCTCCTCTCCGAGATGCATAAATGCGTTGCGATAAACATCGAGAAAATTCCCAGAGAGAACACGTTGAGCATGCTGTGGTATCGGGAACTTACGGCCAATATTCCGCCAAGTGTGGACGAAGTAATGGCAGTCGTGGTCACGTAAGCCAATCCTGTCCCAAGTGCGCCGCGCTTTGTCATATCCCCTCAGTTGCCCCGATACGCAAACGGCGATACGCAATCTGCTCCGGAAACCTTTTAATGCGGGCGTTGGTACATTCGACGCCACTGCGCCCGCGGCTATGCAAGTGCTAAAAGCGGGCAGCTCCTGCGGGGTCATCGAAACACGAACCGCTTTGAAAAGATCAATAATCGCAGCAGGAAAAAAAGAAGATAAAATGGCATATATAATTTTGATCTCAGATGTGCTTTTCGCTTTAACTCCGTTGACTAAAAGGTCATCAAGTATAATTTCAGCAAGAACTGTGCCCGCTTTGTAACTACCCCAATGAAATACTTCAAATAGATATGATATATTTTTCTTTTTATATAGTTCTTCAGAGATATACTTCACCCTGTCCGTAGATAAATCTTGTTCACAGAGGATCTGCAAAATAAAAAATATCTCCAGCTCGCGTTCGAACGCGGATGCTGTTTGGGCAAATGTTAGGAACGCACCGACGAGTTTTTCTGCCGCTGGCGGGTTGGTATCACGTAAGGTGTTGAGCCTTCCCACGATGTAAGGAACATCGGTTCTTGAAAACTGTTGATGAATGAAAATTCTCATCAGTTTAGCGACCAAGACACTGTCTTGCAATTCCAATAGGTAAGTCAAAATCGCTTGAAATAAGTTTTCATGGTGATTTCCTCCTTCTATTTGCAACAACCGTTCAACTGCAAGAGACAAATTATCAGCTGCACGCGCACAGTCAGCGTAATAAAGATGCGAATACGGATTGTTTGGAAAACGCTCTGTCGCCTCGCGAAGGAGCAGTTCGGCCTCAGGGAAGTCGGATAATTTTAGCGCGGTATACCCACCTAAAACATACGCTTCCTCATGCGCATCCGACTTCGCTCGGATTTTTTTCCACGCCGCCCGTGCCTCTTCGTACCGACCTGAATTCGTTAGCTCGATCGCCTTCGATACGGCTGCGTCGAGATCGTTACTAAGTAGACGGATCATACTCCCTCCTCATTTAAGCGGTTAGCGGCCATCCATAGGATTTACCGAGTTGCCCTTGCCCTTCCCTCTCTGCGTCCGTACAGGATGTAATGGAAATAGGCGTTGGGTATTCTCTTTTGGAGAACGGCATCCGCGACATCTTTATTCACTCGAAGATATGTATCCTCATCAAAATCAGGAGGCGCAGGCAGACGCGAGCGACGCCGCTTCACCCCGCTCAACATCTCCTCCCAGCTTTGACCGGGATCGACCACCTTTGAACCCGACAGGCGCGACCAGAAGTGTCTGGCGGCGGTCATATTTAGATGAGCCGCACACCAGTATCTGTCTTTCGTATCTTGCGAATTGTTCGCGCCGCCGAGCGGATGATGCATTAGCTGCTCAAAGCCCCAACGATTTACCCTGACACCAAATCCAAACAAGATTGCGAGAGCGCCAGGAAATTTACTGGAATTACGGCGAACAAACTCATTCGATGCGACAGAAAGAAACTCTTCGTGCTTCGAAATTCCACCGATCACAGAATTCGAATAGGATTGAGGCGCCTCGCCACGATCACGATGGTGGTAATAGGCAAGGAACTCAGGCAGCACACCTATATCCGCACGGAGGAGGAATTCTAGGTTAAAGTACCAGTCGCCCAAAACGGGCAACGTTTCGTTATAGCCACCTATTTCATCAAACAGCCGTCGGCGGTAGAGAAACGATATAGGCGCGAAAATATTGCCGCAGGCCATCTCCGCCAAATGCACATTCTGGACCCACTCCATAAATGGATGACGCCCGTGCTCTATGACTGTTTCCCCAGCAATCTCCTCCGAAACATATTCGCAGCGCGTTATTACGCCGCCATATCTCAATCCAGTCTTTCCTTCTAGGAATCCGACCGCTTTCTCAAGAAACTGGGGATGCCAACTGTCATCGTCGTCATGAATTACGACATAATCCGATTGCGATGCGTGAATACCGATGTTCGAAGCCGCCTCCATCCCCAAACTGGAAGAGTTGTTGACGACTACGACTTTACGCCTATCTACTGCTGATCGCTCGATGACGCTATGAACCGACCGCGGGTCTCCACCGTCGTTCACGACGACCCAAGTGTATTCGGCATAGGTTTGTCGAGCAACGCTCTCAGCCGCCCGCTTCAAAAGTATCGGTCGGTTCTTTGTGCGGGTGATGACAGCAACGGTAGGCTTAATAATCTCGACGCTTGTACTGAACGCGTGCGGCAATGTGTCCGGCGGTTCTCGGTGTTGATCAGGATGTCCTGTAAGCGCGACCTGCGCCTGAAGCGCAAAGGCGGAGCGCTGGTCATTCTCGTATTCAAGCGCAATCTGCCCTTCTTGCCAAAGCGCGTCCTTTATTCGCTGCCCCGCGCCACCGCCGCGGTCTCCTCCTGATGGTGAAAGCAGGACAGGCACGAGCAACTCCTTGCCGAAATCCGCAGACCGTTCCTTTGATACAAGTGCCGAAGCTTCGCTTGCCGTTGGATGCACGATGATGCGCGCAAGTTTGGGCATAGCCTCCTGGTGACGCATCAAGATTTGGACGTCACTTAAGTTTGCGTTGCGCTCAAAATAGGACACAGCCCTGGCATAATAAAAGTCTTTAGAAGGGTCTGGCGTATCAGCCATATTTGCATCGATTGCGGGCTGAACGGCGCTGAGAAATTTCCCTCCTGGAGCCTCCTCTATCGAAGGGGCATTTGGCTCAAGAAGGCTTTCAATTAAGTGGCGGTGCCTGACAAACGCTGATTCCGGCTGCTGTGGATCGTAGTAGTCATTTTCAAAAAGGACGCCTATGATGTCACGGCTTCGCGAGGTTTGACGACCGGGCAAAAAACTACGTCCAAAGTATAGCCCTTTCCATGAATAGCTTGGAAACGCATCCGCCAACAACGTTTGCGCCGTACCTTGCCATCCACTGTCAATGAGGACTACTCGCCGTTTGGTACCAATCAGTTTCGCGATATATTCATCCATTGCGAAACTAGCATCCTGAAGGTAGCTCTTAACCAACCTGGCTGATGACGTTCCGGATTCCAGCCACTCGGGGAACTTAGAACCTTGGGCCGCGAGACGCCCGTCAGATAGATTGATTCTCTTCAATATATCGCGATTATTTCTTAGCAATCCGGCCAGTAGGCTGGAGAGTGGCGCGTACTCATATTCTTTTTTTATAAGATCGATAGCTGCTGCAGGCTGGCGCGAGAACGTACCCTTCGCCACCGACAGCCGCGATGCCCAAAACATCGAAAATGCATCGTCCATGTCCCCGCCTCTTCCTTGAAGAAAGAGATCATACAGGTGGCGTATGCGGACGCCGGCCCGCGCATGAAACAGAAATTGAGTGTCTCCATCATTATAATAAGTAATAAATTGATGAAGATTGGATATCCACCTATGGATTACAGGACAGAATAACTCCTCCGCAATTTGTTCCGAAATGAGAATTTCATCAGAAATGGCCATTCTATTCTCGCGACAATACTTGAAAATTAGTGCGGCATTGCAATATCAAGCAATACCCCATGATCGCGCTTTAGCATCTCAGCCGTACGCCTATGGTCCTGCCTTCTAATACTTGCGTCAGTCGAAGGTATAGGAAGATGCAGTGCTGCGAAGCCGTGCTCGAGCGCCTTCATGAAGTCACTCTGTAGATTGTCGCCTATATGGAGGATTTGCGCTGCAGCAGTTGCGAGCTCATTCTCCAAATACGGAAATACCTTGCCAGAATGCTTCGAAAATTTGAGGTCGGCACTCGAAAAAACTCCGTCAAACAGAGCGAGGTCAACGCCCTTTTTTTTCAGAAGGTGTTTTATATGCACAGCATGCATATACATGTCGGACACCAAAATAACAGAGCCACCTCTTCCTTTGAAGTCGACAACTGCATTCACCAATGTTTCATTGAGACTGAGTCTCGTCGACTCGTACTCCAATTCCGCCTCAATGAATTTTTCCGTCAACTCGCTGTTACCTGTAAGGAGGCGGCTGGCTACCGTGTGGATTTCTCCGAGCGATCCTTCCACGCAACCATCTCGCGGATCGGAGCCTCTGTACGTTGCCTTGGTACCCATATGCCTCGCAAGAAAAGCATCCACGGCTTTAAATGTTCTCGTGTAACCAGTATCATTAGCCACCTTAGACATTGCAGCGCCGATTTCTAAGAACCTTGTTAACTCTGACGAGTTGTCGCGTAATAGAACGGTGTCGAAGACATCAAGCGACCAAACCTTGATAGCTGGGTCAGCGAACAGCCTTCGATACAACCTTTCACGGAAATCACTGCTAGAGAATAGAGCAATTCGATCCCTCGTTTGATCAAGTGCGACCTCGATATCGTTAAATTGAGCGTCAGATAGGTTTTTATTGTACTGCATGAACGTACCTGATCACCACCGAGCTAGTTGAATTCAAAAATTAGCTTTTCATATGGTTTGCGTGACGCGAACGCAAGAGAACATCGCTCTATCGGCGATACGAAACTCACGCTTACGTCAATATCCGTCAATCACTCAGGTTCTGATCCCGGAGGCTGAATACACGCTCCGCGGAATGTTAACCAACGCACCACACAATTTCCTCATAAAGGTCGAGACTGCTCGTTTGGCTTCATCTCCAGGCTTCCGCCAAGCCCTTTTTTCTCTTTGCGTAATAAGAACTAATCTTTCACCTGTGCCGCTCCAGAAACGGCCTTGCGAATAACAACGTTTTGTCAGATCGTAAGGTGAAGCGAAGGACGGTGAAAGATGACTCAGCGCGTTTGTAGTTTAGGCGAAATCGCGGAAAAATTTGACGTCATTCTTTGCGACGTTTGGGGGGTCTTGCATCATGGAGTGAAAGGGCTAGAGCTGGCGGAGGCCGCCCTGACCTCGGTTAGACAGGCGGGAGCGACTGTCATTCTATTAACAAATTCGCCTCGCCCATCACATGGGGTTATGTCTCAACTGAGAGAGCTAGGCATCTCCGACCAGGCCTATGACCGCATCGTAACCTCGGGCGACGTTTGCCGTCAAATAGTCGCAGCGGGGCCGAGCAAGATTTTCCTCATCGGTCCCAAGCGGAACAGCAACTTCTTCGACGGGCTGCATATAGAGGTAGTCCCCGCAAAATGTGCGGAAGTTGTTGTATGCACAGGCCTGATCAATGAGACTGACGTTCCCGCAAACTATGCCGACCTACTTAAAGAATTCGCAGACCGGAAAATTGATTTGATTTGCGCGAATCCCGACCTCTCGGTGAAAAAAGGGAACGAGATAATTCCTTGTGCGGGAGCGATCGCCGCGTATTATGAACAGATAGGTGGCAGGTCGATCCTATTGGGCAAACCGCACTCTCCGATCTATCACGAGGCACTTACTGTTGCACGCGAGGAGAGAGGTGATTTCGAACACTCTCGCGTGCTCGCGATCGGTGATGGAATGTTAACAGATGCGCGCGGCGCACTGGCTCAAGGATTGGAATTTCTTTACATTGCTGGGGGCGTGCATTCCAAAGAGTATTCGCTCAATGGCGCAGTGGATGACTCTTCACTAATCGCATGGCTTCATAGTCACGAAACGTATCCTAAGTACTGGATGCCTGCGCTCGCATGAGGAGTCGTTAGACGTAGATCCCCTCCCTTACAGTCACTGAATTGTAGTGCAGCACATTGTCCGAGACTTTGGCTCGCGCGCATCTCCAACTGCTCAGTGAAATCCATCGCATGTTCTTATACAGGTGCCAAAAAGTTGGAGGAGTATGGGTGTATGCTCAGTTCGCGATGTGTCGGCGCAACAACCGCTCCATTGTGAGCCCCACGGCTAAGCTGCCAAGAGACCAGCCAATGAAGTAATTTTTGCTCAAATGCTGCGCTGGATAGCCTAAATAGTAAGCGGAGCGCATCCATTCAACAGCATGGAAAGCAGGGTTAAAAGAGCAATAATATTGAACAATATCCGGAAATGAGTTCAGGTATATCGGAGCACCTGAACTGAGATAAATAACAGCCGTAAAAAGTGCGTAGGCCATAGCAAAAAACGGCCAGATTGCCGATATCACGCTAACAAAAATGCCGACTCCAATGGAGAGTAGTGACACGAAAAATAATACTAGGACGACGTCCACTGTTGATCTGGGCACTGGGCTAGATCCGACAGCAACGATAATCGCCACAACAAACATCACGGATAAAACTATGCCGACAAGCTCTAATGCAGAACGAGCCAAAACAATATCAAGAAGCTTCACGGCTGGAAACGCTAGCATACCTTTATTGGCAACTAGCGAGACAGACATAAAACGGGACACATAAATAAAGGTTAACACGGGTATCAACCCCGTCGCGAAAAATAGCACGAGATCTTCACCAAAAACTGCCTGCCTGTCGACAACCTTATATATGAGAAGAAGCAGGGCCATATGCGCTGCCGGAAAGAGGGGCACAACTAAGAAACCCAGTCCGTGGTCAAAGTACCTGCTGCGGATATCACGCAGAATAACCGCATGCATGACATTCAGCTTCCGCTTCAAAGCCTCTTTTATCGATACTTTTCCCTTACTAGCGCGCGCAAGTGATGTCTGACCTAGCGCGTCCGCGCTCATTGAAGGGGAATTATCGATCTGCATCACCTGGACCTTTATGGAGAAGTCGCTATCGCTAATCCAGCTTTTTCCTCAATAGCGCAAGTAGACCACACGTCACTACGGCGATTGATCCAGAAATCAACAGCGCAAAAAAAAGGCTGAGCGCCACCTTTGGGTACTTCGGAGAATCTGGCAATGTCGGCTGTGTAAAGTTGTCCACATAAACCAGTTGCAGCGAACTAACGAGCTTGACCTTTTCGAGATCCGAAATGGCGGATTTCAAGCGATCCTCACCAAGCTTTAAATTGAGCTGCGCATTTTCAAACTGCGTTGCGTAGCCCGATAAGCTGTCTGTCCCGTTGCCGGCAGCACGCTCTGTTACTTCAGAAGCCTGCTTTTTTAGTGCATTAAGCCGCCTCTCCATCTCCGCCAGTTGCGGCGATCCTTGCCCGACCGTCTGTATCAGCGCCGTTCGGCGGCTCTCTAACTCCGCTATCTCGCCTTCTAGTCCCGTAAGGACGGTGTTGAGCCGCTGCGCAGAGAGTCCGAGATCGAAAATTCCGCTGGCGTTTTGAATATCCCGCAACTTCCCCCGCAAGTCCCCTACCTCCTGCATGGCGTTGTCAACATCCTTCTGTGTCGAGCGCAACAGGTCATCCCACATGCCGGAGCTAAGCCTGTTTACCTGCATCTCCGCGAGGCGAAGTACGAGTTGCAGAAGATCGCGCGCCTGCTTGGCGGAATAGGCCGCTACTTCCAGTTCCACGATGCCACTTTTAGGATTTACAGAGGCCGTGTAGTGCTTGCGCCAGTACTTCAAAACCTGATCCTGGTTGGCATTGACACTTAGCCGCGACAGTCGGTCAATACTGTCTGCGCCAAAATAGTCCGTAAGTGAGATCTTCCCTTGCATTTCCTGGATCAGCGCGGGGCTGTCTATGTAGTTCAACAGTACCGCTGTATCCTGGACGATTTTTGCCTTCGGCTCGACCATTGAGCTGGCATATCTGTCCCTGCTTAGCATCGGGGCGGAGGAACGCAGTACAAAGCGAACCTCAGAGGCGTATTGCGGGCTAACTAAGAAGGCGTAATAAGCTGTGCTAGCCATCATCGGCAACACGAATGTCAACGCGAAGCACACCAGTATCAAGATCGAAAATACCTTATCGCGCGTCCGCGGCGCCAAGCCAGCGAGGCGATAAAGATTGCGTCGAGATCGATTTTCAAACGTCAGCATACGGGCATATGCACTTAACGCAGAAGCCATCTTCTGCCGGCGATCTGATGAGGCCAGTGCGCCTTGCTGCAAGATTTGATTATGATCCTTCACGCGTCTCTCCTGACACCGTGATTAGCGATTGAGGCGCATGTAGGTAGCAATACCCTGCTCGACACTATCAAACTGCACCATATGTCCGTCAATCAGAACAATGGCAACGTCGCAATAATCCTTGATTGTGTCCATATCGTGCGAAATCATTATAACATCCGATCTCTCACGCCGCTGGCGAAAAGCCTCACGACAGCGCCTTTGGAAGTTGGAGTCACCAACCGCGGTTATCTCGTCCACAAGGTAACAGTCGAACTCGATTGCCATCGAGAGACCGAACGCGAAACGCGCCATCATTCCCGACGAGTACGTTCGGATAGGTTCGTTCAGGTAACTGCCTATTTCGGCGAAGTCTGCCACGAACCGCAGCACTCGACGAAAGTCTTCCCCATATGCTCTCGCTACGAACTTGAGATTTTCCTTGCCGCTCAATTGTTGATTTAGGCCGTTGGCGAAACCCAGTGGCCATGACACACGGACGTTGCGCCTAATCCTACCGGCGTTTGGTAGTTCTGCACCTGAAATAAGCCGCATCGTCGTTGACTTTCCCGCTCCGTTGACGCCTAGCAAACCATAAGACCGACCAGCCTGGAAATGCATTGTTTGATCACGAAGAATATAGCGACGGTGTGCCGCTGTCCTGTAGTATTTCGTGACGCGATCCAAAGTGATCATGCTCACACCCTGTGGTCTTCGATCGACATCCAGATGAGGGTGGCCGTCATCCACAATGTCAGCAAACCACCGAAAATGATTAGCCATTGTGAAAAACGTTGCGGGTAACGGGACTTTTCGGGTATTTCAGCGTCGGAAAAGACCGAGATGAATGTCGTACGCTTCAGCGCGGTTGATTTCGCAGTATCTAAATTTCTCACCGTGGACTCGTAAATTGCTTGGGTAACAATACGCTGCGTCTCAAGCCTTGAGAATTCCGTAAGGCTACTCGAAAGCTGCACACCGGCGGACGGCATGTCGTTACCCGCAACACTATCCTGCCGTAACTTAATCTGTTCATCGATGGCTTCAATGGTTCGCTTGAGATCACGAGCCCGAGCAGAATTGTCTGCGCCGGCGGCCCTCATCGAGTTGAGATTTACGGTCAGCGTCAGCTTTTGCTCGGTCAATTTGGCGATCACCGCGTTCGACATTTTAGCGGAAGCGAGTGGATCCAGAATTCCGGTTTCGTTCTGATACTCGCGCAAATCATCAAGCGCCTTGCGATACTGGTTCAACGCTAAATCCATGTCGTTTTCGCCGCGTTTGATAAGATCGCGCTTTGCCTTCTCTGAAATCATATCGATCATCTCATTGGCTGCTTGCATGGCTGCCCTGGAGATGGTTGCTGCGTCGTCAGGTGAAAAGGCTCGGATAGTCAAAATAATGATACCCGAAGGGCCGTCCACGTAGGTGTCGACTTGCTGTAGCCAATATTTATGCAAGTCTTCAAACTTCGCTGTTCCCGGCAGGCGTGAGAACCAGTCGATAGTGAGTTTCGAAAACATGTCGTGCAACCCGATGCGGTCGTTGAGGATCCGGACGAGTTGCGGAGACTGAAGATAGTTCGCAACGATGTAGGAATCCTGAGTGAGAGAGTCACCACCAATGATGGATCGACCATCACGTTTTTCTGACGTGTCAAATTGCTCACTGACCCCGATGGTGCGAACCACCATACGAGATTCCGAAATATACTGGCTGCTAGCGACGAAAGCGTAATAGACGGCAGCTACGATGCTTGGCAGGATAACGAAGAGCATAAAGGACGTTTTCTTGGTGAAGAAACCTTTAGTCTCGCTGAGATCCTCATCATTTGTCGCATCAGCAGAAATCAAATCCTTTCTACCATCCGCATGTGTCAGCTGTCCAACCTCAACATTCATATCTGGCGCCTACTCCACACTCGCAAATGGTGTGCCAAGGGTGCAAAATCCACCCGCTAAGCTCGTGAACGCAACGAGATTTCCCGTCTGCGAGGCACAATTGACTGACAGCGGTCCTGCAGTTGCCTTGTATAGCGACAATAATGCTCTGATACCAGAGAGCCCATGCGTAAACGACGTATCCTGAGCCTCTCAAACAACTTAGCGACCTGGGAAGGACCTAGCTCGTCTCCACTCTATCTCATTTGACCCTTTGCGCGATTTTCAGCCTTCTTTATGAAGTGCATGAGAATGAGGTCGTTTTCCAGCACATGTTCAAGCACCTTTATCTCCCGCAGCACGCCGGCTAACTCGATAAACGGTGACCTTAACGGTGAAAACGCAATCTCATCGCGCAAGATATTCGTACTTTCACTGATCGCATCCGCAATCTCACTGCCGGATTCATGCGGGTCGAAAATGGTGAACTGTGAAAGTGAATCTAAAGCGCTGGGGACCCCTTCACGGGATACCTTATCGGTGGGGCTACTTGCAACTAGTTGATGAGTGAACGGCGATTCAAAAAGAGACAAGACGTCTTTGTGAGCACCGAGAATTTTCGCCTTTATATTTAGCGGGTCGTTGAAGTTGGTATCGGAAAAATGCTCCATTGCGGGCTTAAACAAGATTATGTCTCGTTCTGACATGAAATTGAGCGGACGCTTTTTATGGGATGATACAGTAAGAAGCCTTATCGCGAGTTCATAAAATGGATCCCTGAGCGACGTTATCCGTATGGTATCGTCTGTAAAATATCGATGAACCGTCCGTAACAGTACTCTTCCACTCACGTAAGTGGAGGGCTGATTGATGATCTCCAGCATTTGGCGAACCGTTTCGCCGCCATATAGCTCGGCGCTTCCAGAGTGAAACTGGAAGTAGGCCTTCAGGCTGTTGTCCAGTTCCTTATGGGGCGCGAATTGCGTCTCAAGCCTGAACAGTCTTTTAGCGATATGCCTGTCTGGATTGTAACGCTGATAAATGACAAATCCAGTTTCTTCGTCGGCTATAGTCAGATCCGATGAAGTTGCGATTTTCGGCACCTTCTCGTTGTCGAGCCTGAAACCCACCACTCCCGTGTCGTGGTGTCCATGTTTCAACGGGCCCTCCAGAAATACATCACACGGAAAAGGGCCATAGCTCCGCGAGTTACAAGTAACAGTGATAGCCGGCTTCGTTGAGAAGCCATCAGGGATAAGATATCCTTCGATCGTCTCACCAGTATCGGAATAGACGTTGAAGTACATTTAGATCGACCTCTCTTCGAACTTCTTAAAAATTGAACCAATCGCCCTCGCGTATGCCACTAATGTCCACCGTTCAATCCACTTACCATTTCTCCAGACGCAGCAAGCTCCGCACCGGATTTCATGCTGGTAGCGTTTGATATGGAAAAGGGAACAAAGTTTCCCTTTTTTCTAAGGACAACATCGAAGCTGATCTTTCTAGGAAGGGTGTCGATCTGCTCCAGCTCGAAGCAATCTGAGAGCGACTGCTCGAAAAGACGGACGAAGACGGCCGCGCACGAGTTCCACTTGTGCCCAAACTGGCTATTATCGCCTGAAGCGTTCCAGGTATAACGATAGTCCGGCAAGATAAGTCCTATGCCACCGCCTGGCTTAAGGACGGTTTCCCAATGCAACAGCACTTCAACGGGATTGGAGACGTGCTCCAGCATATGGAGGGCAACGATGTAATCGAGGCTTGCCTGCTTGAACGGCAGATCTTCGGGATTTGCCAGAATAGCGTCCTTAAGAAAAGCGTGGTGAGCACCGCTCGACCCTTTATCTTCACGCATGATGTCAACGGGAGTTAGGTGCTCGCTGATTCTTCTGTCACCACATCCGACGTTGATACCATTCAGCATCATCAAAGGGTATCCAGTTGGCGCGGCGCGCAACGCGGCTTCTTCCTCCTGCTTCATAATAGCAATAGCTTCTGCTGGTGGATAAAGGACGAAAGAATTGGTCTTTAGGGCAAAGGCTTCCCTACTCTCCGGCGTGAACTGCGACATAATGCGGATATTCTCCGCATCGGCCATAAATGAAAAGTTCAGCTTTTCACGAAGGTACTGCTCGTCCTCTTCCGTCATATCTCTTTGAGGGACATATCGTGAGCGTAAATCCTTGAGGCGATGATAGCACCCCGAAGCGATCGACTGCAGCCGTGACCGTATCATTGAATGTCCGTTCTTCTCAGAGTTATCGCGTTAGGCATCGAAAAGCCTTTGATCGAGCGACATGCGCTTTGTTAGCCAGAGAGGCAAGGCTTGGTAGTTTGCACCAGCGCAGTGACCGGCGACCATTGCAGATCTGCTCATAGCTCTTCTTACGCGATCAAGCCATGTTGGAAAACCATACTTGGGATCGATCCGCTCTCTAAAAGCCTGGAAGGAAAACCGGACGATTGCCTCCATCATATGAAATGGATTTGGTGTCAGCCGATAGCCAAAATACTTTCGAAAATTTCTTGACTCGTCAAATGCACGCCGGAATTGCTCATACACATCGTAGTCGTGGGAATGAATAACCACCGCATCAGAGCTATAGGCTTTTTTGTAACCAGCTTCGATGATGGCTCTCGCCCAGAGCTGATCCTCTGCAAACTCCACATCGGGATAGGGTATGTCTTGCCAGACCGACTTACGGAGCAGCGAATTATTGTCGCTGTAAAAATGCAGCACCTGCCGCCATCCCTGATCCGTTTTATAGCGCGCTTCATCAAGATCTTTGCTGACAATACGCGGCAACGTCTCGAAACCTGCGAAATGCTGCGCCAGATCCTTCTTGGTAAAGGGAGATGCATCACCTCTGGCGACATGACGTCCGAAAACGCCTGCAATTTGCGGGTCAAGTTCTGCGGTACGCACAAGGTTGGCAAGCCAATCTTCGTCAAACGGGACTGCGTCATGGGTCAGAAACGCGACAAACTCCGCGTCTGCCACGCTTATCCCAAGGTTCCTGGTTCTGCCATGGCCGAACTCGGTGGACGGAATTTCGATTAACCTTATGTCGCAGTGCTGCCGGAGATGTTCGACTGTGCCGTCGCGCGAGCCTGAATCAATGACGATGGTCTCAAACGGCCAGTCGGTCCTTTGTCTGCGCACCATTTCCAGTACCTGCGGCAAAATCAGGATTGCATTTTTTGCTGGGATGACAATCGAACACTTAAATCGCGCCATCGGAATGCCTCCCATCAGCGACGGTCACACGCGTGCGAATGGCATCTTCGACCATGCGGGCCGACTTCTCCCAGGAGAGAGCTTCGACATGTTTTTGCCCGGCCCGAGCAAGAGCATCTCTCTGGTCCGGGCTCTCAAGCAATCTCTCTATAGTATCTGCAATGCCGTCCGGCGTCGCCTTCGCCAAGGCGATCGTGCCTTCAGGAAAGATTGACCTCACCGTATCGAGGTCGAGATCGATGACGGGTAAACCGCAAGCCATCATCTCCTTGTTGACCAAAGAATGATTGGTCGCTGAGAACACTATCCCTATCGTGCTTTCGCGATACAATTTCGCCAGCGCATGCGAATCAAGGATGCCGTGATCACGATAAGGGAAGTCAACCTGGAGCGTCCCCAGTTTCCAGCCGAAAAAATCAACCTCGAACTCGACGCCCCTTTTATTCAGTATCTCAAGCGCCATGAATGCAAGCTCCACCGCCCGTCTTGGAGTTACCCAACGGGCGTAGAGTGCAATACGGTTGGTGCCTCGTTGCGTTCGTCCGTCATCAAGATGATAGACGGTCTTGTCAAATGCCAGCGGCCAGCACATTGACCACCGACCGTATTTTTCCAACATGATCTTGTTCAACCACTCGCCAGCACAGAGGCAGTCGAAATCGAACGAGTAAGTCTCTTCCGTCAACAGGGCCTCAGTGCCGGCGGGATAAAAGGAAGGTTCGTAGTCCTGCACGAAGTAGAATTTTCTCCGAAACCGCTGCATCGCCCGGACCGGGTAGCAGGTATATCGATCAGTCGCAATCAACGCGTCGCCTGATCGATCCGGGCTTTCTCCAGAGAACAATTCAACATTGCCCGAGAATGGTTGAAAGTGATCGTTAATCGTTGCCTTTGCAGCATCTCCGCTATCGTGAACGCTTGGATTCTGGATGAGAAACGAGACTTTATGGCCGAATCGTTCCAGGTAACTCGCGATGCGGAAAATAGTCATGTGTCCGCCCGCGCCTGCTTTAAAGTCTGGAATGATCCAGGTGACCTCCATCCGCGCCGGATCGAAGGCCTTCGAAGGTGGAACCCCGTCCAACGGCTCGTAACAGATGAATTTCTTGAGCTGGGCAACCTGCCGCTCCAAAGGAGATTGACTCTTACCGGCAACAAGCGAACGAAAGGGTCTCAACAGCATCTTCAAATTCATGTCTGAACTGTAACCCGTAAAAATCAACAAATCGGACGGCGTAATGAGAACTCTGGATTATTCCTGAGGTATCGACATCGGTTGTTTAAGCGGGCCGGCTTCCGGACACAACAAAAATCGGGTGAGACAATAGCTGCTCCTTTTCAAGAAATGCCTTTAGTCTAAATTCTAAAACGCATTAAAGCCATTGGTTCATGCGCCTTTCAATCAGCCGCACAGCGATATTGTGGGCTGCGGCCGCGACCCCTTCTCGACCATAAAAGTTGCCGCGCTCCTGAATCGATGTTGCAAGCAGACGGAAAAATGCGTCTCTCAGCACGCTGTTAGGCGCGGTATCGGAATGCCAGAACGCATCAAGCGAGCCCTGTTCCGTCAGCCCCGCTATGTCGTAAATCGCGGAACCTAACACTTTGGTTTTAAGCCCGACACGCAGCCCCGCCAGCGCAGCGCTGGAATTCACAGTCACCATGCCGGCGGCCTGCGGTATCAGTGCGTTGAGGTCTCCACCATCTAAGAACACGATGCGCTCTTCTATTCCGAACGCGGCGGCTTTCGCGAAAACGACATCCCGCCACGATATGAGGCCATTGTCGAGTGGATGTGTCTTCACCACTAGCAACTCTTCCGCTTGCGTGTTCTTTGAAAAGGATTGCAGAACCAACCCTATCGCTTCTTGCTGTGAGTTGAATGGAGAGTGCGCCCTTAGCTGGTAATCCGTTTGGAGCTGAAGCGGATAGAGAAACCATCTGCCTTCTGACGACAGCAGATCCTGCTGGATCCGCAACGCGACCTTGTGTCGACGACGACGTGTCAGAAGGCGGCCGACCCACCCCCTGTATTCGTTGAGCGGATAGTAGATGCCGTGAAACTTGTAATGCGGGAACAAAAACCATAGGAACGAGGCCGGAAGATAGTAGCTCAGATCAAAAAGCGCTTCAGCCAAAAATGTTTGACTGTAGCGTCGCTGGAGATCCGGTTCAGGCAGAGACTTCGCCGCACTCAGGATTTTGTGAGGATCTCTTGGAAAACGAGAGTTGGATGAGAGACCATCCAGTTCAACAGTCACCCAATCAGGTCTGAGATAACCCATCTCGATAGCAACGACGGTTATGCCGTGCTCTTTCGCCGCCTTAACTGCCTCTTTGTGGTAGGGTCTCTCTTCCCCATGTAGAATCAATGTTTTAATAGCGTGGTGCTGAAAAAACCGGCGAATAAAAAGCCCCCAGTCATCGAATGTCCCGCGATAGTTGGTACTACCTTTTCTACGCCAGAAAATCTGATCGCCTGCATTCAAATTGATGCGATGGCATCGTTGACCGGCGTCTTCGAGATGATTAGCAATTTTGCCAAACAGAGGAGAGGATGGACCCTGCAGAAAAAGATACGGACCATCGGACCTCATCTAAACTGCTCCTTGTATAGATGCGCATGCCATAGAAGCGTTTCGAACAGGGTCCAGGGTGCCTCCAACCTCGACAGACTCGGGGTGTGCCTGCTCTCCTGTGCTTTTGCCAATGGTACGATGAAATAATCGGTGCGGGGGTCGGGAAACGGGTCGGCATATTGCTTCAGAAGCGGTGCATGGTCACCGTAAAATGCCAACCAGACGGGCCTGTCGAATTTATCTAACTCTTCGATCAGGTAGCCGAGAGCCTCATCCGCCTTGCGCAGAAGCTCTTTGTAGATTTCGACGGAGTCCGTTATGCCTTCGCAGCGACCCTGCTCCCAGGGACCATGGTTCGCCATCGATGCTACGAAAAGTAAGGCGGATTGTTGCTTGTCAATACCATCCGCTATGTGCAGCACTTTTTGCGTCAGCCTCATGTCGGACACGTAGTCACCGTCTCTGGCGGGAACGTGGTCGAAATCGTCCAGCATGGTGAGGTGGCGAAACCCGAAGATCGGCATCGCCTTATGCCTCAGAAAGAAGGTTCGATCGTACGGATGTACGAAATGCGTGTACCATCCCATCCGCTGAAGCTTGTTCGGCCAAACTACATCTGCGTAATGGGACGCTCGGAGATAGGGATAACTGGCATCGGCATGAACGTCATCCGGCTGGAGGCCGCTTAAAACCGCAAATTCCGTTCGCAGCGTGTAACCACCCTCGAAGACACTGGTTAGTCGACCCCATTGCGCGGCGCGCTCCTTCAGCATGTCTATCGTGGGCAACTCAAGGTCCTCGCACCCGACATTGCGGAGATCCATGAATGACTCTGACTGCCAGAGAATCAACAGGGGAGCATCCCGGTTAGGCTGTCCGAGCATGTCATGCATGACACTCTGGAGGCCTTGCGTGAGCTCCTTGATAATGTCGGCTCGGCGCATGCCGAGCCACATGATGAAATGGTAGCTTACCGACGTAAACGTTCCGAAACGCGTTGTATTCGACTTCACGTTCAGTGTCGTCAGAAGTCTCTGAGCGACAGCGGCCGCAGCGTGCCCGATAGGCTTAACAAAGAGCAGCAGAACGGACAGGGTCGGGACGAGCACGCCCAGCACTATCCAGAACCACATATGACGCGAAGGTATGACGGCGGGCTCCTCCATCATAAAAAGCGCGGACACCCCGAAAACATAAAGAATTGCCACGATCCAGAAGAGGATGTTGAACTTTGTGGCGTAAAAAATGGTTTTGTATTTGAATACATCGACGACAAGCGCGATATCGGAGAATATGAGCGGTTCGCGAATGAAGATGAACTTCACGCGGGAAATCCCGGTAAAAATGATGAAAAAGCTTATTGTCCCGACGCAGCTGTAGAACGGTCTCCAAGATATTGAAAAAAAGATAGAAAAGACAAAAAGAATGATAGGCAGTCTCGCCAGTTGCTCGACAGCCACTCTCTTCCAGCTATGGTTCAATTTGCTCTCAAACCGTACTTTGCGGGGAAGGGCGAAGCGGTCAGTCAGGTAAACGACGATGGCAGCGGCACAAAAGCACGCGAACGTCAGCTCCGCAGGATCGGCTTCGTGGAAAGACACTTGGGAAAATGGGATCATAACGATCGACCCGATAGACGCCGCATACGCCAGAACAGCACCGGCTTAATGAACGGCGCGAAGAATGACATGAGCGTCAACGCGATACCGAAATGAACTGCACGTCTTCCCTCTCCCACACCTGCGACAATCTTTCTGGCAACCTTGTCAACCGGCCAAGGCGAGACCGTTCCCATCAGTGTCTGCGCCAGGTCTGACCGAAGTGCGATTTCGCGCTCGTATTGCGGCGTGAGCGTATCGGGAGGAAAAGTGATACAGACCTTCACGCCGGATTGAGAAAGTTCCGCACGTAGCGCCTCCACGAAACCGACCAATGCGGATTTCGATGCGCAATAGGCGGCATAGCCAGGAATACCAATCATCGCGGCGCCAGATGAAATGGCTACAATGGTTCCGCTGCGACGCTGCTTCATCCCTTGGAGGACAGCACGGATAGCATACACCGTGCCGAGGAAGTTAACCCGAAGCTGCGACTCGAATATCTGAGCAGACTGCACATCGAAATCCTGCGGATCGACACGACCTGCAGATGCGACTATGACGTCACAAGGGCCATTCATCGCCTCGGCACGGGATATCGCGCTCTGCACAGCTTGCTCATCGCTCACATCCGCCGACGCCCAGAAAACCCGGCCTTCGCCCGATCCTCCAGCACTTTCCAACTTTTGAGCCGCCATATCGAGCATTTCCTCTCCGCGGGCCAGCAACGAGACCCTCCATCCTCTGGCGTGATACAGCTCAGCAATCGCCAAGCCTATGCCACTGGAACCGCCGGTGATGATGACATGTGGCATTGGCAGGCTCCTGCAACAAACTCGCTCAGGTGATGAGCTTGGCAACTTGTTGCATATCGAGACTCGCAAGTCCGACTTTCTTGTCGATGAGCTCGCGCAGAATTTCGGCAGTGAGCGTAACGGCGGTCTCTAGCTGTTCAGGGGTGTGTTCGCTAGTTAGGAAAAATCTCAAACGCGCCATTCCTTCCTGCACCGCAGGATAAATAATCGGCAAAGCGTTTACGCCTGCTTTCAACAATTCGTTTGAAAGTTGGACGGCCCGCAATGAGTCCCCGACGATAATTGGGACGACGGAAAAACCGGCACTAGAGCCCGTATCCAACCCGGCACTTTGCGCACGCTTCAAAAACTGCTGGCCATTTTCGCGTAGTTTCGTGACACGGTCGACTTCAGTTTCGAGGAGTTCGAGGCTGACGAGGGCGCTGCTGGCAAGTGCTGGCGCGAGACCGACACTGTAAACAAACCCGCCAGCATGCGCCTTCAGAATCTGAACTAACGATGAGCAGCCAGCGACATATCCTCCGCAACTGGAAGCTGTCTTCGACAGAGTTCCCATCCAGATATCAACAGAGCTTGGATCAATGCCGAAGTGCTCGAATGTTCCCCGGCCACGCTCACCGATAACGCCAAGCGCGTGGGCTTCATCCACCATCAGCCAAAAGCCGAATTTCGACCTCAAATTGACAAGCTCGGGCAGCGGCGCAACATCGCCATCCATCGAATAGATGCCCTCGACGATGACGAGAATACGATCGAAATCGCCGACAATGTCTTTGAGAATTCTTTCCAGATCGCCTGCGTCGTTATGGCGGAAAAAGCGACGTGTGGCGCCGGACAGCTTAACGCCCGCGAGAACGCTGTTGTGTATGAGTTCATCGTGAATGACGAGATCATTCGGGCCGACGAGACAATCAATGACCGTCGCATTCGTCAGATATCCGCTGACAAAACAGACCGCGTTCTCAGCCTCATAAATACTTGCAATCTTCTGCTCGAGCAGACCGTGCTGCGGCCGTTCGCCTGCCACGAGGCGACTAGCCGACGCCGATATGCCGAACTGCCTTATAGCATCGATTGCAGCGTCCCGCACTGCAGGATGACTGTTGGTCGACAGATAATCATAGGAGGCGAAATTGATAACCTCTTGCCCCGCGATTCTCGATGTCGCCCCCGCAACCCTTTCGTGGGCGCGATAAAAGGGGTTCTCCACACCCGCCAGATCACTGATCGCCTTTTGCGCAACGATCTTCCTGTACTCCGGGAGATCATCGAAACGCTTCGGCGCTTTCACCGACGTCGGCGTGAGTCGGTTCACGCGGGCAAGTCGGCTCTTGCCAGCCGCGTCCTTCCGGTCGCGCAGAGTTTTCAGAAAGTCGCTACGCAATGCCGGCGCCTCTTCTGCATCCTGTCGTGATACGTCATCCGTCATTACTCTGGCTTCCGTTCTTGCGCCTGGGAAACGTGCTTCTCAGTAAGTTCCGCCAGTACCGAGGCTTCCTCCGAGGTGGCGAGGGCCGTCTCGGCTCCTGTGGTCAACTTCTCATGAAGCTTCCTAACAACATCGCCGATCGTAGCACCATCGCTCATTCCAGAAAGCGGTATGTCAATGCCGGTCTTTTGCTGGAATCCGGTGCTGAGCTCCATCATCATCAGGCTATCAAGCCCAATGTCCTTAAGCACCTTGTCTAGCTTGACACTATCTTCCGCAATTTTGAGGATGGAAGCAATCTCCGCAGCGAGGAACCCATGAAGAATCCCTTGCGCCTCTTCATTCGTCTTGCCTTCGACCAACGCGGCCAAGTCCACCTGCTCGCTGTCGCCGCTGCCTATCTTCGTCGCATGGCGCGGAATGGCCGAGAAAAGCGGCGTCGCAGTGATTGGAAGCGATGCCGCGCTTGCCCAATCGATTTCGGCAACCATGACAGCTGCACCATCAATCTCACCGCTGTCGTTCACGATGATCTGCTCAACGAAAGCCAGCGCATTTTTAGCCTTCAGCGCCGTCTTGCCGATCTTGCGGGCAAGAATGTCACCCACCTCGGCATTGCGTGAGAGAAACCCTGCATCGGCAATCGCTCCAAACCCTATCGCCAGCGCTGGCAATCCTGCGGCACGGCGCGACCGCGCAAGCCCTTCCATATATCCGTTTGCAGCGACGTAATTTGCTTGGCCGGGATTGCCGATCATCGTCGTGGCCGATGAAAAGAGAAGGAACATGTCCAGCTCGTCGCTTCTCGTCAAACGGTCTAGATTCGAAGCGCCATCCGCCTTCACCTCGATAACAGCGCGGTTACGATCCCGAGTGAGGTTAGAAATGAGACCGTCTTCAAGCACCATAGCGGCGTGAACGATACCCTTCAACGGGCCTAGGCTACGGAGTTCGCGCAGCAGTTTGGCAAGCTGCGTTTCATCGCACACATCGCACGCATATACGCTGGCTTCGACACCCGCCGCTTTCCACTTGTCAATCGTAGCGCGTGTTTCATCGTCAACAACCCCGCGCCGCGTGCACAGCGCGACATGCGTCGCGCCGCGCATAGCCAGCCAGTCGGCAGCCGCCAGGCCGAAACCGCCAACGCCGCCGACCACCAGATAAACGCCTTGTGCCAACGCAAGACGGCTCTTGTTTCGCTTCAACACGGCGTCCTTCGCCGCGACTGGAGGACGAATCAGGATCTTGCCGATATGGCCGGCATTCTGCATCAACCGGAAAGCAGGCGCGATCTCATCGAAGCCGAAAGCGCGGTAAGGCAATGCCGTCAACTTGCGTTCCGCAAAAAGCGTACCGACCGCTGTGAAAATCCGTCGTGTAACGTCGGGGACATTGACCAGAAGCTGGTCTGCATCAATGCCGAAGTAGGAGATGTTGCGCCGGAATGGCCGCAGAGCAAGCTTGCGGTCGGAATAATAGTCTCGCTTGCCCAGTTCCAGGAACCGGCCAAAGGGCTTGAGCAATTCGAAACTGCGCTCCATCGCTTCCGCGAAGAGCGAGTTGAGTACCAGATCAACCCCCCTACCGCCGGTTACCCGCAATGTATCACCGACGAAAGACATCGATCTCGAATCGAAGACATGATCGGCGCCAAGGACCGAAAGGAACTGCCGTTTTTCGGCCGTGCCCGCTGTTGCGATGACCTTGGCACCGAACAGCTTCGCGATCTGGATGGCCGCCAGACCCACGCCGCCAGCGGCACCGTGAATCAGGATCGTTTCCCCTTTTTGAATACGACCGAGTTCGACGATAGCGTAATAGGCCGTGAGGAATGCCACCGGAATGGTTGCAGCGGCAACACGGTCGATTCCGTTGGGAATCTTCGTCACACCCTCTCTGGCAACCACGATATGGGTCGATAGCGCCTTCGACGCAATGCCCATCACGACATCGCCCGGGACGATATCGTCAATGCCGCTACCGACAGCAATTACCGTGCCGGACATTTCCATTCCGATCGTCGCTCCGGCGAAGCCGTCTTCGAGTGCCTCTTCCGGCAGAAGTCCCATTGACCACATGACATCGCGGAAGTTGAGACCCGTCGCGGCAACTTCGATACTGACCTCGCCGGCCCCTGGAATCGGCAACGCGGTTTCTACCCACTGGATGGAGTCTATTCGTCCCGCGGATGCCTGTCGAATGGTGGCACTTTCAAACATCTTCGTTTTCAGTCGGTGATGAGGCCGAGGTCCGGTCACAGCCCGTATCGCTGAAAGCAAGCCTGTTCTTCTATCCTGCACCCATTCTCTGTTCTCAGTCTTCCCGCCAATAAGTCGGGAAATAGCGCCGACACGCAGCTCACGATTATCGGCAGGATCGAGAAGGACGATATCAAGTTCGCTATATTCGTTTTGCAGTACACGGGAAAACGTCCAAATCCCGCTAGTTGCAGGATCGGGATCGGGGCAGGATGCGGGCGCACCGCCAGCGGCTAGGAGAAGCAGTTTCACCGGAACAACAGCATCGCCGAGATTAGCAGCAGCGCGAACCGTCTCAGCAAAAGCGGACAATATCAGAACATCATTCTGAAACGCAGACGATGCATGCGCCCTGCCTCTGACACTGAAAATAAATGCAATAGGCGCTGCCCGTTTCTCTGCAAAGAACGCTCGAAACACCTCTGCGGCATTATCAGCTGAGCAACGCAGCGTGTTTTGCCCAGCATGTGCCGCCACAGAAGCCGGTCCCTCATCCGCAACGATCTCTACGATGTTGGCGAAATCTATTGCAGGTTGAGATGAGGCACTAGGTTGATGGCTGGACGTGGCTTCGACCAGAAGCAACACTCCACCAGCGCTTTCGAGCTGTGAAAAGAGAGGGTTGGAGAATCCGTGATCAAGAAGAATGTCAGACCACTGAGTCTCGCTCGAGGTTCGCCCGATCGGGAACTCGGGTGTCGCGCTTTCGGAGAACCAGCCGTCTGTCATTCCGTAAACGAAATCGACAAAAGCTGACGACGCATCCTCCGTCACGACGACGCGCCCGCCAGCGTCCGCCGCCGAGCGCAAGGCAGTCCGTAAGGCCTTGCTTCGTCCAAGCGTGCCATATGCGTAGCCGCTGGCGCTCAAAATCAGATCGGCACTATCGATCTCAACCGGCTGTTCCGGATCGAAACAGGAGACGGAGGGATTTGCCTCGAAATTGATTTCCAGTGTGCGGCGCAGATGGTCGGACGGCTCGAGAATGATAAGGCGTGCGTTTCTTTCCGATGCCATATCGGCCAGACGCTGGCTGAAGGCTGGCGAGATAGCACCGGCCTCAATAATTGTGAAATCATCTTCTGGAAGAACGTTGTTCAGCGCGGCTTCAAGGGCACCCACGACGAGCTTTTCCCGCTCCCGTGCCAGAGGCGTATGGTGCCTGACATGATCAAGTGTTGCGTTGCTGAAGACGCGGGCATCAACTGCATCCTCACCCAGCGACGGCCCAATCTCCAGCAGCCTCATGGTTTCGCGGAAAGCGTCGTTAACGAGTACCGCCTCGGCGACACGGTCAGGATACTGATCGTTCACCTGCCTGATCATCTCATCCACCGACGGAATATCGCAGGACGTTGCAATTTCCCACCCGCCATCGACAAGTTCTGCCAAGCCAATATCAACGAGTCCGTACAGGCAGCTCGAGAGATAACATTGAAAGTCGCGTCCGCCAGGTAAATCAGAGATCGAAATCAATCCGTCCTGATTCATAAGCCTCTGCGCGATATCGAAGGCTGCCCGGTGTACTGCGGCATCGAGAATGAGACTGGCCTCGTTGAGATCTTGCGACTGTGATGCGGAAAGAAGCCTGGTCTTAGAGAGCGCGCTCCCCGCCTGTCCTCCCGCAAAACCAGCACCCGCATGAATAGCTTGGTAGTGGAAGGACACGCTTGACAATATATGGTGTTGGCGCAGCCACGTTCGACGGAAACGGCAGTCCTCAAGAGACGCGACGAGAGAACCGTCGTCTGACAGGAGGTTTATGCGGGCCTTCAGACTGTAAGGACTGAACCGCTGCACTTCAATAATCGCGCTCGTCACGCTTTGAGATGACGAGACGAACCGAACCGAACCGAAGCGAACGGGGATATAGGGTGCACCATCCGCCTCACCTGTGAGCAGACCGAAAAGTGCAACAAGACCATGGAAGGCCGCGTCCGTGGATACGGGATCGAGACCGTAAACCAAGTAGGGATGCGAGGGACGTTCAGCCTGCTTTAGATCGACGAAGATGTACCTGTTATCAATAACCTCTGCGCGCTCGAGCAACTGGAAACAGGGGGCATAGTCCAAGCCGAAGCTACGAGCAGTACAATAGGCCGCTTCCGCTTCGATTTGATGGACGGAATTGGATTTGCTGGGAACGGCTTCGAGACCAGACAACGGCCCCGTTGGCTTGCGACTACGGGCCGTGGCATGCACCGTCCAGCCATCATCGCTCAGATATTCTCGAGATGAGATTTCGATAAAGCCGGTTTCGGTGGAGAGCTTCGTTGAAAGCTCGGAGAGCTTGCTGTCGCGCAACTCCAGAGGTCGGAAAATCTCGAGGTTGGAAATTTCGACATCCGAAACACCATAATACTGCCGCGCTGCCTGCAGCGCGATCTCAATGAAGGCGCTACCGGGAAGAATGGACTTTCCGTCCACGACATGACCAGCAAGATCAGGGAAAAGCTGAGCGTCGATATGGTTTTTCCAGACTGACGAGTTCGGGTCGCTACGCCATCCAAGAAGCGTATACCCAGCGTCCGCATTGTCCCGGCCAAATATGTTGAGGGTGTCGGTCGTCGTTGTCGGGCGGCACTGGACATTCTCAAACGGAAGATGCGGCGGCTCGATAGCCGTAGCTCCCCTTAACGATCTACGCCCGACATTAGCACCATGAGCGACCATGCGGAGGAAAACGGACTGGAGCGGGTCGATGCCAGGCTCCATCCCCGGGCGGGTCAGTGTTGGCAGGACGGTGATCGAGGCGGCAACCTGTTTTCCTGTCTCAGCCACGTAGTTGGAAAGGATTGATCTCGGCGAGATTTCAAGAAAGAGGTTGCAGCCGTCCTCTATCGAAACTTGAACAGCCGGCTTGAAAGCAATGGGTTCACGAACGTTGAGCCACCAGTATTCGGCATCGAGCGTCCTTCCGTCGACAACCGCACCTTTTACGGTCGACACGAACTTTGTGTGGCCCTCGCTGAGCGTCAAAGCGGGTAATTCATTCAGAAAGGCTGATTTTTCTCGGTCAATGATCGGATGATGGAAAGGATAATCTATGTCAAGCACATGCGCGACATAACGCTCTGTCTGAGCCAGCACCTTGAAACGCTTGATCTCGTCAACCGGCCCGGAAATCGTGACCGAATTATGCGCGTTAACGCCGGCGATGACGATGTTTGAAAGTCCGTGTCTCACACAAAAAGCGACGGTCGCCGCTTCCGACATGACAACGGCTGCCATCGTGCCTGTTCCAGCGAGCGAATGTTGATGCTTGGACCGGACCGCGACAATCGTCGCGGCGTCTTCAGCGCTGAGAATTCCTGCTCCATATGCCGCAGCGATTTCCCCTACCGAATGACCGAAAACGACATCGGACCTGACCCCGCGTGCTTCGAGACAATCTGTCAACGCGGCCTGTACTGCGAAAAGCATTGCCTGGGCAACGCGGGTATCTCGCAATTTTGGCTCCAGCTCGGCCGATTGAAGTAGGCTCGAGAGATCAAAACCTGCGCGTTTGATAAACAAGTCACTGAAGCGATCGAACCGTGAGCGAAATTCCTCGCTTTCCCGATAGGCGTCAGCGCCCATACCGGCCCATTGAGAGCCGTTACCCGCATAGACGAACGCTGTGCGAATGATTTTGCCGGGCACCTCACCGACTTGTGCACAGGCACTTTTGCCGTATTCGAGGTAGTCCTGTATTGCTGAAGAAACGTCGTCCGCGCTTTTACCGGTCGTCGCAAAGCGATGGCGGAGAGCCATCAGGTCTCCATCGGCACTGATGAGCTGTGCCGCCTCTTCATCATCTGACATAGAAAGCCGCCGCTGATACGCTTCGAGCAAACTCCTGAGCGCCGACGGAGTGTGCGCGGAGATAATAAGAGGCTCGTCGAGTTCAGGCGTTGCGGCGGCGTTTGTATCCGCTTGGGGCGGATCGGAGATCACCACATGAACGTTGGTCCCGCCGAAGCCGAAGGAATTGACCCCTGCGAGGCGCCGTGTGCTGCCTCTAATTAGGCTCCGCGTCTCCCGGTTTACGCTAATGTTCAGATCCGTGAAATCTACGCCACTGTTGAGTACATCAGCATGCAGGGTCGCCGGAACGATATCGTTTTCGAGGGACAGCATGGCTTTGATGAGCCCGAGAATCCCCGAGGCAGGCTCAGCATGACCGATATTCGACTTGATTGAACCTATCGATAGCGGCTCCGACCTCCCCTTTGCCAAGACGGTACCGATTGCCCATAGCTCAGCAGGATCACCCACCTTGGTACCGGTGCCATGTCCCTCCACAAAAGCGAGCTGCGACCGGTCGATACCGAAGTCATCATAGATGCTACGCAGAAGCTGCGCCTGAGCCTCTCTGGACGGAAGGGAAATGCCATTGGTTCGGCCCGAAGAGTTCATCCCGGTGGCGACGACAGTCGCTCGGCTTCGGCGACCCTCCCTCATGACACGGTCGGATCTTTGCAGAACGATCGCTCCTGCTCCTTCAGCGCGAACATATCCCTCGCCTTGCTCCGCATACGCCCGGCAAAGGCCTTCGGGCGATAGCATTCTTGCCTGCGAGAACCCTATGAAGGAAAAAGGGTGAAGGAGGAGATTGACACCCCCCACAATGGCGGTATCGATCTGGTCATCTTCCAAGGCTTGTCTTGCCTGATGGAGTGCGACGAGAGATGACGAGCAGGCAGTATCAATAGTCATACTCGGGCCAATAAGGCCAAAGATATGAGAGATACGGTTGGATATGATAGAGAGCGTGTTGCCGGTCATAAAATGGGGACTGCCGGACGCAGGATCCTCTACCTGGAGGTTACCGCTATCGAGAGAGGATGCACCAATATAGACGCCTACTCGTTCTGCGCGTAGCTGCAAGACAGATATACGCGCGTCTTCGAGGGCGCGCCATACGGTCTGAAGCAAAACACGCTGCTGTGGATCCATGTTAGCAGCTTCTCTTGCGGACAACCCAAATAGTGCCGGATCGAAATCAAACGCGCGATCGATGACGCCGGCCGCGAATGTGTAGGCTTTACCGGGGACACTTCTGGCTGGATGCCAAAACCGTGCGTGATTCCAGCGATCATTTGGTATTGAACTGACGGTACATCTCGCGTCTTCAAGAATTCTCAGCAGTTCCTGAACGTTGCTGGCAGATGGAGCAATACAAGCCCGTCCAAGAATTTCAACCGTCATACTCAAATCCTGATCAGGGAACCACCGCTACGTGTAGGGTGACAATCCTGCTTTGCCCGAAAATTTATTGCTTAGCAACATAGCTGCTTTCCTATGCATGTATTACGCAAAATCCGACAAGCCAAACATTTTAGGCTCGCCGATGCAAAATTTTCCACTGGTTGGTAGAATTTTACGGATGTGGCACTACCGGTCTAGCCATCATTAACACTTTGTTGGTATGGGAGTGCTCGCTAGTGGAGTTTATTGTGTGGGGAAGTTTTGAGAAAAGCTGGCTTGTTATTGGTGGGGATCAGCCTCACTTCGTGCAATAACCTTCCCGGTGACGGACCATTGGCATCCGACGTTTTGGAGCAATCCAAGCAATCTGTGGCGCGTCCCGCGCCGGGACAAAATGTCGTCTTCGACATTGTTGACATTGACGTAAACTCAGCCACGCTCATTTCTAAATTTGACGGACGCCTACTCCAAAGTCGTTTCGGTGTCGGTGGGGGCGTAAAGAGGCCAGTAATTGGTGTAGGTGATGAGTTAAAAATCACCATTTTTGAGGCGGGATCAGACGGACTTTTTTCGACTACGGATTCCAAACAAACCTCTTTGGAGATCGTTGTTCAACCTGATGGGAAGGCTGCAATTCCATACGCTGGCCTTGTTAGCTTTGCTGGGAAGACACTAGAACAGGCACGCCAAACAGTCTTAGGTGCACTTAAAAGTAAAGCTGTTGAACCGGATGTTCTTATAAGTAGTGCCAGCACAGCGTCTAGAAATGTAACCGTCTCTGGAGCAGTGAAAACTCCTGCTGTTGTGCCACTCAATCTGGTCCCCGAAACGATCATGGAGGTCCTTGCCAAAGCTGGCGGCCCGACAGCTCAACCCTATGAGAGTTACGTGACGCTCACCCGCGATTCCAACACAGCCACTGTACTTCTGAAAACACTCGTTCAAAATCCACGCGAGAATGTCTTCGTTCAACCCGGTGACCAAGTTTTCGTGACGCGCGAACCGAGGACTTTCACCGTTCTAGGAGCAGTTAAGTCCAACAACAGGATCGAGTTTGGCGCAAACGATATAAATCTTCTGGAGGCCGTGGCACTTGCAGGCGGAGGTTCTGCCGAGACAAGTGACATGAAGGGCTATTTCGTTTTTAGGTACGAAGAGCCCGACATAATTATGGACCTTTTGGGTCGCCCACGATTCACTGAACTCACGCAAAAAGGAATGCGTACAGATAAGCTGGGGCGATACCCTATTGTTTATCGGTTTGATATGACCAAAGCAGGAAGCATGTTAGTCGGCCAGAACTTTGAAATCAAAGCCAGAGACGTGATTTACGCGTCACGACACCCATCGGTCGATTTCACTCGATTTATGACGATTGTCGGACAGCCAATAGGCATTGTCGCTGGTGGCGCTGGGATATACAATAATTTCAACAGGTAAATGGGCATCAAAAAGTTCAACGGCTTGAGCGGATCAATCCTTTCAGCTTCGCAAAAAGGTACTTCCTAACGGAGAAGGCCGGAATTCCTATTTTGTGGTAGCCGGCATCAGTGAGGAAGAAATAGCGCATACCATCTTTGACGCTGTAGCGCATATAGCCCATATTCACAGCGACGTTTATAGCGGCCAGCATACTGGGGTTCCAGGCAAGCTCAGAAGCAGGTACTTTCTCAGCTCCAGCGAGGTACAAAATCGTCAAAACGTCTTTCAGATCATCGCCCATTAAGCATCATATCCAAATATCTGTGCCAATGATAACATATTAACGCCATTAGGAACACCAGTACACTCGCTGGCGAGCCCGAACTCAGGGCGTTTTCTGTTCTGGGGTCCGATAGGTCGAACTGTCCCTATCCAGCGCGGCCTCGTCTTCTGATGCGATCTCCTAGAACGTGCTGTCTACCACACTGATTATCACCCATGGCTTGTCTGATTTCATAGGGATCGAGCCGACTAACTCTTTTCAGATGGCCTCGGTTATATTCTCAGCGCAAAGCGGCAGATTCAGACCCGAAAGCTCCTATAGTCTTCCGTAACCCCCTCAAGCCGTTCGCTCTTCTACTAGTTGCCTTGAACTATTCGTGCCCTGGTTTGGGCGGCTAAGTTTCGAGAACATTGAGCGTGCTTCTAATGAACTAGGAGCCAAGAAACTCGCAGCAAGCCTCTAAAATGAACCGCGAAAACGTTGTATTCGAGATCACCGACTTAAGGTGCTGTCATAATGTGCTCGTGCCCGATCTGTGTCATTAACTGAAACACTTTGTGAACATGCCATGCTGGGTTGACTGTTTGCTCTACCAACGCGATATGAAACTCCTCCCGCGGAAGCGAATCCCGCCCCATCTTAGCGGACATCAGTGCCGTTAGATTACGCGCTCCACCTAACCGGTGGCGCACAATTTACCGGGTTCAGCATATTCGCAGATTTTCCGTGAGATCAGATAAATGAAAGTGATGCGCAGGATGGCAGAAGGCCGAAGGTCGGTGACGCGATGCAAGGATCAGTCCCATGTAGAATATCATTTACGTTCGAGGCGGCATGTGCACAGACGCCTCGTAGTGAAATGTCCGCCATTTCGACCGGACATTCGGCATAAGTAGAAAGGCTTAAGCACAAGCTGGGGTACAGACTTATGTCTAACGAGTATCGACACGTTGAAATGGTGGCAAATGATGTCTCCGTAGAAGGTGGACAACCGAGCAAAAGCTGACGACATTGAGCAGCGTTTTGAACTACGCGAGACGGTATCTTCGCCCGCTCGCCCGCACGGCGTTGCGCCCAATCTGCTTCATTGGTGTCGCAGGCTGTTAAGCAATGGAGGTGCTGCAGCCGTGGCTTCTGACGAGCTGGTGATCGGCAACTCGGAAGTTAAGAAACTGGAAGATCGCGTCCGCGAATTAGAGCGCAGGCTCTGCCGCAAGATGATGGAGGTGGAAATTCTCTGCAAAGCCTTTTCCAAAGCGGAATCAAAAAAAACGAATATCGCGGCCGATCTTGTTGCCGAAGGACGGTTCTCGATGACGCCCATAGCAGGCACGCTGGGCGTCTCCTGTTCCAACGTCATCGAACGGCTGAAAGGCAAATCAAAGCCACGTCGGCCATACCACAAGGTCGAGGATGCAGAGCTTCTCCCCCCATTTGCAGTCTGGTGGATCTAAGGCCAACCTATGGCTATCGGGGGGTCGCCGCGCTCCTCAATCGCGAAAAGGCAATCCGCCGATTAACCTCTCGTCAACGCCAAACGGGCCCACCGCATCATGGGCGACCACGTCATGCTCCTGGAAAAGCATATATCCGTTCGCAAGGCCCGCATCCATGATCGCAAGATCATGGTTACGCATTCCAATGTGAGATGGTGCTCGGACGGTCTCGACTTCACCTGATGGAATGGAGAGGTCATCCGTTTCGCCTTCATCATCGACGCCTTCGACCGAGAGAGCATCGCCCGGACCACCGTCGCGAATGCGGGCATTTCTGGCTCGCACGTGCGCGACATGATGCTGAAGGCGGTCGAGAAGCGGCTCGCGGCAACCCGAACTCCGCGCTCTATCGAGCGTCTAACGGACAACGGTTCGGCCTACACAGCACGCGAGACCATTCTATTTGACCAAGCGCTCAGTCTGACGTCCCGCTTCACGCCGGACCCAGCTCGCAATCGAACGGAATGTCCGAGGCATTCGTCAAACCCTGAAGGGGGGCTACATCAGCATTGCAGCACTTCCGGACATAGAAACTGCGCTCCGAATCATCAACGGATGGATCAAGGACTACAACGAAATCCATCCAAATTCCGCCCTCAACAAGGCTTCAACCGGCAGTACATCAGGGCCACATCACTCTATGCGGCATGACTGGTGAAACGGGAAGCTCTCCACGTAGTAGCGTTTGTGCGTACCATGAAAATGATCAGCGGAACATAATAGTACAATTATCCACCATATGTTCAAGACATAGCGGTTCTGAACAGCGCAGCGATGCCAGCTGCGACCATCCCTGCCTCCAAAACGTGGCCTAGCCAGTCCTAGTTTTTGAATACAGTTTTTTGCGGACGGCCTCAAAGCCTGGCAATGATTCCCCAGGCAGCTCGATTACGAATCCGAAGCGAGGAGTGCAGAAGTAGCCTCTGCAGGTCCCCATCAGAGTTGCCATCGCTCGTCCCAGCAGGAATATACGGCGGGAGCCCTTGTCGTAGCAGTTCGATAGCCACCTCCGACTACCTCCGACGAGTTCTTTCACGGCGAGAAAATTTTTTAGAATTGATTCGGCCAACCATAGCGGTTGTGAAGCCAGGGCGCCCGCCGTTATAACTAACATACCGCCTCTGGGAACCATTCTCTATGCCTTTAACACGTGAAGCTGATGCTTAATTTTTTCAAGAATCAAACGGACGATATTTGTAGCCTCGCCGACAAGCCAATCACCATCAGCGTTCGTGACGTTAGCGGAAGTGGCAAGACACGGCGAGGTACTGTTCACCTTCATCGCAGTGAGCGTGAACCCTCGATCTTTTCGCGTTCATTTCTAACTGATAGCACAGGCCGCGCAGTCTTTTATGGCTGGATGCCCGCTAATCTTTCTAACATAACTGTTAACTTGGACGACACCGAAACGGATGGGCTGAAACTTGCCCTGCGAGAGCTATCCTACATCGAGCTTGCATTTCGGCTGTTTATCTTCTCTCCCCAAACCGTAATTCGAGCTCTCAGACTGCTCATGGCGGGGAATATCCGTGGCTTTCAGTTCCGTATGGTGAGGCTGCTCGACAGCATGATCGCCCCTCGGTACTCGGATTGGCGTCACGCTCAGGCACCAGAAGAAACTCCTTTGAAAGTGCAAGATACGACAACGCTTGTCGTGTACTCTATCCACGGGTCTGGCGACGCTGCAGAGTCTACTCGCCGCTCGATGCAAAGCCAAAGCTACCCGAGGTTGGTGGAAGTACCCCTTCCGGCCCATCGAGCGGATCTCCCAGCTTGTGATGATGATATTTGGTTACGAATTCCCGCTGGTGTTGGATTAGATCGCGATTACGTGGCGCGATTGTTGGAGCCGCTGCATCAAGAAGAAGACATCGTTGCTGTCTATTGCGATGAGGAATACTTCGACGAGAGAACGAGAGAAACGAAGCCATTTTTTAAGCCGGCCTTCAACGGGCCGCTAGCGAAAAGCGGCTGGCTCGCGCCTGATGCGGCACTAATACGAGTTAAGTCGCTGCCTGAGAGTATGAACTTAGCTTCGACTACCATGGGCAATATTCTATTCGACGTCTCGCGGACCGGTTTGATCGGACACATTCCACTACCTCTTTTTTATCGTCCAGCTGAGAGGGTATTGCCTGCACCGCCCCAAAAAAAGAAGCTCGACAAGACATACCACGTCAGCGTAGTCATTCCCACCAGAGACCGCGCCGATCTACTGAGCCGCTGCCTTCTGGGACTGTTCAAAGGCACGAGCGACGTCAACCTCGACGTCATCGTCATCGATAATGACAGCCGGAACATTGACGCGCTGGAGCTTATGTCGGGTTATGAACGCGAGGGCCTCATTAGGCGGCTTGTTATGCCCGGTCAGTTCAATTTTTCAAAAGCTTGTAACCTCGGAGTGGCCGCTGCCAAACATGAGCTTGTCTTACTTTTGAACAACGACGTTGAGCCTCTGCACTCAGACTGGCTGGTGCAGATGGCTCAAGAGTTAGAGCATGAAAGTGTGGGCGCATGTGGCGCCTTGCTGCTGTTCCCAGACGGTTTCATTCAGCATGGCGGGGTAACCTTAGGAATGGGATCCGTAGCTCGTCATTCGTTCCACTTCAAACATCCCAACAGCTCAGAGAATCTTGGCCTTATCGCACAGCGTCGCGAAGTGAGCGCGGTAACCGCAGCATGTCTGTTAACCCGCAAATCATTATGGACGTTGGTTGATGGAATGAATGAACCGGCATTACCAGTGGCGTTCAACGATGTGGATTACTGCCTAAAATTATTGGCACAAGGAAAAAAGATCCTGTGGACACCTTATGCTCGGCTGACTCACCTAGAGTCGGTGTCGCGTCGGTCCGATGATACGCCCGAAAAGATGCGCCGCTTCGCAGGTGAGGAGAAGTACATGCATGACCATTGGGGGCCTCTGTTACAGAACGACCCCTACTACAATCCCAACCTATCTCTGTATGGCGATGACTACACTCTCGATGCGAAGCCTCGTGACAGACGGTGTCGCACCACCGATGTAAGAAGGATTGTACAGCTTGGCCGTTGAACTGGATATTCAGATAACTCGCGACGTTAGGACATCTTGATGTTGGTAGACTTCTTCAGAAAACACGTTGCCAAGATGCTTCCTCGTCCTAAGGTATTGCGATCGTCTGGCTCGGTAGACAAGCGCGACATTCGTACGGTGATTGTGTTCGGTCGGCACCCTAATCCAACGACCGACTATTATCTGGTTGGGCGGTTCGGTGGACATCCCGACATTGAACTCAAGTTGATCGACATCCGCGACCGTATAGCCGAAGATTTGAATCCAGATGACGCTCTCGTCGTTATGTGTCGTTATGCGTCGAAGCGAGCTGTCAGCTGGATCTGCAAGAACAGAGCTAGGCTCGCAAAGGTCGTTCTGTTTCTAGACGATGACATACCTGCTGTCATAGTAGGTAGAGACGCTTCAATTTCCTACCGTGCTTTCCTCTACTATCGAGCACTCTATCCCCTGGCGCAACTGAATCGATATCTTGATTCGATATGGGTCTCTACACCCCGGCTGGGAGCGAACTTAGGGCATACCAAGACATTAATAGTCCCACCCGCCCCTCCTCCGAAACTTTACGCTAGAAATTGGCACCCTCGGTCTGACACTAGCGAAGTCAGCATCGCGTATCATGCGACGGGCGTACACCAAAGCGAGCACAAGTTTCTTCAACCGATCATAGCAGATGCGATGAAAAAGAGACCTAACATCCGTTTCGAGGTATTTGCGGACGGGCGGACGGCTAAAATCTGGAAAAATATGCCAGGCGTAACGGTCCGCAGACCGGTTCCTTGGTCAGAGTATTTGGCTGAAGCAGAACAACGTCAGATTGACGTAATGCTGGTCCCGTTATGCGACTCTGAAGTCAATGACTGCCGCGCACCAACAAAAAGAATCGATGTCGCTCGCTTCGGCGCTGCTGGCATTTTTTCTCTCTCTGCCGCCTACGGCCTCGCTGAGCAAAAAGATGAAATACTGCTCCCTAACGTCCCCTCGCAGTGGGTTACTGGTATTTTGAGTTTGACTGATGATTCTGTCTTAAGACAGAGGGTCGCTTCGGCAACGAGAGCGCGTGTTCACGAGATGTCGAAACTCACAGACGATTACATGAGGTTGTGCCGCTCATGAGGTTACCTCCCGTGGTACTTGGGAATAAGGACAACCTAAAACTGCTCCTTTTCCTGTAACGTCAAAGATCAGGAGAAGCCCTGTTGAAGTTTTAACCAACACATCCAAACAACCGACACTTGAAATTAAGAGGATGGAATGAAGCTCGAACGATTACCGCTCCCAGGACTGGCCAGTATCGTCCCTAGCCGTCTAGGTGACAAGCGGGGCTTTTTTTCCGAGGTGTTCAAAGACGCTTGGTTCAGGGAAAACGTGGCAGACGTCACCTTTGTCCAAGAGAATGAATCCCTCTCAGCAACGATAGGGACGGTTCGGGGCCTTCATTTCCAGTTGTCACCCTTCGCGCAGGGAAAATTAGTCCGATGCATAGCAGGTAAAGTCTTCGACGTAGCAGTTGACATTCGGGTCGGGTCCCCGACTTACGGTAGATGGTTTGGCCTCGAGCTCTCAATGGAAAATGGAGCTCAACTTTGGATTCCTCCGGGTTTCGCCCACGGTTTCGCTACTTTGGAAACTGACAGCATCTTGTCTTACAAAGTGACGGCCCCATACAGCGCAGAACACGATCGGGGACTTTTATGGGATGACGAAACTATCGGCATCGAGTGGCCGATCGATGTCAACGAGGTAATTCTGTCAGAGAAAGACCTTGAGCAGCCTCGATTAGTAAACTTGCCTGTAAGCTTTACCTACTCATGATCGTGGAGCCACCGATGCGGATTATAGTCACGGGCGGAGCGGGCTTCATTGGCTCGGCTTTGGTTCGCCACCTCGTCAACGAAGTTGGCGCGGAGGTCATGACCATCGACCACCTCACCTACGCAGGGAACCTTGCATCTCTTCGTGAGGTAGAAGGATCTTCGCGTCACCATTTTTTGCATGCAGACATAGGCGATGTGCAAAAAATGAACGAGGCCATCGCATCCTTCAAGCCACATCGCATCATGCATCTCGCAGCAGAGAGCCACGTTGATCGGTCTATCAGCGGCGCGTCTGACTTCGTTGAGACAAATATCGTCGGCACCTTCTCTCTACTCGAAGCTTCTCGCAACTATTGGAGCACACTGAAGCCGGACCGGAAGGACGAGTTTCGCTTCCTCCATGTTTCGACCGACGAGGTTTATGGCTCGCTCGGCAGTGAGGGTCTGTTCACAGAAGTGACCCCGTACGATCCGTCATCGCCATACTCTGCATCCAAAGCTGCCAGTGATCACTTAGCGATTGCGTGGCATCGGACATATGGCTTGCCCGTCATCATTTCGAATTGCTCGAACAATTATGGTCCCTACCACTTTCCTGAAAAGCTTATTCCTCTCATCATTCTTAATGCGTTGGACGGTAATCCGCTTCCGGTATACGGCCAGGGCACAAATATCCGTGACTGGCTCTACGTTGAAGACCATGTTCGCGCGCTGCATCTTATCGCTTCGCAGGGACGGCCAGGTGAAAAGTACAACATTGGTGGGCGAAACGAACGTCGTAACATCGAGGTCGTCGAGGCTATTTGCACTTTGATGGACGATCTACGTCCCGTGCAACACTCACACCGCGAGTTAATTACTTATGTAGCTGATCGGCCGGGACATGATGCGAGGTACGCCATAGACGCTACGAAACTGGAGACAGAACTTGGGTGGAAGGCAAGAGAAACTTTTGACACTGGTATAGAGCGTACTGTCCGCTGGTTTCTTGAAAATGAGTGGTGGTGGGGTCCTCTGCGCAGAAGTGTCTACGGGGGCCAGCGATTAGGGCTGTTGAAAGGGAAATGACCGGATGCGTATAGCCGTCACTGGGAGCCAAGGACAGGTAGTAACCTCGTTAATTGAGAGAGCAGAACGTAATGGTGTTGAGATCATCGCCTTAGGGCGTCCGCAATTGGATCTCAGCAACCCCGCATCGATAAGAAACAGCCTCTTCGACTTGCTCCCCGATCTTGTTGTATCGGCCGCCGCATACACCGCTGTGGACAGAGCAGAGAATGATGAAGCCGCTGCATTCTGCGTAAACGCCAGCGGCCCAGAGTTCCTTGCAAAAGCAACGGTAGAGCTTGGAATACCCATCATCCATATTTCGACCGACTACGTGTTTTCGGGTGAAAAGCTGGCACCTTATTCTGAGACAGACCAGCCTGACCCAATATCGGTCTATGGTCGTTCAAAACTGGCAGGCGAGAACGCGATCGCAAAATACAATTCGGATCATGCGATCCTCCGTACGTCTTGGGTCTACTCTCCTTTCGGGAATAATTTCCTTCGAACAATGCTTCGGCTGTCTGAGACAAACGACACTGTGAGGATCGTAAGTGACCAGAAAGGAACGCCAACGAGCGCACTCGACATCGCCGACGCAGTCATTTCAGTTGCAAAACAACTTCACTCAAAAGCAGATCCGAATCTGAGAGGCGTCTTCCATATGACTGGACAAGGCGAGGCTACTTGGGCAGATTTCGGTGAAAGAATTTTTGATCACTTAAATCAACGAACCGGGAAGGCTGTTGCTGTAAGCAGAATTACAACTGCTCAATACCCTACGCCGGCTCAGCGGCCAAAAAACTCTCGGTTGTCTTGCCGAAAGCTCGCTGACGCCTATCACCTAACTCTCCCTCCATGGGAGAAATCAACCTCTGAAATTTTAGAAAGGCTCCTGACGTAAGACCGAATAGCCAGATTATCCACGGTCCATCTTGCGTGAGTGTATTTAGGAAATGAAAGTATGAAGGGCATTATTCTAGCTGGGGGCTCTGGCTCTAGGCTCTACCCAATCACGATGGCAGTGTCCAAGCAGCTGATGCCCGTCTACGATAAACCGATGATCTATTATCCTCTCACGACACTGATGCTGGCAGGCATAAGAGAGCTATTGATCATCACTACACCGCATGACAGTGAGGCGTTCAAACGCTTGCTGGGCGATGGCAGCCGCTGGGGCATATCGATTGAGTATGCTGTACAACCAACGCCGGATGGCCTCGCTCAAGCCTACATCATCGGAGCGGACTTCGTCGACAAAAGTCCATCTGCGCTGATACTGGGTGACAACATCTATTACGGGCATGGATTGATGGATTTGATGCAATCGGGAGCTCGCGCAAAGGGCGCGCGTGTTTTCGCTTACCACGTCGTTGATCCGGAGAGGTATGGGGTTGTAGATTTCGATTCATCAATGAAGGCGATCTCCATTGAGGAGAAACCTGCCTCACCAAAAAGCAACTGGGCGGTGACAGGTCTGTATTTTTACGACACACAAGTGGTCGACTTTGCAGCTAATCTGAAGCCCTCTGCCAGGGGAGAGCTCGAAATAACGGATCTGAACCGCATATATCTCGAACGCGGTGAGCTTAGTGTCGAGTTGATGGGCCGCGGTTATGCTTGGCTGGACACGGGCACGCCCGATAGTCTTCTTGATGCAGCTAGTTTCGTTGCGACGCTGGAGAAGCGGCAAGGTTTTAAAATCGCTTCCCCTGAAGAGATAGCGTATCGGATGGGCTACATCAGTGCTGCAGAACTGACAGCTCTGGGAGCGCAGTTAGGCAGAAGCACTTACGGCAAATATCTCATTCAAATTGCCAACACCCCTCTTGAAGAGTTCCTCGATTAACGGCCGGTTACCTCACAACCAATCACGCCCCGCCTTTTCACCACCTACCCTAACCTGGGTATTGGGGTAGCGATGGCGTTTGGATGCGGTCACTATCACTACGAATTTCACTCGCGGCAACATTTCCCCTCGCAACCCTGCCTAAGCATAGAGTTAAAAAAAACTCCAGTCCCGCGCTCTTGCTATTCTACGTTCAACAACAATATGCCAAAGGAGTGAGGCCCTTGTGGGTACGGGCGTGACGGCGCGACATCAGCGCTGGCAGGCGGAACCGAGCAGCAACTTTGGCGCCGTCGTTAGCGCACCTGCGCTAACCGTCCGGAATACTATACACGCACGCGCGTTATCACTGGCTGTTTCCCCGCCGTCGCTACTCTGCGTCCCATCGACTCCGCTACAAACTACGCCTGGATGCGTCGCATCAGTACTATCCAGGCACGATACCAACACCTAGATTAGTGATCCGAGCCTTTAGCTCGACCTTAAATTAGCCTTCCGCCGGACTGCCAACGGTAGCCTTATTCATTGCAAGCCACGCGTAAGGGCTCAGCGCTACAAAGCTTGCGAGTTGGAGGTCGCAATGAGCCTGAAGACATGGAAAAACGTCGTCACTATCGAAATTCGAGGCGAGCGTAGATCTTACGCACGTATCAACAGTACACGCGACGCCGCTTCATACCTCATTGAGGAGTGGCCTGGAGAACGTGATCGTTCTTACTCGAGTGCTATTATCTCCTGCACCAAAGCGCTCAGAGGCGAGGCTCACGATCAAAGCGCTATGTCGGCGTTTATCAATGCTGCAAGCGCGTCTGGATTGCGATACATGAATAGCCCCACGATAGTCTCCACTGTCGACGAATTCGAGCTTGCGATCACGAAAGCAGTGACCGAGTCGCTCGCTGACGATCTCACAGAGACAAGCCATTAGCCCACAGCAAAACCTGCTAACGGCGCGCGCTCAAGGTGCAAGGTGGGTTTTTGCGTTGATCGCCGTGGCGGCGGCATCAGGTAGGGCCCTTCGCGGCCATTTAATGTACGTGCCGGTAGTGGAAGAACTTTTTTAACGCGGGCACGTCTGCATTAAAATTAGATACAAACTACCAATGCGTTCTGGAAAATGCGTCGGGGACCAAGACTGTAAAATTCATTGTCAGGTAGCCTAAAACGTCTAGATCGATATCTCAGATATGTATCTTGCTTGCTCAAAAAATTCGTTTAACTGCTTATAAGCGGATGCAAGATGGTGGTTCATCGCGTCTTACTCCTGGCGATTTGCGCGTGCGCTACAAAATCTCACGCTGCACACCCCTGAGTCGAGTCGCTTCCACAATCAGAAACATGAAGCCACTCACAGCCCAAGACACAACAAGAACATCGATGTCAGGCGCGCAGTTCTACCCCTGGGTCTGGAGGAACTCCCTACGCCTGGAGGCGAGCTGGTTCAGGCGAATTCCAACATCATGTGCATTCTCAGAGTTGATCGCTCTTAGTCCAAAAATGCTTTGCAGCGTATGCTAACAAAGCGGACTCACCGCGGCTCGCACACGGTTGAGATTTCTTGACGATGCATGAGGGCCATTGGTTGTAAATTTCCTTTGCCGGAAATAGAAAACAAGTGTCTATCTACGCTTCTCCTTCAATTCGTTGTACTTGGAAATGCCTCGACGATACGATGGGCTCGCTATAACTCCTATAGGTTAGAGGCTGTCGCTTCCAATGGGGACGAGTGAGAACAGACTGGCTGAGAGAGGTCGCGATGTTCTCACGCACATGACGTGTAGACCTGAGGAGGCATTCCTATTGATTGAATTGACCAATTGATGCTGAATATATCGGTTCTTCTTCTGAGCTTAGCGGGCTCCGGGCTAGGAGGCACGCCCAACGATAGCGATATTGCGTATCGTCAGGTAGATTTTTCAACGCCGTCGAATGTTCGTTCTAGCTTCACTGCGGCTCGCTGTCGCAGCATTGCTGACATCTCTTCAAAAGTTCAGCCGCTGTTTCAAGTGAAAGAGAACGGCGAATGGGAATGCACCTATCTTTTGGAGTATCCTGAAACGGGGCACTCGCCCTCCCTGTTCATTCAGATCCGCGGCGTTCATCCTGAACGGTGGAGCAGCTTTCGCCTCAAACTTAATTTTGGGTCGCTCCTCTCAAGGCAACTTTTAGGCGGGAGAGCGGCCGCGATAGTCTACACGCTTATCGGAGATCAATCGCCGCTCAGAGAACTCGATGTGACTTTAGCGCTTGGCCGACAATTTGATATTTCTTTCAGCGGAATTACGCTGCGTTACAAGCAGGAAGCGTTTGACGCGAGCCGCTATAATCTCTCCGGCGGCAATGCATTGGATACGACAAAACCCCGATAGTGAAAGTTTTCATTGCTGCCTTAAACTTGGTCCCGAGTGGAGTTAATCGACAGACCTAGCATCTAGAGCGATCGCGTCGTTTTGAGACGCTAAAAGCGGTAGTCCGAATGCGGCTCAGGCAGGCTGCTCAGAGAGTGGCGGCCTATTGAAGAGCGCACTCCATCAAGCGAAGCGAGCAATGGAACCTGCCAAAGCGCCGCAAGTTTCTCAACTGGTTCGGCGTCCGGCCTTGCAGATATCGCATGGCGACAATCAGTTGGCGCTTGTTACTTCCTTGATGAATGAGTTCCGCACACTAACATATTTGCTAATTTACCCAACGGCAGTGTAAGGCGCATCGCTTCTGCATTTCCTGAATCACCGATTGTTCCACAGGATCGGTCAAGGGTCTGAACAGATTAACAATATCAACGTCGATAGGGCTGCAAGGACAACAGCTGCGAGGTTTTGTCACCGCGATCGCGCAAACGGCGACGTACTGCTTGCACCAAGCTCCGAACGCACTCGTGGGAATACTAAGCAGGCTTGCGTCTCTTGCTGCCCGCGCCCAATGGTGCGATGCCTGCTGCCATTACAATCTGTCCTAGTTCTCTTGCGCTATCTGCCTCCACGTTTGTTCATCACCTGAAATCGATGGAGTTTGAAGGTGCCAGGACTAATGTTGGTGCCGCCGTCAACTAAACCGCCTAGAACCTCGCGCTCCCGCTACGTTAAACAGGCATTTTCGGCAGTGGCCTCCTCGTTTCGTTCCGCAGGACGCGAGACTGTGTGGGCCTCTGCGATGATCATGACCAGCTTATCTCGCAACACGGGGGAGCTGTATCGCGGCTAACAATATCTTACGAAATGCTGGAGTTGAGACGGAATTCAACTGCTCGCCCATAGTCAAAAACGCCGATCTGGAAGACGGTGGCGCGCCGCGTTGGTCCCGCTCTCGGTTACCACATCGAATAAATCGACTGCCAACGACCGATGGGCCCAACCTCCTTTTGATAGCCGACAGCCGCTACCGGAACGGCCTTTCGGCACAGCAGCAGAGCGCTGAACGTGTTATACGAGACGGTGAAGCTCAGAGCGATGCGAGGGACGACAACGCTCTGATCCGGCGACCGTATGTTTCAGTTACTAAGATCGTAACGCGGCTTCATCGCGTCGGTCCCTAGCGGGATAGCACGGGCGACGGCTCCGCGAACCATTCCTGGAACTGCGGGATAATCTGGCCCATGTAACCACGCGCCCTTTGACGGATGGCGCACTCCGCCTGTTTCATAGCGTCGCGCCAGTCATCAGCCTGCGAAATCGCGATGGCCATATCCGACGCGTCCAGCATCGCAAGGTTTACGCCGACGCCGAGCGGCGGCATCACATGGGCAGCGTCTCCGATTAGCGTCAAGCCTGGGATAGAAGTCCAGGTAAAGTCCGCAGGGAGGCTGTATATCGGTCGCGCGGTAAAGGACTTACACCCGCAGATTAGCTCTAGGAGATTGGGTGACCATCCTTTGAACATTTCCCGAACGAGTGTCAGCGATGACACCTTCTCTAGCTGCGTCTTAAGCCAGGGCTGTGATCTCTTGGCGGCCGCGTAGACGCAAATGCGGCCCGCTCCGTTTTTCTGCGCAACAAGTGCCTCCGGTCCTCCGAAGGCAAACATCGACCCTTTGCCAACCAGATCGGCCTGCGTAGACGTCGGAGCTTCAATCCAGCCTTCCATAAAAGTAACACCGGTATACGATGGAGAAACATGTGATAGCGACCTGCGCACTCGGGACCAACAGCCGTCAGCTCCGATGATAATATCGGCTTCCGTCACGGCACCGTCTTGAAATATTAGACGATGCGGTCCTCGACTATTGGGTTCCACCCGCTCGACCTTCGCGTCCCATCCCACGCAATCGGCTGGAATTGCTGATAGAAGAAGTTCTCGCAGCACCCCTCGATCGACCTCCGGACGGTCCATTTCTTCAGTTGGTTGGGGTCCCACTTCATTGGCTAGCCCTGTGAGCGGATTAACGTTTTTGGTCTCCTGATCTTCGTGGCGTGCGATGGCGCGGAAGTCCTTGAGCAAACCTGCGCGGCTTAAAGCCAGTTGCCCAGAGTCAGCATGCAGGTCGAGCGTGCCGCCTTGCATGCGGTGGTGAAGAGAGGAATCCGACTCGAAGACGCGAACACGATAGCCACAACGATGCAGCATGATCGAGGCGGTAAGGCCGGCCGGACCGGCACCGACGATAGCGATTTCAGGGGATCCGCTCATTGAACACAGTCTCCAAATGAAATATATTGGTGCCAATGTATATTCCATTGGAACCAATGTAAATGAGCGCCTCTACAAAAACTCTCCCTCCCGCTAATCTCGCGCGCCGTTTGAACCACGTCGCCCGGCTCATTAACCGTGAGTTTGATCGAAGGCTCGCCCCGCTGGGAGTAAACGTCGCCTACCTTCCTGTCCTTGGCGCTTTGAATACAGCTCAAGCGCTGTCCCAGAAGGAACTCGCAGAACTCGCTGGAATTGGGCAACCTGCCATGGCTCAGATGCTAGACCGGATGGTGAAAGAGGGGTTGCTTCAGCGTACTGCTGACTCTGTGGATCGTCGCAAAGTTATCTTCAGCTTGTCAGAACGAGCTTCAGGTCGCATGGGCAGCATTGGAGCCGAGATCAAGACCGGAAACGATGATGTTTTTGCCGTGCTGGAACCTGAGGGTCAAGATAGGCTGTCATCTTTGCTCATGGTCTTGGAAATCCATCTCGAAACAAAGAAATGATGGACACGCATACGCAATGCAGATGATGATATACTGATTATCGAAGCTTAACTGACGCAGTGCTGGCCAAAACGTTCTCCGCCAGGAGGGTGGCTGAGGATGACGTGCTACCAGGCTAACGCACCGCTTCACAAACGGGCGATCGCCTCCCCTTCACCTAGGCTTCATGCCAGTTTGAAGGCTGACGACCTAGGGCTGGCGCAGAAAGTCTACTGTCTAACTCTAGTGAGGATCCTAATGGCCGTTGCGCGATTTGCGGCTGCACCACGTGTTGCGTAATAATATCGTCTTATCTTCCCATCGCACCGCGGAATGGAAAAATCGCCCGCTTAGTCAAAAACGTTGCGCGAGAATCCATATCACAGTGCCGACACTACTGGTACCCGCAGCGTTCGGCAGCATTGCCTGGGGCAACTCCGCCATCTAAGCAACCCGTCAATATCCGCCCGTCATAAAAATGCTCTCTCCGGTCATAAAACTGCAGGCTTCGGACGAAAGAAAGATGGCAGCGCCCACCATTTCCTCCGGCCTTCCGGCACGTCCCATCCAGTTCAACGTCTGGACATAATTTGCCCATCCTTCGGGATCCTCATCACGACCGTGGGCATTACGGTCAGTGTCGATGAGCCCCGGAGCCAGGGTGTTGAGCAACACGTTGTCACGCGCATAATCGCGGGCCTGGCTCTGAATGAGATTATGTTGCGCAGCCTTTGTCGCGGCATAAGCGGTAACTACGCCTTTCGGCCGCAGCTGGTTGACCGATCCAATTGAGACCACCCTGCCCCACTTCCGGGCTGCCATGCGTGGTAGCACGGCCTGCAGCATATCCACTGTTGAACCGAAATTGACCGCCAGCTGAAACGCCAGATCGTCCGTCGTCATTTCCGACAGCACGGCGTTGATTTGCGCGCTGGCATTGATGACAAGGATATCGACCGGGGCAACTGCCTCAGCACGCTCTATGAGGTCGCGGCCAGCGCCGCGCTCTGAAAGCTCGCCTGACAATTCCAGCGCCGTACCGCCACTTTCAACGATCCTGCGCTTAACGGCAGCAGTGGCTCCCGGCTTCACGCCATGAAGTATCACGCGTGCCCCTGCGCCCGCCAAGCCCTCGGCAATGGCGGCACCAATTCCACGGCTAGAACCTGTGACGAGCGCCGTGCGGTTCTGCAAACCAAAAACGCTTTGAAGACCCATCTCTTATCCTTTGAACAGCGAAACGCGCGCGCCAGAAACGCCCGGGCGGCAGGAGAACAGTCCACCGGAGAGTGGGGCGTCAGATAGTGTAGATGCGGGCAGGCGCGTGCGAGCGCTGGTGATAAACAGGGTCGACAGATCAGGTCCGCCAAAGGCAATGCTGGAAGGGCGTGGAACTGGCATATCAATCACTCGCTCCAGCTTCCCGTTCGGATGATAGCGCCGCACGCACCAACCATCCCAGATCGCGCACCAAACCCCGCCTTCCGCATCCACGGCCAGACCATCCGGCCGGCCGTCAGCCACGGGAACGCGGGCAAATTCCCGCCGCTGAGATAGAGCGCCTGTCACCGGATCGCAATCATAGGCGTGGATGAGACCGGGCACTGTGTCAACGAAATAGAATGTCCTACCGTCCGGGCTCCAACCCAGCCCATTGGAAACGATAATGCCGCCTTCCTTGCGTTCCGATGCACCATTGGCGTTGATGCGGTATAGCGCACCTGTCGGCTTGGAGGCATCGATACGCATTGACCCTATCCATATCGCACCGTCGGGCCCGCATTTGGCATCGTTTAGGCGGTTGTCAGTAATGCCCGCCTCGGGGCTGACAAAAGACGTCAGCTGACCGGAGCTGAAATCTAACCATTCGACACCATCTTGTGATGCCACCAGCAACCGACCTCCAGTGACTGGGATGACCGCGCTCACGAGCTTCCCTGTCTCACAGGTTTCGTTGCGGCCGGTGACCGGATCGAAACGATGGACGGCAGGATGCAGAATATCGACCCAGTAGAGCGCGTTTTCCTCTTCGTGCCAGACGGGGCTTTCCCCGAGCTGCGCGCCCCAGGGAAGGATGCAACTGAGTTCGTCGCTCGGGCGGCCGGTTGCCGAACGTGGACGTGGTCTTGAGCTGATCGCCACTGCCCCGGCGGCGCCTGTAATTCGCCGAGCAGCGGCGATGAGCTCGCGGCCGGCAGGGTGAATTTTAGAGGGATCGAGGCGCGATGACGGCCCTAGTACGACGAGCACGCCCATGGGCGTATTGTCGCGCCCCATGACAGGAGCGGCCACCGAGTTTACTCCCGGCAAATGCTCCTCACAAGAAATCGAGTAACCCCGCGCCCTCGTCAATGTCAGATCGGCCTGCAGCGCCTCAAGGGTGGTGATGGTTTTAGGTGTCTCCAAGTCGAGCGTCAGGCGGTCCAATAACGTGCGTCCGACTGCGGGATCCTGGAAGGCGAGCAGCGCTTTGCCGGGCGCCGTACAATGAAGCGGAACGCGACGACCTACTTCGACGCGCACTGAAAGACCATTTGGCGAGCGCTCTGCGAGATACAGCGTCATCGTGCCGTCAAGTCGGCACAGCGCGACCGTCTCTCCCAGCTCGGCTGCCAGCCGCTCGAGTTCCGGTGTCGCCGCTGATACGAGATCGAAGCTCTCCCAAACCTTATGGGACATTTCTAGAAAACGCTGACCAAGAACGTAAGTGCCGCGCGCTTCGTCCTGCCGGACAAGCCCATAAGCGATGAGTGTGCGTAGGATCCTTGCGAATGTTGGCTTAGGCAGACCGGACGCGCGTAGCAGTTCCGCAAAACGCGGTGGCTCAGGCGCATCCGCTACCATGTCGAGAAGGGTCAGCCCTTTGCCCAGCGCCGCGGTACCGCCGGGCGTCTCCGGTTTCATAGTCGTCGCTCCTTCGCGATCCGCTGGCGCCTTGCGGCTACCGCGTCGTCCAGCATCCGGTCCATCGTCCATTGCGCTTCAAACCCCAGGGTGTTTCTGATCCGCTCGTTGGATGTATGGTAATAAACTCCGTCGCCGGGAAAATCGACTGTCACAGTTGGAAGGCCGGTCAGCGCGCAGAGCTTCGGTAGAAGCGCAGCAAAATCGACCGGTTCGTCAGCACCCAGATTGAATGTGCCGCCGGCCGCCTTTGGGTGATCGAGAGCGAGCAAGACTCCCGCCACCATGTCACGTGTATCCGTTATATGCATGCGGAATGGCCGGCTGTTTTCGTTTCGTGCAAGTATATGTGACGGCTCTCCGATATCGCGAGACCGCAGCAAATCGGCGATGGCAAGGTTTCCAAAACTCAGTTGCTGGCGAATACGCGGGCGCAGGAAAAAACGGGGACCGGAAAAGAAACTCTCCTCATCCAGCAGTTCCTCCGCATCCTGCGTATGGGAAAAACGCAGGATGACCGTTTCCATACTGCCCGTTCGCTGGTGAAACCGTACCAGTTCTTCTCCTAGCAGCTTTGTCAGACCATAAAGCGAATTGGGGCGAAGCGGATGATCTTCGGTAATAGGCAGGAACTCTGGGCGGTTTTCCGGGTACACTTCACCGGAAGAGGCGAAAACGAACCTCCTGACGCCAGTCTCCGATGCAGCATTCAAAAGTCTACGTGTACCCGCGACATTGACTTCGAACATGCGGTCGCGATCGAGGGCGGCCCAGGACATGAAGGCTCCGAGATGCAGTACAGCCCTTACGCCTTCCAAAGCGTTTGCAACTGCCTGGGCATCCTCAAAAGACCCGACGATTTCCTCACCCCCGGTTCCGGACGGCCTCAGATCGAGACCGCGAACGGCGCGCCCCTCTGCGCGCAGAGCCGCGACCACGGCGCGGCCGACACGCCCTGCCGACCCAGTGACAAGGATCATAGCCGAGCTCCAGTATTTGCATCGAAAAAGTATAGCTGAGCAGGATCGAAACCTAGCCGGAGCGTCTCGCCGCCAGGAAGGCTGCCGGTATGGGAGACGCGCGCGATGAGCCCCTTGGACTTGTCCTCTTCGGCATCAGCTAGCCTTGCGCCTTCATCATTGAAGTACACATACTTCTCCGAACCGAGGCTCTCCACGAGTGTAGGTCGAACATTGAATGTCACGGGCGCGTCACCCAGCGTCAGATGCTCGGGTCGCAGACCGACAACGACGTTGCCTTCACCGGATTTGGCGGTAGGCATGGTGACTGTGTGGCCAAAAAGTGTGAGCGCACCGTTGCGCAGCTCAGCATTAAGAAAATTCATGCCCGGCGAGCCGATGAAACCGGCAACGAAGAGGTTAGCCGGATTGTTGAAGAGTTCGTCCGGCGCAGCGATCTGCTGGATGACGCCGCCCTGCATGATGACCACCCGGTCCGCCATGGTCATGGCTTCCACCTGGTCATGTGTTACGTAAACGGTGGTAACCCCTATGCGTTTGTGCAAAGCGCCAATTTCGGCGCGCATGTGGACGCGTAGCTTGGCATCTAGGTTGGATAGTGGCTCATCCATTAGGAAGGCCTGCGGCTGGCGCACGATAGCGCGACCAAGCGCGACCCGCTGCCGTTGCCCCCCGGAAAGGTCCTTGGGCTTACGATCAAGGTAGGGTGTCACTTCGAGAATACGCGCGGCATCGTCTACCCGTCGGTCGATCTCCGCCTTGTCAGTGCCGCGCATCTTCAGACCAAAGCCGATGTTCTGGCGGACCGTCAGATGTGGATAAAGTGCATAGTTTTGAAACACCATGGCGATATCGCGGTCACCAGGCGCCAGATCAGTGACTTCGTTGTCACCGATGAAAATCTGCCCTTCGCTCGCCGGTTCCAGACCAGCAAGGATTTTCAGCATTGTCGACTTGCCGCAGCCGGAGGGTCCGACTAGCACGACAAACTCGCCGTTCTCAATCTCGAGCGAAAACGGCCTGAGCACATTGAGCGCACCGTAAGACTTACTGACGTTGCGAATCGAAATATTGGCCATGCTTATTTCTCCGCGCCAGCGGTGAGCCCGCCGACCAAATAACGTTCAAGGAACAGGTAGATTGCGATGATGGGCAGCGCGATGAACACGGATGCGGCGGAAATGTCGTTCCAGTAGGTGACATATTCGCCCTGCATCGTGGTGATGCCGAGATTCGCCGTCCAGTTGTCCGGCGAGTTGACAAGGAAGGTGCGGGCGTAGGCGTAGTCTGCCCAGCTGAGCACGAACGCATATAGTGCGGTAGCGGCAAGGCCCGGCGTGGCTATGGGAAGCACCACACGCACCATCGCACCGATGGGCGAGCAGCCGTCAACCATAGCGGCCTGCTCCAACTCTTTTGGGATCGTGTCGAAGTAACCCTTCAACATCCACGTGGCGAAGGGAATGATCATGGTCGAGTGCGCGAGAACCAATGTCCATAGGCTGCCGATCAGTCCGAAGCTGGAAAAGATCGAGAACAGCGGAATGACGAGCAGCGTGGCAGGCAACATCTTTGCTGTCAGCACGAAGAGGCCCATGGCCGCGCCGCCTTTCATGGAATACCGCGACAGCGCATAACCGGCACTGACCGAGACCAACATCGATAGCGCTACTGAGCCGATAGCCGCCAGCATCGAGTTCCAAAGCCACAGCAAGATCGGTTTTGCTGCCCAGACCCGGGCGAAGATGTCCCATTGCGCATCGTCCGGCCAGAAGGTCGGCGGGAGGCGGTAAAGCTCGTCGGTCGTGGAGAGGGCGGTGACCAGCAGCCAATAGATCGGGAAGAGGATCATCACTAACGTGAAGATGACAGTCGCATAAAGCGCGAGGTTCTGTAAGAATGTCCGTCTCATCGAAGCCTCCTCAATAGATCGATTTCGAACGACGGCCGAGCATCAGCACGCTAGCGGCGATGCAGATTACCAGCGTGAGCACGCCGACTGCGGCGGCACGTCCGAAATTGTGATACTGGAAGGCCTGGTCGTAGGTCATGATTGACAGCGTCTGTGTCGAACGCAGCGGCCCGCCACCCGTCAGAACCTTGATGATTGAAAAGTCACGGAAAACCCACAACAGCGTCAGCACCAAGGTTACGCCCAAGACCGGCATCAACAAGGGCATGGTGATCCACCGGAAACGCTGCCATACATTTGCTCCATCCACCTTGGCAGCCGCGTAATAATCGGCGGGAATGGACTGCAGACCGGCAAGACACATGATGGACACGAAGGGAAAGCCTTTCCACACCATAGTGATGGCAACGGCCCAAAAAGCTGCGGTCGAGCTGCTAACCCAAGGTATCATCTGGTCGGAAAATCCAAGTTGGATCGCCAACCAGCCGAACAGGCCGAAGGAGGTGTCGAACATCCACGCGAAGATGACAACCGCGATGATCTCCGGCACGGCCCAAGGCAACGCCATTCCCAGCCGCGCAATTGCGCGGCCCCTGAAACGGTTGTTGGCAAGAAGCGCGGTGCTCAGACCGACGGCGACGCTGCCGGCGGTGACAACAATGACAAGCTTTAGCGTTACCCAGCAGGCCAGCCAAAACTCGGGCGAGGAAAATAGCCAGTTGTAATTGGCCAATGAGAATGGCCGGCTGGCGCCGCCAAGCCTCGGTATTTTTACCTGCTGGAACGACAGGTCGATTGCCAAAATTAGTGGCCAGACAATGATAGCGGCAACCATCAAGACCGCAGGCGCGATCAGGATATAGCCGAGGAGATGCTGTCGGCTGGGACGCGCAAGATCAAAAAAACTGCGACGCCCAGCCCGAACGGGTTCGGTCATGGATGGTCCTCCTGCCGGATGCGAATGATGGCCATGGCCGTGTCAAGCGGCTATGGCGAGACGACGGGATCAACCCTTGATGGCTTCCGCCTTTGCCTGAATGGTTTTTGCCACCTCTGCAGGATCAAGATCCTCTATGATCATCCGTTGGCTTTCTTCCATCACCATCTTGCTGAACTCGTTGTAGAAAAGCTCAAGGCCGCTCGGAATGCGGTCGATGCCAGCTTCGGATGCTGCCTTCATCGTTGCGATCAGCACAGGAAAATGCGGAATCGTCTTCTCGACACCCGAGACGTCGGCCTTGGGGCTGGGCGGCGTGTTGCCGCCGAGGGTGGCATAGCTGCGTTGAAATTCTGGCGACATCGTCAGCTTGATGAAATCCCAGACCAAAGCCTTTTGATCGTCGGAAATATCGGCCGGCATGGCCAAGACGTTAGAGGATCCGCCAAGTGGCGGATGAAGCGGCGGTGCGGCGTAAACGATGTCATTCTTGGCCGAGCCCTTTTCGGTCGTACCGTAAAGCCAGGGTCCATCAAACCGCATCGCCATCTTTCCGTCAGCAAAAAGCTTGCGGATGTCGCTCGCGCTCATGTCAACTGGGCTGATGCTACTCTTCATGATGGTTTTCCACCTTGTCAGGCCTTCAACCATCTGCGGTGTATCGATAGTGATATTGCCGTCCTTGTCGGTCCAGTAAGCGCCTGCATCGAGGATGTAGTTCAGCATTTCCGTAAGATACTGTCCTGGCCCACCCTTTGTTTCATGGCCAGTACCGAATTGGTCGATGATCCCGTCGCCGTTCAAATCCTTGGTTGTTGCTTTTGCCGCAGCCAAGAACTCGTCGTAGGTCTTTGGAACCGTGACGCCCGCCTCTTCCAAAATTTTCTTGTTGTAGGCCATCACGAAGCCGAAATAGTTGGTCATGATGCATACGGTTTGGCCGTTCCATTGGCATTTCTGCTGGCCGGCCCAGCCCGTCATGTCGATGCCGTCCTTTTTCAGCCACGGATCGAGCGGTTCGAGCCAGCCGCTATCTGCAAACATTTGGAATTCGAAGGACGCCAGGTGCACGATCTGAGGTGGCTGGTTCGCGGCAAAAAGCGTCGTCATCGTGTCGGCGTAGGAACTACGCTCGGCCTTGGTGAATTCGATTTTTACGCCGGGATGCTGTTTCTCAAACGCAGCTATGGCAGACCGCCACCATTCGCCGGTGCCCGCATCGTCAGTTTGCCAGGAAATGAATTTCAACACCGTGTCCGCCATAGCCGGAGCAAGTCCGCCCATCGTGATCAACATCGCGGTCGCTGTGCCAAGCGCCAGCCTTTTGATTGTTTTAGTCATGGGTTCCTCCTCCAGAAAACCAGTTCAGATAGGTTCAATAAGCGCGAGCGCCGCCTCCGACGGCTTAACGCCCAGTCCCGGGCCAGAGGGCAGGTAATATCTGCCTTCGCGGCAATCCATGTCGCCGTAAAGCAGGCGACGGTTGGGCTCGAAAATCGAGTGCTGGAACTCGTGGCCTTTCAAAGTAGGCAATGTCGATGCCGCCTGTAGGCTAGCCGCGAGGAAGATGCCCGCGCCAACCGTTGCGTGCGGGATGACATCTATGCCGTGCTCGGCTGCAAGAGCGCCAATGCGGATGAAATTGGTAACGCCCTTGTGGCCCATTTCCGGCTGCACGATCGCGATGCGGCAGCGTTCAACACGGGCGCGCATGTCCCAGTGGGTGCGCCATTCCTCTCCTACAGCGATCGGAACCTCTGTTCCCTTCGATACCTTTTCCAACCCGGCAATATCTTCTGTCCAGACAGGCGCCTCAGCGAACCAAGGATCGAATGGCATCATCTCGGCTATGAGTTCCAGCGCCTGTTCCGGCGTCTGGTTCCAATGCATGTCCGCGGCAATCTTGGCCCGGGGGCCGAGGACGCGCCGGAGATTGGCGATTTCCGCCGCTGGGCCATCGTCGGCAACCGGCGTCGCGAATTTAAACGCTTCGAAACCCCGATCCTGCCAATATTTCGCCAGTTCGCCGCGCGCCTTCAATGTCTTTTCTGGAAGGCCCGAAACATAGGCGGAGAAACTACCCGCTCCGCCTCCGAGGAGGTCGCGAACCGATTTTCCTGCTTCCTGTCCGGCAATGTCCCAAAGGGCTATGTCAAGCGCGGCTAGCGCGTCCACGTAAAAGCCGCCGGTATAGCCTCGCACGCGCATCATGTCGTAAAGGTCGTCATAGATCGCGGACGGATCGGAAGCATCACGGCCGATTACGAAGCCGGCCAACAGATCATTGATTAGAGCCGCCACCGCGCCAGGCGCAACGATACCATAGGTCTCGCCCCACCCCACGACGCCAGCCTCGGTCGTCATACGCACTAGTACGCTGCGGTCGAAAGTAGGATAGACCGTTCGATTGCCCTTGCGCACTATGTAGCCATTCGGGTTGATCGCCTCCCCTTCCCTGAGCGCGCCGAGATAAGGAACCTCACGCGGCTGGGTCAGCGTGAAGACTTCGATGGTTGCGACGGGGCTGTTCATGCGGCCTCCGCGGCGACAAGGCCGAGCTCCACCAGATTGACGTCGATATCGGCAATGGCGGCCGTATCAAGCTCAGGCGTCGGAGCACGCACGCTAACGCCTTCTATTACACCGCGACGGGCCAGTACATACTTAGTCAGCCTCATACGATATACAGCCTGCAACACCAGGAGGGGCAGGGTGCGGACATAGATCTGGCGAGCTTCTGCCTTCCGCCCGGCGACCAGCGCCCGGTCGATTGCCACATGTTCCTCGGCGATCTCCAGCGCCGGCATGGCCGCAGTCGCACCACGGGCGTATTCGTCCAGAATGTAACGCGCGCCGCCACCACCAATGACGCCTTTTAACGTCGAGGGTGCGTGAGAGATGATGTGGCTGATGGCTGGTCCGGCAGGAAGGGTCTCTTCTTTGACGTAGGTGATCTGCGGCAGTGCTCTCACGATTTCAACTATCGCCTCCGGCGAAAGATCTGAGCCGCGCGGAGCAGGGGCGTTCTGCAGGATGATTTCAACTTCGGGCAGTTCTTCAACGATCCTGCCTAGGAATTCGATCAGGGCTTGGGCATCTGTTCCAACGGACTTAGGAGGCTGCACCATCAGGTGCCGAATGCCAAGCGCGAATGCCGCCCTTCCGTGCTCGACCACCTCATGCCAATCGGCCGCACTAGCACCCGCCACGACCGGCACACGGCCGGTTACTGCGTCTACCACGATCTTCAGCAGCGTTGCGCGCTCGGTGGCGTCCAACGTCTCCACCTCACTAGCGAAGCCGGGAAACACGACACCGTCCACACCCCTATCGAGTGCGAACATCACCAGCCGCTTCATACCCGCTTCGTCAATGCGACCACCGGCCAAGAACGGGGTGGGTAAAACGGGTAAAATCCCTTTCAGATGTGCGACCATCTTCTTACTCCCTTCGAGTATCATATGTTGATACCTTGAAATCACTAGTTGACACTATCTGTACATCCGCCATATGACAAGCCCCAATATGAAATGAACGAGGAGGCTAAAAGACATGGCGGTAGCGACAAACTCGATCATCGTCGATTGGGGAACCACATCACTGAGGGCGGCGCTCGTAGGAGAAAACGGCGAAGAACTCGATCATCTAGAAACCGAAAACGGCATCTCGAGCCTTCGCCAGGGTGAGCACGAGGCGGCGCTGATGACAGCACTTGCGCCCTGGTTTTCACGGTACGGGGCCCTGCCCGTTGCCGCTCTAGGAATGATTACCAGCAGAAATGGATGGATCGAGGTTCCTTACGTTCCGTGTCCCGCAGGCCCGACAGAACTCGCTTACGGAACGGCGCGCAGGTCGCTGCCGAACGGGTCTGATCTCGTTTTCCTGCCGGGTATTAATGACACCGCGCGCCAGCCTTTTCCGGACGTAATGCGAGGCGAAGAGACCCAGATCGTCGGCCATGGCCTCTCTAAGGATGCCACCCTCATCATACCAGGAACCCACAGCAAATGGGCACGCGTGAAGGAGGGACGAATTGACGGCTTCCAGACATTCGTCACCGGTGAGATCTTCAACTTGCTTATCAATCATTCTTTCATCGCGCGCGGATCAACGCAGCCGCCGGTGGATGATCCGGAGGCTTACCGATGGGGTCTGCATGAGGCGAAACATTCCGCCACCATGCTGTCGCTGCTTTTTTCGGCGCGGACTGGTGGCCTCGCCGGCAGGCTGTCATCGGAGCAGTTGCGTTCCTACGTGCGGGGACTGGTCATCGGGCAGGAGTTTCGCCAAGCCCACGAGGCCGGCTGGTATGCGGAAGGAGATGAAGCAACTATCGTCGGCAATGACGGGCTGAACGATCTCTACCTTGTTGCCGCAAATCTATTCGGCCTCAAGACTTCTATAGCTGGGGATGACGCTCTTTCTAAAGGTGCCCTGGCTGTACTGCGCCAATGCCTTTCGTAGACCGTGCCGAGTCCAGCATCGAGGCATGGCTTGTGCCGATCTTTCCAGTACTACTGTTTTAGGAGTGTCATGTACGACTTCCCAGTCAATATCGGCACCAGCCGTCACGAAAGTGATATCATTGCCGTTCTTGCTCGTCTTGAACGCATCGGTATTCCTGACGATCCGATCGCTTTTTACGGCTCGTCCTCGTTTCGAATCTGGAATTCCATCACCGAAGATCTTCGCTCGCTAAACATCGTGAATTTGGGGTTCGGCGGGGGTACCTACCTCTCCGCCACCCACTACCTGCACCAGCTCCTGATCCCTCTAAGTCCAAGCAGAGTCGTTCTCTATTTCGGAGAAAACGACATTGCGAGCGACGGTCTCAAGGCTAAAACGACGCTTCGACACCTGCAGGATCTGCGCGGTCGCATCCATGAAGCGCTACCGCAGGCAGACGTGTTTGTCCTGGCGATCAAGCACAGTCCGGCGCGCTGGATCTATCGGCACGAGTTTGATCTCTTCAACCAGACGGCACACGACTGGTGCAACAGCTGCGAACGCACAACATGGCTGGATTTGAACGCTGGCCTTTTGGGCGAAAATGGCCTGCCGATGTTCCGTTACTATCTACCCGATCTCGTTCACCTGAATGCAGCAGGCTACGCAGTCTGGTCGGACGCATTTAAAAACAACTTGGGTCCGTTGAGCTGAAACGGGATGAGCCTTTATTGGAAGAGCTTTCGAGCAGAATAAATGCATGCGAGCACTTCTAAAGGGGTTACGTCGACGACCATTTATTTTCGCTCTCAACCCCGAGACGAACGCTGAGCGACTTTAGGATCTTGTCCAGGATTGTCGTGGAAAAAGACACGCGATCCTGATCGACACTGGCCGAGCACTTATCCGAAATAGTCCGGTCCTTCGAGGTCATCGATTAGTGTGGGTCCAAACGGCTGCCAGCCGAGTTCCTGTCTGGTCCGCTGGCTGTCGACGGGATTGTCGACTGCCACGAAGGGCGCCAGGAAGCCAAGCTGGCGCTTGGCGTAAATTGGAGTTGCAGATCGCACGCGCAGTCCGAGGCGTCTTGCCATGATCTCCGCAATAAGCCTGAAGTCGACCCCTTCTTCTACCGCGCCATGATAGACACCCCCGTACCGGCCCTTCTCCAGCACCAGCTCGAAAAGAGACACCGCATCACCGATATGCACGCCGCTCCACCGATTTGAACCGTCTCCAACATAAAGGACCTCACCATGCTTACGGGCCACTGTTGCGAGTTGTGGAATTAAGCCGCTATCGCCTCTGCCGTGGACCGAAGGCGCTAGCCGGACGATAGAGGCACGAACGCCCCGCCCCGCCCATTGCTTTACCAGTGCCTCGCTAACTGCACGAACGTGCCCGGGCGACCGGCAATCGGGCGCATCTGTTTCTATGGCGCATCGTTCAGCGTGGTTGCCAGGTGCGCTGGCCACGCCCATGGTGGCGAACGCCGTCACCATCGGGCGTCCGGAACCGCTCAGCGCGCCGGCCAAAGCATCAACGGCCGCGTTGTTCGTAGCCGTGATGGCATGCATCATTCTGCCGACAATGCCGCCAGGCCAACCACCGAGCAGCGCGTTGAAAAGTCTTCGTTGCGACAGGTCGCTGGGTGAAAAGCTGTAGGCGAGATGGATAACGCCATCAGCATCGGCAGCACCTCTACGGAGGATATCGAGATCCAGGATGCTGCCAGCAATTGGACGCGCGCCCAAAGATCGTAATTTATGCTCTGCTGTCCTTGAACGGGCCAGTCCGACGATCTCGTGGCCTTTTGATGACAAATGCTCGATCAGCGCTGGCCCGATGAAACCGGTCGCTCCCGTCAAGAAGATACGCATTTGATTATTCCCCAGGAATTGTCACCGGATGAGCGACTGCCGAGGAGATCGGCCGACGCAAGAGATAGATCTCGGCGAGGAGCACGTTGGGAACCCAGCACGCCCACGCGATGGTACGATAGGCTGTCAGAAAGTCGACGTCGAAGACATCCGCGAGCGGCACGTAGATACGAAGTGTTATTGCCGAGAGCGTGAGAGCAAAGGATCGTATCATCCATCGTCGATGCGCTACGACACGGCCGGCGAGAACCTCGCGAACCGCCAGACCCGTCGAAGTGAGCCAAGCAAGACTGAGTGCGGTAAAACCCGCACCGGCCGCCAGACCCGAGGTCTGACCCGCGACTAGCACGAGCGCCGCCAGGCCGCCGCTTGCGCATCCAAGTGTGTAGAGACGGCCAATATATCTGTGGACCCACGGCCACCGCGTCCTTACACCAGGCAAAAATTGCCAGGGGCCCAAAAGTAGTGCCGTAGCGGCACCGGCCGCATGCACCGCGATCCACGGATCGAAATACCGGTTTGCCGCGATATTCGGCGGGATCGGCCCCTTTCCTGTAAGATACCTATAGGAAACCAGTGCCAAAGCGGTTGAGGCCACTGCCGCCACCGCCCATATGCACCGGTCCACGCGGGACCGTAACGCAAGCACCGCCATCATCATCGCGTCTCAAAAATGCTACCGCTCCGCGGCGGCTGGGGAGTCCAGGGGAAAGACATAAGATATCCTTTTATGAACGAACGTCTTGAGACTAGCCGCGCCGCTTCGAACCATCTATGCTCAATTATCCTGAAAATCCTCGAGATCGTTCGAAAATGGATCCATTGTCCGACATCTTGACCATCTTGAAGCCGCGTCGACTGAAGACTGGTGCCACGGATGCCGCTGGCGACCTCTCCATCCGCTTCCCCCCACATGAGGGCCTCTACTGTTACGCGATACTGGAAGGTGCATGCTGGTTGACGGTTGAGGAAGAACCCGCACCCGTTGCGACTTGGAGCCGGTGACTGCGTTTTGCTGGCGAGCGGTCGTTCCTTTCGCATCAGTAGCGACCCAAATCTCGCGCCTGTGGATGCCGCCACCTTCTTGGCTGGCCGAAGCAACGGCGAGATTGTTACCTACGGAGAGGGCGGCGGTTGCTTTATCTGCGCCGCGCATTTTGATTTCGACAGTCCTGATTCCAGTCTGCTACTGAGCCTGCTTCCGCCGGTTGTCCATATTAACGACGAAACCGATCAGACGGCGATGCGCTGGGCGCTCGATAGAATGATGGCGGAGTTACGGGCTCCTAGAGCTGGCAGCGATCTTCTCGTCGAGCACCTCTCGCACCTGATACTGATACAGGCGCTGCGACAGCACCTAACCATGCGCGATGGCGCGCGTGTGGGATGGCTTTCTGCGCTGGCTGATCCTCCCATGGCGGCGGTGATCGCGGCCCTGCATGCGGCGCCGGCTCGCAAATGGAGCGTCGCTGCAATGGCCAAGCTCGCGGGTATGTCGCGCACGGTTTTCGCGCTCCGCTTCAAGGCGAGCGTCGGCGCCAGTCCAATGGAATATCTCACGCGTTGGCGCATGATGCTGGCTGCCGATGCGCTAAGGAAGCCCCACAAAACCATATCCTCGGCTGCGATAGCGGTCGGGTATGATTCTGACAGCGCCTTCAGCACCGCCTTTAAGCGCGTTATGGGCTGCACGCCGCGCAAGTATCGCCTAAAAATGAGCGGCGTCACTTCGTCTAACGCTCCATCTTCCTTATAGCGTTTACGCTTCCGCGGTGACCGTAACTCAGCTGCTCGTCGGCCGCTTGAACCGGTGACAGTAATTTGAGCTTTTTGATGTGTGCACCAAGTACACTTGGTCCTCGGAATTACCGCGTCCCGACGGGCCGCGCTTCAGGAAACGACTGCGGATGACGACGCGCTTTGTATGCGTCAGTCTTTGTTGATAAAACGCTCCGCATCAAGTGGTGCATTGCGTCCAAGACCAGGCATCATAGCGCAAACACCTGATCGTGAGTAGCAACGAAGAACTGTCCTTCGGATGTGACCCATCCGCGAAACATACCATCTGTATTATAGGGCGCAGCAATCGAGCCATCTGCACCGACGGCGACAAGCCCGGCACCGATACCATGTGGTTTCAGGTCGTAATGAATGACCCTGGAAGCTGCCTGCTCCACTGTCTCGTTGAGGTATCCGATGCGGCTTGCCACTTCGTGACCCACCGCGTAGCGGATGAAGAATTCGCCTTTGCCGGTGCCAGATACAGCGCAGACGCCGTCCCGCGCGTAGGTGCCAGCGCCAACGATGGGCGTGTCGCCGATACGACCGACCGGCTTGTTGTTGTAACCACCCGTGGAGGTCGCCGCCGCCAGGTGTCCAGCCGCATCGAGAGCAACCGCTCCAACCGTTCCGTGTTTTTCGGATTCACTCGCCACAGCCTCTGTTCCTTCTTCGGCATGGGCCTTCATCGCAGCCAGTGCTTTGACGCGCTTTTCCGTGGTGAAGTATGCGTTCTCGACGATGTCTAGACCTTCTACTCTGGCAAAATCGTCCGCAGCCGGGCCTCCCATCATAACTGCCTCACCCTTTTCCATAACACGCCGTGCGGCCTTGATCGGATTGCGGATGCGTCTTGCAAGAGTGATGCCACCGGCCTCCAGCGTTGTGCCGTTCATGATCGAGGCCTCAAGCTCATGGTCACCAGCAGCATTGAGCGCCGCGCCATAACCGGCATTGAAATGCGGGCTATCTTCCATCACGACCACTGCGGCTTCCACCGCATCAAGCGCTGAGCCATTGGATGAAAGGACTGCCCAGCCGGCTCGCAACGCATGGGCGAGATCAACACGCGCTGCCTCCCACTCTGCTTCGGTGAGGCCAAGTTTCGCCATCACGCCGCAACCACCATGAATCGCCAATGCGATCTTTCCCATGCTTCTTCCTTCCCTTAAACAAAATCAGCCGGGCAAAGCCTCACCCGGCTGCGTCTACGCGGTCCGCGCAGATTACTTGGCAGGACGAATATTCATCGCCAACGTATCTTCATCCGAACGTGGCACGATGGTGATTGTCTTCTTCATGCCCCATGCCGAGATGATCGAGGCAATCGACAGATTAGGCCGATCGGAGGCCACGATCGCGTTGGCATCCTTTAGATATTGCTCTCGCTTGCCAGCATCCATTTCGAGACCAGCCTGCTCGATCAACTTGTCCAGTGCAGGATTGGAATAACCGCGAATATTGAAGGCACCAAGCTTCTTTGCTGGCTCGTTGGTGTGAACCAGAGACGACAGTGTGTAGTTGGCCTCACCTGTCAGCGTGCCCCAGCCAGACATGGTCAGCGAATAGTCGCCGCGTGTATTGGCGGGGAAGTAGACGGCTCCAGGCTGGGCATTCGCTTCGACCTGAATGCCAATTGCGGCCAACATCTGCGCGATCGTGGTTCCGGCATCCTTGTCGCCTGGAAGGCGGTCATTGGTGAAGGAGAAGGTGACCTTAAAGCCGTCCGGGTACCCGGCTTCTGCCAACAGAGCCTTTGCCTTTTCAACATCAGATTTCGTCGGCTTCACATCGGGGTTGTAACCGAAAATGTTCGGTGTCACGAGCTGTGACTGGACCGTGCCCATGCCCTCCATGGCGATCTCGGTAATGGTTTCCCTGTCGATGGCAAGGTCGAATGCCTCGCGCACTTTTGGATCGATGAACGGGTTTTTTGGCAGCGGTGTGCCATCCTTGGCGCTAACCTGGGGCGACTTTTCACGAAAGTCAAAGGCGATATTGAACAGATAGACGCTGTCCTGGCGAACGATAGTCAGCTTCGAGTCCTGTTCCAGCGTCGGCACGTCGGAGGCCGGGATACGTGCGATGAGATCAACCTGTCCGGCCTTCAGCTGGGCCACGCGAGCCGCATCATTGGGCAATTCCTTGCGGATGACCTTGTCCCACGGCTCAGTGCCACCCCAGTAGCCGTCAAACCTTTCCAGAACGAGCTGTTCCTTGGGCGTCCACGACACGAACTTGTAAGGACCGGTGCCGATGGCAGCCTTGCCGGAATTGAAGCCTTCGGATGCCTTTTCGGCGCTGTCGGAATAATCCTTAGCAGCGATGTGCGAGACGACGAACAAACGGATGAAATCATTCGGTAAGTTCGGAGCCGGGCCATCGGTCTTGACGCGGATGGTGAGCGGATCAACGATTTCGACGCCCTTCACGCGGCGCACATAGATCGTAGTCGGGTTCGGGCCGGCAACACGCGGTATGCGCTCGATGGAGAATTTCACGTCTTCGGCGGTAAAGTCGGATCCGTCGTGGAATTTGACGCCCGGACGCAGTTTGAATTCCCAGGTGCTGTCGTCAATTGCCGTCCAGCTGGTGGCAAGACCAGGCTCAAGTTCGAGGTTGTTGCCAGATTTAATCAGAGAGTCGTAAATATGCTTCATCGCTTCGGCGTGGGTGCCAGCAGCGGTGAAATCCGGGTCGATCGACAGCGGGCCGGCGCGCACGCCGATTGTTAGATCGGCCGCAAGGGCGGCACTTGAGACGCCACCGAGCAATGCCGCTGCAACCACGGCTGTTTGGAAGGATTTGGCGATAATCATTCTTCGTTCTCCTCTGTCGTTGTCATTGGTGGCCAATTCGGTGAATCCACGACGACCTTGGCGAGCAGTTCCGACAGCATCAGCTGTTCGGCAGGCGTCAGGGATGAAATCATCGCCTTCTCGCGCTCGACCATCGGCTGCATCGCCTGTTCAACGATGCGCTTGCCTTCGTCGGTGATGGTGAGAACAAAACTTCTCAAATCCGTCTGATCGATGTCGCGGCGGATAATGTTCTTGTCGATAAGTTTCTGAATCGCGCGGCTGATCGTATTCTTGGGAAAGCCGGACGAACTGCAAATGGCGCTAGCGGTCAGTCCGTCAGACAGGCCAAGCGAATAAAGCACGACGAATTCCGGCCGCGGAATCCCATGTTCCTTTTCGATCAGTCGGTAGATCGGCTCATTGAATTGCAGCGCGAGAAAGTTGAAGCGAAACGACAGCCAACACGGATTGTGCCAAAGCTTGATGGAAACAAGCGGCTCTACCCCATGGCTTCCGGCGGCGGCTTTGCCACCTTCCCGCAGCAGAACATCAAGTGTTGGTATCCGTGATTGTCGCACTCAACCCTCGCCTCAAGGAAATTCATTTTAGTCCCGTATGGAACTTGACGCTGGTTTAATTCGCTGTCAATTTCTTTTTTTAGTTCCATTTAGAACTTTGCTCGAAGGGGCGCAGATGGGCAAAAAGCACAAATATTGTGCTTTAGCGCGGTATGGTGGACGTTCTTTGCGCGTTTGCCTCGACAATGAGAATGAGGATGGTGAATTGAAGATAGCCGACATGAACTGGATGCACGTTGAAGAGCGCGTTGCGGAAAACGATTGCTGCATTTTACCTATCGGAAGCGTCGAACAGCATGCCTATCTTAGCCTCGCCACAGATATGATCCTCGCCGAGAAGATCGCTATCGACGCCGCCGAGCCGCTGGGTATCCCAGTTTTTCCGGTCATGCCCTATGGTCTTGCCTCATCCTTCGCGACGTTTCCCGGAACGCTAACGCTGTCGCTGTCTACCTATATCGGCGTGATCAAAGACCTGCTCGACAGCATGTACCGTTCCGGTTTCCGCCGCATCCTCGTCATCAATGGCCACGGCGGCAATGTGCCCGCGACGACCGTCATCTCCGAGTGGCTGAACACGCATCCGGATGCGTCCGTCAAATTCCACGACTGGTGGCGAGCACCGAAGACGTTAGCCAAGGTGCAGGAGATCGATCCGGCCGCTTCGCATGCCTCTTGGATGGAGAACTTTCCATGGACACGCACGACGGATCAACGCCAGCCGGACACATCCAAACCGCAGATCGACTACGCAGCACTGGCGCGCGTCGGCGCAGCACGTAAACGCGAACTGTTGGGCGATGGCAATTATCACGGGCTCTACCAGCGACCAGATGAAGACATGCTGGCGATCTGGGATACAGCCGTGATGGAGACGCGCGCGCTGCTGGAGACTAACTGGCACTGACCACCACACGCAGATCGTAAAGAGACGGGCAAACCCGCATAAAACGGGAGAACTGGTAACGTATGTTTGGTTTCATCCTGCAAAGGCTATGGCAGGCGATCATCGTGGTCATCGCCATGTCGGCGCTCGTGTTCTGCGGTGTCTACGCTGTCGGCAATCCCATCGACGTCTTGATCTCTCCCGACGCGACGCAGGACATTCGTGCTGCCGTGATTGCGCAATATGGCTTGGATCAATCGCTGTGGCAGCAATATTTGACCTTTGTTGGTCGCATCCTCCATGGCGATTTTGGGCGATCCTTTGTCTACAACATGCCCGTCAGCGAGTTGATCCTGACCCGCCTTCCGGCAACGCTGGAACTGACGTTGGCTGCGGTGCTGTTTGCCAGCCTGATTGGCATACCCATCGGCATGTATGCCGGCTACCGCCCACACAGTCCTGTCTCGCGAGCCATCATGACCTTATCAATCCTTGGCTTTTCAGTACCAACCTTCTGGTTCGGGCTGATGCTGATCATGGTCTTTGCGGTTCAATGCGGTTGCATGCCGGCCGGTGGACGTGGGGAAACAATCAGTCTTTTCGGTATTGATTTCAGCTTCCTGACCGGGGATGGCTTGCGCCATCTGATATTGCCCGCGCTCAATCTAGCACTGTTCAAGTTCTCGTTGATGATCCGGCTTGCGCGTGCCGGGACCCGTGAACTGATGCTGAGCGATACCGTGAAGTTTGCGCGTGCCGCAGGTCTTTCGGAATTCACTGTGCTGAGCCGTCACGTTCTACGGCTGATTTCGATCCCGCTTGTCACAGTCTTCGGGCTGGAACTCGGCTCGACACTGGCGTTCGCGGTTGTGACTGAAACGATCTTTTCTTGGCCGGGGCTTGGCAAACTCATCATCGACAGCATCACCTCGCTCGACGCGGCCTGTCATGGTTGCTTACCTGATGTTCGTCGCCCTTCTGTTCATTGTCATCAATCTCGCGGTCGACCTCGTCTATGCGCTGCTCGACCCGCGTTTGAGAAAGGGACGTGCCTGATGCGCGATACTCCGTTCTACCGGTTCCTGGAGGAATTTCGCGGCAACAGGGTCGCTCTTGCTGCTGCCGTTATGGTGTTCTTCATCGTACTGGTCGCCGTCATCGCCCCACTGGTCACGCCTCAGGACCCGTACGATCTCACCCATCTGGTGCTGCGCGATGCCCGCCGCCCACCGGGTTATGTCGGTACCGGCGGTTACACCCACTGGCTGGGTACGGATTCGCAAGGCCGTGATCTTTTGTCTGCCATCATCTATGGTCTGCGCATTTCGCTGCAAATGGGCATCATCGCCGGCGGCGTCGCCTTCGTCATCGGGGCCGTGGTCGGCTGCGCTGCCGCCTATATCGGCGGGCGTTTCGAGAGCCTTGTCATGCGCATCGTGGATTTGCAGCTTTCTTTTCCAGCGATACTACTCGCCTTCGTCATCGCAGCGGTTCTTGGTCAGGGGCGCTATCAGCTCATCGTGGCGCTGATCTTCGCCCAATACGCCTATTTTGCCCGCACCGCCCATGGTGCTGCAGCAGCCGAACGGCAAAAGGATTACGTCGAGGCAGCACTCTCCATTCCGCTTTCACCGTGGCGTGTGGTGCTAAAACATATCCTGCCTAATTCTCTCCCGCCGCTCATTGTTGTCGCGACCGTACAGGTGGCGAGCGCCATTTCGCTTGAGGCGACGCTTTCCTTTCTCGGTGTCGGCCTGCCACCGACAGAACCATCCCTCGGCATGTTGATCGCCAACGGCTTCCAGTACCTGCTTTCGGGCCGTTACTGGATCTCGATCTATCCCGGCGTCGCCCTGATCCTCTTCATCCTCTCGCTTAATATTGTCGGTGATCAGATACGCGACCAGCTCAACCCGAGGCTTCGCCGATGACACCATTAACTCTCGCTACATCTGCTCCACCGCTTCTCGACGTCACCAATCTGAAGACCTGGTTCCCAAGTGGCCGAGGGGAAGTGAAGGCCGTCGATGGCATCTCCTTTTCCATTGCCCCCGGTGAGGTGCTGGGTGTTGTCGGTGAATCCGGCTCTGGCAAATCGATTACCGGTTTCTCCATCATCGGTCTGATCGATGAGCCCGGCCGTATCGTTGAGGGGTCCATCAAGCTGGAGGGTCGTGAGTTGGTCGGCCTGCCTGCCCACCAACTGCGCGCCATTCGCGGCAAGTTCATCTCCATGGTCTTTCAAGACCCGATGATGACGCTAAATCCGGTGCTGAGCATCGGCACGCAGATCAAGCTGGCGTTGGAAGCCCACGAAAACATTAGTAGCTCGGACGCGCGCGATCGCGCGATCAAGGCCTTGGCTCAGGTGCGGATCAGCGATCCCGAACGCAAGGTCGATTTCTTTCCGCACCAGTTTTCCGGCGGCATGCGGCAGCGTGTGGCAATTGCCATCGCCCTGCTGCACCGGCCCAAGCTGATCATTTGCGATGAACCGACAACTGCGCTGGACGTATCAATCCAAGCTGAAATCCTGGCCGAGATGAAGGAACTGGTCGCTGACCTCGGCACCGCACTGATGTGGATCAGCCATGACCTTGCAGTCGTCTCCTCAATCGCTGACCGGGTGGCCGTGATGAGGTCCGGCAAAATCGTCGAAGTCGGCCCAGCTCTGGGTGTCTTGACGAAACCGCAGCACGACTACACCAAGGCACTGCTTGAAGCGTTGCCTTCGCGCGCCAAACCCGGCGAGCTGTTGTTGCGCGGCAGCGGTACTGCCGATGCGGCACCACCACCGCGAAAGACAGCGACTGCCAATCTACCTCCGCTGGGCAGCTCTTACCTGGTGATCGACAATGCCGTAAAGCGCTTCGAAAAGCCCGTGGGCCTTCTGCACGGGTGGGCCATCAGGTCCGGCCTTTCGCAGCCTGTAGCTGTCGTCAAAGCCGTTAATGGCGTCTCGATCACAGTGAGTCGCGGTGAAGTACTGGGGCTGGTGGGCGAATCCGGTTCTGGCAAGTCAACGCTGGGGCGTATGGCAGCCGGCATCACTGTGCCAACGACGGGGGCGATTCGCCTTAATGGTCATCCGGTTATGAGTGCTGGCCGTAGCCCGACAAAGATCACGACGCGAATCCAGACCATCTTTCAGGACCCGTTCGCATCTCTCAATGGCCGCATGCGCATTGGCGATATCGTCGCTGAAGGACCACTCGCGCATCGGTTGATAAGCCGCGCGGAGGCACCCGATTACGTCAGAAAATGGCTGGCAGCGGTGGGGCTTGATCCGACATTTACCAATCGTTTTCCGCACCAGTTCTCCGGTGGGCAGCGACAGCGCATTGCCATTGCGCGCGCACTCGCCATGCAGCCTGATGTGATTGTTTGCGACGAACCAGTCGCATCTCTGGATGTCTCTATACAGGCGCAGATCATCAATCTGTTGATCCGGTTACGGTCAGAGCTTGATCTGTCGCTGCTCTTCATCAGCCACGATCTCTCCGTGGTTCGCCATCTCTGCGATCGCGTTGCCATCATGTATCAGGGCCGTATCGTCGAAGAAGGCGAAACGAGCGCGATCTACTCTAATCCGCAGCACGATTACACGAAGCGACTGCTCGCTGCCGTTCCAGTTTTGCCGCAAGCTGCCGAATAAATACGAGGGAGAACGTTTTATGGAACCCTGGGAATGGGATGAGGCCACATGGCGTGGCAAGGTCGAGAAAGTTCGCGCCGGTCGTTCGCTGAAGCCAAAGATATGGAAGAACGGAGCGCGCTGTGCAGTTGCGCTTTCCTTCGACAGCGACCACGAAACCAATGAATTGCGTGACGGTGGGGAATCCATCGGTCGGCTGTCGCAGGGCCAATATGGCAACCGCCGGGGCGTCCCACGCATTCTGGAAACCTTGAAGCGAGCCGACGTGCCCGCCACCTTTTTCGTGCCAGCCGTTGCCGCACTCTTGTATCCCGATGAGCAGAAACGCGTGATCGCCGAGGGCCATGAGATCGGTCTGCATGGCTGGATCCATGAGGTGAACACGAAAGTGCCGCCAGAAAAAGAGCGCGAACTGCATCTGCGCGCTGCCGACACGATAGAGAAGATCACTGGCGTTCGCGCGCTGGGAATGCGCACTCCATCTTGGGATTTTTCGGCGGTTACTCTGCAAATCGAGCGTGAACTCGGGCTTCTCTATGATAGCTCACTGATGGCTGACGATGATCCTTATGAGCTGCTTGAAGACGGCGAGCCGACCGGCATGGTGGAGTTGCCGGTAGAATGGATCAGAGACGATGCCGTCTATTTCAACATGAACCGTTTTACCGCCCACCGCCCCTACACACCGCCGTCTGCCGTACTCGACATCTTCAAACGTGAATTCAACCGTGCCTATCATGAAGGTGGTCTGTTTCTGTTGACCATGCACCCGCATGTCTCTGGTTACCGGTCGCGTATTTTCATCCTCGAAGAGCTTATCCAGCATATCCAGAGCCATGACGACGTGTGGTTCGGCACGCATGCAGACATTGCGCGTTACGCCAAGGAGAACGCCGATGACTGATGAGCCCCACAAAGTCGCTGTGGTCACAGGCGGTGGTCGTGGCATTGGCCGCGCTTGTGCATTGGATCTTGCAAAGCACGGTTTCGATATCGTTCTTGTGGATCTGATTGGCGACGATCTGGCGCGCACCGCAGCAGAAATCCGTGACCTGTCGCGCCAAGCCCTGACTTTTGTGGCCGATGTGCGCAATCACAAGCGGGCCGCCGAGATCGTGGTGGAGGTCGAAGCGGCGTGGAAGCGGATCGACGTTCTCTTCAACAATGCTGGTTGCCCCATGCCGAAGGGAATAGAGGACATCTCGGAGGAGGAGTTCGATACCACTATCGACATCAACCTCAAGGGCGCGTTCAACTACATCCAGCCGACGGTCCCCGTCATGCGCCGTAACGGCGGTGGCCGCATCATCAATATGTCCTCGATGAACGCTCATACCGGCGGCGTCACGAGTGCCGTCAGCAAGTTCTCCTATACTGCAGCCAAAGCCGGTATTCTAGGAATGACGAAGGCACTTGCGAAGGAGCTTGCACCCGAAATTGTCGTCAACGCCGTTTGCCCTGGTGTTATAAAGACTGAGCGTTCTAACGCGATGATCGACGCGCGAGAAGCGCAGCTTGCGGCAGGCATAGCGATGAAACGGGTTGGTACGCCGCAGGATGTTGCAAGCGTAGTAACGTTCCTCGCGACCTCGGAGCCAAATTTTCTGACGGGCCAAGATATAGAGATAGATGGGATGCAGTGGGTCCGTTGAGGCATAATCGCCTTTGAAGACGAGCTCGCGAGTCGATGGCGGTCGGATAGCGCGCGGTCTTAGCCTACGTTTGCAGACATCCAGCGGCGCCATAAGGACCTTTGACGGCACTGATCTATGAAGCACAGCCGATGTTCGCGAATGCTGGATTTCCTACAAGGAAAGCGCCGGTAGCCGGGGCCTGGCTTCTCAGCGTGTGGGCAACCGTGGCTCCGTGTTCGAAGTCGTCTCTACGCAACAGGTCGGATCGGATTAAAAAAATCGTCCGGTGCGTTGCCTCAAACACTCTTGGTGCGGATTAGGATAGTGAGCTCCCAGCAATATCTTGGCTTCACCACGAGGCAGCCATAGGTCTCGTCCTGAAAAAATCAGTTCCGCTTCACCATCCGCCGGAGCACGGAACCCTTCCTTGATTTCTGAGGAATGAGCTCAATGTCACTTACCAGCTTCGCGCCACCTTCACGGCGCTCCAACGTAATCTTTCGGCTATGGAATGCTTCAAGCTCGGCACGATGAGCCACGCTAATGATCGTGGCATCGGGAAGCTCATCGATAACAGTCTGCATCATTTTGTCCTGGCTTTTTTCATCCAGGGCTGCGGTCGCCTCATCCATGACGATAATGTCGGGCGCGTTGAGCAGCAGGCGCGCAAAAGTAAGCCGCTGTTTTTCACCGCCAGACAAAGTCTGGTCCCAAGGCGCTTCGTCTTCGATCTTGTCCTTGAGTTGACCGAGACCAACCTTTTCTAGAGCCACGCCGATCTCTTCCGCTGTCCAGCTTTCCGCCGGCTGCGGGTAGGACACGGCGCGCCGTAGCGTCCCGGCTGGAATGTATGGCCGCTGCGGCAGCATGAAAAGCTGACTGCCAGCGCGAAAATTCACGCTACCACCGCCCCATGGCCAGAGGCCTGAAATCGCTCGAACCAGCGTACTTTTGCCCGAACCGGACTCACCTGAAACCAGCACCCTCTCGCCCGCCCCAATTGCCACATCTGTCTCTTTGACGACCGCGGTGCCATCGCCCAGCGCGACGGATACATCCTTAAGTCCGAGCATGGTTTCGCCCTCTGTCTCACCACGTAAAATACGGCCGACAGTCTCGCTTTTTTCCGCCCGCTCAAGGCCATCAAGCGACATCATTAAGGACGCCACGCGTCGTGCGCATGCGTTCCAGTCCGCGAGGCGCGGATAGTTATCGACGAGCCAGCCGAAGGCGGACTGCACAATGGTGAAAGCTGACGCTGCCTGCATGACCTCGCCGAGCGACATGCTGCCATCAAGAAACTTAGGTGCGCACAACAGGAGCGGCACGACGGGTGCAATCAACATCGAACCATTGGAGACGACGGTGGTGCGCATATATTGCTGCGCCATGAGCCGCCACTGCCCCCGGACATTACCGAATCTCTTGTCAAGATCGCTGCGCTCCTCCTCTTCCCCACCAAGCAGTGCGATGCTCTCGCCATTCTCTCTGACCCGCGTCAGTGTGTAGCGATACTCCGCTTCGACCTGGTTCTTCACCTCGGAAACCTTGACGAAATTTCGGGCAATGAAGGCGATAGCTGTCGAGGTAATTGCCGCATATATGACCGCTGCGATGACCAGAAAGCCCGGGACGGTAACCCAAACCCCACCGACCTGCAGAGTTAGCGCGCCTCCGATTGTCCAAAGGACAACGATAAAGGTGGAGGCGGATACGAAGGCCGCGATTACGCCGGAGACAAAGTCGACCGGTGCTTCGGTAGCGATGCGCATGTCTTCCGAAAGCCTTGCCTCTGGATTCTTATGATCGCCATCAATCAGGTTCAGCTGGTAGTAGCGACCGTTCGCAATCCATCTGCCAACCAACACCTTAGTCAGCCAAGACCGCCAGCGGCGCTGAATACGCATTCTGACATAGACCTGAGACGTGACGATGAAGACGCTCCCTAGAACCAGGAGCGGAAATATGGATGCGAGAGAATAGACCGTAGACGCATCGCGTTTTTCGATCGCGTCGAATATTCCGCGATTCCAGACATTGACCCCATATTGAATGGCAACATTGATGCCGATCATCGCCAGTAGGCCTAGCGTGAACACCCATGCCAGCTTGTCACCGCGTCGGCTCCAGAAGCCCCGCGCGCTGATCCAAAATCGTTTGAGCAGATACCGTCGGCGTGCTTCCTCAGCCTCTTCCGGCGTCAGGCCCGCAGCAGGTTCCACTTCCTCTGGGGGAAGCTCCTCGGCATCATGATCAACATCTTGGGAGGATACGGCTTTGTTTGCGGTATTTTCCGCGCCAACAGCCGGTTCAGCTTTTACGTCGTCAGTTTTCATGGGCGCTGAACGACGGGCGGTACGAAAGGTTTCACGACATAGTGAGTGACAGTGAAATTATTCCGGAGGCCTTCAAACTCGAGAGTGAAGGTTATGGTTCGAGAGGATGCCTGTTGTCCGATGGAACGATTTAAGCCCAGGGGTCTGCATGCGGAGAAGAAACTCACGCGCACTGCTGGTGACGTCCTCGTTCGCGGGTCGACCATCCCGGCGGGGTCCCCCGCACCCAACATCATAGACAAAAAATGCAGATCTAATCCTGCAAAACAGAGCGGCCCGTCGGTCAGCTGTAGCTCGCGATCTCTCGCGTTCGCTCCTATGCCCTTTGTCTGTTGCATTTCGTTGTCGTTATTGCAAAACCGCTGCACACTTTTGTGCGATATGCCTCAGGATCTCCTCGAGGATAAGAACAGATGCTCAAAAAGAACCGCTCTGTTCCCTTCTTCCCCTCTTTACAGCCATCGGAGACTTGGCCATCGAGCATCCGCTAAGCAGCCCGCTGTTTAATATCACCCCGCGACAGGTGATGAAGTCTCTAAAAAATCGACCTCTAGATGTTGCCTCACGGTTTGTTTCAGGGCATCATAATTCGGCAGTACCAGCTGCATATTCTTCATTTGCCAAACCCGAGGAGGTACAAATGGAAGGTGCACCCGTACGTTTTAGAGCGATCGAGGACTGTGAAGCCGCAGGAGTTCCCATTCCCGCCGGCCCCTACATCGGCAGCGAAAAAATAGAGACCGCAGACAACCACCCAGCTAAACGCGCCTTTCTCTACAGCCTCGATCTGGCTGAGAAAGGTGCAATCCTCGACGTCACGCCGCTGGTCGAGCTCGGAAAGATAACGGTGGTCCGACAAAGCGCGCTCTAGTTATGGCGTTTGGAAAAATTCGGCTTACTGAAACCCTCCAAATCCGGAGGGTTTCTTTTTGTAGCTGGGCCTGTACCTGTTATCGCGCCATCATGGTCTTCGCTGATCGTGTCTGTGACGTCTGAAGCAGCGTTCGGCCGATCCATTGTATCGACCTCGTTGTCTTCCATGAGCCTGCTATAACCGACGAGGTCGCCTGCCATGACTGACATAAGGCGCCCATTTCCCCGCGAAGGGAGTTCGTCTCTCGTTCTTTCGCCCGCCTTTGCATGAGAAATGGTGGCGCGCACGACCAATATGGCCATTCCCCCAAGCCGTGTTGGCGAACAGCAAAAGCAGCTAGCGCATGGGCCCGTTTGCAAGGGTAGCAGCTTCGTAACGATTGGTCAGTTGCTCCAAGCCATCCTTTTCATCTGCGCAAAGACAGGTCGAATGCCGTCCATGAGGATCTTGCCCCCCCGTTTTCACAATCGCTGTTGAGCCGCTCTCATTGCCGTTGCGGGGATACTCCACGCCTTACTCAAGCTCGGTTTTTTCTGAGCGAATAGACTGCGTGTCGCAACGATGGCCGTATCCCGCGGTGAACAAACGGTGGAGGAATTTATCTTTTTGCATACGGTGACCGGTGTGCGCGTCATCATTGCTATTCTGGAACGACGATATCGATGACATCGACCTAGCTTCCAGACACCTACCGCCTTGAGGTTCGACGAGGTTCAAGCGCGTCAAGAGCATCGGCATTGTCCCTGCCCCAAGCATACAGTAGCTCGACGGGTTCGACGAAACGCTGACCTAGATCGGTCAGTCGATATTCGACGGCAGGCGGTCTCGTCGAATGCACATGTCGCGAAACAAGTCCGGAATGCTCCATCTCCTTCAATGTTTGCGTCAGCATCTTTTTTGAGATGCCGGGCAGACTTCGTTCCAACACACCTGTCCTTGCCCTACCCTGATGAAGTTTGTGCAACGTATGCAAGATCATGCTCGTCCATTTGGTCGAGAATAGTTCCAGCACCCGGCGGGGCGCGCAGTCCTCGCGCCAGTCCTCTTCATCGCTACCCGGTCTCATCGTGGTCACCTCCTGGTATCCATGTCCCCAAACTGTGCCATCTACATGTCGACCTGCCTGATGCCTAACTGTGGTTCGATCAAAAAATGGAGCATTATCATGGTTAGAACAGCATTGGTCGTCGGTGCAAGCGGGATCGTCGGCAACGCAACGTCACAGCTGTTGCTGAAAGAAGGCTGGACGGTCTACGGCTTGGCGCGGAGACCTAGCGCTCAAAAGCAGATCCTATCCGTTACCGCTGATCTGCAGAATGCAGAAGAAACAGCGCTGGCTTTACACGATGTGCGCCCCGATGCGGTTTTTGTCACAACCTGGGCCCGCCAGGAGAGCGAAGCTGAAAATATACGTGTCAACTCGGCCATGGTACGCAACCTTCTAGATGGTCTAAGACCTGGTCAGTCGACACGACACGTCGCACTCGTGACAGGGTTGAAACACTATCTCGGGCCATTCGAGGCCTACGGCAAAGGCACTCTACCGGAAACGCCCTTTCGTGAGGAACAAGGGCGTCTTGATGTTGAGAACTTCTATTACGCTCAGGAAGATGAAGTCTTCTCCGCTGCTGAACGCGATGGTTTCACCTGGAGTGTCCACCGTCCCCATACCGTCATCGGCCAAGCCGTTGGAAATGCCATGAACATGGGAACGACGCTCGCCGTATATGCTACCATCTGCCGAGAGACGGGTCGTCCATTTCGCTTTCCCGGTTCGTCCAGTCAGTGGAACGGCTTGACGGATATGACTGACGCCAACCTTCTAGCGAAACATCTGCTTTGGGCAACCGATACACCTCGGGCCTTCAATCAGGCGTTCAATGTCGTCAACGGCGATGTTTTTCGGTGGAAATGGATGTGGCAAAGAATTGCTGGCTGGTTTGGCATAGAGGCAGCGCCTTTCGATGGCACGATCAGTCCTCTGAGCGATCAGATGGACAGCGATGCTGCGATCTGGAGAGACATCGCCAAACGCGACAAACTAGTGGAGCCCGACATTGATCGCCTCGCTTCTCCATGGCACACGGATGCGGATTTGTGCCGTCCCATCGAGGTCGTAACCGACATGAGTAAAAGCCGCCGTCTGGGCTTCAACGAATACCAGCCAACCGACGATGCGTTCTTCGGCCTTTTCGAGAGCTTGCGCAAGAACCACCTTATTCCTTAAAGGTACATTACCCTGAAAGAGCTCGAAAAATGAGACTGCGCCAGCTTTAGCTGGCGCGGACAGCGCGATTATTTGTGCTTGGAAACGTCTGCTTGATCGTCAGAGCCCAACCACATCAGATGGATTGGGTAGAGCTTTGCAACGGTTTCCTAATAGCACCGCCCTCCTCTCCGGATTCATAGGGTAAGGAGTAGCGATAGGCAACTGGACGTGCTGCGATGTGGCAGTTACGATTCCAGAGCCACGGGCCTGTCTCTCTAGGCGAAACTTTATTTAGTATTTCTCTAGCTCTTCGGGACAGGCCGACGGTAGTTGAAAACGACCTGCTTCATTCAAAGATGAGATCTTGTTGCGTCGCCATCAGTGCCTCGGAATGACGCGGGCTTACTACGCATGAGTGCTTCGACAAGGTCTAGTAGCCCTGGAAATCGCTCATTTAGTTCGGCGCGTCGAAGCGCATTCATATGTGTGACGCCTTCATTGCGTGTCCGTACCAATCCTGCTTCCCGCAAGACTCGAAAGTGATGCGAAACGCTAGACTTAGGCCGGCCCCCATCTAACGCACTGCACGTTGCCTCGTCAGTAACACAGAGCTTTTGCACGATCTCGAGGCGCACAGGATCACTCAGGGCGTAGAACACTTGCTCTAGGCTGACGTCTTGAACGGAGGGATGTTTCATGGCTCTCATGCTACCGTTGTTAACACAGGTACGATCGCGGCGCCATTGTTCTATTGTAATCGAACTAACGAAGTTGTAGACCGGCCGTATCCTCGAACCTGGAGACCATCGATGGCAAAGCTGTTTGACACTTTCACCCTCAAAGGCGTTACCCTACGCAATAGAATAGCGGTTTCCCCCATGTGCCAGTACATGGCCACGGATGGTATGGTTTCTGACTGGCACCTTCCCCACTATGCAGGCTTAGCGCGCGGCGGTGCGGGTCTCGTCATCTTGGAAGCAACGGCTGTTTCGAAGGAAGGGCGGATTACACCCGGCGATCTTGGCATCTGGAACGACGCCCAAGCCAAAGCGCTTCGCCCAATCGTTGAGGCCATTAAATCCGCGGGCTCGACGCCGGGCATCCAGATTGCCCACGCCGGCCGTAAGGCTAGCGCCAATCTCCCTTGGGAGGGTGATGATCATATAGCTGATGGTGACCCGCGTGGGTGGCAGACCATCGCACCATCGGCTGTGGCCTTTGGCGGCGACCTCGGGAAAGTGCCGGCTGAGATGACAACGGAAGATATTCTTCGCGTGCAGCAGGATTTTGTTGCTGCAGCCGAACGGGCTCGCGATGCAGGGTTCGAATGGCTTATGCTGCATTTTGCGCACGGCTACCTGGCGCAGAGCTTCTTCTCTGTACACTCCAATCAGCGGCAAGATGAATACGGAGGAAGCCCCGAAAACCGCGGGAGGTTCTTGATTGAGACACTTGCCGCCGTGCGCAAAGTATGGCCCGAAAACCTCCCGCTGACGGCCCGTTTCGGGGTGATCGAGTTTGATGGGCGCGACGAAGAGACCCTTCGAGAATCGATCGCTTTGGTTCGCCGCTTCAAGGAAACAGGTCTCGACGCAATTGACGTCAGCGTCGGTTTCTCCACACCAACGGCGCAAATTCCGTGGGGTGCAAACTTCCTCGCAGAGATAGCCGCACGCGTCCACGTTGAGACCGACCTGCCGGCATCGACCAGCTGGTTCATCAGCGATCCTGTTCAGGCCGATGCTCTTATTCAGGACGGCAAAACGGATATGGTGATGCTGGCCCGTCCGCTACTAACCGATCCGCACTGGCCTTATGCCGCAGCGAAAGTACTCGGCGTTGAAAATCCTGCTTGGGCGACGCTGCCACCACCTTACGCGCACTGGCTAGCACGTTACCGGACCAACTGATCCTCTAGCTGATCCCCACGTGCTTCGACCTAAGAAGGTTGGAGCATGCGGGGTGCGGCCAGGGATTGTGGCGGACCGTCTTTCTACGGCTTTGCCCACGTCGAATTTAGACCAAACGCAACCCCGCATTTGTGGGCCACTTCACCAAGGTATGCCGAACGACTTTCGCATTGCCTTCGCGCATTCTCTGTCGTCCAATGTTCGCCACGCCATACTGGGCACAGAAGTTTCGCGAAATTTGTTCGTAGTTATCATTAAAACTCGGCGTCTCTAAAAGTACCTACTCCAAGCTGCTTGAGAAATAATTCGTAATCTGGCCGAATTATAAGCCGATCAACTTCGAAGATTTCAATAAATCTTCTCCGGTCGCCGGTCCTAAAAAAACTGCTTACGACACATTAGCATTAACTATTTTCCACCCGTCTTCGAAACTTGTTAATCCTGTCATAGATCAAACTCCCTAAAAGCCGTTAGCGCGGCTACGATGAACTTTCCCAGTGTCAAAACGCCAATGATCAGGTGATAGTGACATGGAATAGGCTAACCAACTTCCGGCGGCGTCCTTTCACATTGGAACAGTGCTTTGAGCGGGCTATTCGTGCCTGTACAATGGTCAAAATATTGAAGCTCTTTTCAAATTAAACCAATCGACGTCGCTCTCCTCGAACGCCTCCTCTAACTTTTCAATTGAGTTATCCCGTGCGAACTGCACTTCTGCTGAGGAAACGGGAACGGGCGAAAGCCATGACACTTTACGTTCACCAAAAATTTCAGTCGAGAACCCATCGAACGCAAATGGCGTTGTGAAGTAGAGATGTTGCATATCGCCGAATTTTCCGAAACGAGAAACCGCGTTACTTAAAAATGTGCCGGGTGCGCAAAACCATCTTTGCTTTATGATTGTCCGGGCAGTGAAAAAAATCATTTGTTCGAAGTCGTCGGCTTGATCTGTCTCGCAAGCACCGACAAGCTCAAGGCGAGTATCAGGATAAAAACTGCCATCGGAGGCATACAGCGGATAATTGGAAATGCCGTTGGTAGCTAAGGCCATGAGTTGATGAGAAGGGCTATCACCTACACGCCCGATAGCAACATATACGGGATCTGTTGGCTCCTCCCTGTGAATAAAGAATTTGGGACGCTCGCCCAAGCTCGTCTCAAGGTACCTTGCGAGGAGTTTCTCTTCTTGTGAAATTTGTGGAAGGGTCAACGCCTCAATCTCCGTGATATAAGCTATCGAGGGCTTGCAATCCGTGCGGCCAATTGCCGCTTAGCGATTCGGGCGTATAGCGAGAAGCGCTTTTATATCATTTCGGAACTATCAACCAGTAACCCTAAACACACCTTTTGCCGTCATCGAGCGTGCCTCGTTCGGCTTTCACAGTCGCTGAGTCACAAGCTTCCGCCTCGCCTCCGAGCTCAATGGTACGGCCCCATACCAGATTTATCGATGTCCCCAAAGCCGGCATCCCAGTCCGCCCATCCGGCGTGGCCTGTTGTCGTTTGACGTTGAGGCAACGTCCATATGAGCGCCTTTATCTTTAAGACTGCTTTACGCCGGGCAGGATGGAGCGCCCCGCATGTCAGAATTTTTATGGCAATGGGCAATACCCTTGAGTGGTAAAGGCTTCGGTCAAATTGGACCCCGGTCGATCAATCGAAGCGCCTGATCCAACTCAACGTCTCTTCCATGTCGTCATATGGCTCGGGCAAGGCAATCAATCCCAGCTTGTAGTCTTTGAACCGCACCACTTTCAGCGCTCCGGAAACCCGACGATAGTCATCGAGGACGATCCCGCGGTTGTTGTCTCCCAGTTGCGGTTCGTCTCCCGCTTGGACTATCACACCGCCGTTGAAGTCAAAAACCGGGCACGAGCTTCCCAATTTAGCTTCCAGTACCTGCCTTCCGCCAAGGCGCTCGACAATTCCATCGGATAGAATGGTCAGCCAGTTGATCGACTTGATTTGAAGACCATCGCTACGAGCAGCCTCCACCTGAAATACATTGGGGTCAGAAAAATCCAGCCCGGGAAACCGTTTCAGAGCCGGTAAGGTAGCCACTCCTCCAGAACTCCCGGAAAAGGAGCCGTGTTCGAACAGAACGCTAAAGCCGGCACCGCCGTGAACGGCATCGACCATAGAGCACCAGCGGCTAACGAGATCGCGAAAATAATGATATCCTTTTTCAACGATGAAGGAGCAGGGAAAGTACGCGCAAATGCTGGAATTTCCGTGCGGAAAAAGAGGCTCGGGACCGCTCACCGTGAATGAAATCGCCAAAGCCTGGGGCTCGTCGACAACCCTCTTGTCAGGATAACCGAACACCATCGCGTCCATCGGCTCATCCGGTGAAATCGTGCTGGCCTTTGCGTCAAAATAATTCAGATAAGCCTCACCATCGATCATGGTCAGCCGGTTCGCATCGACCTTGAGATAGTGCGATAACCGACCATGGAATAGGGCATGGTACTCCCTCAGTATTTTGCAAAGCGCCAGACGTGTCGTTACCGCTTGGCCATTCGAAAGGTAGAGCTCGAAGGCAAACCCCACTTTCGCGACAACGAAGCCATTGTTAAGCAATTTGACTTCATCAAGCCTTTTTGCATGATCAGGTGTCAACTGTACTCACTCATTGTTTCATCTCTCGAGGCCCAGCTATCTGGGCGGTCGTGCCGGTCACGCAGGAGATAAAGTTTCAGCGCGAAACCTATTTGAGAAACGACGGTGCTGTAATCTTTCAGCTCGACTTGTCCGGTTCTCTCAGGATTTCAGATGAATGTAAATTTCGCCCACGCCTAAACAAACGGCCACTTTTCAGGCTGATATTTTTAAGATCCATCAATCGAACCGTTTGACCCAATTGATTGTCTCCTCCAAGGAATCTAGAGGCTGTGGCGCGTCGATCAACGGACGCTGGTGTTCGTTAAAGCGTATTGGCTGCATTATTCGAGAAACGTGTCGATACGCCTTCGGTATCACCCCCCTATTCACATCGCCCAGTTCCGGTCTCTCACCCGCCTGAACAATAATTCCTCCGCTGTAAGGGTAAATGGGACATGACGTTTCCAAATCTTCCATAAGTTTCGCTTGTCCCCCAAGTTTGCTTACCAAACCGTTGTCAATAAAGGTTAACCAATTTATGGTTCTAATAGCTCGTATCCGTAGACGGTTCATGCGAACGTACCAACGAGAATGTTCCGGGACATCAAGACCAGGAAACCGTCTTGCAATTGGAAATGCCAGCAGACGATCAGAAAGTCCCTGCCGTCCTTCATTGAACAGGATCGAAAGACCGGCCGTGCCATAGGCGGGTTTCAGCTTTTCGCACCAGCTGCTGATGAGCGATCGATAGTGTTCATAACCAACTGATTCTGGCCAGCTGGCGGGCATATAAATGCTGATGCTTGAAAACTCTCGGGTTTCGGTTTCTCCGATAGCTTCGGCATAATAGATGGTGGGATCGTCGAGATCGCCTCCGTAGGGGTACCCGAACAATGTGGCTTCGAAACCATCATCATTCTTCACATCGTCCGGCTTGCGTGCAAGCTCCCTAATATAGCTGTCATAATCGACGCCACGCAAAGTACTCAGCTTGCGTCCATTATGCGGAATATAGTGGGTCAGCTTGTCATTGAATATTTGTCTGTACTCGAGGATGACGTCCGCCATGGCTTCGCGCATTTCTAGGCTGGTTGCCTTTTGTAACGCAAAATCGATGTAGTGTCCGAACCGCAGCATGGGAACACCACGATCGGATGCGATGCCGACGCTGTCTAAAAAACTCCAGTCGCGGGCATCTGCTGTAAGCGCTCTTTCGTCTGTCATTATTGCTTTCGCCTCATTGACGCTATTTGATCTGCAACTAGTATTTAATGGGCTGCAGCAGTTATAAGCGCTCCGCCACCGAGAAGCGCAGCAAGGGCTGCACCACCGTAGTAGACTGCGCCACCCGTCGCGACGCCAGCGACCACACCCCCCCAGCCTTCCACGGATTTTCTTGGGCCCAGCGCATCGGATCACTCACTAGCGAAGCTGGCTCCTTAGCCGGTGAAGCAGCAGGCGCCGGAGCCGGCGCGCTTCCCCCTCCGCCTGAGCAATCGCAATCATTTTTGAAGTTCACGTCCTCACGGGTCATGTCGTGCTGTTTTGTAATTTCATCAATATTTCGGCTTTGTCGGCCTCGCATTCGATCTCCAGGTCCGTTGTACTCCGTGCCTGTATTGTTATCGAGATCGATAAAGTCGATCGGACGTTTGCCGCCGCCATGCATCATAGAACCATCCGGGCGCCGGCGCATCGTCCACTGGCCATCATTCAGGTCCCAAGCGACCTCTGCTTCAATGTTGCGGTTGTTGTTACCTGCCCATTGGCGCATCTTATCGGCGACGCAACGGCCATTCATTGTTCCAGCCTTTTGGCACTCACAGGCCGCTTTGCAAATCTGGTCCAGAAGTTCTCGATTTTTTTCATCTCGCACAGGTCCGGTGAAATACCCGCCCGCCGAGATTGTGTTACCTTTGTTCAGCAGCATGCGATCAGTCAGACGTGTGACGTTACGGCCCTCCAATGAAAACGTTGGGCGACCAGGACAGGAACGTGGCGCGGTGCAGGTTGACGCCGGAGATCACTCCGCCGCCAACCCCCGGCTCGTCGCCAAAGGAGCGATAGAATTCCGAACCTTTTACGCCGTTCATCGCACCGCCGTGCGAAAAGACGGTCACCGTGCCTTTGGCAAGGTCGCGCGAATAGGCGACATTCGCATAGGGCAAGGGCTTGTCTGGGCTTTTGCATACGTCAGGGAGGGTGGAGCGCACCCATCCGTCGGAGTGTTTGTGGCAAAGCGTAAGGCCGTTGATCGAAACTGTCTCTCTCACGCCGCTACTCCTTGACGGTTGAAGGACTCTAGCACCGTGACCAAGCGCGCGGTTGCCGCCAATGGAGGCCACCTCGTGACGGTCGATGCGCTTGGTGCGGTCGTTGAGAACTCGCGTCGTCTGGTCCTTCTGGGCGTGGAAGAACTGGTTCTCCTTGCCAGCCTCATCCTCAAAGGTGATTTCGTTGAAGCCCTGGCCCTTGTGGGTGTTGGAACGCAGCACCATGCGCGTCTTGTTGGCGGGCAGATCGTAAGGCACCGAGTTGGCAGGGTTGTTGACCACGCCGATGACAAGCGGTCGATCCGGGTCGCCATCGACAAACGCAACCATTACCTCCATGCCGATGCGCTTCTGCCACCGTCTTGATGCGGGACGGATACTCGTAAAGCTCGCGCTTCGTCGCATCCGGCATCTGCACCAGTGACGGCGTCATGGTGCCCGGCACCATGGAGGGTGTCTCGAAGTTCCAGTCAGCACCTGCCCGCTGACCCGGTACATAAGAGAAGCGGCGGGCCCAATCATTGATGTGGTTGCGGTCCGACGAGCCCTGCGCCAGCCTTACCCTGCCCTCGCCTTGAGCGGAAGGGGATGGTCCAAGCCAACCATTGGCGCTATCGGCAACATGCAGCTTGTGGGAGCCGTCCTCATGGGAAAACCAATAGAAGAGGCCATCCTCCTCGAAGCGTCGCAGGAGGTAGTCGAGGTCCGTTTCATTCCATTGAACGCTGTAGTGCTGCGGTGGCGGAGGGGTGATGATGCCGGATGTGTCGGGTGCTGGAATGCCGTGTTCGGAAAATAGCGTTTCAGCAATTTCCACCACCGTCTTGTCCATCCAGATGCGGCAGTCGGAGCGACGCGAGAGCAGCCACATCTGTGGGCGAATGGTCATGGCATAGGAGCGAAGGCCACGGGTGATGGGCGGGCCTTCATGCAGTTCCGTCACCAGGCCGTTGAACGGTCGTCGGATACCGCTGCCCTCTTCGCCATCGCCCTGGCTCACCTCCACAGAGACATCGACCAGCCGACCGATCAGTCTCTACTGTTGAACTATCCGGAGCCCGCGCTTTTATGCCTGTCGAGCGTCCCGACGTAGGACTTTGTCCGTCGCCAACTCCAAACCCTGTTTTAAAATTTCAAATGATGGATTGCTGGTCGGTACGAAGGTTATCGAAAGCAAGTAAGCCATCCCCTCTAATGGTGCTTGGCTTCCGGGAAGCGCTTGAAAAACAACATTATAGAGACCGTTGGGCACCACAACATCATGCATGTTAGCAATCGTCCCCACTTTTAAGGGCCGCGTTACCTCAAATGGAGTCTGAACCGCCCACTCAGCTTCTGGGTCGAGTTCAAACGTCTCGGTCAGATCTATCCTAAGAAAGCATTGGCCGTCATGGTCAGGAACACCAAAACTGACAATGCCCTCGGCCCACGCAAACCCTTGGTTGACATGCTCATCATCCCAGAGCAAGCCAGGCCGCGGCAGATCGGCGAGGTGAACGACAACTTGCGTGTAGAGAACAGTCAACGGAAATTCAGCGATCATTAGGGACCCACTACCATTGTAATCTTACATCCTTCAGGAACACCCGCGAGTTGCGCCCCCAATTGCCCCCCTGCGCTTCGATTGTCGCTACGAGGAATATCCCTCACGCTAGCACCGGCACCGCCTTCTGCAAAGGTTGCGGGTGGATATTCATCCCGATCCATGCCAGGCTTGGTCGGGATGCCACGCAAGGACGCAGCACGTCTTGCATCGGTTCCAGGTCTATCGAGTGTTAACACGTTCGGTTTGCCAGCGGCTTGTGCATCAACGATGTGTTGAGCAGCTTGCGGTGATGCAGCACGCGAGATCGTGACGGTTCGCTCACACGGGCAATCGTCACAGGGTTCGTCACGCGTCCTTGTTTGGGCAAGCTGGTTTGCCAGTGCAGCTGCTTGCGCAAGTTGTGCTGCTTTCCTTGCTCGTTCAGCAGCGAGCGCAGCTTCCGCTGCGGTGGTGACGGCCTGCGCGGCACGCACCGCCCTGTAGCCCTGATAGGCGCGGTAGCCGATCATCGCAAGACGACCTAAACCAACGGCAACCGGAATCGCTAAAGGAAGAGCCATTAGCCCCCCTCCAATACACGTTTACCTTGGATTTCAGACTGCCCAATTTTTACCATGGCCTCCATGATCTGATTCAGAGTTTGATCTGCATCACGAGAGGACTTTAAAGCGGATTTGATCTCCTCTTCCTCACCGATCGCCTCATTCGAAGACGACATGAGAAATGCCCATTGCCCATGGGCTCGCTCGGAGCGAAGTCCAAGCTTTTGTCCCTGGGCTTCGTAGAACAATACCTTCCTGCGCAACTCAGCGTCAGAAAGATTATTATTTTCAGGATCGGCACTGCGGAGATAGGTCATGATCCGCTTCCGGGAAACGTCCAGTCGAGACGCACTCATGGCAGACATAGCATCGCGATCGAGCGTGAGAAGACCTCGCGGCGCCGCGATATCACTACCCCTACGAGCTCTCTTGATTCCCCCGCCCCAAACTTCATCTGGCGCAAAGATGATAGTCAAACCTGGCCCGAAGAGCCGGGCGACCTGAGCCTCGTTCAACGCTGGGATAGTTTGCATCATGACGTTGGCATCAGCATGGCGGAATATGACCATCTCGCTATGTGCAACCTCGTCGCAGCGAGTGGGCTCGCCCTCGCCAGCGGCGGCAGATTCAATTTCATTGCTGACGCGCGGCCCTTCAATGGAAACCGAACTATCTCTCCAATCTTTTGGGACGACTATCCTGTTGAGACCGCGCAGATGCCGGTAAAGTCGCTCGGCGGATAAGGTTTGATCACCGCACCAGAAGACAGGCGCTGGCTTGCCTTTACTCAATTCCAAAAGTTTGCGAAGACGTGCGGTCGCGAGCGACGGATCCTCTTCGTTGACTGGTAGCATCCCGCCGCCGGTAGCATCACCAGCATTCAACAATAAGACCATTTGCTCCGAGAGCGCGGCAGATCTCGTCGCTAACTCATCATCCGATACTTCACTCTCATCATTCAAGAATGATGCGGACTCTAAGCTTAGAATAGCGGGCTGGCGAGGGTCTACGAACCAAGGGCCACCAAGGATGATGGAATAATCACCACCTGCATAGCGATAGAGGGGTCTGTGCGACACGTCAATCTGCTTCAACGAACGTGGAAGATCATCAAACAGAGATCCATCCACAACAGCGTAAACACGCTTGCTTGGGTCACAAACGAGTTCGGAAACCGCGCTCAGCAAGGCCTGTCCGATTGAAGACGATTCAAGCTCGTCAGTAGCAGCGGTTTGCATCGCTTATCCTCGCACCATTGGCATGGATTGGGATGCCATACTCTTCTGGCAATCCGTTCCACCCGGACCGCTAGAATCAGAGCTGCTATCATCACCGATAAAGACATTAGGCGACCCGGTTTGCGCTTGCCCACCGCAATCAATTGCATCACCGATACGACCTGCGGGTTTGCCATTGACAAAAACTGTCGATGACCCGGCGGCGAGTTTGCGGCCGTGAGCGGGTTCAGGACAAACCGGACAACCGTGCGGAACGTAAGCGTCGCCCACCCGCATCAACGGCTTGTTGTTAACAAACACATTTGGACTTCCGCCCTTAGCAAGCGTTGGAGGGAAGTGACAAGAATGACCGGAGCCGACGTCGGCTCGGCGGTGAGCCTCTGGCATTGGAATCCTCCCTTTTCAGTTCCAACCAATGTGCAACGACCTCAATCTCGATCGCTCTCGGATTCTAACCAGTTCCGCATGAGAACCATCATCGCATACAGTACGCTCACCAAATGAGCGAACATTTTTCTGTAAATACGCAAGTAATTCTAAGCAAAAATCCATCATAGTCCAAAATACTACCGCAATAAAAGAGTAGATATGTCTTTGTGAACTCTCCACCGGATAAAGCCGGTGGAGAGTTCACAAACTTCGATCATCCCATAATTCCGACTGATGCTTCACCGAAAAATACTTTTTTACTTCTAAAATCCGGATACGTCATAGTATTACTAGAATGCTCGACGTATCTGTTCACCAAGTTTTCTAAGTGTTTGACGGGGTATTGGAACGTGATCTTCGATACTCCTAATCCAGTCGCCACTTGCATCGCGTGATGTATGCGCAGCATTCCATGCAGTTCGCCCAGTACTTCCAGACGCAATGATCTGTTGTGGCGAACCATTTCCAGTATAGTCGTTCGCGAGGTCGATAGTGACATTCGCTCCAAACAAGTCTCCAGGAGACCAGTCGACTGTAAGGAGGGTTCGAGTCATCGGCAAAGCACCCCCTCCTGGAAGTTGTGTTGCAGCTGTCCCAATGCGTATATGCGAACCTAGAAAAAGCACGTTTTTGGAGGAATCAACCAGAAAGCTTTCACAGTTCGGGAAGCCATCTCCCGAAATTGCAGAAGAAATGTATATCTTTTTCTCTGTTCTGTTGATCCTGAGGCTAAACTCATGCGTAACATCGAGATCCGGCACCGCCCCGTTCCAACGTTCCCAGACTTTCCAACTCCCGCCGCGTGTGTCAGAGCCTCCATCGGACACGTCACCACCGAGAACCCAGTGCCCAAGGTCCGTATCGGCACCATAGAAAGCGAAATTTTTTCCTGCGTAAGACAAGCGACCATTCACACTTTGATCACCATCTTCTCTGTAGGGTGAAAATATTACCTGTGGTGTTTTTGCGCGGGTGTTTTCTGGGTTGGGAATAGTCATTTTCCATCTTTGGCAGTACGTCGCGCCGTGTCCTCCACTCCATTTGAGGTATATCCACCCCTCTGTCGGCAAGTTCATCCCTTGCGATAATCTCAACACCACGGTCGCCTCGTCCTTCAAGCACTCGAGGTATGACTTCATTGGATGATGGATCCGAGAAGCAGCGTTCGCGTGTCAATTTGGCGGCTTTCAAGTCTATTGTAACTTCATGGGTAATTCTCGAGGTTACACTCAAACTTGACGAAAACCCTCTTGAGTCGCCGTGAAATCCAAGCCCACCCATCCCGAAATTCCTATCAGGGTGGAAGGACCGCGTTACCAAAAGCAATTGGCTCATTTGGTGTCCCTTACATAGTCCTGAATTGCAGTCGCCGACAGGGACAATACACGACCTGCTGGGAATCGTTTGATAGAAACAGCTGTCCTATCTTCGCTCGTAAACGCCAAATCAAAATTCGAAGAAAGCAGACGCGCCCACGCCTCATCGTACGTTGGGCCACGCACATGTATTACGCTCATGGATGGCCAATTTACCGCCTGTTTCGTTTCGGGGTCGGTGACTTCAGCGCTCCCTATCAATATTTGCTTGGTTTCTAAAGCTCCCGAATTGTCGCCGGGAAGAGATTGAAACTTGAAGCTATACGTTCCACTCGCGGGATAGACGAAATCTATAACTGAAGCGGGGGAGGAGACCCGCACATGGAACTCCTTTTCAGCACCATCTTTGTTGCCCGCCTCCGTTTCAATAGCGCGCCATTCGTCATCGGAAATTTGGCGTCCAGAGACGACTACCGCCCCTCCCTCTTTTTTTAGTGGCTCGTCCACATGGATAATTAACCGAGTACGCAATTCTGACTCCTCCGCTGCGCAGTATGCGCAAGGTAAAGACAAAGCAAAAAAGATGGTCAGGCTGAGTTTCTTCATAAAATCCCTACCTACCGGCGATTTCTCAATTTAGGTCAATGCGATTTGCTGTCATCTTCACCGAACTTTCTTCCTCTACGATGAAATTTACGCCTTTGAGCTTAACAGTTCCGTCAGGTAGCATGCGCATTTCCGATTTTCCGCAGCGAAGAAGTATCTCTTCGTGAGCGTCGATAATTTTCTTTCCGCCGACAACCTCACTCGAAGTGGCCACAGCGCTCTCATAGATCGCTCCGCCAACATTAACAGTATGGAGACCACCGACTGTCACGATATTGGCCCCACCTACGGTCAATGTTGAGGCGCCAAGCGCGTTTATCGAAACCGCCCCGGATGCATTGATTGTATAGTTACCACTACCGCTCATTGCGGGCATTGTTTTTGCAAGGAAGTATGCTGCATCGCGAACACCAAAAGAACTATTGGCAAGCGGACCGCGCACGACACCACCTCCTATACCCGTTCCTATATTTAATGTTGCGTTTTGACCGATGTGTGTCATTTGACTAGACTGGACCTCCGTCAGCGACGCTCCACCAACTGAAGTGATTTTGTTTGCATCCACCCTCTCAGTCGCGTGGTTTCGTACTTTCAAAGTCAAATCTTTCTGTGCATGCAAAAATACTTCTTCGAGCCCGCTTTCGTCTTCAAAGGACAATTCGTTAAAGCCAACCCCCTTATGTGTTTGAGTCCTAAAGGTGCTCTTCGTCTTGTTGGCTGGCAGCTCATAAGGAACCACTTGCTTCGCATTCGGCACCACTCCCGTCACCAGAGGCCGGTCCGGGTCGCCATCGACAAACGCAACCATTACCTCCATGCCGATGCGCGGGATAATCTGTCCGCCCCAGCTTGAACCTGCCCAGTTCTGCGCCACGCGCACCCAGCACGTATCTGTCCCATCCTTCTTCGCCTTTCGGTCCCATGGGAACCACAGCTTGATGCGGCCATATTGGTCCGGGTGGATTTCTTCTTCCTCCGGGCCTGCAACGATCGCCACCTGTGTGCCCTCGATCCGTGGGCGCTTGGTCGTCCGGTGCGGGGTCAGCGGCACGCGCGACGGGATGGCCTCAAAGCTGTTGCGGTATTCAGGCTCGTTGCCGTTTGTCTCATAGGAGCGATCGACGATGGTGTGGGTCGCCTTGATGATCACATGCTCTTCATACTCATGCTCGGGATGGGCTACTTCATAAGGCGTAAAGCGCCGTCCAGCTTCGAGGATGCGGGAGGTGGATGCGCCGAAGACGCGGTCATGGTCGGCTTCGATGGCCTGGGTTCGAAGCTTCTGAGCGCGTTCTGCTTCTGCTACCGTCTTGATGCGAGAGGGATACTCGTAAAGCTCGCGCTTGGTCGCATCCGGCATCTGCACCAATGATGGCGTCATGGTGCCCGGCACCATGGAGGGTGTCTCGAAGTTCCAGTCCGCCCCTGCCCGCTGGCCCGGCACATAGGAGAAGCGGCGCGCCCAGTCATTGATGTGGTTGCGGTCCGACGAGCCCTGCGCCAGCCTGACCCTGCCTTCACCTTGGGCGGACGGAGATGGTCCAAGCCAACCATTGGCGCTATCGGCCACATGCAGCTTGTGGGAGCCATCCTCATGGCTAAACCAGTAGAACAGTCCATCCTCCTCGAAACGGCGCAGGAGATAATCGAGGTCCGTTTCGTTCCATTGAACGCTGTAATGCTGCGGTGGCGGCGGTGGGATGATGCCGGATGTGTCGGGTGCAGGAATCCCGTGTTCGGAAAACAGCGTCTCGGCAATCTCAACCACCGTCTTGTCCATCCAGATACGGCAGTCGGAGCGGCGCGAGAGCAGCCACATTCGCAGGTGAAGTAAGGTAATATGCTTTTGCTCACAGACCGCGGCGTAGGTAAAGATAATCGCTTCTACTCAAACGTCAGCCAGGAAACACCCTGCACTAATTTTCCTCCGTGAGCGCAGGAGTCACCAAGTCGAGCAATCTTTTTTCCTTCAATGTTTGCCACCGAAGAACCCTCCGTGATTTTATCAGAGGTTGTTGGCACGCCCGTGCACAGTAAACTGTCTCCGACAGTGGCAATCGGCACTCCCTCGACTGTAACGAAGCTTTGCTGACTAGAGACAACAGGTCCTCCAACATGCGGTTTTGGCCCAGGATCGACCATTGGACAAACATGCATATGGCCCTTAAGGGAAACTGAGCGGCCAACCATTATGAATACCTCTTTTTCACCTGCATACTCATTCAATCTCGAATCTACGTCACCACCGCCTTCACATCATTCATCTTCCCCGGCCGTTCTGTCGCATGAGAACACAGTCTCGCCGTTCTGACGAAACAAGCGGATGTATTCTGTGATGCGGCAGCATTCTTTCGACGTGAAAGTCGACCTTTTCAAGCAGACGGATTAAAGGCGCCACCTTCGCGTCGATCAGTGTCCATGCTTTTGTTAGACCAAGCTCAGAAATCAGCCCGCGCATGATCTCTTCTGAGAAACCCTGGCCTGAAAAATCAGGCATTAAAGCGCCGCCAAGTTCTTCGTCTGGGCCGATGTTCACGAATCCGATAGGCTCATCCACTACTTCTTTTCGTGCGACGACGTAAGTAATCAGGCCCTTGTCCCAGCTCTCGTCCCACTCAACGATTATGTGATTGACGTCAGTCAATGTGCCAGTGAACGGGACGGGGCTGTAACGGAAAAGCTCCGGATCCGTAAGCATGACGTAAAGTCTTTCAGCGTCGCTCAGAACAGGCCGCCGAAGTATGAGCCTAGTGGTAGCGATTTTGTCAGGGCCTCTCTGCTTGGCCAAATATTTCGACATGCCTTACTACTCCAAAACTGAGTGAACGATAAATCGCTCCATCTCTTCCTCGGGGAGATATGGCTTCTCGCGCAAGATTACAGTACGGCCCTGGAAACGCTCATCACCGTCGCTAAGCGTTCGCACACCTGCGGCCTTTTCTGTAACGCAGAAGCCATCAGTCGAAATGGCAAGCTCATCGAATGCAGCTTCCGTGTTGGCATACCTGCCCGGTCTGCCGTTAAGACGCTCCAGCACCGCCAAAGCCTCCAGCGCTCCCACTGCTAGCAAGTCGACTCCATCAAGAAATATAGGTCGCTGCCCAATAGCGGGCATTATCTCGACTAAGCGCTCAGCTTCATATCTGAGAATAAGGCCCGGGTTGCCCCGAGTTTCCGTGACGCTATCCGAAGATGGGCCAACCTGAGCATATGCGGCTATGAAAGCCTGCTTCTCTTCGTCGCTCATTGCTCCGCCAAATTGCTCTAACGTGTCTTTCAAAAGTTTGTCAGAAGCCCGGTCGCTACCGCGACCCGCAATCGCGCCATAAGTTTTCGACCAATGGTCAACCTCCGCTGGAGACATACCAAATTTGAGCTGACCCAGTCCTTCGCGTGGAAAAATCTTCCAATCATCCCCTGCCGTAATCATGATCCGTTCCTATTTCATTATTCCGTTTCGTTTAAGGCACTCGGCATACGCCGTCGCCTGCGCTATGGCCGAGTCGTATTTTGTTGGGTCGCCCTGCAACGTTGCCACTCTACGGGCGTCAACGACGTCAGCCATGAAGGCAGCGTAGGTCTGGCCGCGCGAAAGAAGGCCGCGTTGCAGCGCGTAGCTTGGTCCATGAACGCGGCCACCATACGAAGCGGTGAGGCGATGATCAACCGGATCCATTTGTATCGCTGGCCCCACAGGTCTGGGCAAAGGTGATTTTGAATCTGCTGGCATATGGTGGCTGTCTAGTCCATCTCCCACCGTCTCGGGAGTATCAGTCATGCAGCCGTGAGCTCCGCCGCGGTAGGCGCTGCCAGGAACTCCACAGGCAAGATAAGCGCAGGGATTTTGGGCGCAGCGAGCGCAAGTTACGGTTCGAGTTGCAGGTACTGCCTGATCCTCTGACTGAGCTTCCGACTGGGCATTTGACATTGCTCCGCTGACGCCGTTAACGATGTCATCGCCATAGACGATTGCTCCTGTCGTTACTACGGCCCCTCCGAGTAACCATGCGGCGGTGCCTGCGGAAATAGTCGCTCCGCCTGCTGCGGCCGTTCCTCCACCAGCGAGCGCGAGCCCGCCTCCAACTGCCAACAAGGGAGGCATCAGTCAGCTCTCCTATGGACGCGAACAACGCTCTTCGTCTTATTAAATAGCACTGCAAAATTTTGGTCAGGAGTATCTGGACCAGATCGAATATAGGCTCGCACCTCAGGCGCCTGACCGCTTTTCTCATCAGAAATCAACATCATGAACGCCCATAGTTTCCGAGAGTACTCTAGCCTCAATCCAAGTTCCTCCGCTTCAGTATCCTGCCGCCGCACAAGGTCGCGCAATTCGTTGTCACTCTTTGTAACGGTAAAATCCGGCGCAACCTTCCGCAGGTAAGCCACGCGTTTGCCCACGACTGCTTCCCGACGTTGATGCTCAATTTCATCAATATTTCTCATGTTGAAAGTCAGAAAACCCCTAGGCGCAGACGCGGCATCACCCTTGCGGCTGGCTCGCATTATACTGTCGCCCCACTCCTCATCCGGTTGGAAGATGATCGCGTCTGCTGGGCCAAGAAGACGAAGATACTGACCTTGGCTGAGTGTGGGTATAATTTGAGCCATTACGTTAGGGTCACTATGGCGCAGGATGACCCTCTTCAGGTGACCGTGCAGGGCTACGGATTCATCCGCGTTGGGGCGTGGATCGACCTCATAGCTTTTGCCTTGATCCACTTGTGCATGTCTTGGAAACAGCACTACGTTGATTTTTCTCAAATGGTGATAAAGCTTCTCACCACCAGCTGCGCATTCCCAAAAAACGCAAGCGTGCTTACCTTTGATCAAGTCGATCAGCCGATCCAGTGAGGCTTGTCTAATTGGCCTCTTCACTGTTTGGGAAGCTGCATGAAGCCCTCGGTCAAGCCACACCAATTGCGGGGCGCACCGGTCTTGATCTTGGCCACCTCGCGAGGACGCGCGGTAGAGAGATCGATGAAATAGATCTCCATCAGACAGCGTTGTTGGAAGATCGGGAAATTGTGCACCATCAAGGACTGCAAACAATGGCCTTTGCGACCGCTGCAAAACCTCTTGAAGTTTAGACAAATCAGCCATCGTGACTAACCAACAAACGGAGTTGAAGTTGCCGTCATATTTCGTAAGCAAGAGGGAGCTTCACCCGGTCCGCCTTTCTTGAAGTTGATCTGGTTGCCTTCGATATCGATCTTCAGCGCGAAGAGTTTGATGCCGCTTTTCGTGAGAGAGATGTACCCGCCCGGCGTGGAAAGCCTAATTTCGTCATCCCCGAATATCTCCCAGATCTTTGCTTCACCGTGATACTTTTCCTCGGACACAAGATTGTAGAGCTTGCCGACATTGACGGTAATCTTCTCACCGACGCGCGTGTACTGGCCCTTTCCAACCTCGACATATTGCTCATTGCCTATGCTCAGGTTTTGCTGCTTTCCGACCTGCCGGACTTCGGTCTGGCCGATGTTGGTCACCTTGCTGACGCCAATCTGCTCAGCCTTTGCAACGCCAACGGACGTGGACTGAAACGCCCCGATGATCGTGTTCATAATGCCCGGCAGCGGGAACAGGCCTGAAGCATCGCTGCCGACGCCTGTGCCTGACCCGGCAAGAGCGGTACCTGCGTCGGCCCTTGGGCTTGGCCCCGATACGACTCCTTCTCGCGAAGACAGGCCACCAGCGCCAAGAAAGCCAAGTGCCGATGAAGCAATTGTGGTGGCAAAGGCCGCAACACCCGGACCACCGCCACCCGCTATCTGCGCCGCCTGACTGAGTAACGCCGCCGTCTGCCCGGACAGCGCCTGCACACCCGCCATAGCCATCATCGCCATCGGCCCTGTGCCACCAACGACGGTGTTTACCGATCCACCAATCTCGTGCTTCTGGTTGCCCGAAACCTCCACCGCCCTGTTGCCACCGATGGAAGCGACCTCATGCCGGTCGATGCGCTTGGTGCGGTCGTTCAGAACACGAGTGGTCTGATCCTTCTGGGCATGGAAGAACTGGTTCTCTTTGCCCGCCTCGTCCTCGAAGGTGATTTCGTTGAAGCCTTGGCCCTTGTGCGTGTTGGAGCGCAGCACCATGCGGGTCTTGTTGGCGGGCAGGTCGTAAGGCACGGAGTTGGCGGGATTGTTGACCACGCCCGTCACCAGCGGGCGATCAGGGTCGCCATCGACGAAGGCAACCATCACCTCCATGCCGATGCGGGGGATGACCTGTGCACCCCAAGTGCCGCCGCCCCAAGCCTGGCTAACACGCACCCAGCACGTATCTGTCCCATCCTTCTTCGCCTTTCGGTCCCATGGGAACCACAGCTTGATGCGGCCATATTGGTCCGGGTGGATTTCTTCTTCCTCCGGGCCTGCAACGATCGCCACCTGTGTGCCCTCGATCCGTGGGCGCTTGGTCGTCCGGTGCGGGGTCAGCGGCACGCGCGACGGGATGGCCTCAAAGCTGTTGCGGTATTCAGGCTCGTTGCCGTTTGTCTCATAGGAGCGATCGACGATGGTGTGGGTCGCCTTGATGATCACATGCTCTTCATACTCATGCTCGGGATGGGCTACTTCATAAGGCGTAAAGCGCCGTCCAGCTTCGAGGATGCGGGAGGTGGATGCGCCGAAGACGCGGTCATGGTCGGCTTCGATGGCCTGGGTTCGAAGCTTCTGAGCGCGTTCTGCTTCTGCTACCGTCTTGATGCGAGAGGGATACTCGTAAAGCTCGCGCTTGGTCGCATCCGGCATCTGCACCAATGATGGCGTCATGGTGCCCGGCACCATGGAGGGTGTCTCGAAGTTCCAGTCCGCCCCTGCCCGCTGGCCCGGCACATAGGAGAAGCGGCGCGCCCAGTCATTGATGTGGTTGCGGTCCGACGAGCCCTGCGCCAGCCTGACCCTGCCTTCACCTTGGGCGGACGGAGATGGTCCAAGCCAACCATTGGCGCTATCGGCCACATGCAGCTTGTGGGAGCCATCCTCATGGCTAAACCAGTAGAACAGTCCATCCTCCTCGAAACGGCGCAGGAGGTAATCGAGGTCCGTTTCGTTCCATTGAACGCTGTAGTGCTGCGGTGGCGGCGGCGTGATGATGCCGGATGTGTCGGGTGCAGGAATGCCGTGCTCGGAAAACAGCGTCTCGGCAATTTCTACCACCGTCTTGTCCATCCAGATGCGGCAGTCGGAGCGGCGCGAGAGCAACCACATTTGCGGGCGGATGGTCATGGCGTAGGAGCGCAGGCCGCGGGTGATGGGCGGGCCTTCATGCAGTTCCGTCACCAACCCGTTGAACGGTCGTCGTACACCGCTGCCGTCTCCGCCATCGCCCTGGCTCACCTCTACAGAGACATCGACTAGCCGACCGATCAATTCCTCAGGCTTCACCGCTTCCTTCTTGGCGCGGACGCTGAGGTTGATCTCGAAGAGTTGCGACACGCTCTCCTGTATCACCATACGCTCGGGCAGAAGCTGATCCTCGCCCAGCGGCGACTTGACCTTCAGAACGCGGCTCGCCTGGATGAAGTCAGACGATGAGGGTTGGTCGGTCATGGTCTCTCTCCGCAATCAATAAAATGAGAAGCGACGCGCATGGACTGTGGCTTTCACTATCGCTTTTCGTGAAGCAAGGCGGCTCTACCGTGCTTCTACTGCCGGCAACTGCTTTCGCATCTGCTCTTTCATTTGCGTTCGTGTTCGTCAGCGACGCTCTCCGACGAGATAAGCGTATTTGAATTTTGTCGCGTAGTTTGGAATGGCATCCGCTTTGGGCCCAAACATTACGTCCGAGGTGAGAATGGTACCAATCTCCTTTGCCGAGGGCGCGGTGCCAAGAAGATATATATCCCTCGACAAGAACATCTGATTGCCGAAAGAGTTTGCAACAGCATAGTTCACTTGAAGGGCGAATGCGCTGTGCCCATGCTGAAGGAGAGCCTGGCTGATCTTTGCTTCATTGGCCCGTATCCACTTCCGCAACCACACGGAAATCGCACCTTCGTTCAGAGCAGCAACAGCCTGACTGGCCACGGCAGCAACTGCGCCGCCAACCGCGGCTCGCTGATTGAACTGCCTAGGGCCATCTGGGAGGCTCATATAGGAGAGATCTGGTCCCCTACCCATTTTTTGAGGTGCTACGACCTCATCCTGCCGGACCGGACGGACGATAAAATTATCTGTAGAAACGGAAAAATTGGGCATTCAACACGCCTCCCTCGTTGACGAAACAACCGATTTACGCGGCTCCGTTAGCGTTGAACGCTGTCGGCCCGCGCAGCCTGGACAGGTAATCCGGTGCCCATGGAGGGCACCGGATCAGTTTCCTCAGGCGGCCTTGGTCGTTGCCAGATCGTAAGAGGCGATCATTGGAGACTGCGGCGAGTTGTTCTCATCTGCAGGCGTATACTTCACTTCGATCTTCGTGAAATTCAGCTTGATCGTCTCTACGGGACGGTCACCGCTGGAGTCGACCGAATAGCTGGCGATCAGCGTATTGGTGAGGAGATACTGGATATAGGTATTGCCGGGATCTCCAGTCGTTACCAAATGGATGGTAGCAGTTTTACCCTGGCGGCCAGCGCATGCTTCCTGAAACAGCTTGGTGGAGGAGGAGTCGCTGACCTTCGTGAGAATGACTTCCGAAATGGTGGGCTCGGATGCTTCTCGGTTTGCTGCAGAGCCCGCAGCGGTGTTCATGTTTCGCGTCACATTCCAGTGGATGGCTTCGATATCCATCCACTTGCGATGTTCCTGATGAGTCGCATCACCCTGAATACCGTCCAACTGCAGATAAATTGGCATGCTGTAAGCTCCTGTTTGAAACGACCTCTTGCTCCGAGGCCCTGTTACCTTTCAACTTGACGCCGCACACGCCGGGTTGCCCCTTTGGATGCGACAACTTCATCCACCCCGGCAGCATCTGCCGAAGCGAAATCGCCCGTTTTCTCAGCCGCTTCGGCATGAACGCCGAACCGCGTACCGTCAAAATCGACAGTGACCATGCCTACCTTGTCACCGGCAACAACCCTCTCAAGGAAGAAGCTGGAAAGGGGTGGCAGGAGATCCTTGCCCATCATGATCTCGATTGCGCGTGCTCCGATGTCGCTGGAGCCCGCTTTGTTGACCAATGCCGCCCGCGCCGCATCGGAGAGCGACAACTCCGCGCCGTAGGTCGCCCTGACCCGATCGCGGATTTTTTCGATCTGAATGTCGACAATCCTTGAGAGCTGTTCGGCCCCCAAGGGCATGAACGGCAGAATGATCGTGCGACCAAGGAAGGCAGGCTTGAACTGCTTCATCAGTTCCGGCATCAACAGCGCTTCCAGCGCCTCGCCTTCGGGCATCGTCTCAGGATCCGCCGCAAGTGCCGACAACAATTCCGATCCGGTGTTGGCGGTCAAAACGATGGTGGTGTTCTTGAAATCTACATCGCGGCCTTCGCCGTCTCGAAGAACACCTTTGTCGAAGACCTGGTAGAAGATATCCTGAACACCCGGATGCGCCTTGTCGATTTCGTCGAGCAGAAGAACGCCAAAAGGACGACGTCTCACGGCCTCTGTCAGCACACCTCCCTCACCATATCCCACATAGCCAGGAGGCGAGCCGAGGAGCAGCGAGACTTTGTGCTCTTCTTTGAACTCAGACATGTTGATGGTCGTGAGGTGGTTGCTGCCGCCGTAGAGGAGATCGGCCAGTGACAAAGCTGTCTCCGTCTTGCCGGTACCGGACATGCCGACCAGGAAGAAAACCGCAGGGGGACGTCGTGGATCGGATAATCCTGCGCGCGCAGCACGCATAGCGTCGGCAATTCGATTGATTGCCGCGTCTTGCCCGATCACCCGCTGCTTGATCCGATCATCGAGTGTTCGCGCACTTTCGATCTGGTCTGCAAGCAACTTGCCAAGTGGGATGCCGGTCCAGCGCGATACCACCGATGCTATGACCTCACGGTCGACCACGGTGGGGACAAGTTTATCGGCCTCGGACTTCGAAGCGGCAAGCCGTAGAGGCGCAACGTTCGACTGGGTCAGCTTCTCATCTGTTTCTTCCGATGCAAGGAGTTCCCGCATCTCAAGATCATAGCGCGCCTGCAATTCGTCGATTTGCCGCCCAAGAGAATCGATCGTCTCCTCTATCGCTACCATACGCGCAGCCAATTCATGACTGGTTGGTTCACGCTTCAACCAATCCAGCTCAATCATGAGAAGGCTCCGCTCGCTTGTTAGGGCGCGCAGCTTTTCCGGCAAGGTTTGCCGGGCGAGAGACACCGCCGCTGCAGCCGTATCCAGCAGGCTGACCGCCTTGTCGGGAAGTTGACGCGCAGGCAGATACCGCGCTGAGAGCTGCACCGCCGCAACGATCGCATCGTCTCGAACAATCACGTCATGATGTTTGACGAAGGTGTCCGCCACACCTCTCAACATGCGGATGGCTGTCGCTTCATCCGGCTCGCGAACATGCACGGGTTGGAAACGCCGGGTCAAGGCAGCGTCTTTCTCGAAATACTTCTTGAATTCGCTCCACGTAGTAGCTGCAATCGTTCTAACCTCTCCACGCGCAAGCGCGGGCTTGAGAATATTGGCTGCATCGCCTTGTCCTGCAGCACCGCCGGCGCCAATGAGCCCATGCGCTTCGTCGATGAATAGGATGATGGGCTCAACCGATTTCTTGACTGCGTCGATCACGCCGTGTAGCCGACGCTCAAATTCGCCTTTGACGCCCGCCCCTGCCTGAAGGAGCGAAAGATCAAGCGTCAGCAGCCTGACGTTCTTCAGCTTTTCGGGGACATTGCCGGAAACGATCTCAAGTGCGAGGGCTTCCGCCACAGCCGTCTTTCCAACGCCCGCCTCGCCAACAAGGATGGGATTGTTCTGCCTGCGCCGCGTGAGGATATCCACAATCTGGCGCAGCTCATCATCTCGCCCGATTACCGGATCAATCCGGCCAACTCGTGCGTCAGCGGTCATGTCCTGGGTATAGAGACGTAAGAACTCGTTCTGCTCGGCAGAGCGCACCTTACCGCCCTCAAACAGCTCTGCCTTGCCTGTGTGAGCGTCATCCTCAACGCTCCGCAGTCTCTGAAGAGCGTTGCGATCCATGCTTTTTAAAGATGGCAAAGTGGACCGAACGAGGGTTCTAAGCGATTCCTCCTCGTCGAGCGCCAAAAGAAGATCGGCCAGCACGACGTGTTTACGGCCAGCCTCAAGCGACGCTAGCAGCCAAGCTTCTCGACCAGCTGCGAGCACGTTCTGCGACAGCGAGAGATCCTCTCCACTGCCGAAAACGGCGTCCTCAAGACTACGATCGATCTCTGCGAGAAAACGCTGACGCGGAATGCTCAACTCGTCGAGGACACCAACAAACTTCTCAGATTCTACAACCGATTTCAGCCAGTGAGGAACATCGACGTAACGGTGACCCATTCGCACTGCGACCGAGGCAGCAGCTTCTAAGGCTACGCGCAGTTCAGGCTCAAGCGCTCCAATGAGGCGATTGAGATCGATATGCGACATGCGAAGAGCCTCCTGCCCTTGGTCAATCCACAACGTTGCGTAGTACAATTAAGATGATGAAACCGGCTTGTCTAGCCAGAAGTTGTTTTTTTATTTCGCAGCTTAAAATGCGAATGCCGCAATTTGGACACATTTTCCAGAAGTCTGTCATAGGTCTGATTGGTGAATATCCTCACGCTACGGAAGTAGGCTTCACAAAACTATTACATTTAATAGAGGAAAAACTGGATTTGGACGCGAGATCTGGCATATATACTGTAGCACTTTCGGGAGATTGCGGAGAAAATATTCGCATCAATGCGAGAACTCGTGAACTATATTACAAGATTAAGGATGAAAGAAACCAAGCTCGGGCAGAAGAACGCAGTTTATCTCCCCAGGAGGCTCTGAAAGTTTCCAGCAACTGGGAGAACGTCAACAATCTTGGATTGCAGATTATATATTCCGAAAGCCGTGATGTTGAAATATTGGCGTGGCTGATGGAAGCAAAGCTGAGGCTCGAGGGCTTCGCTGGTTTGCGTCGGGTTTACGAGATATGCGAGCATATTTTTCACAACCATTGGGAAAATATTTATTCGATCGACGACGATAGCGAGGAAGACAAGTTTGCTCCCTTTGCCGGATTAAACGGTATCGGGAGCGAGGGCTCACTCGTTCAACCGTTGCGGCTCACGTCCCTCGTTCCGGGAAAAAAGTTTGGCGAAAACAGCCTGTGGGACTTTCAGCTTGCTCAGCGACCAAATGAAACGGCGCTTAAAGAAGAGCTTTATCGGGCCGCCACGGAAGCAGGGAGCGCCGCGATGACGGCCCATCTCGCGGAGGTGAATGGCTGCCTTTCGGTCTTTGACCGGTTGATGGGGCTTTTGACGGAGCGTTGTGGTCAGTACGCGCCGCCAAGCTCTAATATCCGCAATGTGCTGATCGAGGCGGCAGCCGCTATCCGTGCTCTTGGTGGCCGCGATGCAGATCAAACCCAGATCCATGGGACGGAGCCCCCGGCAATCAACGATGATGCATCCACCCCCGTCGCAACACGCCCCTCGCCTTCGCTCAACCCAGAGGGCATCGATTCTCGCGATGAGGCGTTTGAAACTCTTCTTCTGGTTGCGCGTTATTTCCGTCGAACTGAACCGCATTCACCGATCTCGTTGGCAATCGAGACATTGGTTCGCAGGGGGCGCATGGATTTTTCAGAACTGCTCGCCGAACTTCTTCCCGAAGCTCAGGCCCGCAATGCTGTCCTCACCGCAGCAGGCATCAAGCCTGGCGGCGAGAGCAATGGGAACCGATGAACCGGGTACAGATGCTGTGCTCTTCTCAATCAACCATGCGGATACGCATGAAGGAGGTCTAGATGGCAAGTGTTCATGAAAAGCTGGAGCGAGTTCGTAAGCCGCGCGTCCACATCAAATATGAGGTGGAAACGGAAGGCGCCATGGTGGTCAAGGAGTTGCCCTTCGTCGTGGGTGTCCTCGGCGACTTTTCGGGCAATCCCACTCAGCCACTCAAACCTTTTGGCGAGCGCAAGTTCGTCCAGGTCGATCGGGATAACTTCGACGAGGTGATGCGTCGCATGACGCCCGGCCTGAATATCTCGGTCCCCAACACATTGGAGAAGGATGGTAGCGACATTCAGGTCAATCTGAAGTTCGAAAGCATGGAAGACTTCGAACCCGGCTCCGTTGTTCAACAGGTGCCGGCACTAAAGGCGCTTCTGGATGCCAGAAACGAACTTCGCGATCTCCTGTCAAAGGCTGATCGCTCCGAAGATCTTGAGCGCATGCTGGAAGACATCCTGCAGAACAAGACAGACCTGGCAAAGCTGATTTCGGAACTGAAGGAAAAGAACGGTGCTGCCGAGTAATCGCGCGCCATCAAAATTTTCGAACAGCCCCACGACCGGGGATTTGAACGGTTCAAGCTGCGGCACCGGCCGCAAGTGGAAGGATTGAGATATGAGCGCCGAAAGCCTGCTGAAAAACGAAACACAGGCCACAACCGCCGAAGACCACGGACTGCTGTCCAAAGTCGTTGCCGCCACCAGGCAAACAGAACCGGACCGCGCGCAAAATCTGCTGCGCACACTGACCGACCAAGCCTTGAAGGGAACGGTCAAATACGACCGCAATCTGACGGTTACGCTAAATCACGCGATTGCCGAACTCGACAAAACAATTTCGGAGCAATTAGCGGCAATCATGCAGGCACCGGAATTCGCCAAACTGGAGGGGACTTGGCGCGGGCTGAATTACCTCGTCAAGAATTCCGAGACGAGCGTTAACCTCAAGATCCGCGTGATGAATGCCGGTAAACGGGAAATCTCGCGGGACCTGGAAAAGGCAGTGGAGTTCGATCAGTCGCGCCTCTTCAAATCGATCTATGAAGACGAGTTCGGTACGCCGGGCGGCGAGCCGATCGGCGCCATCATCGGTGACTACGAGTTTGACAACTCCTTTGATGATGTCCAAACGCTCCAAGGTGTGTCCGCCATTGCGGCTGCGGCGTTCGCACCCTTCATCTCGGCCGCGAGCCCGCGAATGTTCGGCTTCGAGGATTATCGCGATCTCTCGCGTCCACGTGATCTCGAAAAGATTTTCGACACGGTGGAATATGCCAAATGGCGCAGCTTCCGTGAAAGCGACGATTCCCGCTTCGTGACGCTCGCCCTGCCCCGCGTGCTGGCGCGCATGCCCTATGACCCAAAGACCAACCCGGTTGATGAGTTTAACTACGACGAAACAAGAGGAGCGCCGAATGGCGATCTGAAACACGACGAATATTGCTGGATGAACGCCGCTTACGTCATGGGGACGAAGCTGACCGATGCCTTTGCCAAGCATGGCTGGTGTACGGCGATCCGTGGCGCGGAAAATGGCGGCAAGGTTGAAAATCTGCCCATGCATGTGTTCTCGAGTGACGACGGCGATCTGGACCTCAAATGCCCGACCGAAGTCGGCATCACCGACCGTCGCGATGCCGAACTCGGCAAGCTCGGCTTCCTGCCGCTCTGCCACTACAAGAACACCGATTATGCCGTGTTCTTTGGCGCCCAGACGGCGCATAAGCCGAAGCTTTACGACAGGCCGGAGGCAACTGCCAATGCCGCCGTGTCGGCTCGCCTGCCCTATATCATGGCGACCTCTCGTTTCGCCCATTATCTCAAGGTCATGGGTCGCGACAAGATCGGCTCCTTCATGGAAGCTTCCGATTGTGAAGTCTGGCTCAATCGCTGGATTTCGAATTACGTTAATGCCAACGAGCAGGCGGGCGAGGAGAGCCGTGCCAAATATCCTCTGCGTGAGGCAAAGGTTACCGTTCAGGAAGTGCCAGGCAAACCGGGTGCCTATAACGCGGTGGCGTGGATGCGCCCATGGTTGCAGATGGAAGAACTCACGACCTCGCTTCGCATGGTCGCTCGCATTCCGTCCAAGAACTGAACCATGTTGGACATATGCCTGCCATATGTCCACAGCATCCCTCGGAGCGTTGCTCATGGCGACAAGGTCCTTCACGGACACCCGCAGTCTGGTCGATCAGCTCATCGCCTTTATTGACGAGGCGCTCAACGAGCAGGTCAATGCGATTTTGCACCATCGCGAGTTTCAAGCGATGGAAGCAAGATGGCGCGGGCTTGCCATGATCGTGCGTGAGGCATCGCGCAGCGATGAGGTAAAGGTCAAGCTGTTGAACGCGAGCTGGAGGGAGCTTGCCCGCAATCTCGAAAAAGCAACCGACTTCGACCAGAGCCAATTGTTCGAGATCGTCTACAACCGGGAATTCGGCATGCCGGGTGGCGAGCCGATCGGCCTGTTGATCGGAGATTACGCCTTCTCGCCGGATACCAGGGACGGTGTCGACTGCGTGACAGCACTGTCGCAGATCGGCATGGTCGCAGCCGCTGCCTTTTGCCCCTTCATCGCCGCCGCTTCTCCCGAAGCCGTCGGATTGCAGGATTTCTCCGAAATGAGCAGGGTCCATGATTTTTCCTGGCTTCGACAGGAAAAATCCCGGCTAAGATGGAATGCGCTGCGTGCCCGTGACGACTCCCGCTTCATCGGCCTCGTCGCCCCGCGCATTCTGTTGCGATCGCCCTATCGGCCTTTTTCGCGACGCCGCAACGATCCCTTCCCGTTCCAGGAACATATCGCCGAGGACGGCACGACACTTCTGTGGGGCAATCCAGCCTTCGCCTTCGGCACGGTCGTCGTGCGAAACTTCATCGATAGCGGCTGGTTTGCCGACATACGTGGTGTCACGCAGGACACGGTCGATGGAGGAATGCTCTCCCCCTACCAACTGCCACCGCTCGACTTCGGGCTGGAAAGCAATGGTCTCTCCGCGCAGCCACCGGTCGAGGTGCAACTGTCGACGGGCCAGGAGCAGCAATTTTCCGATCTCGGGCTCGTCCCGATCTCCACCACATATTTGTCCAGCGTGGCAATCTTCAATGCCAACCAATCGCTGCATGCGCCAGGGCATTACTCAAGCGAAAGCGCGCGACAGAACGCCCGCATTGCCGCCATGCTGCAATATGTGCTCTGTGCCTCCCGCTTCTCGCATTATCTCAAAGTCATCATGCGTGACGACATCGGTCAACTTAGCGACGCAACTGCGATCGAACGCAAACTCGAAACCTGGCTATCATCCTACACGCTCGGGAACGATGATGCTGAGGTGGGGCTGAGAACACGCTACCCACTACGCTCGGCTGGCATCAGCGTCTACGAGATCTCCGGCAAACCCGGTAGTTTCTCCTGTACCGTGCGTATCCAGCCGCACTTCCAGCTGGATGATGTTTCCACCAGCTTCCACCTGATCGCCGAGACGGCGGTACCGTCAACATCCCCGTCGTGGGCACCGGCCGAGCCTAAGAGGATCTCCGCATGACATTGCGCGCCGACATTTCCGATCTTCTTGACGAGAACCAGGTCGCGACCGCCCTTGAACTCGCGAGGAATCAGGTCAAATCGTCACCGTCCGACAAGGAGGCCAGACACCTCTACATCGATCTTTTAATTCTGGTCCGCGATTACGAAAAGGCCGACGCGCAGTGTAACCTGGCTGCGACCTTCTCGCCGCAGGATAGTGTCGGATTTTCGCTGTTGCGCCAGCAGTTGCGCGCCATGGCGGCGCGAGACGCGTGGTTCGAAAACGCCGCCGTACCGGAATTCCCTGGCGGACCAAGTGAACTCGATCAACTGGCGATCAGGGCGAATATCGCCGCACGTGAGAGCAACATCATCGAAGCCGCTGACGCCTTGAGCGAGCTGGATGAGAAACGAGGCGACGTATCAATTGTCGTCAATGGCAAAAAGGCCAATGATATCCGTGACCTTGACGATCGTGTTCCGCATGCACTTGAAGTTCTGACCAATGGTGGCAGGTATCTCTGGATCGGTTTTGACCGCATCGAAACTCTCACGATCGGGCCGATGACGCGTCCGCGCGACCTCGCTTATCGCGATGGCGAGCTAACGCTCAAGGATGGCGCCGTGGCGTCGGTGCTTTTGCCCGCGATCTATCACGGGGCGGACAAGGCGGCTGTTCTGCTGCTTGGCCGAGAGACACGCTGGGACGAGGAAAGCAGCCCACTCGTCACGGGTGATGGTCAGAGATGCCTGTTGATCGGCGACGACCTCGTGCCGTTCCACGAAATCACAAGAATTTCCGCGGCACCTCAGGAAAGTGAAAGGAAATCCGCGCGTGGTTGATCCGCTGGAGCAATATCGGCCAAAGCAGAGAACCCTATCCCGCTCCGTGCTGGACAGGCTGCTGGACGATGCGCCCGACATGGAGGCCGATCCGCTTGTCAGCCTCTCGGATCAAGTCAGGGAGATGCGTGAAGTGATACGCCGCGACCTTGAGGCACTTCTCAATACCCGCCGAAGTCCCTCGGGCCCACCGGGCGCGCTCAAAGAACTTAATGACGCACTGGTTTCCTATGGCATGGACGGCGTCTTGTCGGCGAATCTTGTGACGGATGCGTCCAAGGATAAGCTTGCGCAAAGCATCGAGCGTCGCATTTCCATGTTCGAGACCCGCCTCTCCGATGTACGGGTTACGATCCTGAAGAACCGTATGGAGGGCGAGCGCGCCTTGCGCATGAGGATCCAGGCAACGTTTCGGCTGCATGAGGGGATGCCTCCGATCAGCTTTGAATCGAAGATAGATCCATCGACACAGCGTTTCCTCGTGGAGACCACCAATGGCTGATGGTTTTCTCGATAAATACAACGATGAGCTCTACGCACTGAGAAAGCGAGCATCACGCTTTGCGGCGGCCTTTCCCAAAATCGCCGGACGGCTGCGTATGACGGGAGATGTCGCCGACGATCCCCATGTCGAGCGTTTGATCCAAAGCTTTGCCTATTCCGCCGCCCGCGTGCGCCAGAAGCTGGATGATGAATTTCCTGAGCTTTCCGACAGTCTGCTCGAAACGCTTTACCCCCATTATTTGGCGCCGCTGCCGTCCATGAGTGTCGTGCAGTTCGAGCCAGGCGCTACACTTGCGACGGTTCAGAGGCTCGCGCGCCATAGCGAGATTCTGGCAGAGCCCATTAATGGCGAGAGCTGCCGCTTCCGCACCACGCAGGATGTTGAAATCACGCCTCTTGCCATCTCTGCAGCAACGCTTTCCGGCCAACCCATCGATGCGCCGTTTTCAACCGCGTCTGCAGGTGCAGCGAGCTGCTTGCGGATCTCACTGCGTACCACCTCTCCGAGGCCCTCTACATTTCAGGAAATGGGGCTCGCGAAGCTACAACTGTTCATTTCCTCGGCTTGGCAACAAGCGACAGCGCTCTATGAATTGCTCGCCAATAATTGCGTGGGAATGGCGCTGGCACGCCATGCGGATGATCCGCAGGCGGTCTTCCTTCCTGCGAACAATCTAAAACCTTCCGGCTTTGCGCGCGACCAAGCCATGCTGCCCTGTCCCCCAAACAGCTTTGATGGTTACCGTCTCCTCACGGAATTCTTTGCGCTACCGCAAAAGTTCCTGTTCATCGACATTGACGTCCTCGACCGCTGGTCCGGTGGCGACTGCGAGCTCTACATCTATTTGAAGACCGCAGATGCTAGGCTTGAACGCATGGTCTCAGCCAAGGATCTGGTGCTGAACGCATCGCCAGTCATCAATCTCTTTCAGCAAAGCTGCGAGCCTTTGAGCCTAGACGGGACGAGGACGGAGTATCGGCTCTTGCCGGACGCGCGCCGTCAGCGCACGCGCGAAATCTACTCGATCGAGAATGTCCAACTCACAACCCGCGACGGGCAGGTCGAGAAGACATCACCGTTCTTTGGCCGAACGCAGAAAAGCAACGGCTCGAATGTCTTCTGGCAAACCTACCGCCGCTTCGATGAGGATGATGCTTCTTCCGACACCGATATTGCCTTTGTCGACGAGAAGCGCGGACCACTAGGGCCAGTCGATATTGTCGCCAGTGTCGATACGCTGTGCATCAACCGCGAACTGCCGAGCCAGTTGCCCTTCGGCGGCGGACACCCCTACTTGCAACTCTCTGCCGGTAACGAGGCAGTTCAGTCGATCAACGCGCTGATGCCGCCGACACCCGCCATCCGCATGAACGAGCGGACCGCTCGCGAATGGCGCCTGATCTCTCACCTGCTGCTGAACCACCTCTCTCTGTTCGACAATGGTGGCGCGCCGCTAAAAGACATTCTGTCGCTATATGCCTTTCGGGATTCGCCCGAAACCCGTCAGCTGGTCGATTCAATTTCCAACGTCGAGGCGCAAAATTCTCACGCGCGACTTGGTTCCGCTATGGTGCCCGGAACAGATGTCACGGTAGAGTTTGATCCATCGCTGATCGACAGGGCAGCAGCCTATGTCTTTGCCAATGTTCTCAACCACTTCTTTGGTCTCTATACCTCCATCAACAGCTTTACGCGCCTGACCGTGACCATGCGTGGCCATTCCGAGCCGATTGCCCGATGGCCTGCGCGCGCGGCAGATCGCCCGCTGCTTTAGGAGAGCCCATGCAAACCCAAGCAGAAAGCCTCAAGCAAAAACAGGAAGTGCTCCTCAGCCGCGATCCCGGTCGTTTCGATCCACCGACGGCGTTTCGTGTGGCACAGCACATCGCCGACGGCGAGAAACTGACTGTCGGCGCGCACGGCGGGACGAGCCCTATCACGGCTTTCGTCGGTGGCTTCCGCAAAAAGGGTGCGGATGCGGACCTGCGCTCCGCACTTGCTCCTATCGTCGGACCGCTCGGCTCATTGCCTCCTGCCTATAACGAACTCCTTCAGCGAGAAGAGCGCAATCGCTCCAAAGCGCTTGCCAGCTTCTTCAACCTATTTGCTACCCGTTTCAGTGAACTCTTTGTTTCTGCGACGGAAAAATATCGGCTGGCACGCGGACTTCGCTGGTCGGACAAGCATAAAGCAACTGCATTTCGCAGGACGCTATTGTCCCTGACGGGCTTCGGCACAATGGGTACCGCACAACAAGCCGGCGTGAAGCAGGATGTGCTGCTTCGCTTCAGCGGCCTGCTTGCTAACCGCACCAGAAATGCAACGGGGCTTACCTCGATGCTTTGTGAGTTCACGGGGCTACCTGTTAAGGTCAAACAGTTCCGGCGCCGGTGGGTATCGATCCCAAGCCATGAGCAGAGCCAGTTGGGCCAGCACGGCGGGCTCCTTTTGGGGCAAAACACGACAGCCGGAAGCAGCATTGAGGACTTTGCCGGTGGTTTCCGGATCGTCATCGGACCGGTCGGCTACGCCGATTATCTGGCGCTATCGCCCGGCTCCCACCGTCTCTCGGAAATCTTCGCGTTGACGCGGCTTTTCACCGGCAGCGCACTCGAATTCGATGTGCAGGTGATTCTGAGAAAAGAAGATATCCCCTTTTGTCAGCTCGGCCAGACAGACACGCCCGCACGGCTTGGCTGGAATAGCTGGGCGCGCGTAGCACCTGCGGACAAAGACAGCGCGGATGCGATCGTAACCGAACGCGAGGGTAGTGCGCTCGGTCGCTTGGGGGCTAAAGCATGAAACTGGTGCTGAAGGAAAAGCAACCGGATGGCCGCTTCCAGCCGTCGCGCTGGAGTTTCGAACACGGCAAGCGCATGCTTGGCCGATCCAACGAATGCGACTGGCAAATCGTTGATGGCGAACGGCGCGTCTCCAAGCTTCACTGCACCCTAGTGCGCGAGGGGCAGCGCTTCGCCATCATCGATCAGAGCGCGAATGGCACAATGGTCGATGGTCGATTGCTGCTCGAAGGTCAATCGGCGCCCTTAAACAACGGCTCGCGGATCGATATCGGCAGCCAAACCTTCGAAGTCGCCATCATGGGCGAACCGGATATGGATTTCGGCGATCCTGACCAGGCGTTGAGGGTCAGCGACGAGCAATTGACCATCTCCGCCATTCTTTCCGATATCGCCCCGGCCGGACGCTCGGCCAGCGGAGTGCTTGGTAACGCTATCGCCAATGACGACTGGCCGGATGACATCAATCACAGCGTCCCCAAAAAGGGGAAATCGATCTCCCGCAATGTGGAGATCGGCTGGAGCGGGCCACCCTCGCCCACGGGCATTGGAGCCATCCTGCCAGACGATTGGAACGAAGAGCCAGCGGAAAGCAGCAGGCACGAGCATACGGATGCCCTGAACACTCCAATCAAGGTCTCACGGCCCGTCACCCAAGCGCGTGACGACTTCGACACCATTTTTACCGAGCCTGATCAGGTGCTCGGTGCCGAACCCGTGGAATCCGTTGCCTTACCGTCCGACAGGGGTCTCACTGAACTCATTTCCCAACTGGAGAAGGCGTGTGCAGACAGCCTCGCAGCCCTCGGCATTGAGGATGAGTTGGATGGCCATATTGAACATGCCAGTCTGGCTGCCCGGCTTGAGACACTGGTGCGACAACAGAGACTTCTTTCAAACTCACTGGACAATCTGATGCGTGTCTCCACGCAAAGGCTGGAACCGAGATTGTTGGAGGCGAAAGCCGATCTCGGCAACGATCTACGCGCGAAGATCGAGCGCAAAGACTGGCGAGGCATTCTTTCCGGGCCAGACTATTGGGCCTTCTACAAAAGGCAATTCGAAGAAAACGGACGCCAGTTGTCGGTCCAGCAATTCCTACAGCGCGCCGCGCTTGGAGAGGCCATGGAGCTGGACGATACGACGAGCAAAAAATCAAAGTATCAGGGGGTGAGTAAGCAAGATGAGGCATGAGAATCGCGTTGCCTGGAGCGAGGGAATGTTCCTTCGCGTTCAACATTTCCAGCAGTCCGATCGCTGGACCGAGCGATTGGTGCGCAACACGACGCGCAACCTTTCAGCCTATCCCTGGGGCGTCGCCGAAGTCGGCGTAGACCGCAGTGCGCTTGCGATCGGCCAGTTCGCGCTTTCGAATATCCGAGGGATACTACCTGACGGCACGCCGTTCGAAGCTCCGGGAGATACCGACCTTCCTCCTCCACTGGAATTGGACGAGACGGTCAAGAACGCCACCCTCTATCTGGCGCTTCCGGCCCGCCGACCCGGTAAGGCCGATATGTCGTCGATTCCGAGGCCTGAGACCAACAGTATTCGTTTCGTCGCCTCAAGCTACGATGCGACGGACGCCAATGTGGATACCGATTTCGTCGCGCCGATCGATGTCGGTCGCCTCAGCCTGAAATTCCTCAAGACCGGTGACGACGTCTCCGGCTATGATCTGATAGGACTGGCGCGCGTCGTCGAAGTGCGATCCGATCGTGCCGTCATTCTTGATCCCGATTTTATCCCGCCTAGCCTCAATTGCGCAGCGTCATCCCGCCTGAATGAGTTGATGACGGAGCTTCTCGGCATCGTTCGCCATCGCGCTCAGGCAATCTCCGAACGCATCGGCGACCCGACGATCCGTGGCACGGCGGAAGTTGGCGATTACTTTCTACTGCAAATCCTGAATCGCGCCGATCCTCTGCTGGCTCATCTTGCGGCTAACGCCACGCGTATGCATCCGACCCGCTTCTACGAAGAGTGCCTACAGCTCGCCGGCGAGCTAGCCACCTTCACGACGGAAAAGAAGCGGGCCACGGATTTTCTGCCCTACCGCCATGACGATCTGAAAGCCAGTTTTGCCGCTGTCTTCGATGACCTGCGAGCATCGCTCTCTGCGGTACTCGAACAGGCCGCCGTCGCAATCGAGCTCGTCGAGCGTCGCCATGGCGTGCGGGTCGGAACGATCCACGACCGTGGGCTTCTCCGCGATGCAGGCTTCGTGCTTGCGGTGCGGGCCGACATGCCAGCCGAAGATATTCGCCGCCGGCTGCCGGCGCAGATCAAGGTCGGGCCGGTCGAGCGGATCTCGGAGCTGGTCAATGTTGCGTTGCCGGGTATTCCGGTACGCTCGCTGCCGGTCCTGCCACGCCAGCTCCCTTATCGCTCCGGTACCATCTATTTCGAAATCGATACCAAGGCACCCTTGTGGAAACAACTCGAGACATCCGGCGCAATCGCTCTGCATCTGGCAGGCGATTTCCCCGGACTTGAGATGGAAATGTGGGCGTTACGCGAATGAGTGACCAAAAGTCCTCCTCATGGCAGGATCTGCCGACGGTGGTGGAAATTACCGAGGAAAGCCGTCAACGCAATCAGAGTTCCCGCAATATGGCGGCGTTGCTTGACGACATCATCGAGCCCACCGACCCGGTCGAGCGATCGCACGGCGAAAAGGGCGCATTGCCCATCGATTCTCTGCTGTCGAACTTCCGTTTCGGCGGAGAGGAGGTGCCGACGCTGGTGCAATCTGCCGCGCCGCTGCTCAACCTCGCCCACGTGCTTCGTTTCAGCGATGTGCAGCCGGATCCGGACCATCTACGCCGCGCTTGCCTCGAAGCCATTACGCGCTATGAACGCGACCTTGCGTCTGCTCGGATCAGCCCTGAACGTGCCAGAGCCGCCCACTATGTCGTCTGCGCCACTGTGGACGACGTGATCCTCAGCAAGCCCTGGGGTGTCAGGGCTGGTTGGGCGCGCTCAGGCCTCGTCTCCACCTTCCACAACGACGTGACGGGCGGCGATCGGGTCTTCGATATTCTGGATCATTTCCATCAGTCGCCTGGTGCCAACAAGGACCTGCTGCTGCTGATCTATCTGTGCCTTTCGCTTGCATTTGAAGGACGCACCCGTGTTTCTCCCAAAGGCGCACTGGAACTCGCCCGCATCCGGGACAGTCTCTATAAGACCCTGATCGGCCAATATGGCGTGTTCGAACGCGAACTTTCCCCCCACTGGCAGGGCGTAGAAGCGCGGCATACGCCCTTGAAAACCATGTCGGCGCTGTGGACCTTGCTGTCGATTTTGGCACTCGCCTTTGCACTTGGCTATCTCTTCTTCACGCTGTCACTCAACGACGCCTCCGATGCGACATTCGAGCGCCTTGCCAAGCTACCGCCAACCCAAACACCGAGCGTTCTGATTGCAGCACCGCCTGCCCCGCCCGAACCGCCTCAGGCTAAGGAGGAAGCACCGAAGGTCGCCGAAGCACCGCCAGTGATAAAGCCGCCTGAGCCAACTAGGCTTCAAAAGCTGATGGAGTTCCTCGAGCCGGAAGTCCAGCAGAAGCTGGTGACGCTGGCCGAAGTGAACGGACGTCTGAGAGTTCGCATCAACAATTCCGGCCTCTTCGAGACAGGCAGCGCCGAGGTGAGCCCGAAGTTCCGCGATCTGATCCAGCGCATCGGCGGGGCATTGTCGGCGGAGAAATTCCGCGCCGTGGTCATCGGCTACACGGATAATGTGCCAATCAAAACCGTTCAGTTTCCGTCCAACTGGCACCTGTCCGAAGCGCGCGCAAAAGCCGTCGGCGATCTTCTTGCCCAATTTACCGGCCAGGAAGCAATCCTGACCGAGGGACGCGCAGACAGCGATCCGATCGCGGACAACAATACGTCCGAGGGGCGGGAGATGAACCGCCGCACTGAAATCATGGTGCTGACCAATCCAGACGAGAAACTGAGCGACGCCGGCATTCTCTCGCCAACCATCACCACGACACCGGGACAGCAGCCAGGAGCCCAGCAATGAATCCGCTGAGTTACTTTTATACAATCCGGGCTTATGTCGAAAGCTATGCCTCGCTCGTCGGGCGTCGCTTCATCTCGCTTCTGTGGGCCATTGCCCTTTGCGTCGTCATCTGGTTCTACGGCTATCTTGTCGCCTTCGGCAATTTCAAACCGTTCGGCACGACGCAAGCGCGGCTTATCGCCATCGGCGTCATTCTCCTCGTCTGGGTCGTATATATCACCATTGCCCTGTTGCGCGCCCGCAAACAGGACAAGGAACTGATCGACAGCCTTGAGCAGGAGGCGCTCGCCAATCGCAATGCAGAAGTGGGCGAAATCCAGACGCGGCTAAAGGAAGCGCTGGCGCTTCTACGCCGCATCACCAAAAAGCGCTTCGGCTATATCTACGATCTCCCTTGGTATGTGATCTTTGGTGCTCCGGGCTCAGGCAAGACCACGGCACTGACAAATTCCGGCCTGCAATTTCCCTTGGGTGACGCGATAGGAGAAAACGCCGTCCGGGGCGTTGGCGGAACGCGAAACTGCAATTGGTGGTTCTCCGACGAAGTGATCCTGATCGACACCGCCGGTCGCTATACGACGCAGGATGATCTGGATGGGTCCTCAAAAGCCGGCTGGGAGGGGTTCCTCAATCTGCTTCGGCGCTACCGCCGTTCGCAGCCGATCAACGGCGCATTGGTGACGCTATCGATCCACGATCTTCTGACCCGCGATCCGGAAGAACAGCGGCAGGAACTTCGTTCGCTGCGCCAACGCCTGTCCGAGCTCGACGAATATCTCCATGCGCGCGTCCCTGTTTATCTGGTGCTGACCAAGGCCGACCTTCTGGATGGTTTCGTGGAATTCTTCGATGGCTTCAACAAGACTGACCGCCAGCAGGTATGGGGCACGACCTTCAAGCTGGACGAGAGCTACACGTCCCAGTCTCTGCCCCAACGCTTCCTGGAAGAATTCGAGCTTCTTCAACAGCGCGTGGATGCCATGCTCATCGAGCGGCTGCAGCAGGAACAGAATACAGAGATCCGCGGGCGCATCTTCCGCTTCCCGGCAGAACTTGCCAAGTTGAAGGATCGCTTGCACGAGGCATTGACTGAACTTTGTGCCAGTTCCCCCCTCATCGAGGCACCGCTTCTGCGCGGCGTCTATTTTGCTTCGGGTACCCAAGAAGAGACGGACATCGCAACGACGCGGACGCGACGAAGCTACTTCCTGTCACGCCTGTTCAAGGATGTCATCTTCCCGGAAGCAGCGCTCGTCATGCGCGACAAGCGCCTGTCGGGGCGCCAGCAGTTGGTTCGGCGTCTGGCCTATGGTGCAGCAGCAATTGTCGCCGCGATCGTCTTTACCGGTTGGATCAGTACCTATTACTCAAACACCCAGGCGCTTGCCGAAGCGGATCAGAGGCTCGACACCTATGAACGGCTGGTGCAGGGGATTCCCGTGCGGGATGTGTCCGATGCGGATTTTCTGCGCATCATGCCCGCTTTGGACAATCTGCGGGACGCCAGCTCTGGCTTTTCCAAGGACCGTCTGTGGAATATCAGCTTTGGCCTCGATCAGAAGGACAAGATCGCCGGACGCCAGAGAGATGCCTATCAACGCGCCCTCAACGCCCTTCTTCTACCGCGCATGATCGTGCAATTGCAGAAGCAGTTGGAGGACGAGAAGGATGTCACGCGAACATTCAATTCGCTGAAACTGTATGGCATGCTGGGCGGGCTTGGCGGTCTGGATCGCGATTTCATGACGGTGCAGGCTGAAGACATGTTTGCTTCTCTTTATCCTGGCGACGGCAGAGCAGCAGCGCGCGCCTCCCTGAATGACCATGCCCGCGCCCTCGCCAATGGAAATCTCGCTCCCATCGAACTCGATGCCCGATTGATTGCGAAGGCACGTGAGACGATCAAGGACCAGAGCGTCAGCGCGCGTGCTTACGACATCCTCGCAGGCTTGCCGCAAGCGCGGGCTCTGCCGGAATGGACACCAGCCGCAGCTTTTGGGCCGCTCGGAGAGCGCGCCTTCGAGCGCCGCAGCAAAAAACCCATGGTGGACGGCATCGAAGGTCTGTTCACGGCGGATGGCTATCGCAATGTGGTAATCCCGCAAGTAGCCTATGCCTCGCGCGTGGCGCTCTCCGAAGCCTGGGTTCGAGGCTCCGATGACGCCGTGCGTGGCGCGACTGTGGAACAGGTGGCTGAGGCTGCATTGCAGATCTACTTCGACCGTTTCGAAAAGCGCTGGGCGGATGCGCTCTCGGACATCCGGGTGAAGCCATCGCAAACGCTGGGTGATGCCGTCGAGACCACGCGGATTTTGGCAAACGACCGGAATATAGTCGTGGAGGCAGCCAAGTCCATTGCCGATGCAACCGATCTACGGCCGAATGCTGGCGCGAACATTACCACGCTCGCCTCCACTGCCGATGGCGACGCAACGGCTACGATCCTTTCGGCGACGGTCAATGCCGTCGATCCATATGCGCGGCTGCGCGATATGCTGGCTGAAAAATCTGGGGGCTCGGTAGCGGACGCCCAGTCGGCAGAGAACAAGACAGCCGGCACTCCATCCGAACAACTTCTCGCCAACCTGAAGACACTCAACGAACAACTGGCGCGCTCTTACACCACCTCGGACGAGGTGGCAAAGGTCTTCGATGTTGACAGTCAATTGACCAAGTCCAATCAGGACCTGCTGCAACAGGCGCGGCAACTGCCTGCCCCGCTGGACGTCTGGATTGCTGGCATTGCGGCGGATGTCGGATCACTTGCGGTGAAATCCGCACGCAGCCGCATCGCCGATCTTTGGGCTTCGGACTCTGCGTCGCTGTGCTCGTCGGTCGTTGCCGGACGATACCCATTTGACCGGGCATCATCGAGAGATGTGGCGATGGCGGACTTTACCAGGCTTTTCGGACCGAAGGGTGTCTTCCAGACTTTCTTCAAGCAGCGGATGGAGCCCTTTGTCGACAAGACAACGACGCCGTGGAGCTGGAAAGGCACCTTTGGCTCGGCGGGAATCCCAAGTGAAGCCATCGCCCAGTTCGAGAATGCCGACAAAATTTCTCGGGCATTTTTCCCGAATGGCAGCGAGGTGCCGGTGGTTTCGATCAATGTGAAGCCGGTCTCGCTCACCGAGCAGTCCAGTGCTGTCATGCTGGAAATTGAAGGAGAACGGGTGGTTTATTACCACGGTCCAATCCAGGCAAAATCGATCCACTGGCCTTCTCAGGAGAATTCCGCCAACCTGTCTCGCATCGCCTTTCAGCCAGGCGGCTGGCAGCAGGCGAAGACCGAAAATGGCGATTGGTCTCCCTTCCGGCTGTTCGATGATGCGACGATTGAGGCGCAGACGGGCGACATCCTCCGGGCGCGCTTCGAAAATGACGGGCAGACCGCCGAGTTCGACATTCAGTTCGGATCTGTCCTTAACCCCTTCAGGTTGGATGCGCTGTCGCAATTTTCCTGCCCCACACAATTTTGACCAGAGGTGAGAAGACCAATCAAGGAGAGGAACTTCATGCGCAATGACGGCAACAACCGAAGACAGATCACGCCTGGCTGATGACTAAGCCAGATCCAAAGCCGGCCGTTGCGGCGTCGGACAGCGACCGTATCGGCTTTTTCGGCAAAGTACCAAGCCACGGAGATTTCGTTTCCGAGGGCCTGGACCGTGAGTTCATAACAAGACTGGATGAGTGGCTAAGAGCTGGCATGCACGCATGCGCCGACCAATACGGTGCGCGTTGGTCCTCCGTTTTTTCCAACGCCCCGCCGACGCGCTTCATCTCCGAAATCGGCGTGTGGGGCGATGCTGCTTATGTCGGCGTCTTGCTGCCGAGCCGGGACCGCGTCGGTCGAAGATATCCGCTGGTGGTTCTGGCGCAACTTACCAGATTTCGACTGCACCCAAGAACGCTTTATCTTGACGAAACCTGGTTCATGGCTGCAGAGGCTTTGGCTGAAACCTCGATGTCCGAGGATTTCGACATGAACCGCTTCACCACAGCGATCAAGCGGCTTCGCCTCCCCAAACCCAAGGAGGACGATGATGGGCCAGTTCCGACACACAACCGCGACAAACCGACGAGCCTCTGGTGGCAGATCGATGCGGAAACCCGCCGCCCAAAGGGCGTGAAGCTGGACGGCAGGCCTGGCACGGCAGATTTCATCAAGCTTTTCCAGGATAACAAGCTTCCGCCAGAGCCTGCCCTTCACTCCGAAAAGCACCAGCAAGTGGGCGCGGCCAAGTCCCCGACACTTTCGCCCAAGGCGCCGGTCACTCTCCCGCTTGCAGCGAAACCTCTTACGTCCACCCCGATCATCTACAGCTATGCGACGCATGCCGGAACAAAACTCTCGGCCAACGCGGACTCGCTCTTCGTATCCAGTCAACCTCCGCTCTTTGCCATCGCGGACGGCATAGGAGAAGGCCACGCGGCAGCCGAAGCAGCCCGGCTGACCGTAAACCTTCTTGCCGATGTGACAGCAGGCAGCGCGCATAGCGTCGATCCACAGACGATCAGAGGGAAACTCGGTACTGTCAACAGCCTCCTTCTGTCCCGACAGGTCGGCAAAGGCGCTTTGCGTCCGGGAGCAAGCGTCGTTGCGGCATCGATCTTCAATCAGACGATCGCCGTCTTGTGGTCGGGCGATGCGCGAGCCTATCTTTTGAGGGATGGAACCATGCATCCGCTGACACGCGACCACGTGATTGTCGGAATGAAAAGAACTTTGGCGCAATATATCGGGCACTCGCAGCAATTCCGACCTGACATTATTCGGGAGAACTGGGGGTGGAGCGACAGGTTGCTGCTCTGCAGTTTTCCGCTCGTCCAGCAACTGAAGGAACGCGTGGTCGCTGAACTTCTCTCCGAAACGAAGATCGAGGACTGCGCCGAAGCGCTCATACAGGAAGCGCTGATCGAGACCGCAAGAGACAATATCAGCGCCATCGTGATTGGGCACGACCGTGTGCCGAGATAGAAGCAATGACCAGGCCCTGGTCGCGCAGCGTTATGCCGATCTCTGGCGCGCTATTCAGCAGGGTAACGAAGGCCTGCGCCCACCCCAGGACACGTTGGAATTGCTCGACCAGATCCGCAACGCGCTCGACCGAAACTCATCCACTCTCTACGCGCAAAACTCCGGCCGAATTGCAAACACCTTCCTTGTCGAGACGGTCACCTTCATGAGCGAACGCACAGAAGTCCTGCATCTGCGCCATATCGATCTAGGCACGTCGCACGCGCTCAAGACGCTGCGACCAACTTGTCGCGACGACATTGTTACTGCACAATCTCTGCGTCGAGAGGCAGAAACGGGACTGCGTTTCAGGCATCCCAACATCCTCGAGACATCAGCCTTGTTGCGTCTAGAGGACGGCAGACCGGGATTAGTGATGCCGTGGCGTCCGCTCACGCTTGCTTCTCTATCACAAGAGCAACTGCTCGATGAACAAGAAGCCTCAACGATCTTGAGAAGCGTTGTCCTTGCCCTCGACACGATACATCGAGAGGGGCTTGTTCACTGCGACGTGACACCGAACAACATTTTCCTGCATGGAGACGATTTCGAACAGTCGCTGCTTGGAGACTTCGGTATCGCCATTCCGATAGGATCCAGGCATCGAGATATCGGCATAAAGCGCGCGGGATCGCCAGAATTTGCCGCTCCCGAGCAGTTACAAGGGGAGGACGCCCATCCGTCTCACGATGTCTATGCCATTGGAAAGCTGGCCGAAAAGCTCGCAGGCAAAATAAATGCGCCGAGGAAGATCTGGAGCGAATTGATAAAGCAATGCTGCCAGTTGCGTCCAGAAGACCGACCGCAATGCGCTCGGGAGATTCTGGACATGATATCAGGCTAAGAGCAGGCGCTGTCGCCTTCCGGCTGGTTAGCCTAACGTGCTCAGTTCGCGCTTCCCGGCTGAGGCGCTGCTGCTGTCGGCACGCTCTTCTGGAACACCGTCAACAGCTTGGCGGCATCAACAAGCGGCGCGTTGCTGGCATAGAGAACATCACCCTTCTGCATCTGGAACATCTGCATCAGCGCAATGCTGGAAGCGTCACGCATGTTCACCCGGTAGATCACAGGGCGTTTCTGCGTTAGAATTTCAGCACGTTCCTTGGACGCGGTCGGACCGACCGAGCGGAGCGGCACCTCTTGAGTGCGGAAGACATAGACATTGCGCGAGTCGGCGCGATCATCAAGAAGACCGCCTGCACGACCAACCGCCTGGGCAAGCGTTAACTTGCCGGTTTCGAATTGAAATTCGCCGGCGCTCTTGAACGCGCCAAGTGCCGTAAAACTGGATGCGTCCCCGTCAATCATGATTTGATCGTCAGGCGACAAACGAACATTCTGTCGATCTTCACGCATCACCCGATCAAGGGTTGCGCTTGCTCTCTGCTGACCGCGAACGATCGTCACCGTCGCAGCCCCCGGCGCGACTGACGGGCCACCCGCTTGGCTGATCGCATCGAGAACCCGTTCCTGTCGCGCCGTCAAAGCGATCTTGCCTGGTGTCTTGACCGCCCCGCTGACCATCACAGCACTTGTCGGCTTGTCGACGACTGTTACGACCGCCTGCGGATTAACTGCAGATCCCTTCAATCCTGCGACAACCTGGTTCTGCAATCCCTCTGGCGTGGAGTCGATCACCCTCTGTCTACCCACGAATGGCAGATTGACGTTGCCGCTTTGGTCTACGGTGAATCGACCAAGGTTGAGCGTCTTGCTCTGCGTGGACGAGAAAAGACCATCTTCGCCGGTATCAAGCACGGTGATATCGACGACGTCGCCGCGCCGCAGACGCTGAGCGTTGTATCCTGTATTCCGTAATGCCGCCAGACCGGGACCAGCAGAGGAAGACATGATACTTGCGCTCGATGTCGAAGCGGGAGCATTCGCAAGATCGATGACCGCAATCTTCTCATTGGTATTCGGGAGAGTCGCTGACCGAATGTTTCCTGCAGTGGGACCGTCGGATGGTCTTGCGCAAGCACTCAGCAAGCCCAAAAGAAGCACAGGAACGATCCTCTTCATCCATAATCCCCAACGCAGATTCAGCTGCACGCAGGAATAGCATCAACGAACGAGTCCGCAATAACTTTAAAGCCAAAAATTGAAAAATGCGGCTTAATCAGCGCTTTTATGTGTCAAGCACGCAACCACAGAGTCATGGAGTGACGGCACCAGTTCTGCCGCGAAGACCACGCCTTCGGCACGCTGATTGATCAGGTCCAGCCACAAGAGGCCCGGAACTGCTTCAACTCATGTGGATATGATCCAGCATAAAAGGGAAAAGCTCTAGACGCGCTCCAGAAGCTTTCTTGTACGTGCGCGTGGGGTTCTCTAGCGGCTTGACGATACTGCCAGGCTCATCACTCTATGCACACCATGCTAATTATAAGCTCATACCGCGATTACGTTGACGTTATCAGCTCAGCGTTCTCGCTCGCCGTTTCACCAATTTCAATGGGCGAACATCAATCCGTCCCTGGAGCTGGCAGTCGGCGAATCTTTCCGTTAGCAGGGGTTAGGTATCAACTAACCCCTGCCAAATGCTACAGTTCAATCTATAGGAAGTTTTGGCTCATAGTTAGGTAACAGCCTACATACCTCATCATAGGTCTTGCCCTTTTCCTCGCACAGCGCAGCCACCGATTGTTTGGTCGGTTTTTCACCTTCTTCGATCCAAGTGAGCATGGCGGTAAACAGCGCTGCATATTGCGGAGTTGAAAGCTTTGAGTGCTCAGCTTCGTCTGAGAAATTCTGTACGAGCAGGTCACTATTCCCCGCCTTCTCCACCGTCTGACGGTAGATTGCCTCATGATCGACAAAGACTGTGGGATCGTTGACTGCGTGGAGCGTAATGGTTGGCAAAACGATCTGACCGGTGAGGTCGGCGTCGTACGCCATGGCCCGACACGCTTCCGGGTCGGCCTCAAAACGTTCAACGCCTTTGTTCAAAGCCGTATCGTCATCAGACCCCGTGTACGTGACCTTCGAGTTGTCAAAAGGATTTTTTCCATCCATTCGACGCCAAACGATATCGGAGAAAAGTCCAGTGGCCCAGGAAAGATGCGCCACTAGAGTTTTTTCAGGTACCTTTGTGACCGCAAGGATGTTTTTCAGGTTTCGCGCCTGTTCCGCAGTACGTTCATTCGGCGCAAGCGCCAAGCCTGTGCATTCATTAACGCGTTTTTCAAGTTCGTCACGCTTCATCGTCACCCCCTTCGGCAGACCTTGCCAAACGGGATATTGCACTTCGTCTGCGCGCGGGTGGTTCTTGCAATAATACTGGTAGACGGCGCGTAGATCGGCACGGAAATCATATCCACGGCTGCCTCCGGCCAGGAGCCCGCTGGTCAGCACGACGCCGTCGTAGTTTTTTCGGCCTTGCCAGTCGAGCGCATAGAGCTCCGCGGTCTTCGCAGCAACATTGCCACCCCACGACTGGCCGTGCAGCAAGACATGTTTCGGCTTGCCAAGCTGACGGATCGCGATGCGCCTGATATTGTCTGTATCTGCGGCCGCCATACGTACGCCATATCCTTCCCGACGATAGTTAGACCCTGCCCAGGCGTACCCTTCCTGGACAGTCACGGCAAAGCGCACGAGATCCTCTACCGGGTCATTCGCTTGCGGCTTGGCAGTTCGCGGACCACCATGGGCATGCACGACCAAAGTGCCGTTCCAATTCTTCGGTTTCGCAATCCAGTAGTAGGCGCCTCGCATATCCCGGCCAGAGAAACATTCCGTACTGGCTGGTAGGGCTGCCGGGCAGTCTGCCTTTTTGGGCTCGTTGGCGTTACGATGTTGCGCTGCGGCCGGCGCGGCGATGATCGCAAGAAACGCAATCGCCGGTAAAAACAGTATACTGAAACGCATGAAATTTCCTCCTCTTCCAACCCAAGCGCAACGCTATAGCAGTGCGGACGCGAGACAACTCAGAAGAGCCGCTATTCGCTGCTTCAAGCAAAGTCTGGTGTCAGATGGGTGGGATCATGCCCAAACCTGTAAGGCAACGGGTAGGTTTCCACACATGGTGGTGGGACAGTTGAAGGGATGGTTTCACATCCGTGGCGCATCTCCAATATGGGCGCTGTCGATCAACTCCCCTAACCCGTCCTCCACGCGCGACGCCATCGCCGAGGCGTGACATTGCGTCACGCGACGCTGTGCGGGCTTGGACGCAGTTGACATCAGCCTACGATGGTCTCCAACGACTCTGCGAAGTGGCAGTGTGTGCCGGGAACATCGGGCTGCATTGATAAGTTCGAGGGTCTCCAATGATGGAGTCAACATGACCTTCCTCGGCCTCGAAGCTGAAATGCTGGCGCGAATCCAGTTCGCGTTTACCGTCTCATTCCATTTCCTATTTCCGGCGTTCTCGATCGGGACAGCGAGCTACTTGGCCGTTCTAAACGCACTATGGCTGTGGAAGCGCGACGAGGCCTACCTAAAGCTCTTCGAATACTGGAAGACGATCTTCGCGGTCACCTTCGCGATGGGCGTCGTGTCTGGGATCGTGATGAGCTATCAGTTCGGGACGAACTGGTCCGCGTTTTCAGACAAGGCCGGACCGGTCATCGGACCGCTAATGGGTTACGAGGTCCTAACCGCATTTTTCCTCGAAGCTGGCTTCCTTGGTATAGCGCTCTTTGGCCGAAAGCGTGTTGGCGACACTGCGCACATGGTCGCCGTTGCAATGGTGGCGATAGGCACGCTGATATCGGCGACGTGGATAACGTCTGCCAACAGTTGGATGCATACGCCTGCCGGCTTTAATATCGATTCCAACGGCGTCTTCGTGCCTGAAGATTGGTGGCAGATCATCTTCAACCCGTCCTTCCCCTACAGAATGACCCATACCGTGCTGGCGGCTTTCTTGACCACCGCCTTCGCCGTCGGCGGCGTCGGCGCTTGGCATCTGCTGAAAGAGCGGACGAACCGTCAGGCCCGCATCATGTTCTCGATGGCGATGTGGATGGCGGCAATCGTCACGCCTGTTCAGATCTTCGTCGGAGACCTGCATGGCCTGAACACGCTCGAACATCAGCCAGCGAAGATCGCAGCTATGGAGGGACACTACGAGACGCATAAGGCAGGCGCCCCCCTCGTCCTATTCGGCATACCGGATGACGAAGCAGAGACCACCCGTTATGCGATAGAAATCCCGAAGCTCGGTTCTCTAATCCTGACCCACGAATTGAACGGCGAGATAAAGGGTTTGAAGGAATGGCCTCGCGACCAACGTCCTCCGGCACTCATGCCATTCATGACCTTCCGCATCATGGTTGGCCTCGGTTTCCTGATGCTCGGCGTCGGGCTTTGGTCGCTGTGGGCGCGCTGGAAAGGAACGCTGTATGACACGCCTTGGCTTCATCGCGTCGCGGTGCCCATGGGCGGTTCAGGCTTTGTAGCCGTTCTTGCCGGCTGGTACACTACCGAAGTCGGCCGTCAGCCCTGGACGATCTATGGGCATTTAAGAACCGCCGATAGCCTTTCACCAGTTTCCGCTCCTGCGGTCGGGACGTCGCTCCTCATCTTCATCGTCGTCTACTTCGTGGTGTTCGGCGTCGGCGTCTACTACCTGTTAAAGCTTATGCGACGGCCGCCAACCCCGCTCGACACGGATCAGGAACTTGACGCCGGCCCGATCCGGACCGCGGGCATTGTGCCCGGCGCAACACAGGATCATCCGCTTGGAGGCCGCCATGGACATTGATCTTTCCTTCATCTGGGCGGGGATCATCGCCTTCGCCGTCCTTGCCTATGTTGTGCTGGACGGCTTCGATCTCGGGATTGGCATCGTCTTCCCGTTCTTCCGAAAGCGCCGCGACCGCGACGTCATGACGAATTCCATCGCCCCCGTCTGGGACGGCAACGAAACCTGGCTGGTCCTCGGCGGTGGCGGCCTCATGGCGGTATTTCCGCTCGCCTACGCAATCATCATGCCGGCGATCTACATGCCAATCATCCTGATGTTGGTCAGCCTGATTTTCCGAGGCGTCGCATTCGAGTTTCGATGGCGAACCCACCATGAATCCCATCTCTGGGATTTCGGCTTCTGGATCGGATCTTCGGTAGCAGCTCTCATGCAGGGCATCTCTCTTGGCGCTCTGGTCCAAGGCATCGCAGTCGAGGGTAGACAGTATGCGGGGGGCTGGTGGGACTGGCTGACGCCCTTCTCAATCCTGACAGGCGTCGCCGTTCTCACAGGCTACGCGCTGCTCGGCGTTACATGGCTTAATCTCAAGACCTCTGGCGATATTCAGGCACGCTCGGCAAGGCTCGCGCGCCCTTTAAGCTTGATGCTCTTGGCGCTGATCGGGATCGTGTCACTCTGGACACCGTTCATCAACCAGATGTACTTCGAACGCTGGTTCGGCTGGCCAATCGCCTTTTTCTCGTCATTAGTACCGCTGCTGCTAGCTGCTTGTGCCTTTGCGCTTTGGCACGGCCTCACCCGCGGGAAGCACCTACAGCCGTTTTTGTCGGCACTCGGCGTGTTCGTGTTAAGCTTCGCCGGACTTGGGATCAGCTTCTATCCATACGTGATCCCCGGTGTCCTCACGATCAAGGAAGCAGCAGCACCAGAGAGTTCGCAGAGCTTCCTCCTCGTCGGCGCCGTGGTACTCGTCCCTATGATCCTCGCCTACACGGCTTACGCATATTGGGTCTTTCGCGGCAAGATCGACCCAGATGAGGGATATCACTGATGGGCGATGGTCTTCGAAAGACAATGTGGTTCATCGCCCTCTGGCTGGCCGGTGTCGGTACAGTTGCCGCCATCGGGCTCCTCATCCGATTGTTCTTGAAGTAAGGTCAAGAGGAGCAAGCGATGCTCGCTAGCATGTCAGCTAAACAGCCAGAGTTGCGCTGAACCACTCACGAACGCGTCCGGCATCACGTAACGCAAGTCTGAGTCGAGATGCCCGCATTGGGACCGCAGCGGTGCCCAACTCAAGGGAACACCGCTCGACCGCAAACAGGAGATTTAGGCTGCCCTCGATGATCCCTGACGGATTGCATATCCGCCTTCCCGGCTACCGAGATCGAACTGTGACAACAGGCGATTGAGAGCTTCGGCCTCTCGTGCGAGACTATGGCTGGCTGCCGTAGACTGCTCAACCATCGCCGCATTTTGCTGAGTACCCTGGTCCATGACGTTCACTGCAGTGTTGATCTCGCGCAGCCCTGTAGCTTGCTCGCGGGAGGACTCAACGATGGCGTTTACGTGGCGATTGATCTCTTGGACTTCGATGACGATGCTTTCCAGGGAATGCCCGGTCTGCTTTACCAAGCCAACACCGGATTGAACCTGCGTCCCTGAATTTGCGATCAGAATTTTGATCTCCTTCGCAGCAGACGCGGAGCGCTGGGCTAGCTCACGAACTTCTTGCGCCACGACAGCAAATCCCTTGCCAGCCTCGCCTGCTCGAGCTGCTTCAACTCCGGCATTCAAGGCAAGGAGGTTGGTCTGAAACGCAATTTCATCAATAACGGATATGATGTTGCCCATCTCGTCGGCAGATTTTTCGATAGCCATCATCGCTTGGACAGCGTCCTGCATTAGTTTGCCGGAGTATTCGACGCCACCTCGCGTTTTCTCCACGAGCTTACCTGCATCGTCTGCGCGCTTGGCGGCGTCCTGCACCGTTGTTGTAATCTGCTCAAGTGCGGCAGCCGTCTCTTCCACAGAAGCCGCCTGTTGTTCTGTCCGTCTCGACAGATCGTCAGCAGCAGATCGGATCTCGTTTGCACCTGCGTCAATGCCGGCTGCATTCTGGCCCACCGATCGCAACGTCGAGTGAAGTTTCTCAAGCGAGTTATTGAAGTTCAATCGAAGCTCGTCGAGAGCGCCTGTGAATGGCGCCAATATTCGGTGCGTTATCTTCCCATTTGCCAGAGCTTCCAACCCATCCCGAAGAGCATCGACAGCGAATTTTGTATTCGCCGCTTCTTCAGCTTTCTGTTTTTCCCGTTGAAGCTTTTCATTCTCTGAGCGCGCGCGGTCAGCTTCCGTCTGCGTCTGCAGTCGATCTTTCTCGATAGCGTTCGTACGGAAGACGGCGACTGCAGCAGACATACTCCCGAGCTCATCTTTACGGTCGGCGCCAGGCACTGCTTCATCGACCCTGCCTGATGCGAGCGAAACCATTCTTAGCCGTAAAGCTTCGATCGGCGATGTAATTTCGCGCCTCGTAATAAAAACGGCCAGGAAGAGCGCGGCACCAAACACTGCCGCTAGTGTAGCGAGCGTAGAGAGAATGGTATCATTGGTCTCCTCGCTAAGGAGGTTGGACTTTTGCTTAATCTTGTCGCTGGTCGTATTGACCCAGGTCCGCATCTCACCGATGAGTTTTGCCGCTTTTTCATCAGCTTGAACCAGAAGTGCTTTTGGCGCCTCACTCTGATTAACCATTCCAGCCTCAACGGCCTTATCGGTAATTTCGATTACTGAGTCTACTTGCGACCGAAGAGAAGCAAGTGTGCGGCTTTCCTCTGGCACGAGCTTTTCAGCTTCGTCAAAGAGTTCACGGAGCCTGGCCTTGCTGGCGGCATAGTCTTCTGTCGCTCGCTTCATGCCAGCGGTTTCAGCGTCGTACAAATAGACCTGATAGGCATCGTACACGATAGCGACGAGACGCTGGCTGGCAATCGCCATGTTAATCTCGGCATCACCATCATTCGCGATGAATTCGCTATAGGTGGTATCGGCTGTCTTAAAGTTGCTGGAGACATAGAGAGCTCCTGCAATGCCAATAAGACACGTCGGAACCACAAGGGACAGGACTTTCGTCCTTATACGGAGGTTTTGCATGAGCGACATAGGTAGACTTCCAGGACTTTGATGAAGAAAATAGGAACGGGTGAACAATATTGTTCGCGTTTCAGACCGGCATCTGCCGTTCGCGCCTCTACCCAGAATGCTATGGGCTAATATTATAGTAATTCATTAACGTCTCATTAAACTTATTTTGGGTTGCAGGAGGCCTCTTGGTTGGACCGTTAAAGCAACCCTAAATAAGCGCAACCTAACGATAGAGGAGATACCGTCTTCCAGGATCCAGCATTTTTCCAACGCCGGCGAGGCTTAGGACACCTCTCTCGACCGACGACGAAATCATCCTGACGGGCGCATGAGGCTCCTCCGCCGCACTCTGCAAGCGGAGGATTACAGCAGGTTGAATCAGCCATCCAACACCTTCCGCGATCCCAAGTCCCTATTCAACGTGCCCCGCAGAACTGTAAACGATGCGCCATTCACAGCTTGACGGACATTGCTGTTGGCATGCACAGGTGGAGAAGGCCGGTATCGAATGCGCACAGACCTTCAAGGTTTTTGTCTCACCACTTGATGTCGACACCGTGCCGTCGATAAAGATTAGTCTATCGAGCCTAATGAGGTACCCGATGGTGATCTCGATTTGATGGTGCCATTATCTCGTCCGAAGGAAAACGGTCTCAATCCTGAGCTCACGTGTCAGAAGGCTGCAACGGCGATGAACAAATCGGAATGCAATCGAGTCCAGAGTTGCCCAAGTCGTTCTCCAAGTCCATATAGCGCCAATGACGCATGATTCGAAAATTTTTGTAGGCCTCCGGTCCCCTCGCAAACGTTCGCCTTCGGTGACTGAATCCACAGGGCCAAAATGCCAGTGGGACGGGTGTGATAAGACCGGTACGCATCGGGCACCTGTCGGAGCAGGCGCTGAAGGGCTCTACCTGCTCTTCTGCCTTGAGCATGTGACCGCCTATAACAAGGGATACAGCTTCACGGCGGCGCCATCCAGCGCCGACGTAGCCCGTTATCAAAAGGAGGCGACAGAGGGTGCGCGCCCTACGTGGGGAAAGCGTGTGAGGGAAGCGACTGAAGCCCCGCTACCATCTTCTGTCCGTTCAGGCTCGGCCAAGACGTTGAATGCTCGCAAGGCCACTAGGCCGGGGCAGCCAACAACCGGTGGCCAACAAAGAAAGCTCAAGACACTGGAAGCCAAAGCTTTCGAGACACTGGGCCTCACGGCTAAAGCCACGTCTGACGAGATCAAGAGCCGCTATAAGGAGAAGCTTAAAATGCATCACCCCGACTCTAATGAAGGGGATCGCGGTTCCGAGGATGCACTTAGAGCCTCGATAGAAGCCTATAGAATCTTGAAGCTGAACGGCTTTTGCTAGCTTTTTTGGCTGCAACCCATCGATAATGCGTTCGGAATGAGATTGTCACCGATATCTTAGGTACAAACTGCTGCCTATGTCTCCGGTCAGAAGGACGTTGGAGAATCCGTGATTAAAGCGCCCCCTCCCACATCAACGTGGATAAAGGTTGCAAGATCGTTTCCCGGCACATGGCTAGCCTAAACATCCGGATCGCGACCTCCTACCTGAAGGATCATATGACCCTGTTACAAGATCAAGCAGACCTTACCCCCATCCGGACAGAAATAGACGGGCCTCGGCCAAAATGTCGGCCGGCGTGCCATAGTCGGCGTTTAGCGAAGCTGAAAGACATGAGAAAATTCAGGGTCGACGTTTAATGTCGCACGAACAAACGTTGCCTCCTTACGCATCGCGTCGAGCAACGGCTTAAGGAGATCGTGAAAGCGATCCGCGCTGTCCCTCCCCCACTCGAAGAGTAATGATTGCGGTGACATTCTCTGGAGGACTTGGTGGCTTGGGTAACGCTCCAGCACAATAAATGTTGTGTCTTCGTGATAGTGCTGTTCGAAGACAAAGAAGAAGGCTGGTCGACGTTCGGTGCAACCAGCCTTCGTTGTTAGAATAACGAGATTACTCTTCGTCGTAGTCGCTTGCGGCAGCATTCACCGAGTCTTCGGCAAGTTCCGTGAGGCTCGTGTCAGCAGCTTTCTCCTGAGCGAGTATGTCATCGATATGCTGCCTGGCCTCATCCATACCAAGCGCGTCTGCGAAGGCACGCATCGAGCCATAACGAGTAATCTCGTAGTGCTCAATCGCCTGACAGCTGAAGATGATCGCTGCGTCTGCGGCAACACTCGAGCCAAAATCCTCTAAGAGGCTCTCGCTCTCTTCCAGAATTCCGTCGATGGCGTCGCACTTCTCAGCTTTAGCTCGCTTGCCCAGAAGCTCAAAAATTGCCTCAAGCTTCTCAATCTGACCGGCTGTTTCTTCGCGATGAGACGTCAGTGCTTGAACCAGGTCGGGGTGATCTGCCGCCTTGATCATTTTTGGCAGAGACTTATATATTTTTTTCTCGGCGTAATAAATATCGCCGAGCGCGTGCTCGAAAAGATCAGAAAGACTTTTGTCGTCCTTCGCGGATACCCTTGTTGCTTTCTTGGCAGCGGACTTGCTTGCCACCGCCAGTGCACGCTTCCTGCGCGTGTCAGAGCTTGGAGCAACACTTTTTGTCCCAGAGGCACGCGCGGTTTTTTTAACGGCTGTTCTCGAAGACTTATTTTCTTTGCTAGACTTTTCGGCTGTCGCCATCTCGTTCTCTCCCTTTAGAGCCATGTAATAGGCGTGGGAGAACGAAAGCGGTTGGGCGATGTTCCAGAGAACGACAAAGTTAATTTATCACAATACAGAGCCAATTTAGCGAGAATTTCACCCGCCGACAAACAAACGGCTCAACGCAGGCCGTCAGACCTGCCATAGGAGTATAAAAGGTTTTTCAAGGATGTGTCGAACCGAGGTCGGACGATTGATGGGGTGGGCAGAGAATACCATCTGCCCACCCTTCGAAATCAGGCAAGGAACTCTATCAGGTCCTGGTTCAAGCGGTCAGGGACTGTCGCAAACAGGCCATGAGGTTCTCCGTCATACTCGATGAGCTTTGCTCCGGCGATACCAGTCGCAGCGGCCCGACCCGTTGGGTCGATAGGAACTGTCTTGTCACCCGTACCGTGGATCACGAGCGTGGGGATTGTAAACGCCGCAAAATCGGGACGGAAGTCGGTTTTGGCAAAGGCGTCAACGCAATCGATCGTGGCCTTCGGGCTCGCCATCACTCCGAGAACGAAAGACCAGTCCAGGACTCCTTGGCTGACCGGGCTGGTCACGAGACCGACACCATAGAAGGTCTTCGCGAAGCTTTGCAGGAAGTCGAACCTGTCTTTGCGAATGTCTTTTTTCATGCCTTCAAACACGCTGGCATCGACACCGTCAGGATTGCTCTCGTCCTTTAGAAGATAGCCGGCCACGGACGCAACGAGAACGGCTTTCGATACTTTCGACGCACCATGACGTGAAAGATAACGAGCTATTTCGCCGCCACCCATGGAAAAGCCGACAAGGCTGACGTTTTGAAGTTCAAGGCCATCGATGACGGCGGCAAGGTCGTCGGCGAAAGTGTCGTATGTGTAGCCGCTCGCGGGATGTCCCGACTGGCCAAAACCACGGCGATCATAGGTGATGACACGAAAGCCCGACTCCAACAGGGCAACTGTCTGGTACTCGAACATATCGCCGGTCAGCGGCCAGCCGTGAATGAGGATTACCGGGCGACCCTGGCCCATATCCTTGACGTGCAGTTTAGTCCCGTCTTTTGCTTCGATGAATGCCATTTGGTAACTCCCTTAATGGTGCACCGGTAAAGTCTGGCACGCAAATAGGGTTCCGTTGCTGTACCAAGTGAACACCATGTCAGAGGAGGTTTAGGTTAGGCGCACCATTCCGCAATCACTAAGCCATTGAGTGGAATCGCGTCCGCGGCAGGCCAATTTCATCTGCATAAAATGATCCCTGCTGTTACGTTAGCGGACGAACTGATCCGAGAGGCGCAGACGACCGCCACAACGCGTCTCTATCCCTTCCCCCTAATGAAACTAAATTTCAGCGAGAGAGACTGAGTAAAAAGACAGCGTGACGGGAATGGTATCCTGCGACTTTGCCCGTCACGCTTTGGCGGTCATGGCGCTAGGTCGTGCGCCGTCCGTCACCTTGCGATAGACGAGAAGTGTCGCCACCAGACCGCAACCGCCTGCAAAGGCAAGCCAATAACCGGGGGCCGCCTTGTCGCCAGTCTCCTCAATGAGGTAGGTGGCGATGGCTGGCGTAAAGCCTCCGAAGATCGCGGTTGCCAGCGAATAGGCAAGCGAGAAGCCTGCTGTCCGCACGATCGGAGGCACGATCTCTGTTAGCGCAACAACCAAGGCGCCGTTGTAGCTGGCATAAAGGAAGCTGAGCCAGAGTTCGGCGATCAGCATGCGTTCGAAGCTCGGCGCTGCAACGAGCCAGGCAATCACCGGATAAGCTGTCACCAGCGCGAGCGCCGAAAAAACCACGAGGACAGGCTTGCGACCAATCCGATCGGAAACAGAGCCCATGACCGGCAGCCAGAAAAAATTCGACAGCGCCACGCAGAACGTCACGAGAAGACTGTCGGTTTCCGAGAGCTTCAGGACGGTCTTGCCGAAGGTCGGCGTGTAAACGGTAATGGCATAAAAGGACACCGTCGTCATAACCACCATCAGCATACCGAGCAGGACGATGCCCCAGTTGGCCGCCAGCGTCTGGTATACCTGCGTCATTGTGGGGCGATGTTGACGGGCCGCGAACTCCTGTGTCTCTTCAAGCGAGCGTCGAACATAAAACAGGAACGGAACGATGCCGCAGCCGATGAAGAAGGGTATGCGCCAACCCCATTCCGACATTGTGCTTTGCGGCATCATGGAATTCAATGCATAGCCCAGGAGGGCCGCGACCATGATTGCAACCTGCTGGCTGCCCGACTGCCAGGATACGTAGAAACCTTTTTTGCCGGGTGTCGCCATCTCCGACAGATAGACTGAGACGCCGCCGAGCTCCACACCTGCCGAGAAGCCCTGCAACAGGCGACCAATAAGAACGAGAAGCGGCGCGAAGAGACCGATGGTCTGGACACCGGGCACGAAGGCAATGAGCACGGTGCCGAGCGCCATGATACAGAGCGTGACGATAAGGCCCTGGCGGCGCCCGATCTTGTCGATATAGGCTCCAAGGAAGATCGCACCGAGCGGTCGCATCAGGAAACCCGCGCCAAAGGTCATGAAGGTCAGCATCAGTGATGCAACTTCATTGTTGGACGGAAAAAAGGTCTTGGCAATATTGCTGGCATAGATGCCGACAAGGAAAAAGTCGAACATTTCCAGGAAATTGCCGCTTGTTACGCGCAATACGGTGCCGACGCGGGATGAGCGTGTATTTGTTGTCATATTTTTCTCCCTATGCACGAGACCTCACCCCCTTTGGGGTCCTCCGGTCTTCATGCGAACGGTCGCGCTTCAGTCGTATTGGCCCACATCGCTTGGCGACGGCGGGGCCACGACATGGTGCTTGACCAAACTGATTTCCAACCGCTTACATCGGAATTCCTGTCACCATCCTGTCACGGCACCTGGGCGGCAAGAAATTGTCTTGTGGCGTACCCGTCCTCCATGCTTGATCTAGCCGGAAGCAAATCGTGACGAGGGAGGAAGGCATGCGGGTCCTCATTGTGGAGGATGACCCGTCATTGGCGCGCGGGATCGTTTCGGCGCTCGTGGCCGCCGGCTACGCGGTAGACAGTGTCGGCAATGGCCGTGACGGGCTCGCTGCGGCCCTCGAGGAAGATTATGCTCTCGTCGTACTCGATCTCGGTTTGCCGGAAATGGACGGGCTGACGGTGCTCAAGGCGCTGCGGCAGGCTGGTTCGTCAACGCCGGTGATGATCCTGACGGCGCGCGATGCCATTCCTGACCGGGTCGCCGGGCTTGACGTGGGAGCAGACGACTATCTCACCAAACCTTTCGCGCTTGAGGAATTTGAGGCCCGTGTGCGCTCGCTCGTACGGCGCGGTCAGAACCAGCCCAGCCCGATACTGACCTGCGGCGCACTTTCTGTTGATCGCAATTCGAGCACGGTAAAGCTCGGCGGGCATACGCTCTTCCTCCGTCCGCGGGAATATTCAGTCCTCGTTCTTCTTCTCAGCCGCGCGGGACAGGTGGTGCAGAAGGAGCGGCTTGCCTCGGCGATTTCGAATTTCGATGACGCACTGACGCCCAACGCCGTGGAATTGCATCTTGGTCGCCTGCGTAAGAAGCTGGAACCGAATGGTCCCAATATTCGCACAATCCGCGGGGTGGGCTATATTCTCGAGGTCGAGTGAATGAATGCGAATGCCACGCCCTCCATTCGTCGGCGCCTTCTGCAAAATATGGTGCTGCCGGTCGCTGTGCTTGCGATTGTCTTCGGTATCGGCGGCGCGTTTCTCATCCACAGCGTCGTGAGCCTGACGCAGGATCGCTTACTCGATGCAGCGCTCGTCTCCATCATTGACCGCGCGACCGCGCAGGACCCGGCCCATCTCGACGACAGGCTCGCACAGGGCGCCATCGAGATCTTGCGCGACGACGCGAACGATACATTTGCTTATTGTATTTCAGATGGCGGCGGCTTTCAGCGAGGCGACCAGGATCTTTGCGCGCTGGACACCGGAACCGCGCCACTCGACCGAATTGCCCATGTGCCGGCGGTTCTGAATGACAACCAGGTGCGCGTTGCGATGACGAGCCGCGTCGTTGACGGCTTTGCAAGACCGCTTACCTTCAGAATGGCAGAGACTCTCAACAGCCGTCTCAATATGGAAGCCCGGATGCTGGTGGTCCTCGTCCTTTTCGAGGCCGTCCTTCTGAGTGCAGCGGCCATTCTCTCTTACATGGCCATTCTGCGTGGGCTCCTACCGCTCACCGAAATCAGCCAGGAGCTTTTGGGACGGGCTTCACCCGGCGCCGTCCCCTTTGCCCGCATCGATACCGCGCGGGTGCCGGAGGAGGCCGTCGATCTCGTCTCGGCAATCAACACACTGATGGAGCGCCTGGATGAGACGATCGCCGGCGTGCGCGATTTTACTGCCGATGCCTCCCATCAGTTGCGCTCGCCCCTCGGCGGCATCAAACTGCATCTGGAACTCCTGCAACGGCAGGCGGCGGGCCAGGACAACCTTCTTGAAACACTAAGCGAAGCGCAGAACGGCGTCGCCCGCCTGCAACGCATGCTTCAGCAATTGATCGTGCTGGCACGCGTCGATGCGAAGAGCGACGCGGTCGATCTCGATCAGCGCGTCGACCTCAGCCGACTCGCGGCCGATGTCCTGGCGGAGCAAGCGCCCAAGGCTCTGAGCCGCAACATCGATATCGTGCTTGATGCGCCCGACGATCCCATCGATGTCACGGGCAACCCGCTTCTTATCAAGGAAATCATCGCCAACCTTGTCGATAACGCGATTGCCCATAGCGCCAACGGCGATTGCGTAACTGTGCGCGTGATCACGGACGAGATGACAGGAACAATCTCAGTCGAGGATGAAGGGCCGGGTATTCCCGAGGAAGAGCGTAGCCGTGTCTTCCAGCGCTTTTACCAGATTGCACGCGGCAACGCGAAGCCTGGTTCAGGTCTCGGTCTTGCAATCGCGCGTCGCATCGCCGACCTCCACGGTGGCTTAATCACTCTTAGCGACACCGCTTCAGGCCGCGGCTTGAGCGCCCGGCTCAGCCTGCGGCGCTCTCAACCGAAGTCGTTGGACTGACAACATGAGCCCCCGATGGTGAAAGAAAGCGCATCGGTCGTCTAGTCAGATCTAGAATGCAAACCGCTCCGCTCATCGGTCTTCGCGCAATTTTCGTCTTCTTGGAATTGAGCAGACCAACTTTGGTGGTGGGTTCGGTCGCCATGCAGCGAAAGATATCCAGCCACAGCATACGTGGAGGTGATATCGCTGGAATGCTCTCGTGTTTTCCCTGGCGTTGAATCCGTACGGCGCCCTATTGAGTGACGATACCTGCCCGCACCGCAATCTGCAGAAAGTTCATGACAACCCGCATTCGATACGTCGCAAGCTGAGGGCGTTTCGGGCCGTTGGTAGTGACCGGCTGCAACCAGCCGCACGATACCTTGCAAACCTTGCACAAAGGACAAAAGAAGCTTACATCAAAATATACAGTCTAACTGTATATTTTGATCCCTGTCTGTGTGAGAGGAATTGTCATGTCCGCCGAAAACAAGGAAGTGGTTCGCCGCTTCAATATTGAGGTCATTCAGAACGGGAATGAGGAGGAGTTCAAAGCGTTGATGGCCTCCGACTTCATCAACCATTCAGCACCTTCAGGGATGCCGAACGGCCCGCTGAGCATGTGGGACACATTTCAGAATGTTCTTCGTCCCGCCTTGTCGGACTTGAAGGTAACAATCCACGATCAGGTCGCCGAAGGAGATAAGGTGACGACCCGTAAAACCATCAGTGGCATTCATTCAGGGACTTTGATGGGCGTTCCGCCAACGGGAAAAACTGTTGCCATTAGCGTGATCGATATCGTGCGTATCCGCGACAATAAGTATGCAGAGCATTGGGGCCTCAACACATTGTCGAGTGTCGTCTCTGCTCTGGCAAAAGCGTGATCGCTAACAGAGCTTCGCAATAATGCTCATCGCGGTTTGAAGTGTCTGCCTTTCCTGATTGGATAGTCTTTCTTCGATAAGAGAGGCGATCTTCGAAGTCCTGATTTCCCTGGATTGGGACAGCTGAGACTGCCCCTCCGCCGTGATGGACAGGAGCTGGCTGCGCCCGTCCGCAGGGTTGGGCAGTTTGTCAACGAGCCCATCCCTTTCCAGTTGGTTTGCTACAAGGCGCATGCTCTGGTGCTTGACCTTGCGCATGCCTGCCAGTTCCGTCACGCTCAACGGGCCATTTCTTTCCAAAAGGCCGAGTGTCTCGGACTGTGATGTGGTCGGCGTATCCGCTTGCAATCTGATCGCACGGACAAAGTTACCGATCGTGTGGCGAAGATCTTCGCCGAGCGTCAAGGCATCTTCATATGCGGAACCGGCTTGGTTATCCGTCATCTGTGTTTCAGCTCATTTCGGACAAGTGCTCATTCAACTTATACCCGACGCTGGCATAAAGCGAAATGCCTATCCCACATGCCCGCAATTAGCGGATAGCCAAAAGCATCGTGAAACGGATGTGGCAGAGTGAGACCTCAGACTGAGGCATGACCGAAGCGTAGGTTTGTCAACCGCTTGTGGGCACGAAAGCTCGCAACAAGCCCAGTCACGATGGGCTGTCGACAGCAATGCCCGCTGCGATCTGCTCGCGGATATAGATATCCAGCAGACGACGGCTGATGGGGCCGATTTCGCCGTTACCGATCGTGTCACCATCCATTTTGACCACCGGCGTGACGAAGCTGGTGGCAGACGTCACGAAGGCCTCGGATGCGGATTTGGCCTCTTCTGGCGTGAAGGCGCGCTCTTCAACGGCAAGGTCGGCCTGTCTGGCAAGATGCAGAATGGAGCCGCGAGTGATGCCGTGCAGCAGCGCGTTCGATAAATCGCGTGTAACGAGTGTGCCGTCCTGCGTGACAATATGGAAATTGGCGGAGCTTGCCTCGGTGATGTAGCCGTTTTCGACGAAGAGGACGTCGTCGTAGCCTTCCCGATTGGCCTGCGTCTTGCGCAGCGACGAATAGAGAAGCTGAACGGTCTTGATCTGCCGGTCCGACCAGCGGCCCTCAGGGACAGTCTTGACGGAAAGGCCCGTCTTCCACTTCGGATTGTCCAGCACCTTCTTGGTCTGGGTGAACATCACGAATGTCGGTTGCATCGTTTCTGGAAAAACGAAATCACGATCCTGAACGCCGCGGGACACCTGCAGATAGATAAGACCATCTTCGACGCCGTTGCGCCGCGCGATTTCCTTGTGCAGTTCCAGCAATTCGGCTTCCGCCACCGGCATGGCAATACCGAGCGCATCCACAGATCGTTTCAGGCGGGCAAGATGACCGGGGTAATCGACGAGCTTGCCTTGAATGATGGCTGTCACCTCATAGATGGCGTCGGCAAACAGAAAGCCACGATCGAAGACCGATACTTTCGCGTCACCTTCCGCAACCCATGCACCATTCAAGTAAACCGTTCTGTTCATGATCCTGCCTCTGCCTGTCCTATGCCTACCAGCCGTGATCCCTGTCTGGCACTGCGACCATCAGGATGCAAGGCTGTCCAAGCTGTCGGCACCGTGCGCCTAACTGTCGACTGTCACAGCAGCCAGACATCACTAAGCAGCTGATAAAACGATAGCATTTCTGACTTAAAGAAGGTTTTCTGCCTGTTTTCGTATTTGAAACACGCATAATTCTATTCGTATGATAATCAATAATTATATTGCGGTGCAGCAGAGGCCGTGAAATCATCCTCCCCATAAGAAGCCAAAACGGCACTTCCAGTGGAGAACAATGATGGTCACTTTCAAAAAATCCGGCCTTGCCGGGTTATCGCTCTTCCTTGCCTTTTCCTGTGCTCACGCCGAAGGAACGATCAAGACCGCTCTTGACGGAACGTTCGCCCCTCACGCGATGCCGACCCTTGATGGCAAAGTGGAAGGTTTCAACGTCGATCTCGTCAATCTCATCGGCGAGCGGCTTGGCAAGAAGGTAGAACTCACATCTGCCCAGTTTTCAGGTCTGATACCGGCATTGCAGGCGAAGACCTATGACTTTTTGGCAGCGCCCGTAACGGTGAACAAAGAGAGAGCCGCCAATCTTCTCTTCACCGAAGGCTTCATGGATACCAATTTCTCCTTCGTCATTCCTGCCAGCGGGCCGGACTACAAATCTCTTGACGATTTCAAAGGCAAGACCATAGCCGTGAACAAGGGCTCTGCCTATGACAGCTTCCTGCGTGAACGTCAGGCGGAATACGGCTGGAAGGTCGAAAGCTACGGCACCAATACCGACGCCGTCGCGGCTGTCATCGCTGGCCGCGCCGACGCCAACTTAGCCGGATCGACGGTCGCGGCCTGGGCCGCGAAGCAGAATCCCAAGGTCAAGCTATCCTATGAGTATCCGACCGGTCTGGTCTGGTCGCTGGCTTTCCGCAAGGATGACGTCGAAGGCAGAAACCAGATCGACAAGGTCATCGAGTGCCTGAAGATCGACGGTTCGCTTGCCAAGCTCTCGGAGAAATGGTTCGGCGTCGTACCAACGGCGGGGACGACTATCGTGACTCCCACGAAGGGCTACGGCGTGCCCGGTTTCGAGGGATATGTCGAGGATGACCATACGCCGTCCTGCAATCTGAAATGACAGCGAAGAGTGGCAGGTAGCGCCTGCCACTCCCTTGCAGGAGCCGCCGATGCTGAACCGTCCCATGCTGGAAATCATTTCGTTACAGAAGCGCTTTGGCGACAATGTCGTCCTGCGCGACATCAACTTGAAAGTGACGAAGGGGGAGCTGGTTTTCATCATCGGGCCTTCGGGCTCCGGCAAGAGCACAATGTTGCGCTGCTGCAATCGGCTCGAGGAGCCCTCCAGCGGTGACATCATCATCGATGGGCGAAACATCATGAGCGGCACCAGCCGCGATCTCGATCGGATGCGATTGAAGGTGGGCATGGTGTTTCAGGGTTTCCACCTCTATCCGCATATGAGCGTAGTGAAGAATGTGATGCTGGCCCAGCGCAAGGCGTTAGGCCGCCCCACTGACGAGGCAAGGGCTCGCTCAATCGATATGCTAGAGCGGGTCGGTCTTGCCCATAAGGCAGATGCCATGCCCGCGGAATTGTCTGGCGGTCAGCAGCAACGGGTCGCGATTGCCCGTGCACTCGCTCTCGATCCGCTGGTCATGCTTTTTGATGAACCCACATCCGCGCTCGATCCAGAACTGGTCGGCTCTGTCTTAGCCGTGATGAAAGATTTGAAATCCAAGGGGATGACGATGCTGGTCGTCAGCCATGAGATGGGGTTTGCGCGCGAAACTGCAGATCGAGTTGTGTTCATGGATGGCGGCGTCGTGGTGGAGGAAGGCCCGCCCGAGGATATTTTCGGGGCTCCGAAAGCAGAACGGACGAAAGCCTTTCTGTCACGCGTAAGAGGATGATTGTGGGATGAGCGGCTTTCTCACCACCTTCTTCAATCTGGATGTGATGCTTCGCTATCTCCCAGATGTGCTGTCGGGCATGCTGGTCGCGGCCGGTCTCGGTGTAGCAGTGGTCTTCACCGGTCTGTTGCTCGGGCTCTTTCTCGCCTGCGTCAGGACCTATCGAATATGGTTCTGGAACGTGTTGATCATCTGTTTTGCCGATATCTTCCGTGCTCTGCCACCACTCGTCCTGATCCTCCTGCTCTACTTCGGCCTGCCAGGAGTCGGTCTCAGTCTGTCCGGGCCTATGGTGCTATTCGTCGTTTTGTCCCTCACTCTTGCAGCCTTCGCCGAAGAGATCTTCTGGGCTGGATTTCTGTCGGTCGAGCGTGGGCAATGGGAGGCAGGAATCTCCACCGGGCTCGGTGTCTTCGGGACGTTGTATTACGTCGCGCTGCCGCAGGCCGTACGGCTTGCCATTCCGCCGCTTGTCAACCGTGTGCTTGCCATCACGAAGATGACGGCTCTCGGCTCCGTCATCGGCGTCGAGGAGGTGCTTTCGGCGACAACCACCGCGCAGAGCTTTTCAGGAAGTGCGACTCCGCTGTCGCTGGCAGCCATCGCCTATCTCATTCTCTTCCTGCCGCTTGCAGTGGCCGCACGCCTGTTCGAGCGCCGTCGCGATAAGAGCCAGGGGAGATAATCATGCAGAACCTTCTGGATCAGTTCTTCAATCTCACGATCATGGCGAAGTCCCTGCCGCTGATGCTTTCGGGACTATGGATGACGGCCAAACTTTGCGCCGCCGTCATTCTGCTCGGTCTCATAGGCGGTCTACTGCTGTCGCTTGCCAATCTCAGCCCAAGACGCTGGTTGCGTTTGCCCGCTCTGGTCCTGACCGATATCTTTCGTGCGCTGCCGCCGCTTGTCCTGTTGATCTTCATCTATTCCGGGCTGCCTTTCGCAGGCATCGAAATTTCACCCTTTACGGCGGTGGTGCTCGCATTTCTGCTGAATAATTCCGCCTATTATGCAGAGGTTTATCGGGCGGGCATTCTTTCCGTCAGTAAGGGTCAGTGGGAGGCGGCGCGGTCCACCGGTCTCAGTCAGATGCAGACGCTGACAAGCGTGGTGCTGCCCCAGGCGGCGCGTAATGTTCTACCCGATCTCCTGTCGAACACGGTAGAGGTGGTCAAGCTCACCTCGCTTGCCTCCGTCGTCTCCCTTTCGGAGCTTCTTTACACCGCCAACATGGCGCGGTCGATTACATACAACGCCTCGCCGCTGGTGCTGGCGGCTCTCATATACCTCGTCATTCTATGGCCCGTTGTCCGGCTGGTCAGCCGTTTTCAACGCAGCCTCGCAGCGTGATGGGCAACATCAAGGAAGGAACATTCTCATGACGCGATTGATCATTGCCGGCGCGCAGCTCGGCGCCATTCAAAAAAGTGATAGCCGGGCCGTTGTAGTTGCCCGCATGGTGGAACTGTTGCAGCAAGCCGCTGCGCGTGGTGCCGAAATGATCGTCTATCCCGAACTCGCGTTGACCACGTTTTTTCCCCGCTGGTACATGCCGGATTGGAAAGAAGTGGATACATGGTTCGAAACCGAGATGCCCAATGCCGCCACCATGCCCCTGTTCGAGCGTGCCCGGGACCTCTGTGTCGCGATGACATTCGGTTACGCCGAGCTGACACCGGAGGGGCGTCGTTTCAACACCTCGATCGTCACCAACCGGAAGGGCGAGATCATCGGCAAATATCGCAAGGTGCACCTGCCAGGCCATGACGAATATGACCCAGAGCGCGCTTTCCAGCATCTGGAAAAACGCTACTTCGAACCTGGCGATCTCGGCTTCAATGTCTGGCGCAATGAGGGTGTTATCATGGGCATGGCGATTTGCAACGATCGCCGCTGGCCGGAAACCTATCGCTGCATGGGCCTGCAAGGCGTCGAATTGATCACCATCGGTTACAACACGCCTTCGGTGAACAGTCAGATGAGCGCCGAAGGCGTGGAAAAGCGCCTGTTTCACTCGGATCTCTCGCTGCAGGCGGGGGCCTATCAGAATGCGACCTACGTGGTTGGCATCGCGAAAGCCGGCATGGAAGACGGACATCCGCTGATGGGTGGCTCGATCATCGTCGATCCGGACGGATTCGTTCTGGCACGGGCCGAAACGGAAGAAGATGAGTTGATCCTGGCTGACTGCGATTTCGCCAAATGCGCCTTTGGCAAATCGACGATCTTCGACTTTGCCCGTCATCGGCGGATCGAGCACTATGACCGCATCACGTCACAGACGGGTGCCATCATTTCGGTTTGAGCGGCAGGAAAGCATGATGCACTACGATACGGTAATTTCGGGCGGCACGGTCGTCACGCCAAATGAGACATTCAAGGCGGACGTTGGCATAGCCGACGGCAAGATCGTTGCTGTTGCGGAAAAGATTTCGGGCGGAGAGCGGCGGATCGATGCGGGTGGCCGTCTCGTTTTGCCGGGCGGTATCGAGGCGCATTGTCACATTGCCCAGGAAAGCTCCTCCGGGATCATGACGGCGGATGATTATTATTCCGGTTCCGTCTCCGCGGCCTTTGGCGGAAATTCCTGCTTTGTGCCTTTTGCCGCGCAGCACCGTGGTCAGTCGATTGCCGAGGTTATCGCCACCTATGACGGACGGGCCGTCCCCAATTCCGTCATCGACTACTCCTACCACCTCATCATCTCCGATCCGTCGCCTGCCGTTCTCGACGAGTTACCGGGGGTTTTCGCCAGAGGGATCACCTCCTTCAAGGTCTTCATGACCTATGATCTGATGAATATCGGCGACGGTGGAATGCTGGACATTCTGACCATGGCGAAGACCCATGGTGCGCTCACCATGGTTCATGCGGAAAACAATGACATGGTGAAGTGGATGAACCGGCGCTTTGCGCAGGCGGGCCTCACGGGACCCAAATATCATGCGCTGAGCAGGCCGGAACTGGCAGAGGAAGAAGCGATCAACCGCGCCATTTCGCTTGCCAAGCTCGTGGATGCAGCACTCTTCATCGTTCACGTTTCCACACAAGGCGGTGCGGATATCGTCAGGCGGGAGAAATTCGCTGGCGCGAAAATCTTCGCCGAAACATGCCCGCAATATCTTGCTCTGACCCGGGCTGACCTTGACCGGCCCGGTATGGACGGCGCCAAATACATCTGTTCGCCGCCTTTGCGTGATCGTGAAACGCAGGAGAGACTTTGGCAACACATAAGGGCCGGGACATTCGAAAGCGTCTCGTCCGATCACGCGCCCTACAGAGCCGACGCGTCCGGCAAATTCCTCAACGGGATGGATGCGCCCTATCCGAAAATTGCCAATGGCATGCCAGGTATTGCCATGCGGCTTCCCTATCTGTTTTCGGAAGGCGTTAGTAAAGGAAGGATCACGCTTGGGGATTTCGTCAAACTGTCCAGTTCGAATGCCGCAAGGGTTTTCGGCCTGTCGCAGAAGGGCGCGATCTTGCCGGGCTTCGATGCCGATATCGCGATCTGGAATCCAGACGAGAGCCGCAAGGTCACGCTGGAGATGCAGCACGACAATATGGACTACACCCCCTTCGAGGGAATGGATATCCAAGGCTGGCCGGAACTCGTGATGAACCATGGCCGGGTGATTGTGGAAAAGGGCGTTCTAAAGGCAGACCGAGGCGAAGGCCGGTTCATCGCAAGACAGCCTGTCGACACGGGCGCTATGCCCGGTCATCGTGCGGTAGAGTTCGAGGTCGCAGCGCGATATAGCCATGAGGTGGCACCCTGAATGGATGAGAACGCGCAAAAAATTCTGGTGATCAATCCCAACAGTTCTGAAAGCGTAACGGATGGCTTGAGAATGGCGCTTTCCGGCTTCACCCGTATTGGTGGTCCAACCATAGAATGCGTCACCATCGAGCATGCGCCGCCGGGCATCATCACGCAGCGTCACGTGGACGAAGCAGCGCTCCACACGGCGGCGGTGATCGAATCCCGTCCTGATGCTGCAGCCTATATTCTGGCATGCTACTCACAGCCCGGACTGGACCTCGCCCGGTCCATCACCCGCATGCCGGTTTACGGCATTCAGGATGCTGGCGTCCTTCATGCCCTGGCACTCGCCGATATGTTTGGCGTCATCGCGGTGTCCGAGGGCTCTATCCCGCGCCACTTGCGCAATCTCCGCCGGCTCGGTGTCGATCAACGTCTAGCGGGCGAAATTGCGCTGGAGGGGTCTATCAGTGTTGCCGATAGCGGCCATGGGGAGGAGAGCTACGAGCTCCTTCTCCGCGCTGCCGGCAAATTGAAAGCGCTGGGTGCCGGCGCAATCGTGCTGGGTTGCGCCGGCATGTCCGGCCATCGCACGAGACTGGAAGCGGAGATCGGTTGCCCGATTATCGATCCCACCCAGGCAGCCGTCGCCATGGCGTTCGGTACGCTCATGGCGGGAACGGCATGATCGACCCTGGCAAATCCGATCTCTCGCTTCGCCTCCTGGAAATCTTTGATGCGATCATGCGGTGTGGAACCACGGTCGAGGCCGCCGAGCAGCTCGGCATCTCCCAACCAGCAGTCTCCAACGGTATTCGCCAACTGGAAACGCAAACGGGCGTCACCCTGTTTGAGCGTCTGCATCGACGTCTTCAGCCAACGGAAGAGGCGGTCGCGCTGCATGAAGATATCAAGCCGGTTTTCAGTCTGCTGAGAGGTTTTGCCTCGCGTGCACAGGATATGCGCCAGGGCGTCTCGGGGCGACTGCGGGTGATTTCCACCCCGCCACTGGGACATACTGTTGCTCCACTGGCTATGAGGCGGTTTCTCAAGGAGCGCAAAGATGTCTCCATCGCCTATGATGTCCGCCGGTTGGAGCATGTTGTGGACGCTGTTCAGAGCGGCAATGCAGATATTGGACTTGCACTTGCCCTGGAACGACATCCTGCGGTCAATGTCGAGGTTCTGGCGCGCACCCATATGGTTGCGGTCGTCCCCAGGACTGAGGAAACGACCGATACTGTCGTCAATGCCGAAACACTCGCGAAGCACGACTTCGTCGGGCTTGAAGTTGACTCGACCCTTGGTCGCCTCGTCCGCGCCGCCTTCGAACGTGACGGTGTCGCATACAAGCCACGCGTTGAAGTTCGCTATTGCTCGACGGCGGCTGTTCTTGCGCGTGCCGGTATCGGCTCTGCGGTCATCGATCCCTATACGGCGGCATTCAATGCCGGCCTCGGTCTCGTCGAGTGTGATTTTCTACCACCGATCGAGCTTGCGGCAGTCCTAATAACCCGCAAGGGCGTACCTCGCTCGCGCCTCCAACACGCTTTCATTTCGGAAATGCGCAAAGCGCTGACGGATTTCGCAGTGGGCGGCATGCCGGCGATCTTCGGAACACGCTAGCGCTGCACGAGCCGACCGAGCTTATCAAGCACGAGCAGCTCGTCTGGATGCAGACGCTGCGCGGTGTTGCTTCCGCGTCCGCCCGAACAGCAGGCGAAAGAACCACGACCTGATCCTCGCACTCAAAACCACACCCGAAACAGGACCATGGAAGGTGCCGGTCAGCAGAACACAGGCTGCAATTCGGCGACCGTCCAGAAATGTACCGTTCGCCTCCGTGATTCGACACCTCCTATGAGGTATGTTAGGGTTCACTATCGTTCGCTTACGACCATGGGCGCGGGCGGCTGGGAGTCAACCGCTCTTGCCCCAGCTGGAAAAGATATATGGTAGACATTCCCTATACTCATCCGCAAAACCAGCTGCTGACACTTCTACCCGCACGTTCGAGGCGTCGCCTTTTTGCTGAGCTTGAAAGCGTTTCGCTTCCGAAAGATTATCGGATTGCCTGCCGGGGCCAGACCCTAGACGATGTATATTTTCTCAACTCCGGCATCATCTCCGTTCAGGTTCCGTCTGCTAAGTCCGATACGTTCGCCGTCGGCATGATCGGATATGAAGGGCTTGCCCCCTGGGCCTTGACAGACCCAACGGCATGCAGCGCTTTTGACATGGTTATGCACCTTCCAGGCGACGGTTTCAGAATGAAGTTGAGCAACTTCCTGAGTGCTGTCGAGGAGGACTCTGTCGTTGCCGACGTCGTTAGGCGCTTCTCCTTGGCATTTCAGATACAAATGGCCTACGCGGCCCAGTCGAATGCTGTGGACATGATTGACGTCCGTTTGGCTCGGTGGTTACTGATGTGCCGAGACCGAGTTTGGCACAACGAGATCAAAGTGACCCACGAAAATCTCGGGCAAATATTGGCTCTTCGTCGCCCGAGTATCACCACGGCTTTCCATAGCTTGGAAGAAAAACATCTGGTCCACGCCTCAAGGGGCATTGTGACGATCCGTGATCGTAGGGCTCTCAAGGACTTCGCTCAGCAGTCTTATGGTGCACCTGAACGGGAATATTTCAGTCTCTTCAATGACTATCTGGTTGGCGAAGGCGAACGTTTTTCCTCCGAGTACCAGCCCTCAACGTTCCGTAGAAGCGCTCGTAAGGGAGACGTAGGCGGAGCCTGACAGTGCCCTGAGCCATCACGCCCAATGACCCTATAAGCCTTGGTGCGATGAGAGCCCTTCCCACGCCCATGATCCTATAGTTTTCGCTCCAGTCGCCCGGCCAGCCGAACGCAGGGCAGCAGGATAGCGAGATACATGATGGCTGCTAGCATTAGCGGCGTGGTGTTGTAGGTAACGGATCGAATGTTGCCTGCGACGTAGAGCAATTCTCCCACGCCGATAATGGCCGCGAGCGATGTGCTCTTCATCACCTCGATGCTGTTGGACGCAAGATCGGGAAGAACATTCCTCACGGCTTGGGGCAGCACGACGTAGCGCATAGCGTCGACGGTTGTCAGTCCTGTCGACCGCGCCGCTTCGAGCTGGCCCGAAGAAACAGAGCCGAGGCCAGCCCTGAAGATCTCGCAGAAATAGGCGGAGTTGTTCAGGAGAAGCGCGATGATGACGCAGGCCATCGCTGGCAGCCTTACGCCCAGAAAAGGAAGACCCGAGAAGGTCAGGATGATCAGCACCAACGGTGGCAAAGCACGAAATATATTGATCCACCCCCGGATAAAAATCCGCATCGCCGGATTGCGCGGATTGGATGCAAGTGCCAGCGAAAGGCCGAGCACCATGCCGAGCGGCGCTAGCAACAAGGTCAGGCTGAGCGTGATGAGCAATCCCTTCAACAGATAAGGAAGCGCCTGTACCATCACGTCCGTGTTGAAGAACTGCTCGATAAAACCATTCATCAACGCGCACCCCAAACCATACGTTTTTCCAGTCTTCCGGCCAGTGCCATGACCGGCATGAAAATGATGAGGTAACCTATGGCCGCAAGGATAAGCGGCGTGGCGTTACCGGAAAAGGAGAGCGCCGTCTGCGCCTCATTCAGCAGTTCCGGCATGCCGATTGCCGTGCCGAGCGCCGTGTTCTTGGTGATGCTAATGGCGCGGTTGGTCAACGGCGGAACACACATCTTCATCGCCTGCGGCAGGATGACGTAACGAAACGTTCCAGCATTGGTCAGCCCGGTGGAACGTGCCGCCTCCCACTGGCCCTTTCCGATGGAAGCAATCCCCGCCCAGAAGATTTCCTCGCAGAACGCGGCAAGGATCGCGGTCAGCGTCAACCAGAGCACCCAGTAGGCGGAGAGTGTGATCCCCAGACTCGGTAAACCGAAATACATCAGAAGAACCACTGCAAGCGGCGGAGCGGCGCGAAAACAATCCACCCATAGGCGCAGCAACATCACGACATATCGATGCGACATCAGCCGCACGACAGCGAGTGCCAGGCCGAGCGAGAGGCCCGACACCACGATGACGACGGAAAGTGAAAGCGTCACCCAAAGTCCGGCCAAGAGGTCCGGCAGATATTGAACGGCCACGTCGACATTGAAGAAAAGAGCGATCAGTCCGTGCAGATCCATGGGGCTCAGTGCCCCTGCGACATGAATTGGCAGGCACGGCTGTCTGGCCCCTTGGCCAAAAGCTCTCGCGGTGCACCAAGCTCGATGATCTCTCCCGCCTCCATGAAGGCGACGCGATCGGCCGCCTCCCTGGCAAAACGCATTTCATGGCTGACCACCATCATGGTCATGCCTTCGGCCTTCATTTCCCGCATGGCCTGTAAAACCTCCCCTACCAATTGAGGGTCGAGTGCCGAGGTCGGCTCATCCAGAAGCATGACGCCTGGTCCGAGGGCTAGCGCACGGGCAATCGCCACGCGCTGTTGCTGGCCACCTGAGAGTTGTGAAGGATAGTGGGTGAGACGTGCGCCCAATCCCATCCGCTTCAACTCGCGGTGTGCGATGTCGCGCGCCTCCTCCGTGGACTTGCCCTGAACCCGTCGTAACGCCAGCATGACGTTTTCCTCAGCCGTCATGTGCGGATAGAGGTTGAAAGACTGGAAGACCATGCCGATGCGCTGGCGCATCAGGTTGATATCCGTCTTCGGCGACATGATGTTGACGCCATCCACCATGATGGCGCCATCGCTTGGCTCCTCAAGTCGGTTACAACACCGAAGGAGCGTCGACTTCCCGGAACCTGAAGGCCCGATCAGAAACACCAACTCACCACGTGTGATACGCAGATTGATGTTCCTCAGGACGTCTACGCCATGAAAGGACTTGTAGAGCGCCTGAATGTCGAGCATGGGCTGCATGATCGTTTTCGACATGAGATGCGGACCTTCTTCCCGGAAACGTCTTACTTGCAGGCCAGGTCGTGGGGCGTTGCGTCGTAATTGCCGAGACCGACAGGTCCGATGCCAGGCTGTGGCGTGACCTCCAGAGATCCAGCGGCAGGGGCAGTACCCAGCCATTTCTCGTAGAGCTTGGCCGCGGTGCCATCGGCCTTGATGCATTCGATGGCGCGATCGAGTTGCGCGCGAAGTTCTGGAGATGCCTTCGGTACAGGGTAGGAGTAATACTGTCCGGTCTCCACTCTCAAATCGGAAACCTTGAGAGCGGGCGACTTTTTGGCGATGGTGTATCCGGTGGCAACCCCAACCAGGGCAGCATCGGCACGACCGGCCTGCACGGCCTGTGCCGCATCGCTGAGCGACCCGTAGGATTCCACGGTCCAGCCGTAGTCACCCGCCTTTTCGCGCGCCCATTTCTCGTAAGCGTTGCCCTTGTTCGTCGCGATCGTCTTGCCCTTGAACTGAGCGTAGTCGGTCACCTGATCGCCGCGTGCGGGAATGAGGAAAGCGAGATCCGCCGACCATATGCCTTCGGTCAGAAGGAAGGCATCCGACCGTTCCTTCGTCGCGGTGAACGGTACGGAAAGCATATCATAGGTGCCCGCCTGAAGCGCTGGGACGAGGGCAGAGAAAGCCATGGCGTCGAGGGTGATTTCACGACCAATGCGCTTGGAAATTTCCTGGGTCATATCCACCGTCAGACCTTCGATGCTGCCATCGAGCTTGGGCTGAGCATAGGGAGGCGCATTGCCATCCAGCGCGCTTTTGATCGGGCTCTCAGCGAAAGAAGGCGCGGCAGAGAGTGTCATTGCGACGACGATGGCGAGTCGGTTCAAAGCTTTCATGATGTTCCCCTTTTTGGTTGTTGAAAGCAGTCTAGTGGATCGAATGAAAATTTCAAATGGTTGTTTTATTCACTTGTTTTATTTTTGCTGTGCACAAAAGCCTATTCCAGGTCCCGTCGCGGTCCGTAAAGCGGCTGAAATGTCTTGTCGTCAATGCGCGCCACCTTGCGGCCGCTCGCCAACGCATCGGCCAGGTTGGCTGCCGCGCGATCAAGATTTTCGCCGGTCGGCGGTGCCTCACCGCAGCCGCGCCAGATAACACTCACAGCGATACGAAGGTTGTCGATTGGATCTGTCATTGTGCGGTACCCTGTCGCAGGTGAAGAGCGATCGTATGCGCCGGATCGGCACGGCGCGGCGACGGATTGAAATGGTGCTGAAGCATCGATGCTGCCGCGAGGAGGACTGCTTCCTTTCGAAATCCGGAAGCCAGCTGAATAGCAACCGGCAAGCCTTCCTGATTGATGGTTGCCGGCAGGGACAGTGCCGGATGCCCCGTCAGCGAAAACGGACTTCCGGCCGACCCCGTGGTGAAATCCGTCACCGCGGCTTGGTCGTCCACCCGCGGGGCGGTGCGCGAGGTCATTGGCAGAAGCATGACGTCCACCTCGCCGAAAACGCTGTCCGTGGCGGCAACGAGTGCGCGCCGCTGACGCAAGGCTGCAAGATAATCGGCAGCGCGCATATACATGCCGACTTCTAGTTTCTCGCGCAGAGAACGGCCCATAAGATCTCGATGTTCGACATAATCCCGCTCATGAATAGAAAAGCTTTCACTGCGGTTGATGGGGACGCTGATCGCCCTGTAATCGGCAGCCGGTATGGGCAGCGCAATCTCCCTGACATCGGCACCGGCTGCCCGCAACGCTTCCGCAGCCTCGTCGAGAGCGGCGAGAATGGTAGGATCCATCGAGCCGTGATCTGTGCCGAGCGTGCGTACGAAACCGACTTTCAATCGTGACGCTCTGGCGTTGAGCGCACCCGCCAGGGGCTCTGCCTCGGCATCAAGGCTGACCGGATCGTCTGGGTCGTATCCCGCTATGGCGTCATAGACGAGCGCTGAATCCTCCACGGTCAGCGTAATCGGGCCCGGAGTATCGAAGCTCCAGCAGTTGGGCATGATGCCGTGGCGGCTGATACGACCAAAAGTAGGCTTGAAGCCGACGACGCCACAGGCGGCAGCAGGAAGACGAACGGAGCCGCCCGTATCAGTGCCAATCGCGAAAAGCGCGGTGCCCGCTGCAACGGAGGCCCCAGAGCCACTGGAGGAACCGCCAGTATAATGGGCCGGGTTCCACGGATTGCGGGCAGCAGGCACAGGAAGATCGTCATAAACCGCGCCCGTCCCCGTGCCATATTCCCAGGTGTTGAGTTTTCCGACAAGGACAGCGCCCACCGCCTGGAGCCGGGACACCAAGGTCGCATTGATGGATGGATCATGCTTTTGCGGGACGCGTGAACCGGCGGTCGTTTCCAGCCCGCGAGTATAGATATTGTCCTTCACCGCAAAGGGTATGCCATCGAGCGGCCCGAGACGCCGTTTGCGCCCTGCCCGTTCCGCTGCTGCCTGGGCCGCCTGCCGGGCCGCAGCGCGGTCATGACGCAAATAGGAATGGATGATTGGGTCTAAGTTGTCGATGCGCGCAAGCACTGCCTCGAGAAGTGTAACTGGGGACAGAAGGCCTGCGTCGATCTGGCGCGACGCATCCGCCACACTTAAACTTGCAGGGCAGAGCGCAGCGGCGTCATGGCCGGTCTTGATCGCGGTCTTGGAGTGGGTGCTTGTTCTGACTTCTGGCATAGAACGTTCAACTTTTCTGGATATAGATGCGGTGACGGCTGACAACCGCACCATCGGCAGGATGCAGGCGAAGAAAGAGCAGACCGGAAATGGCGGTCAGCCCTGCAACGACAAACATCGCGGAGGACATTGCCTGTGACGGAACGGTGAAACCCGCGTTCTGGAATTGCACCACGAGAACAGCGGCGACAGAAATGCCGAGCCCCATCGACAATTGCTGCCCTACGCCGCCGAGAGCGGTGCTGGCGCTCTGGCGTTCGCTCGGGATTTCGGCAAACAGCAATGTATTGACGGTGTTGAATTGCAGCGAGCGGCACAGGCCGAAGCCAAACACCAGCACTCCGATTGCCACCGCGGGGGTTTGCTGCCCGACAGACGCAAGGATCGCCGCTATTGCACCGCCAAGCAGCGCGTTAACGGACAAAGTTGTCCGAAAGCCGAAGGCGGCAAGAACGCGACGCATCAGCGGTTTGAACACCAGGGCTCCGGCCGCGACGATAAAGACGATCCAGCCGGCGCGGGCCGCAGACCAGCCGAAACCGAGTTGCAGTTGCAATTGCAGCAAAAAGGGCAAGGCATTGAGGCCAAGTCGCGAAAGACCGCCAGCGAAAAAACCGACGCGAAACAGAGGAAGTCTCAGCAGTGTCAGATCAAGTGCCGGACGCTGCCGACGGCGTGAGTGCCACAGGAACGCCACGGCCATAACGGGGATGGCTGCGAAGAGTGTGGCGATGGCAGGAACGGGCAGGAAGACATGCACCAATTGGTCGAGGAGAAGCTGCGCCGCCCCCAGACAAACGGCGCAATAGACGAAACCAGCGACGTCGAAGGAACCGGGCGGATGGAGTCTGTCCGGCGGCAACATGCGTGCGGCAAGAATAAGACCCGCAATTCCGAATGGCATCTTTACGAGAAATATCCACGGCCAACTCGCATAGGTGACGATATAACCGCCCACCAGCGGACCGAGAACGGGACCGACGAGAGCCGGCATGGACATCCACCCGATTGCGGCGGCGAGTTCTTCCTTGCGCACCGAACGGATCAAAAGGAGGCGCCCAACGGGGGTCATCAAAGCGCCGGCGACAGCCTGCAGGATCCGCATGCCCACCAGCATTTCAAGCGAAACGGACAGAGCGGCACCAATTGACGCCACCATGAAACCAGCCATGGCCCAAAGGAATATCCGCTTTGCACCGAAGCGATCGGCAAGCCAACCGCTGGCCGGGATCATGGCTGCAAGCGCAACGAGATAAAGTGAAATCGCCAGATTGATCCGCAGTGGTTCAACCCCGAAATCGGCGGCCATGGCAGGGATGGCCGGCACGATGATCGTGCTGTCCAGCGTCTCCATCAAAAAGGCGACCGAAATCGACAGGGAAAGCAGCAATAGGCTACCTTCCCCGCTCGGGCGGGGTTGTTGCGACATGGCTAATCTCTACGACGGGCTGTTAAGGTGTAAGGCCGTCGGTTGCGGCAATGATCTCAGGAACCCCAACGGAAACGGTTCCGTCGAGAGCGAATAGGGCATCGAGAATACGTTCAAAGGCGGCAGCGCGATAAGGCTGGCCCATCAACCAGGGCGAAACATTCAGCGTCAGCAGACGGCCATGGCCGCTGTCGCGCGCCTCATTCCACAGACGCCGGGCGGCAGCGATGAAGCTCTCCTCGACATCGGCAAGATTCTGCTTACGCAGCATGATCATCTCGCGGTCTGAGAGTTCCATCGTCGCTGGTAGCGAGATGATGCTGCCGGCTCCGGTCTCGAACAGATAAGGCGCCTCATCATTCGCCCAGTCGGCCATGGCTTTCAGACCCGCTTCGAGAAGCAGCCGCGGCGTTCGCGTGGATTGCGACCAGGATGGCGAGTGCCATGCAATGGGTGACACACCAAAACCCGCAAAGATCGCGAGAGCTTCGGCAATCATCGCCCGCTCTTCGTCTTCCGCCAGCCCTTCATGATGAATCGCACCAGCATCGAGACCTGCGGCGACCACATCGAAGCCGTCATCCAGGATAGATCGCATGAGGATGGGATAACGCTTCGCGAGACGGGCATTGACGAGCATGGAGGCCGAAAGCCCCCTCGCCTTCAAGGCGTCCATCATCCGGTAAATGCCGACACGGTTCCCATAGTCACGCTGCGTGTAGGTCTCGCTATCCGGCCAGGGCCGGTTCGGAGCACCGACCGGCAGAAACGGCTTACCGCTGATATTCAAAGGAAACCATTCGACCGCGATCTGCAGCCATACACCCAGCCTGGCACCGTTCTGCCAGGTCAGACGTTTTTCACTCCAGGTGTCGCGAAAGCCGTAGAAATCGTGGTCCATTTGGTTGTCACGGCGCAGTGGAGTTTCGAGATAGCTGGGACCAGTGGGAAGAATCATCCGCGTTCTCCCTCAACAGCAGCGAGCCAATCGCTCACCACGTCATAGTGACGATCATAGTACCAGTCAGCAATCTCACGGCCTGTGGGATACCAGACCCTATCGTGCGACTTCACATAATCGAGAAACGCCGCGAAAGCATCGATGCGGTGCGCCTGGCCCAAGACGAAAGGATGAATGGCAAAGCACATGACGCGTGGATTTTCGGCGCCTTCGGCATATAGGCGGTCAAACTGCGCCTTGAGGGAGGCAAGGATTTCGGCCACCGACATATTGTGCCAGTGTGCCATCGGCGTGTCGTTCATCTCGATCGAATAGGGTATCGAGATCAGCTTGCCGGTCTTGAGCTTCAGCGGCATAGGCTGTTCGTCGTGAAAATAGTCCAGCGTGTAGCGCACACCTTCCTGCGCAAGGATTTCCTGCGTTTCCAGATCGGGTGTGATCGCCGGGGTCAGCCAGCCATCCAGCGTCTGCCCCACCTTGGCCAGCGTTTCGCGGCTGTCTATGATGACGTGACGCTGCTCTTCCGGGCTCATGCCGTAAAAGTAGCGGCTATTATAGACCCCGTGACTGAAAAGCTCCCAGCCGAGATCGTTACAGCGCTTGATGATGTCGGGAAAGTGGTCGCACACTGCAACAGACAGCGATACCGAGCCCCGGATGTTTCGCTTCGCCATCTCGTCAGAGATCCGCCTGAAGCCAATCCGGTTGCCGAAATCGCGAACGGAATAGTTCAGTACGTCAGGCATCACCCTCGGCCATGGATGCCGGTTCGGGTTGACGGGCGGCATCCACTCATAATGTTCGATGTTCGGAGCGACCCAGAAGGCAAGTTGCGCATCGCCAGGCATTCCGAGATGGGGTCTGCCGCGTATCGGTGCATAAACATAGTCGCCCGTGTCGACCGGGCGCTCCTGACCCGCGCTCTGCATCAGCATCATCCACCGCCTAAAACAGATAATTCAAACATCTGTTTTAATCGTTATCTTCAAACAAAAGGTAGTGCAAGCAGTTTTTTTTAGTTAGACCTGATCGGCACGGAGGTAGCGAGGCATGGAATTTATCAACGATCCCGAAGGGGAAGAGGACGGAGCCCAGAGGCGTAACCTGACGCGCCAGACCATACTGAGCGCGGCGAAGGAACTGGTGGCACGCAAGGGGCCGAACGGAACGACTGTGCGCGATATCACCGCTGCGTCCGGCGCAAATGGAGCGGCGGTCAATTACTACTTCCAGTCAAAGGATGCGCTGGTACGCTTGGCTACGCAGGAGATTACCGGCGATGTCAACCGCGAGAGACTGGCGCAACTCGATAAGCTCGAAAAGACGGCAAATGGCGAGCCGCTTCAGCCACGCCAAATTCTCGAAGCTTTGATCGAGCCTATTCTGACGGTCTCACGGTCACAGGATGGCGGTAGCCTTTATGTGCGAAATATTTTCCAGATGCGCGTCGATGCGCGAGCCGGGTACGACGCATTCGGGTTGAACGAGCATGTCGCCCGTCGTTTTATCGACGCGATCTGCCGAACCTTTCCTCGTTATTCCAGAGACGAGGCGATCTGGCAGTATGAATTGGCGCGCGGTTCTGCGATCCATATGCTGGCCAATCTCGACCCGGTTTCCAGGCGTTTTGAGCTTCTCTCACTTGAAAATAATCAGAAGCTGCCGCCCCTTCCAGCCTATGCGCTTGACGAGAGCCAAGTGAAAAGGATCATCGATATCATCCTAAAAGGGTTCGGACAGGACTGAGGGATATTGACGGCGCCATGCCGTCAGCACCCTGCCCGCGACAATCTTGAGAAACGAAGATCAAGGTCGGCATCCAACGCATCCAGATTAAGGCAGACGAAAGGTACGTCGCCCGTCCTCTGCCGCCTGCCTTTGCCCTGTAGATGATCCTCTTATGGCCAGTATCATCACGACGGGCGCAACGCTGCCTAAACTCGCCGAGACATTCGCCACCACTCACGAAGCCTTGAGAGAGCAAGAACGTCCCTTGCTAACCGGCAGGGTTGTCCCCTTGATCGACCAACTGACTATGCAAACCCGATGGCGAAAGTAGCAGCCTCTCCTGACGAGCGACGATGAGTGTGACTACGGACGGATAAACGACCCGTTATAATCGGCAGATTGCTGCAACCTTCCGGGGAATTTAATGTCCGGTAGACGTTGCAAAGGAATATTCAGTGCCCAAGCCCACCCTCGCGAACAGCCGGCTGCCGTCGCTTACTCTGATTACGCTAGGTTTTATGCTTGTCTGCCTCCTCGTCGGAGCCGCAATCGTATTCAATGTTGTCAACGATAAGGTTCGGAGCTTTCAGGAGTTGAGCCTACGCACAGCTGTCGAAACACGAGCCCGAGGGGTGCAGACGGCTTTTGCCGCCTCCCTCTACAGAGAATGGGCCAACCTCGAAATCCTGGCGAAATCGCTTTCCGCCACCGAACCGGCGAACATCCAGGACGACCTCTCGACACTCGTCGGCACAGGCCAGATCATCTCCTGGGCTGGGTATGCGGGGAGTGACGGACGTGTCCAAGTGGCATCGAATGGTCTTCTTAAAGGAGAAGATGTCTCTACTCGTCCATGGTTTCAGCAAGGTCTCCAGGGGGATTTTGCGGGTGACGCCCATGAAGCGGTACTCCTTGCGTCAAAGCTCCCTGCCTTGGAGAACGGGGAACCCCTGAGATTTCTTGACATGGCCAAACCCATTGCAGGTGCTGACCAAACTGTGGTTGGCGTTCTTGGCCTCCATCTCAATCTGGAATGGGCTAAAACCTACGTGGAGGAGTTGAGCAACGCGCTTAACGTTGGCGTGTCTATTGTGAACCCGGAGGGTACCGCCGTGATATCCTCTGAGGAGCAGAGCATCCTCAACCTGGACCTGCCAAGCCTCGGAAGAGCGAGAACCGGGGCGACGGGTGTCAGCCTGGAAGTTTGGCCCGATGGAAAAAACTATTTCGTCGCAACGCTGCCTGAGGCCAGCTATCGTACCCTCCCCAAGTTTGGATGGTCGATCGTCGCAAGGATCGATGCGAACGCGATCAGCGAGCCAGCGAGCAGCTTCTCCAGCCAGCTCCTTTTCAACCTCGCCATGCTCTGCCTGTTTCTTCTTGCCCTGACATCGCTGTTCATCATTTCCTTCATTCGGCCATTCCATCATCTCGCCAACAGTGCGAAGGCCGTCGCCGACGGAGAGGACGTCTACCCCTATGAGAGCTACAGAACCTCCGAGCTTGCAACCATCGGCTCGGCGATCTCAAGGATGCAGGCAAACATGGACCGGCCCGACGACACAGACAAGGCAAAGCAGCCTATGGACGGGCAAGACGGGCGGTAGCATCCTTCAGGATCGCCGACAGCCTTGTGGAGGTGACGCTTGGAACGGCGCCTTGCGCATAGAGGCGTTTTAGGAGGATCTGATACTGAGTCTCTGCAAGACCGAGAGAAACGACGACGCCGTCGTCCGTTTGCTCGAGAACGGTCGCCTCGAAATCCCCTATCCCATTGATCTTCATGATGATCTTTGTGGCGACACTTGTATTCAAGCCCCGCAGTCGGGCCGTTTCCTGCGTCAGATCCGTCATCCACACACGTTTCAGCTTGCCGCCCAGGTTGATCACCACGCGCTCGGGACGATCCGCATAATGTTTCTCCAATCTCGGAAGCTCTATGCAAACTGCCAAGGTGACTGCAAGGATGACGAGATTATAGACGGTCCAGAACAGGATGATGACCTTGCCGTCACCTGCATCGTTAAACGCAAAACGGTCGGACATGAGTCCTATCAATATGCCGATGATGGTGAGCGAGGTCAGAATAATGAATGGCCGCATGAGCCTCCACTGCACAACGACCTTGGTCCGGTCTCCCCCCTTTGCCGTGACGCTGAAAGGGTGCCCCTTGGGCTTTATCAAGCCGACAATAGCGGCACGCGATATGGGGATCGCACCCAGCAACTGGCTGACATCGTTGACGATCGGTATGACCATCCCCGATGAGATGAAGTTCAGCACAAACAGAATCCAGACCATATATGTGCCGAAGTAGCTGATGACCTCCGGGACGGAGGCATTGACCACCGTCACGTTGAAGAACCAGTAAAGGAGAGGGAATGTCATCGACGCGATACGGAAGGTGAATGTCGTCAGCCAGAAAAAAACGGAATCCAGCACGCTCCAACGATCTCGCAGACGCAGGTTGTTAGATGCAAACGGGCCTAGTCTGCCACGCGCGATCTGCATCAGCCCCAGGCACCATCGCGCGCGCTGCGTAACATATTCCTTCAGTCCTTCTGGAGCCAGGCCCTCGGTCAATGCTTCGTTGAGATAAACCGTCCGATAGCCGTGCTCCTGCAACTGCAGTGTCAGCATGAAGTCTTCCGTAATGCTGTCCGTAGGGAAGCCGCCAGCCGCCTGCACGGCCTTCCACCGGATCACCGAGGACGTTCCGCAACAAAAAGCAATTCCCCACGCGTCGCGGCTCGGCTGAAGGTGATCGAAGAAAAAACGCTGCTCGTCTGGGTAGGAACGGCTCAATCCTAAATTATGCTGAATGGGATCCGGGTTGAAGAAGTGCTGAGGCGTTTGCACAAGTCCCACCGCATCATCATGGAAAAGGGCAAGCGCTCGTGAGATGAAGTCCGTATGCGGAACAAAGTCCGCGTCCAGCACCGCGATGAAATCCGGTGGGGCATCGTCTCTCGCCAAAACGTCGAGGGCATGATTGATGTTGCCGGCCTTGGAGCCCTTATTGTCTGGTCTGCGGAGATACCGGACATCATGCTCCTGGCAGAAATCGCGCAGCCAGTCTCGGCGCCCATCGTCCAGAACGAGCACCTGAACGTCTGGGTGATCGCTGGCTTTTGCACCGACAATCGTCCTTTCCAGAACGGTTTGATCCTCGTTATAAGTGGCAATCATGACAGCCACTTTGGGAGGGGGCGCAGGCACCCACCACGACCTGTGCCGCTCAACTTCAGAAGAACGCTCACTCGTTCGCGTCAAGATCGTGAAAGCGCTCAATGAAGAGAGGACGGACAAAGCTTCCAGCGCGAAGAAGGACCAGCTGAAAAGACAGTCGAATGTCCAACCGAACGGTGCGAGAGTCGCAGTGCCTCGCCACCAGATGTATCGCACGGCGAGCACCATTCCGATGCCGAACAGAACCGTCCTGTGTGTCCAGTTTTTGCTGTCGAGCAAATGCGGCAGGAGAAGCGCAAATCCCATTGCGAGGGCAATGTGGGCGAAACTCGACTGAAGCTCACTGAGATAGAAGAACGTCTCCACGTGTTAGCCCCACCATACTCTCAGCCAGTCGAAGGCGCGGTTCTCGAAAAACACCCTGCCCGTGCGCCCGGCAAGACACCGGAGGTCGGGGTCGCTGCGTAGAGCGGGAACATCGAGGGCGACGTCATAACGCTGCAGGTGACGCTGGCTCGGAGCGATCGCCATGTTCTCATAAATCGTGGCGGCCCCTGAGCCGGCGAGGCGTATGACCGATCCTTCGAGAACCACCCGGCTACGGCTAAGACGAAAGGTCGCGGGCGCGCCCACCCTTAAAGTGTTATAGACGCTTTCCGATACCGACAGTGTCACGATTGCGGAATCACAGTCGATCAGGCGCAGGAGGTCTTGTCCGCGCTGCACGGTTTCACCCGACGCTGAGAGATACTCCCACAATGCACCATTGACATTGGCCACGAGGTTCGAGGCCGATAGCCTGTTCACACGGAGGCGTTCGTTTGCAATTCGCTCGGACACCGCCGTAAGCGCGAGCTTTTTCGACTCGAGCTGCGCTTTCAGCTCCAGGCGCTGCACGTCAATCTCCGATATTCTCTGCTCGGAATATGGCGCGTCGTTAAAACCGTCACCGAGGAAAACGCCGCGATCTGCCGCTTTGCGGGCAACAAGAATTTCCGCCGCCTGAGCCTTTGCGCTTGCAACCTCAAGATTGGATACTTCAGCCAGTGACTGAGCCTGTTCAAGGGACTGTGCGGTCGATATGCCCTGCCCACTGAGCCGCGAGGAGCGCTCGCGGCTGAGTTCGGCGTACCTGAGACGAGCTTCCGCCGCCGCTCGCGTCGATTCAGCCGACTGGGCCTGCGCTTCAAGCTGACGCTTTCGCTCCTCGCTGTAGATCGCCGCACGGGTCTGCAACAACTTGATGGACTGATCGAAAGAAGCAATGACGGATTGAAGCCTTGCAATCTCTGCCTGAACGTCTGCCTGCTCCAATTCAAGATCAAGCAGACGGATACTGTCCACCAGCGGATCCTCAATCGCGCCAAGAGTATCACCTTGCGAGACTTGAGCGCCGAGAGGTCTTGAAATCAGGTCTATTTTTCCGGCTATGGGAGCGCGGCTGGTGGTGAGCCGCGCATTAATGAACGCATTGGCACTGGCGCCGCTTAGCTGTTCTCCCAGCACGACATAAAGAGCTCCGCAGATCAATAACAATCCGAGCCCGATCTTGATCGCCTTCATCTTTCCTCCATCTGCGCGAGACAATCGTATGTCTGCCGGCACACCTCCCAACACGAACCATGCAAGCTCGTATCTGTAGAGGGAGGCTTGTGAATTCTCGCGTTTACCAGATATCCAACTACGTGAGACGCAAGATGGCCAAGACGAAAACTAGCCCCCAAAAAGCTGGCCCCAGACCCTCAATCCACCACGCGGAAAAGATGCCGTTTATACCTGCAGTGAGCCCCGGCTTCGACCGGTGAGGCAGCAACTTCCTCCGTATCCCGTGGGCGGGGAACCCCTAAAGGGCCTGTGCAGTTTAAAAAAACGCCCAAATACCATTCCTCATAACACCCTTGCGTAAGGTGCTTTGAAAACACAGAGAGTACGCTATAAGCCGAAACGAGTTGTGGACATCCACGTGATCTGAGCCACGCTACGATCGTCGACAATGACAACGCGGCCAGAAGCTGGCACCAATTTCGGATTGATTTACTGTTAAAAGGAAAACTCATGACCACAACCAACGAAATCGCTGACAAGATCGCCTCTGAAAATGGACTGACAAAGGTTCAGGGCAAGGCAATCGTAGAAGCCGTTTTCCAGGCCATTACCGATGCAGCAGGCTCCGGCAAGGAAACGTCGATCCCTGGCTTCGGGAAGTTCAAGGTAAAGGCTTCGCCCGAGCGCGAGGGCCGCAATCCTGCAACGGGCGAAGCCATGAAAATCGCGGCCTCGAACAAGTTGACCTTTGCGCCTGCCAAAGCACTCAAAGATGCGCTGAATAAGTGACCCCGGAATTGGCAGCCCTGCCCTCTTGGGCAGGGCATCCAAATCAGGCTCACAGCAGAAAACGCCTCAAGGAAGGTGCCGCGGCACTGTCCTAACATTGGAAGCTTAGAGCCACAGATTTGTGGCTTTCGCTCAATCCGATAATCTGTATCGAATTTCCGCTTCACGACCCTCAGCGCGTGAAAGTTGAATCCGCGTTTGGCATGAGCGAATTCGTGCGCTCCCATAAACTCGATGCTTGATCGACATCAGGCTGATCGCGGGCTTGACCCGGGGTCTGCGATGTCCGAATTTATCTTGAGTATATGTGCATTTAAGCTGCTTATGATAGGCGCTGTCGCGGAGGCCGGATTGACGCAGAGTGACATATGGTTGCAAGCCATTTTTGCGCAGACGACGGGCGGTATAGCGCTGACCGATCTCGATGGCAGCTTTGTCACCGTCAATCAAAGATATTGCGAGATCGTCGGTTATCCGGAGACGGAACTGCTTAAATTGCGCATGCAGGATATTACTCACCCCGACGACTTGCCTGGCAACCTTGAGCAGTTCCATCACATGGTGGAGACCGGCAGCAATTTCGAGATCGAGAAACGGTACATCCGAAGGGATGGCACTCTTGTATGGGTGTCCAACTCCGTATCCGTCATCCGCAACGACAGCGGCCAGATAATGCAGGCTGCGACAGTGACCATAGATGTGACGGAACGGAAACGGGCGCGAAAGGAGGCTCGTCGGCTCGCTGCCATTATAGCGTCCTCCGATGACGCCATTATTAGCGTCGACCTCGACTTGAAAATACGCAGCTGGAACCGAGGCGCCGAGAAGCTCTACGGATACTCTGCCGAGGAAGCCATTGGGCGCCCGGCCCTCATCATTCTTCCGCCGGAGCTGGTTACGGAAGAAAATGTTATAATCGACAGCATCAAGGCCGGTGGCCACGTCGAACCGCACGAGACGCGGCGAATCCATAAAGACGGCAGCGAGGTTCATGTGTCGCTCAGGGTCTCGCCGATTTATGATGAAAACGGATACGTGGTCGGCGCCTCAAAGATCGCACGAGACATCAGCGAGCGAAAAGAAGCGGAGCGGCTGCAGAACCTTTTGATCGGTGAACTGACGCATCGGGTGAAAAACGTGCTCGCAACGGTCAACGCGGTGGTACGGCAGACCTTAGGCCCGGCGGCTCCCAACAGTCAGGAGTCTGTGCTCCAGGCGCGACTGGAAGCTTTGTCCAAGGCCTACGATCTCCTGACGATCTCCAACTGGGAAAGCGCGAGCTTGCATGACATCGTCCGCAAAGCGATGTCGCCCTATCCCCAGGACAGCGTTCAGGTTGAAGGTGACGAGGTCTTCGTCAATGCTCGTGCGGTGCTTCCGCTAAGCCTGGTGCTTCATGAGCTTGGAACCAACGCGGCCAAGTATGGAGCCCTATCTACCGATCGCGGCCAAGTCGCCCTTCGATGGTCCATTGCAAGCAGCAGCGATCCGGCCGGGGCAGTGCTAAACCTGCGATGGGAGGAACGAGGCGGTCCGTCGGTTACTGTTCCGTCGCGCCAGGGCTTCGGATCCCGCCTCATAAAGGCGGTGACGACGTCCGAACTTGGAGGAGACGTCGTGGCGGACTATGCCCATACCGGGCTTATATGTGATTTCGAGATGGCTTTGTCCTCCCTCACCGATCGCTAGGGTCTGGTCATTCGAGCTGATCTTCCATGCGCAAGGCCCCCTCGATCTGAATAGCCCCGAGCCTCGTGGACACCCTCTGGTTAAATCTTCTGCTGCCTTTTCGAAGTCTACGGGCGACAGCATCCCGTTGCTGACATGTTTGCGTTTCGGGTTATAGAAGATCTCGCGTCAATTGCCGGTCGAGTGTGCGTCGCTAGCGATAGCAGGCCTGCTGCCCTTCGATCCCGGCGAGAAGGGGCAGAGGCGCAACCCGGTTTCGACAAACAACTGGCTAAGCGCGCCCGTGACCCGGTTGCTGTCGGTCCGGAAAAACAAAATGCTTCAGTCCCGTCGCGCCACCCCCTGGGCCTCTAAGTCCAATGCTAGCAATGATGCTCCTAACCGAGAAACGCGCTTGAGATCACCAGAGGCTGTCAATTGATCAGAGAGCTTATCGATAGGATTAATATTTAATCGAAACTCGAAAATGCACGCGTGATATGCAAGGCAACCTACCCAAAAGTATAGGATCCAAACATATTCGCCGCCCTGGCTACCCATCCAAAAAACAGAATAGCCTATTCCGCAGAACGCTTCCGAATGTCACTGAGCCGATGCACCGTAGGACATGATCTTAGGCGCGGATCTGCATCCGCACTCCATTTGATGCCCTGCCTTCGCGGCTTCGATTTCGCCTGCATGAGCACGGCGCACCGATTGACAAAGGATACCGGGAATGCGTGACAATACCGTCCATGTTCGTGTCGTATCGCCCATCGTCACCGCTGGCTTTCGCAAGCTTGCCGACCTGAAAGCGCTGGAATATCCGGGCATCGTTCTCTCCCATGCCCAGATTGCAACCGGGCCGGGTTCAATTGAAAGCGAGTTCGAGGCGGCGATGTCGGTTCCGGGAACGCTGCTCGAAATCCTGCAGGCCGAGCGCGAAGGTGTCGATGCAGTGATCATCGATTGCATGGGCGATCCCGGCCTGCGCCCCGGTCGTGAACTTTCCAACATGCTGGTGGTAGGACCGTGCCAGACCGGCATGCATGTTGCCGCCATGCTGGGACACAAATTCTCGGTCATCACCGTCATGCGCCGGCTGATCCCCTCCTTCGAAAATACCGCAGCACTCTGCGGTCTATCTTCCAAGCTCGCCTCAGTGCGCAGCGTCGACATTCCCGTGCTCGATCTCGAAAAAGACCTTACCGCCACCGCAGAACGACTGGTGGAGGAAGGCCGCAAGGCTGTCGAAGAAGACGGCGCGGAAGCGCTGATCTTTGGCTGCACCGGGCTGATGGGCTGTGCCGCAGGCCTGCGGGAAGGCCTGCTGGCAAAGGGCATCGACGTACCAGTTATCGACCCTATTCCCACCGCCATTTCGGTTGCCGCAGGCATTGTCAGAGCCGGCCTCACGCAAAGCCGCACCACCTATCCCGCACCGCCGGAAAAGCAATTGCTGGGTTACGATACATTGCGCAGCGCGATGCTGCCGATGGCGGCGGAGTAAAGGCGAACAGGAGCGGGACGCACGCAAATGGCATCAACGGCGATAACAGCGGCATCGGGAAAAGACGGCGACGTGAAAGCCTCGCGCATCGGCAAACCGGGCTTCGTACATGGCGCGGGCTTATGGCTTCTGATACTACCCGCCATGCTGTTCTTCATCGTCTTCTTCGTCGTGCCGACAGCATCACTTTTCGGTCTTGCCTTCAACAAGTCTGTCGCTGGCGTCATTACGCTCTCCGGCGATATCAACTTCGACAACTTTGTGCGGATCTTCACCCGCTCCATCTATTACGAGTCCATCCTACGCTCAGTGGGTATCTCAGCCCTTGTGGCTCTCGTCTGCCTCTTTTTCGGTTATCCGCTGGCCTATGTCATTGCCAAGACCGTCAATCCCGGGCGCAACACGCTGTTGATGATCCTCGTTCTCTCATCGATGCAGCTCGACATGGTCATCCGCCTCTATGGTCTGATGGTGCTACTGGGCGATAATGGCCTGATCAACGGCACCCTGCTCCGCCTCGGAATCATTTCGGCCCCGCTGCCGCTGATGTACAATATCTTTGGCGTCGTCGTCGGTCTGGTACAGATCACCCTGCCCTTCATGGTGCTCTCGCTCATCGGCATCATCAAATCGATCCACCCCTCGCTTGAGGAGGCGGCACGATCGCTCGGCGCCTCGCGCAGCAAGGCATTCTTCTCGGTCGTACTGCCGCTCTCAATGCCGGGCATTCTGGCCGGAACTTTGCTGGTCTTTGCACTTGCCATTTCCTCCTACGTCGTGCCGGCGTTGATGGGTGGCTGGAAAGTCATGGTCATGCCGATCCATATCTACCAGCAGGTTGCCGAAACCGGGCGGTGGCAATTCGGCGCGGCAATTGCCGTCGTCCTCTTCGTGACAAGCCTGATGGCGATCGCCGTCTACCACCGCGCCGCCATGCGCACCACTGGAGGACGCAGCTGATGCGCGAAGAGACATCCATTCCGCTGGTCTTCAAGCTGCTCTCTACGTTGACCCTGACCATCCTGCTGACGCCGGTCGTCATCGTCATTCTCTCCGGGCTCAATTCCGGCGACTATCTCACCTTCCCGCCACAGGGCCTGTCGCTGCGCTGGGTCTACGCTTTCCTGACCTCGCCAACTTTTCTTTCTGCCTATGGCGTGTCGTTCATGGTGGCCGGAATTTCGACCGCCATCTCCACCGTGCTTGGCACCATGGCGGCTCTCTTTTTGACCCGCTCGACAAGCCGCGTCGTCGGGCCGCTTCGCGCCTTTTTCATGATGCCGATCGTACTGCCCGGCGTGGTGCTGGGTCTGGCGCTCTACGTCTTCTACGTCACTACCGATATCGGTCTTGCCCGCAGCATGGCAGGCCTCATCATCGGCCATGTCATCGTCACCTGCCCCTTCGTCATCGCCACGGTGACGGCAGCGCTGGTCGGCTTCGATCGCTCGCTGGAAGAGGCAGCCCGCTCGCTTGGTGCCTCGCCCTTCACTGCCTTCAGGCTGGTGACGCTGAAGATCATTTCGCCAGCGATTTCAGCGGGGACGATCTTCGCTTTCATCATTTCCTTCGGCCAGTTTGAGGTGACGCTGTTTCTCTCGACACCGAACCTGCAAACCCTGCCGATGGCCATGTATGTGGCGCTTCGCTACGCCTTCGAGCCGACTGCGGCAGCCGCAGGCATCTTCGCCATCATCCTCGTCGTCGTCTCGATGGTGGCCACCTCGAAACTCGTCAATCTGAAACGCATCTTCGGCGGCTGATCCGCCGGGGATAAACCCGTATCCATAAGTTCGAACAACAAGGGGAACATGGACATGACCGTAAAGACCTTCGATCCCAACCGCCGCAAGCTCTTGAAACTCGGCGCTGCTGCGGCAACACTACCGCTCTTCAACATCAACCACGCCTTCTCGCAGGACGTCACTTACGACGGCTCGGTCTTCGATGCCGGTGGCGCGGTGTTGCGCGTCGGCGAATGGGGCGGCCCATGGGGCGAGCTGGTGAACAAATACCTGCTGACCGATTTTGCCAAGGATTTCAACTGCAAGATCGAGTATGATTCCACCTGGCCGTGGTTCCCAAAATTCGTCGCCAACGGCCCGAAGAAGCCGCCGCTCGACATCACCAACTGGAACCTGCCGGAAATGTTCAAGACGGCGGGTGCGGGCGATTTCTTCCACACGATTGAAGAAATCCTTCCCAATCTTCCGAACGGCAAGAACCTATGGCCCTTCGCGACATCGAACGGTGTTGGTGTCACATGGGCCTTCAACCAGTATGTCCACGCCTACCGAACCGATCTCGTCAATCCGCCACCGACCAGCTTCAAGGACATGTGGAAGCCGGAATTCGCCGGCAAGCGCGGCACCTATATTACCTCTAACACGCTCCAGATGGACTTCTTCCTCGTCGCCTGCTCGCTGTTCGGCAAGGATCAGTACGACCTGAAGGCCGGCTACGAGGCGATGAAAGCACTGATGCCCGCCAAGATTTCCGACTTCACCGGCAACATGCAGACGCTGATGGATCGTGGCGAGGTCGTGATCGCGGTACAGAGTGACGCCGAGCCGATGCAGGCTCGCGACAAGGGCGCTCCTTTCGCCGTCATGTACTGGAAGGAACTCCAGCCGATCCTGACCCAGACCTACACGATCAGCCGTTACTCGGAGCCGACCCAGAAGAAACTTGCCTATGCGCTGCTGAACCGGGCGCTGGAGCCATCCTTCATGACCAATATGGGCAAGGAATTCTATCTGCGCCCGACCGTATCGAACGCCGTTCTGCCGGACAATCTGGTCAAGGCCGGCATCGTCAACAGCGCCGATGCCATCAAGAATTTCTGGCTGCCTGACTGGAAGGCCTACCTCGAAAACGAAGACGAAATCGTCGAGACCGTGAACGAGATTTTCGCCGGCTGACGCCGAACAGAGCGGGCGCCTGCGACAAGGCGCCCGCCAACGAGCAAATGAAGAACGGACACAAAGCGCGGACCTGAAGGACGATCGGATACGATGTCGGACATTCAACTCAAAAATCTCGTCAAGTCCTATGGCGACAACGTCGCGGTCGCCGGTATCGATCTGCACATAGAACAGGGCGAGTTCTTTTCGCTACTCGGACCGTCCGGCTGCGGTAAATCGACGACGCTGCGCATGATTGCGGGCTTCATCCGGCCGACCTCCGGCCAGATTCTGATCGGCTCGGATGACGTGACTTACCTGCCGCCGGAAAAGCGCGACATCGGCATCGTTTTCCAGAACTACGCGATCTTCCCGCATATGAACGTGGCTGAAAACATCGCGTTTGGGCTGAAACTTCGGAAGAAGTCGCCCGTCGAAATCGATACGGCTGTGGCCTTCGCACTGAAACAGGTGGGCCTCATGGGCTACGAAGACCGCTATCAGCGGCAATTGTCGGGCGGGGAACAGCAACGTGTGGCACTTGCCCGCGTGCTGGTGACCCAACCCCGCATCCTGCTTCTGGACGAACCGCTTTCAGCACTCGACAAGGCGCTGCGCGAGGAAATGAAATACTGGATCAAGGAACTGCAAAAGACACTCGGCATCACCACGGTCTATGTCACGCATGATCAGGACGAGGCGCTCACCATGTCGGACAGGATCGGCGTGATGCAAAAGGCTCGGGTCGAGCAGGTCGGCACGCCGCAGGAAATCTATGAGCGGCCGAAAACCCTCTTCGTTACCACCTTCATCGGCCAGTCCAACGTGATCGATGCCACTGTGAAGGGCCGCGAGGGAGATCGCCTGGCTGTCGGCTTCGGCGGACAGACGGCGCTGACGCGCCTTCCCGCCAGTGACCTTGCGGGCGGGTCTTCCGTCAAGCTGGTGGTCAGGCCGGAAAACCTCATCATCGGCGAGCCCGGAACCGGCCTTCCCGCAACCGTGGTCTCGGAAACCTATCAGGGCGCACTGGTGCGCTACCGTCTTTCGGTGGGCGGGCAGGACATGGTCGCTGAGAGACAGAACCAGTCCCATGTCGCAAGACTTTCGCCAGGGCAACTTTGCGGGGTCAGTTGGGACCCCGAACGGTCGGAGGTGCTGATGGCCTGACGGCCAAAGCATCCAAACAAACAATCGAGCGAAACGAAACGCCCTCGGATGAAGCGTACGGGCGGCCGGTTTCCTTTGTCAGTCATAGGAGAAAGACATGCGTATAGGCATTGACGTGGGCGGCACGAATACGGACGCCGCCCTTATGGATGGCGCGGCGGTATTGGGCGCCTGCAAGAGTCCAACGACCGCCGATGTCGGCTCGGGCATCGTGGCGGTGCTGAAGAAGCTTCTCGGCATGACCGGCGTCTCGGTTTCGCAAATCCAGGCGGTCATGATTGGCACCACCCATTTCACCAATGCGGTGGTAGAGCGCAAGCGGCTGCTGGAAGTGGCGGCGATCCGCCTCGGTTTGCCAGCCACCAAGGGCCTGCCACCACTGACCGACTGGCCCAAGGATCTTGCCGATACGCTCGGCCGCCATACCTTCATGCTGCGCGGCGGCCATGAATTCGATGGCCGTACCATCGCCCCGCTTGATGAGAAGGGCCTGATGGAGGTCGCCCGCACCGTACGCGAACGCGGCCTGAAAACGGCTGCCGTTACTTCGGTTTTTTCACCGGTCACGCCGGAAATGGAGCTGCGCGCCGCTGAAATCCTCAAGAACGAGGTGCCGGATATCGCCCTCTCGCTCAGCCACGAAATCGGCCGCGTTGGTTTCCTTGAGCGCGAAAACGCCTCGATCATGAACGCATCTCTCGCGGAATTGTCACGCAAGGTCGTCTCGTCCTTCCGCGAGGCGTTGAAGGAACTGGAGATCACGGCTCCCTTTTTCATTAGCCAGAATGACGGGACACTGATGTCGCCGGATTATGTGGAGCGCTATCCGGTGCTGACCTTCGCCTCTGGCCCCACCAACTCCATGCGCGGCGCTGCAATGCTGGCAGGTGCCAAGGAAGCAATGGTGGTGGACATTGGCGGCACCACTTCGGATGTCGGGATGCTGGTGCACGGCTTCCCGCGCGAATCCGCTGTCGCCGTCGATATTGGCGGCGTGCGCACCAATTTCCGCATGCCGGACGTGCTGGCCATCGGTCTCGGCGGCGGTTCGCTGGTGCGCGACGATGGGGAGCGCATCGGCCCGGATTCGGTCGGTTACGAGATCACCACCAAAGCGCTCGTCTTCGGCGGTGACACGATGACGACGACGGATATCGTGGTGGCCGCGGGCCTGGAAGATATCGGCGACCGCTCCCGTGTCGCGCACATTCCGGCAAAGACGATCGAAACCGCGCTCGCCACCATGCACCGCATGGTCGATGAGGCGGTGGACCGCATGAAGACCAGCGCCGAGCCTTTGCCTGTCATCCTCGTCGGGGGCGGATCAATCCTCGTCTCGCGCGACCTGCCCTCCGCCTCCAAGGTGCTGAGACCCGAAAACGCATCTGTGGCCAATGCCATCGGCGCGGCCATTGCCCAGGTTGGCGGCGAGGTCGATCGTATCTTCTCGCTGGAGGGAACCTCGCGCGACGCGGTTCTGGCAGGGGCCAAGGCGGAAGCATCCGAACGCGCGATCAAGGCAGGTGCCACCCCTTCCTCCGTCAAGATCATGGATATCGAAGAAGTGCCACTCGCCTATCTACCGGGCAGCGCCACACGCATCCGCGTCAAGGCGGTCGGCGATTTGGTGATTGGTTGAGGGGACGGCAATGAAACTGACACGAGAACATTTGGCCGATCTTGCCGTGGGTGCGGCATTTCTCGGTACCGGCGGCGGCGGCGACCCCTACGTCGGGCGCCTGATGGTACAGCAATGCCTGGATGAGGGCTGCGAGGTGGAGCTGATCGATCCCAGGGAGCTTTCCGATGATTGCCTGGTGATCCCGACGGCGATGATGGGCGCGCCGACCGTGCTGGTGGAGAAAATTCCGTCCGGCGAGGAGGCGGTGGCTTCACTCAGGCGGTTGGAAAAGCGCCTTGGCAAAAAGGCCGACTATACGATGCCGATCGAGATCGGCGGCATCAACTCCACCATTCCGCTGGTCGTCGGCGCACGGCTTGGCCTGCCGATCGTCGATGCGGACGGTATGGGGCGCGCCTTTCCGTTCCTTGAGATGGAGACCTTTGGCGTTTACGGCGTCTCCGGTTCGCCCATGGCAGTCAGCAACGAGTGGGGCGATTGCGCCCTGATCGAGGCTGTCGACAACCGGCAGATGGAGTGGCTGTCTCGCGCCGTCGCCATCCGCATGGGCGGCTGCGCCTATATTGCCGAATATGCCATGAGCGGTGCCGATGTGAAGCGCACTGCCATTCCGAATACACTTACCCTCGCGATCCGCATCGGCGAGGTGCTGCGCAAGGCACACGACGAGCATCGCAATCCGATCGAGGCGCTCCTCGGCTTCCTGCCCTCGACGCTCTATCGCTATGGCCGCGTCATCTTCAAGGGCAAGATCGTCGACGTGCTGCGCGAGACCAAGGCAGGCTTCACCATCGGCCGTGCGCTCATCGACGGGATCGCACCCTTCTCCTCGCAGATGGAGATCGAAATCCAGAACGAGAACCTGATTGCCCGGCAGGACGGGAAGGTCAGGGCCATCGTGCCGGATCTTATCTCGATCATGAACACCGAAACCGCCGAGCCGATCACCAGCGAGAACCTGCGCTATGGTCAGCGCGTGACCGTGGTCGCGGTCTCCGTGCCGGAAATCATGCGCACACCGGAAGCGCTCGACGTCTTCGGGCCAGCCTGTTTCGGGCTGAAAGAACCCTTCACCTCCATTGAGGAGATCGTCTGAAATGGCACGCATCACTGATCAGGACATTGACGATCTGGCCGTGGGAGCCGCGGTGCTCGGCACCGGTGGCGGCGGCGATCCCTATATCGGCAAGCTTCTGGCGAAGGCTGCCATAGAAAAATACGGCCCTGTGGATCTGATGGCGCTGGAAGACGTGCCCGATGGCGCGACAGTGGTCGCTTGTGGCGCCATGGGCGCACCGACCATCTTGATCGAGAAGATCCCCTCCGGCGACGAAGGCAATCTGGCGCTCGAAACCTATGAGGATCACACCGGCCTGAATGCGGACGCCATCATCCCCTTCGAGGCAGGCGGCATCAACTCCATGGTGCCGATCATCCTTGCCGCCAAGAAGCGTGTGCCGGTCATCGATGCCGACGGCATGGGCCGCGCTTTCCCGCAGCTCGAAATGGAAACCTTCAACGTCTATGGCGTGCCGGCAAGCCCGGTCGCAGTCGCAGATGAGCGTGGCAACCGCGTGCTGATCGAGACGGCGGATGCCGCCAAGGCCGAATGGCTGGCGCGCGGCGTAACGATCCGCATGGGTGGCCAAGCCTATATCGTCAATTACGGCATGGATGGGCAGACGACCAAGAGGGTCTCTGTCCCGGCCACTATGTCGCTTGCGATCGGCATTGGCCGGACACTGAGGGAAGCAGCAGCGCAGCACCTCAATCCCGTCGAGGCGCTGATCGCATTCTTTTCCGGCACCCATTACGGTCATGCTGAGGTCATAACCTCCGGCAAGGTGGCGGATGTGGCGCGCAAGGAGCAAAATGGCTGGTCCGTGGGCATTGCCACGATCGAGCCATTCGACACCTCCAAGCCGAAGGTGAAAATCCGCATTCAGAACGAAAATCTCGTCGCCGAGGAAGAGGGCGGGCGCATGCTTGCCATCGTGCCCGATCTCATCACCATTCTGGATATCGACACGGCAGAAGCAATCACCACCGAGAGGCTACGCTATGGACAGCGTGTCAACGTACTGGCGGTGCGCGTCCCGCCGATCATGCGCACGCCGGAAGCGCTCGCCGTCTTCGGCCCCAGCGCTTTTGGCCTGACGCAAGCCTACCAACCACTCGGCTCTTGACGAAAGGCCAGCATCGCGCACTGATACCAGCGCTCATCTCCCGGCCAAAGACGGCGGAGGATGAGGCTGGTTCCGGAATGAAAAGAGAGCCGATGCCGAGCCGTGTCCTGCGTGAAAAATCCTTGCATCCCGTCAGAACCTTCGCGGCAGCCGGATTGCGTTTCGGCCCGCCGCGCATGCTCTTTTCCGGCATCGAGCGGCCCTATCTGCTATCGAAACTAGCATCCGGGCTCGCACGCCAGATTGTCGTCCTGCGCGCACCGCCCGGTTTCGGCAAGACAGCCCTGATGAAGGCCGCCTATGAGAGGCTGATGGATCGTCGATTGATGCTGCCCGGCATGTCGGACACGGCCTTGTCTCATTGCTCATGGCTCACCGCATCCGGCATCGCTTCGCCTGAGCGCTTCCTCGGGGAGTTGCTCAAGTCGCTCGGCCTTGCCGCTCTGGTCGATAAACAGGACGCCTTGACGCAAGCCATGGAAGCCATTGCGCGCCGCGACGGCGACACCGTGCTCTTCATCGACAATATCGACGAGATCGAAACCAGTGACAGCCAAACGGTTGGTCGGAATGGCCTTCTGGAGGAACTGATCCTCTCGGCACCCGACCGGCTCAGGATCGCGGTCTCCTCCTGCTCCCCGGCGCGACTGCCTCTGGCGCGGCTGAAAGCCCGCGGCGTGCTGGCCGAACTGACGGCGAAGGATCTTGAATTCGGGCGCTCCGAGGTAAGAAGGCTGCTGGCGGGCAATGCCATGACGGCGCTTGTCGACCCTCTGATGGAGGTCACGCGCGGGTGGCCGGCGCTGACCCAGCTCGCTTCCGGCATCCTCGCCAACGAGCCAAACGAGGAGGAGCGGCGCGTGCTTCTTGCCGGAACACATCCGGACCTGACAGACTATGCGCGCGAAACCGTCGTCAACCGGCTCTCTCCCGCTCTCCTGACAATGTTGCGCGGCGTCACGCCCTTTCAGGAGTTCCGTCTCGACCTTGCCTCCGACCTCGGCTTCAACAAGCTTTCGGAAGAGGACCTGACGATGATCGAGAGCATGCATCCGGTCATCGAGAACGGGCAGAATGGCTGGCTGTCACTGCATCCGGTCCTGCGCACCTCGCTCGAAAGGGATGCGGTCTTCGTTTCCGATGCGGAAAAGAAAGGGCTGCATCGGCAAGCAGCGCTGTGGTTTGCCACCCGTGCCCATCTAGAACGCGCAGTCTCTCATGCGGCACAGAGCGGCGATTTCCGCATGGCCGAGGAAATCATCGGCAAGGCGGGAGGCGTCGACATCTTCCTTCGGGCGGGTCATCAGGTGCTGGAGCATTTGATCGACAATTTCCCACCCGATGTCCTGCATGCCTCGCCCGGATTGATGGTCTGCTATGCCGTGGTGCTGTCAAAACGCGGAAATGCCACTGCCGGGCGCGAACGGCTGGATACGTTGAAGACGAACGGCGAATGGTCGCCAGCCGCGCTTGCTGCCGTCGATCGCGGCGTTCTCGACCATATCGACAGCCTGATCGACGTCTATGAAGATCGCCGCATGACGCGCGAGCATGCGGTACGGCTGGAGCACACCGCAGCCGCCTTACCGCCACACGCCACCTGGGAACTGGCCTGGCTCTTCAATCACCTTTGCATCATCTACACACGTACTGGTGATCTGGAGGAGGCACGACGCGTCGCGCTGAGGGCGCTCGGCTATTATCGGGAGGAAAAGACGCCTTATGCCCAGGTCTTCATGCTCATCCATCTTGGCCTCGTCAGCACGCTGAAAGGCGAGTTTTCCGCCGCTCTTCAATTCTGCCGGGAGGCGGAGGAACTGGTGGAGCGGGTGCACTGGACCGACCGCAACCTGCTTGCCATCGTACGTCTGGCCATGGCCGATGCGCTTTATCAACAGGGCGAGGTGCTGCAGGTGGAGCGAAGCCTCACGGAATGCATGGAGCCGCTCATCCGCGGGGAAAGCTGGGTGGATTTGTTCACGCGGCTCTTCTGGCTTCTGGCCCGCAGCCGTCTGCAGGTCAGCGGCTTCGATGCCGCAGCGTCCGCGCTCGACAAAGCGGAGGAAGTGGCGGTCGAACGCAATCTGCCGCGATTGAAGACTGCCGCTGCCATTATGCGCATCGACCTGCTCGTCAGGGCAGGCATGCTCGAATCCGCCACACAGGCCATTGAGCGGGCAAAATCGCTGAGAGATGCAAGCGTACCGGATAACTGGACATGGCGTGAGGCCTATGATTTCGATCTCGCGGCGGCGCGCCTAGCCCTTGCCCAGGGACAGGCGCCGGAGGCGTTGCGGTTGCTTGAGGCGTTGATCGTCTCAGCGCGCGCGTTGGGCCACGCCTATCACCGCATGCTGGCCGAGATCATGGCGGTACAGGCTGCTTGGAAGGCGGGGCGGCAACAACAGGCCTTCGCCTATCTGCAATCGACCATCGCTCTTGCCCGCACCCACGAGGCCACGCAACTGTTTACTGATGAGGGACAGGAATTGGCCGCCACGCTACGCGCCATCGTCCGCCGTTTCGGCTTGAAGGTCTTCAGCCCTGACGCGGTTTTATTCATGAGCCGCATCGTCGGCCACGGCCTTGGTCGTCAGCAGCGAACGACGCGCCTTAAAACGACGGATGAAGAGTCCGCTTCACCCACGCCGGGCCTAATGAGCGCTCGCGAAGTTACCGTACTTAAGCTTTTATCCGATGGCCGCAGCAATAAGGAGATCGCGCGCGAACTTCATATCTCGGAAACCACCGTCAAATTTCATCTGAAAAACATCTTCGCCAAGCTCGGCGTCAGCCGTCGCGGCATGGCGGTTTCTGTAAGTGCGCATCTTAAACTGACAGAGAGCAACTGACAGAGGTTGTGGGTACGCGATGCACGGCTAGGATAATCCGTCCATCAACTAGGGCGCTAACCGGTTCTCTAGGTCGCCAAAACTAAAATTGCATCGCGACCCGACAAGGCAGACGGGGAGCACGCCAACTATAGGCATGATATCCACACAAATCCGGACATCAGAATCCAACCGCTGCACACGCCGCAAACCGGCAAAATTTTTCCACGCAAGCCGCTCCGATCAGAAAAACAAACGGCTCGCTCGTCACGCCGCGTCGTTAGGATCAAGATCTGGATCAAGGACAACCCCGGTTGGAGATACATTAATGTTTGCTGCCATACGACGCGTCATCGGAGCGGGCATCGCCATGCTCGTCATGCTTTCGCTGTCACCTGCTTCTGCTGAAGATCTGAAGGAACTCAGGATCGGTTTCCAGAAGACCAATCTTCCAGTCATAGCCCAACAGCAGAAGGTCATCGAGAAAGCACTCGAGCCGAAGGGAACGACTGTTAAGTGGGTGGAATTCACCGCAGGGCCGCCGATCATCGAAGCACTCAATGTGGGTTCCATTGACTTGGGTTGGACCGGCGACGCTCCCCCGATCTTCGGGCAAGCAGCAGGCTCGGCGATCTCCTATGTTGCCGCGCTTCCTTCCAACGGCGCGGGCGAGGCAATCTTCGTGAAGCCTCAGTCAGACATCAAAACGGTTGCCGATCTGAAAGGCAAAAAGGTTGGGGTCGGTAAGGGAACCAGCGCACACAACCTTTTGGTTGCAGCACTCGAAAAGGCGGGCGTCGCGTTTTCGGATATCACACCAGTCTATCTTAGCCCGCCGGACGCGGCAGCCGCCTTTGCGAGCGACAAGATCGATGCATGGGCGGTCTGGGACCCCTTCTTCGCGATCGCCGAAACGCGATACAAGCCACGCGTATTGACCACCTCTGCCGAAACCCTGCAGGTCAAGACCTACTTCTTGGCGAACAGCAAGTTCGCAATCGCCCATCCAGACGTGGTCACGACAACAATCGATGCCCTGAAAGTCGCCGCAACATGGGCTGCTGCCAATCGCGATAAAGTGGCAGAGGCACTGCATGACGTGACAAATGTACCTCTTGAGGCGCAGACACTGGCTGCTAACCGTGCCGAATTCGGTATTGGCCCCATTACGCCAGAGATCGTTAAAAGCCAGCAGGAAACTGCGGACCGGTTCTTCAAAATTGGCCTGATTCCCAAACAAATCAATGTGGCTGACGCGATCTGGAAGGCACCAGGTACCAATTAAGGTTTTCCAATCGATCTCTCCTAGAGTTGATCGGCGCGCTGACCGTGGCGCGCCGGTATCCATTCAATATGACCGTCTGGCTGTAGGCTAGGCGTTGCACATCAGAGAAGCAGTTTTAATGGTTCGCATAGATCGCTTTGTCATAGAAAAGATATCGGGCTGGATATTGCCCGCCCTCTTGATCATTCTGTGGGAGATTGCGAGCCGCCTCGGCTGGATTTCCCCGAATACGATGGCGCCGCCCTCCGCGGTTGCAGAGGCTTTCTGGCGGCTGCTGCTATCCGGCGAACTGCTGCACAATATCGCCATCAGCACGGCGCGTGCTCTGTCCGGCTTTGTCATCGGCGGAACTATCGGCCTTGTTTTCGGCCTGATGAACGGTTTGTCGGCCTTGTCGCGCAATCTCACCGACACGACGCTGCAGATGATCCGCAACATTCCACATCTGGCACTGATCCCGCTGGTCATCCTCTGGTTCGGTATCGATGAGGAAGCCAAACTGTTCCTGGTAGCGCTCGGCGTTTTCTTCCCGATCTACGTGAACACAGTGCTGGGCATACAGACCGTCGACCGCCAACTCGTTGAGATGGGACGCACTTACGGCATGACGCCTTGGACGCTTTTTTTCCAAGTTATTCTTCCCGGTGCCCTGCCGTCGATGTTTGTGGGGTTGCGTTACGCGCTTGGAATTATGTGGCTGACGCTTATTGTTGCCGAGACCATTGCTGCCTCTTCCGGCCTCGGGTACATGGCGATGCAAGCCCGAGAGTTCCTACTGATCGATGTCGTCTTATTGTCGATTATCATCTACGCGCTGCTCGGAAAACTTGCCGACTCACTTGCGCGCCTGCTCGAACGGCTGACCCTGAAATGGCACCCTGCCTTTCAACCCGCTTGACGCCTCCAGATCGATGGGAAACTTAGAACCAATGTCCGTAGTCAACATCCCAAGTGTGTCAAAAGCGTCTTTTGCCGAACCCGCAGGCCCGGAGCCGGTGCGTCTACCGATTGCAGTGTCGTTTCGAGGCGTCACCCGCGACTTCGGCAACAAGCAGGTCTTGAAGGGCATCGACCTCGACATTCCCGCAGGCCAGTTCCTGGCTGTGATCGGCAAAAGCGGCTGCGGTAAGAGTACCCTGCTTCGCCTGTTGGCAGGACTCGACAAACCGACTTCCGGATCGGTGACAGTAACCTCACAAGATGGTAGCGGGCGCACCCGGATCATGTTTCAGGAACCTCGTTTGTTACCCTGGGCAAGGGTAGCCAAAAATGTGGGCGTCGGCTTGACCGGCATATCGAAGGGCTCCGAGGTCCGAGAGCGATCGCTTTCGATCCTGCGCGATGTCGGCCTTGAGGATCGCGCAGACGAATGGCCATCTGTTCTTTCGGGAGGACAAAGGCAGCGCGTCGCGCTCGCCCGAGCACTTGTCGCCCGGCCGCAGGTTCTGGCACTCGACGAGCCACTTGGAGCGCTCGACGCGCTGACCCGGATCGAGATGCAGCGGCTATTGGAAGATATTTGGCAGCAGCAGAAATTTACGGCCGTGCTCGTTACCCATGACGTCACCGAGGCCGTGGCGCTGGCCGACCGGATTATCGTTATCGATGCCGGCCGGATCACGCTCGATGTCGAGGTCCCCTTCGCGCGCCCACGTCGTCACGGCGCGCCGGAACTCGCCGCACTCGAGGGTAAGATATTGAACGCGTTGTTCACATGATCGATGGTGAGATGGGGAGCAAGCCAAGGTTACTGTTCCGTAGCGGTCCACCTAAACCTGCTGCCATAGTGATTGTCCGGCAATCTGTTACCAGCGTCAAACAACCGACTCCTCAGTGTGCCGTCTGAGTAAGCCGTCTTGTATGCGCCGCGCTCCTGCAATTCCGGCACGACGATGTCAATAAAATCGACATAGCTTTCAGGTACAACGGTTCGTGTCAGGTTGAAGCCGTCTATTTCGCCCTCGTCTAGCCAGGAAATCAATTCCTCTGCAACATGGGCGCCATCGCCAACAATCACAGGGTAACGCCCTCCTATCGCCAACTCCTGGAGCAATTGACGCTTGGTCCAGCCTCTTTGCTGAGCCAATTTTGTAACGGACTGAATTGCGTTGCCGGCCGCATACTCAATAGTCTCGTCCAGTTGATAACGAGAGAAATCGATACCGCTGCCAGCGGAGAAATGTGCCAATCCTGCCTCGGGGTTGGCGTGGTCCAGGTAATCCTCCAGCTTCGCTTTTGCCTCTGAGATGGTTCGTCCAGGCACAACCGTTATGCCCACGAATATCTTGATGTCCTCTGGACGCCTCCCGGCTGCGACGGCCTCGGCGCGCAGGGTGCGGGACGTCTTGGCAGCAGCGGCCTTATCGGTGGCGTTGATGAAAATGCATTCGGCATGGCGACCCGCAAACTGTCGGCCGCGCCCGGAGGTACCCGCCTGGTAGAGGACCGGCGTACGTTGCGCCGAGGGCTCCGACAAATGATATCCTTCGCTCTGGTAATAGGGGCCTTGATGATGGATTTTGCGCACGCGACCCGGCTCGGTAAACACGCGGCGCGCCTTGTCAACAACCACGGCATCATCCGACCAACTTCCCTCCCATAGCTTATAGAGCACGTCGAGATAGTCGTCGGCGCGGTCATAGCGGTTGTCGTGCTCGCTCATTCCAGTCTGACCAAGCGCGCGGGCGGCGCTGTCGAGATATCCAGTCACGATGTTCCAGCCAACACGGCCTTCAGTCAGGTGGTCGAGCGTTGAGATGCGGCGCGCAAAAGTATAAGGCGCTTCAACGCTGGTGTTGACGGTAATACCGAAACCGAGATGCTGCGTGGCCGCCGCCATGGCAGACACCAGCAGGGTGGGATCATTGACGGGAAGCTGCACCGACTCCTTTAATGTGAGATCGACCGAAGATTGATAAATATCGTAAACTCCAACGATATCCGCCAGAAACAGGCCGTCGAACAGACCGCGCTCCAGGGTCTTCGCCAGATCCGTCCAGTAGGATAGCCGCTTGTACTCGTGCGACCGATCACGCGGATGCGTCCACAGACCGTGATTGATGTGGCCGACACAGTTCATGCTAAAGGCGTTGAGGAGTATCTTCTTACGAGGCGGCATGACTTTCCCAGGAGTTGAAGCGTTTCCAGCGGGCAATCGATTTTCCAATTGGAATTGCGAAAATAGAGATTTAGAGAGACGTCGTCGGGTTCATGTTACTGGACGCATCAATGACAACGCGGCCAGGACTAAACTAGATCGCGCCGTGGCGAGGCGGCAGGCGGCCATTCAGTATGTATTGGCCAATCGCTTGGTACTTCCAGCGCACAGGATCATGGAGCGTGTGCGTGCGGACATTCCTCCAGTATCGGTCGAAATTGTCTTCCATCGTCGTTGATGATGTGCCGGAGAGTTCAAACAGCTTGTTGCATGCAAGCAGACCTGCCTTGGTGGACAAGATCTTAGCCTGTGCAACGGCGACGGACGCCGCGGCAACCGTGTCCTCTGTCGGATTGGCCATAGCCTCATCCACGGCACGCCCCGCCTTCCGCAACAATGCATCCGCAGCGCGAAGCTTTACGCGGACTTGCCCTATCTCGCTAAGGGTCAAAGGATCTTCGGCAGCACTTTCAACTTTGGCGTCGATCCAGGGTCGAGCTCTGCTGCGGACAAAAGCCAGCATCTCCCCATAGGCGCCCTCGCCAATTCCAAGATCGATTGCCGCATGGATGATCTGTGCCAGCGGGCCGATTGTCGTTGGCACTTCAAAAGAAGCCTGAAACGGTATGACCCATTCTGGCTCGACTGCGACGTCATCAAACCGCACGGTGCCACTGCCCGTGACCCGCTGTCCGAAGCCATCCCAATCGTCCAGAACGGTGACGCCCTGTGCGGTCCGTGGGATGAAGACGATATAGGTTCTGACCTCTTCACCTTCTTCTGCCGATACCAGCGTCGGAATCCAATGTGCATAGATTGCGCCGGTGCAATAGGACTTCGTGCCGTTCACACGCCATTGCTCACCCTTGTTTCGCGAGAGCTGCGTGCGGCGCTTGAAATCCTTATGACCAGTTTCCGCCAAAGCATTGCCGGTACGTTCACCAGCCAGAACACGGTCATAGAAATACCGTTTCTGAGCCTCGCTTCCGCCGACCCGAAGGACTTCGAGCGAGTAATAATGGTTTTGCGGGATCTGAGAAAGCGACCCGTCAGCAGCGGCGATTATGGCGGTGACCCGTGCAAGCGTGCCCGCTGATACCCCGGCTCCGCCATATTCCTTGGGGACGGTTATTCCCCAGAGACCCGTCGCAACGAAATCATCCAGTTCCTTCCATGGAAGGCGTCGCTCCGCATCACGGGCAGAAGCATCGGCTCGAACCCGATTTGCGAAATTCTGTGCCACCTCGAGCGCCTCCACATCGGATGTAATAAGATGCGGCCTCAGACTGGGTGCAGGTGCAGGTGTTGCAACGCGCGGATCGGTCATATCTCAGTTCCACTGGTGGCGTGCTGGTAATGCACCATTCAACTCGTAATTACCAATGAGATGGTACTTCCATCTGACAGGGTCATGCAGCGTGTGCACGCGGGCGTTCCGCCAATGGCGATCAAGGTTATGACCGGCACGCGTGGCGGCGGACCCCGCAAGATCGAAAAGCTTCTCGCTGGCCTCAAGAGCAATCTCCGTCGTCAGGATCTTCGCCTCCGCCACCGCCACGGAGGCACGAGCGCTGCTCTCAGCGGTTACCGGTTCCTTCGCAACGGCATCCAGCAAACGTCCCGCTTCATAGAGGATTTCCTGTGCCGCATTCAGGTTGGTGAAGAGGCTCCCTACTTCGTGAACGATGGTCGGATCATCCACTGCTCGCTCTACGCCCGAGTCCACCCAGGGACGGGCTTTTTCGCGCACGAAATCGAGCGTATCCCTCAGTGCTGCTGAGGCAATGCCCGCATCGATTGCCGCTTGAATAATCTGAGAGACTGGTCCTGCGAGGCCCGGCTTATCCAGGAAAGCGTGGACGGGAAAGACGAATAGCGGATCGACCGCCACCTTGTCGAAGATCACCGTTCCACTTGCGGTCGTTCTCTGACCGAAAGAATTCCAATCGTCTATCACCGTCACGCCTGGCTCATCGCTTCGCACCCAGACCTGAACTGCCCGGCCCTCATGATCCAATGCCCGAGTGGGAATGTAATGGGCGAAAATGGCGCCAGTCGAATAAAAACGCTCACCACTCAGCAGCAGACGCTCGCGACACTGCTCAAGCCGCGTGGTTGCGATGTTGACACGTTTGGTCTTCCGCTCCGGCCCGGCGTTGCCGATACGATAACCGGCCAGAACGTCGGCATAAACACGCGCCCTTTGCTCTTCGGTACCGATATCGTGAACCAGTGCAAGCACGCCAAAATGATTTTGCGGAATTTGTCCAAGAGCTGGATCCGCACTGCACAGAATTTCGAATACTTTGCTTAAGGTTTCGAAACTCGCGCCCGTTCCGCCATAAGCACGCGGAACGGTGATCGCTCCAAGACCGCTCTCCGTATAAGCCTCGATCTCTTCCCACGGCAACCGCCGCTCTCTGTCCCTTTCCGAAGCGCCCGGATGGAAGCTTTCGGCGAGTGCATAGGCTATCTCGATGGCCTCCTTATCATCGCGAATTCGGTGTACCGGTTTTGGAGGCCGTGGCCGCCGTGACGCCTCGGGATCGCCGATGGCGCCAATATCGTATTTATGAGGCAATGTTGTACTCCTGCCTGCCTTGCCAACTCGCTCGGTCAACGGGCGCGTAAACGCCGCACGGTTACATCGCCGACGAACTGGACGACGCACACAGTGGCGATCAGCACCACGATCACCGCCAGCATGACGGTGGTGTCAAAGCGTTGGTAACCGTAACGGATCGCCATATCGCCGAGCCCTCCGGCGCCGACTGCTCCAGCCATGGCCGAAGCACCGATCATGGACACCACCGTTATGGTAAAGCCGCCTACCAACCCCGGCAATGCTTCCGGGAGCAGCACATGCCGGATGATGTGCCAACGCCGACAACCTATTGCCTGGGCCGCCTCGATCAATCCATGTTCCACTTCACGCAAGCTGACTTCCGCGATCCGAGCGAAGAAAGGCGTTGCGCTGATCGATAAGGGTACGATGGCAGCCCACACGCCGATCGTGGTTCCCGTCACCAGACGCGTGAAGGGCAAAAGCGCCACTAGAAGCACGATGAAGGGCGTTGCGCGGAAGCCGTTGATGACAGCTCCAAGCACACGGTTTGCGCGGGGCGCATTGATAAGCCCACCGGGTGAGGACAGCACCAGAAAAACCGCAAGCGGAATGCCGACGAGAAGCGCGACGAGCGCAGAGACCCCCACCATCGTCAGCGTATCGAGGAAAGCCTGCCAGAGGCGGTTAAACATCTGCGGTGTCATAACCAATGATCCTTGCTGCGTGGGCCAGATCGGGACTCTTGATCAGATCCTCCAAGTCTGCGCGGGCGGGAGATGCCACGACTAGCCGACCGCTGACATGGCCCTGAATTCGGTCGAGATTACTCTGGATGATGTGTGTCCCCTCTCCGAGAACACGCAACAGACGACTGAGGTCGGGCTGCAAGCCGTCGGTCCCCTTGTAGGTGAACTCGATCAGCGCTGTTGCGCGCTGACCGCTCCAAGAGGAGGCCAGCCGTTCCGTCACCTCTTCGGGCAGACCGCGATCAAGCGGTTTCAAAAGCGCAAGCGTCGCTTCATGGCAGGGATTGCCGAAAACCTGCCACACTGGCCCTGTTTCGGCGATCTCCCCCGCCTCAAGCACAAGCACGTGGTCACAGATTTCCCGGATAACGCTCATCTCATGGGTAATAAGAACGATCGTGAGACCGAGACGACGGTTTATGTCCTTCAGCAAGGACAGGATAGAGAGCGTCGTTTCAGGGTCAAGGGCGGAGGTCGCCTCATCACAGAGCAGGATTTCCGGCCGGCTGACGAGTGCGCGAGCGATACCGACACGTTGCTTCTGCCCGCCGGACAGGCGAGATGGAAAGGTATTTTCCTTCCCTTCCAATCCCACAAGCTTCAGGACTTCCGCAACACGCTCTCGCACCTCCTGGGCTGGCACACCGGCAACGACTAACGGTAGCGCGACATTGCCAAAGACTGTCTTGGCCGACAGCAGATTAAAGTGCTGAAAAATCATGCCGATGCGGCGGCGCAGCGCCACAAGCTGATCTTCGTCGAAGGTGGAGATGTCCTCGCCATCGACAAGCACCTGTCCCCCGCTCGGTCTCTCAAGCCGGTTGATCAAACGCAGCAGGCTGGACTTACCTGCACCGGAGCGCCCTATGATACCGAAGACGGAACCTGCGGGCACATCAACGCTAATATCGCTGAGCGCCCTTACCGCGCCTGCGGAAGAGATGTAAGTTTTTTGAACCGCATCAAAGCGGATCGAGCCCACCGTACCCGGCAATGGCTTCGATACGCGTGACGGGGCTAAATCCTCAGATGGGCGCGCCGTCGCCGTAGCTCGGAGCGCAACATCATTGAAGGCATCGAAATGAGCCACACTCATTTTTCCCACGCGATCGTATAAAGCTTAGGATTATGAGCGAAGCCGTTATCGATCGCCTCTCGGACGGCCTTGGAGTTCTGATACAATTCCACCACCTTCTTCAGGGCTGGATTGTCCGCCTTGGCTTTGTTTGCAGCAAAAATAATGGCGAACTGCTTATCGTCGACACCGGAAAAGATGAGCGCAGAGCCGGGATCGAAGGTCTTGGCGGCAATGATGAAGTGAGGATATCCAAGTGCTAGATCTACGTCGGCCGTGATGCGCGCAAGCTGAGGACCCTCAACTTCCTTGAACGTGACATTCTTCGGGTTTTCGACGATATCATCAAGCGTGCCGAGAAAGCCGACGCCGTCTTTCAGCTTGATCAGCCCACCCTTCTGGAGGAGCAGCAGTCCGCGCCCCTGATTGACCGGGTCATTGGCAATCGCCACCGTCGCCCCCTCAGGAACGCTGGCGAAATCCTTGTGTTTAAGTGAGTAGATTCCGATATTTGCCAGCGTACCAACGCCGATAGGCGTTATGTCATACCCCTTTTGTTTTATAGCATTCGTCAGAAAGGGGATGTGCTGAAAGTAGTTCAGATCCAGATCCCCCGCTTGAAGCGCCTCATTAGGCGTCGTCCAGTCGCTGAATTCAATGACCTGAAGATCGATGCCAGCAGCCTTAGCCTCCGGCACAAGTGCGGCTACAGAGTCACCGTAAACGCCGGGAACGACTCCGATCTTTACAGTTTCGGCAAAGGCGGACCCGGTGAAAGCAAGCATCAAGCCGAGAAGAAAAGCAGTTAATTTCATGGAAGCCCCTTCAAAATTTATTTGTATAGAAAATTAGTAGATTTAATTCGTTTTGGGAGAAAGGAACCGCTTTTTCTTCACGCCTTGGAGAAAAAACGTTTCAAAAATCGTAAGCCGACACAGCAGAATCGATCGTGTGGAATAAATCAGCGGCAGACTGAATTGCTCTATTGCGCACCAACGGGAAAAATTTTGAGCGAAACGAGGTCATCCTGAGAGGCTCACCCGACAGACATTGTGAAGCGCTTCGCGGAATCAACACACAAAGGTCGTGAGGTGATGACAGGTTTCACGCTACCTGCTCGGTCTTTGTCGAGACGAGGCGTTCGGAATGATCCAGCGCAAAGGACGTGGGCCTGATGAGGCGCTCGAAAAGCGCATAGCCTTGCGGCCATCGCCCGAAACCGCTGGCGATATTGAGATGGCCGACGGCACCCAGATTAACGAGTTCACTGCCCCAGAGCCCAGCAGTCCCTGCCACCTCCTCCGCATCCATGTAAGGGTCGGTCGTGCTGCCGACAACGAGGCTCGGAAAGGGAAGCGTCAAAGCCGGAAAACTGCCAAAGCGGACGATGCATGGATGCAGCGCCTCTACCTTCTCCAGCGAGGCCGGTGCAACGAGAAGAGCTGCCTTGATCCTGGTCGCCAGCGGCCGGCTGGCCATGTTCGCGATCAGCAGGCAGCCGAGACTGTGTGCCACCACATAAGCCTCCTCCGCACCGGCCAGCGCGGTCTCAAACCGCGTCAGCCAGTCTTCCAGCACCGGGCACTGCCAATCATCCTGATCGACCAGCTTCGCGGTAGGATCATCCCGAAGCCAATGGTCCTGCCAGTGACCGGGAGGTGAGCCATTCAGTCCAGGAACAATCAAGGTCGTACACATGTGATATCCATGAGTGCGGACTCCGCTGTCTCGGAGGATGTGCGACGGGGCGTTTGGTGTTGTACGATTTCAGGTGTCAGCCCTGTGACGCGGCCGCCACCTTCGGATGCTCAGGCGCAGAAGCGGAAGCCGTCTTCACGTTGCCACCATGCCCGCCGCCGCCGAAAACCTGATGCTCTCCGAAGGAAGAACGGATCTGTCCTCTTGGGCCGGGAAGGCCGATTTCGGGGAAAAGCAGCTCGGAGACGCGATAGGCTTCTTCCAGATGTGGGTAACCCGAGGCGATGACGGTGTCGATGCCGATGTCCTGATACTCGCGCAGCCGCGCCGCGACTGTCTGCGGTGAACCGACGAGCGCCGTGCCGGCACCCGAGCGGACGAGACCTATACCGGCCCAGAGGTTCGGAGAAACCTCAAGCCTGTCACGCCGCCCCTGATGAAGAGCAACCATGCGGGCCTGACCGACCGAGTCCGAATTCTTGGCGAAGACCTCCTGCGCAGCGGCAATCGTCTCGTCTGACAGTTTGGAGATCAGCCTGTCGGCCGCAGCCCAGGCCTCCTCATCCGTCTCCCGTACGATGAAGTGCAACCGAATACCGAAGGTGACCTTCTTCCCATGCGCCTCGGCAGCTTTCCGTACCTTGGCGATCTTTTCCGCGACCTGCTGCGGCGGCTCGCCCCAGGTCAGGTACTTGTCGGTGATCCCTGCGGAAAAATCGATCGCGGCATCCGAGGAGCCGCCGAAATAGATCGGTGGATGGGGTTGCTGAACCGGCGGCAGACCAAGGCGCGCATCGATGGCCTTGATATAGCGCCCATCGAGATGAGCGTGGCCGGTGGCTATCAGCGAGTTGAAGACCTGGAAGAACTCATCCGCGTGATCGTACCGCTCGTCATGGGGCAGGAATATCCCATCACCCGCAAGTTCCTGAGCGCTCCCGCCTACAACGATGTTGAGAAGCAGGCGGCCATTCGAAACGCGGTCGAGCGTGGAGGCCAGTCGTGCGTAATAGGCGGGAGACGCGACGCCGGGCCGGATCGCCACAAGAAACTTCAATCTCTCGGTATGCGCCGCAAGATCAGCAGCCAGAATGAAAGACTCCTCACAGGCCACACCCGTCGGGATCAACACACCGGAATAGCCGAGACGATCCGCAGCCTTGGCGATCTCACGAAAATAACCGGGGTCGGAAGGCCTGCTCAGCTCATCGGAGCCGAGATAGGCCCCATCTCCAGAGCTTGGAATAAACCAGAGAAAATCGAGAGGCTTATCAACTGTCATAATCATATCCTATGGGCGCATCGAGTAGACGCCGATCTTATAAAAGTCTGCCAAATTGATAAGAAATCCCGTTCCAACACGAGCACCAACAGCGGAACAAATCTCTCTTAAAGCGCCGATCGTCAGCCTGCGGCCACGTAATCTGCACGACGCGAGATTTCGTCCTTTTGAATCAGATCACCCACACCGCTCGCGACGAAGATCGCATGTTCCGTCACCTGGGGCAGCCCCATCAACTCTCCAAACGTCCCGCGCGCGAGGGGACCGGCAATGAAGAGCGAGCTCGTGCTCTCGCCTGAAGTCGATACTGGATGAGATTGAGCATCGACCAGGATACCGAGTCCGGTCGGGCAAGCCTGCAAGACGCCGGCGTCTTCAAGTTGCTGAAGCATTGTCTGACTTTGAAGAATGCCGCCATGGGCCGGGCCCGTGGTGACGACGATAGCATCGACATCGAGCGCTTCAATATTTTTGCTGCGTTGAGGCCGCAGCATAACCCGGTAGCCTCCGGCGCTTTTCGTAACGGAAGAAAGCGAGGCGGCACGCACATCCATCTGGCCGGTTGAGATCGCCTCCTCCACAGCGGCTTCGACCTGCGGCGCGATCCGAAAGCGATGGACATCCCAGAACGGCCGCAGGTGTCGGGCAATGCGTCTGCGCGCGGCAACCGGCAGGTTTTTCCAGATGTCCTGCCCCTGCCCTCTGAGCGCGTCGACAACGCTGTGCCAGGTCATACCCAGATCCTCCGCCTCCTGTAGACGTTGGCGAACGGCATGAAGCAGCGCGCTGGCTGACTGGAATCGCTCCGCCAGGAAATCGCCGAAAGGCTCCTGCCCCGCTGGCCCGTGGCCACGCGATCTCAGCCCTCTGCGAGAAACGGCGGTGATGTGGCCTGTATGCCGACGTCTTTTGAGAGAGGCAACGACATCGGCAGCGGTCAGCCCATTTCCAACGATGAGAACGCGATCTGCCGGATCGATCGCGTTTGCCGCGTCAGCCACCGTGAAATCCCCAATCAATTTCGGATCTTTCTCGAAAGGCTGAAGCACCCGCGGCAGAGAAGGTGGCGGATGGCTGACGGCCAACACGACAATGTCGGCCAGCAGCACGTTTCCATCAGCCCCGATCATTTCGTAACGGCCTGCTTTATTCGATATCGACACCACTTTTGTCCGCCAGTGTCCGATACGCCCGCTCTTCAGAAACGGTTGAATACGTGCCGAAACATAATCACCGAAGACGGACCGCCGGGGATAGGGGGAACCATCGTGAGCGATCAACTCATCATCGTTATGGGAGGGCAGACCTCTCAGATAATTCTCGAAATCATCTGGTATATCGGGAAATAGGGTCATTCGCGCCGCAGGGACATTGACCCTGTGTGCTGGATCGATCGCGCTATAGGCCAGACCGCGCCCCAATTCAGATCGCGGCTCAACGATCACGACGGATGCATCGGCGGGAATGTCTTTGCCCCCCACAAGATGCACCGCAACGGCAGCACCCGTAAAGCCACCGCCAACAATTGCCACACTCACATGACCAGACGATGCTGGAGAAAAAGACCTCATGGTTTTTACGTCTTTCCCGAAGCAATTGGGGCACACACGGGTTACCTCCATTGCTCGCACTCTCTTTGTCCAGGCATTTTAGGACGCAAAAACCGGTGACACCACAAATGCTGAAGACGGATCATTGCCTAAATAACGGGGTAGCAGGCAAGACCCCAGAAGGCAATTTCGGCTTCTTGCTCACGATCCCGATCGTTACTCTGATCGAGGCTTTCGATAGGAGGCAGCGGCGTTTCAAAAGCATCGAATTCCGCCTTGCGATCGTTTACTCGGAATATCCTGAATGTATCGAGCGAAAACAGATTGAAACCGATAGACATTTCACGTTCTCCTTCTACTGAGACGTATAGTTTCGCCAGCTAAGACGCTCGGGTCAACATTCTCTACAAGATCACTATTCTATTTTTGACCCATTTCTGACAAAGCTCTTCGCTTTCCCGCGTGTCGCTTGGAAACGGACCAAACAGCGTTCTGAGGGGCGGACTGTTTGAGTTGCACTCAAGCAGCATCCGCTGGCCTGTCATGACGTGCACCCGCACTTAAGGAACGCTCCAGCAGCTCCGACAGCTGGCGTTTCAGCGTGGTGACGGCGGTGGAGTTTCGATCCCGTTTACGTGGGAGATCGACATTGACCGTTTCGAATATTCGTCCGGGCGATGGCTGCATCACGACGATCCTGTCGGCCAGCACCACGGCCTCCTCGATATCATGCGTGACAAGCAGCATGGTCGTTCGCTGTTCCAGCCACAGATCGGAGAGATGATCTTGCAGCGCTGTCCTCGTCATCGCATCAAGCGCTGAAAACGGTTCGTCCAGCAACAGAACCGCAGGCTCGACCACCAGCGCCCGGGCCAGCGAGACGCGCTGTGCCTGACCGCCAGAAAGCTCGCGCACCCACCGGTCTCCATAGGTTGACAGACCCATACGGTCCAACGCCTGCAAAACGCGAAGGTGACGATCTTCGCGAGAGAGGTGCGTCAGCCCGAAGCCGATATTGTCCGCAACACTCAACCACGGAAAGAGCCTTGGTTCCTGGAAAACAAGGTTTACACGTTCATCGGGTTCGGTAAGCGTCTTAGCCTGGAGGATGATGCGGCCGCGCGTCGCGCTCTCAAGACCCGACACAAGCCGCAGCAGCGTGCTTTTGCCACATCCAGAGCCACCAATGATGGCGACCACTTCTCCCGGTTTAATCTCAAGACTGAAGCCGCTGATCGCTTGCGTACCATTGGGATAGGTCTTCGATAGTGCATCTATGATCAGCATCTTATCCCTTCCGGCCGTGGTGATCATGCCACCGAACAAAAGGCGCGCTACCGACAATCAGCAGCGTGTCCGTCAACTTGCCGAAGACAGCGAAAATGAGGATAGCAGCCAGAATCTGGTCGGGCTTGCCCAGTTGCTGCCCATCCACGAGAAGATAGCCAAGCCCGTTCGAAGCACCCATGAACTCCGCCGCCACCACGAACATCCAGCCAAGCCCGAGACCGGCCCGAAGTGCCAGCACATAGTCCGGCAGGACGGAAGGAAGAAGAATACGCCGCACAAGTTGGAAATCAGACAGACGAAATATTCGCCCGACTTCCACCACCTTGCGATCGACACCACGAACGGCGCCGTAAACGCCGAGATAGACGGGAAAGAAGACACCGACGGCAATCAGCGCGACCTTGGATGCTTCAAATATTCCGAACCACAGAATAAACAACGGGACCCAAGCGATAGAGGGAATAGCGCGCAGTGCTTGCAGCGTGGGGTCGAGCAGGCGGCTCAGACGCTGTGAATATCCGGTGATCGCACCGATGACTGTGCCTAAGGCTGCCCCCGCCAGAAAGCCGACCGCGACACGCCAGAGCGTAATGCCGATGTGGCCTGCCAGTTCGCCCGAAGATGCAAGTTCGGTAATGGTCTGGAAAATGCGCGACGGCGGCGGCATCAACCGTCCCTCAATAAGTCCGGAACGCACCAGCACCTCCCATAGGAGGAGAAGAATGCACGGAAATATCAGGCCAAGGACTGGATTGTCGAGAACCGGGATGCGTATCGCATGCGTCCCGGCTTCTTTCTTCTGACTATCCGCCCGCCACAAATCGGCCAACGCCATGAAACAGCTCCCTACTGGCCGAGCGCGCTACCATAGGTCGGATCGATCAAGTCGCTTGCCACTTTCTTTACATCAACGTCCGTCTTGATCACGCCCGCCTGTTGCAGGGCGATGCCTGCCGCCTCGATCGTCTCCCGTTGCTCGTCACCGATCCTGGCGTGGCTAAGATCGGTACGCTCAAGCTGCTTTGCGATGACGCTATCCGGCAGTTTGGTTGCAGTCACCAGCGCAGCCTTCAGAACACCGGGCTCGGCGATGGCTTTCTTACGCGCGACCTCATAGGCAGCGATCACGCGGGAAACGATTTCGGGATGTTCCTTCGCAAACGCTTCACGAACATTCAAAACGCCCCAACTGTTGTTCTCCGGCTTGCGATAAAACAAGACATCGCCGTTCTCCACCTCAGCCGAGGCCATAATCGGATCGAGACCAGCCCAGGCATCGACATCCCCACGCTGCAACGCCAGCTTGCCATCCGCGTGCTGCAAAAGCACAAGTTTGACATCCTTCTCGGAAAGACCGGCATCAGCCAAAGCGCGGACCAGAAAAATATGCGGATCTGTTCCGCGCGTCACAGCAATGGATTTACCCTTCAGATCCGCCACCTTGGCAATGCCGGTGTCTTTCTGGGTCACAAGCGCCGTCCATTCAGGGCGAGAATAAACATAGACGGATTTGATGGGATTACCGTTGACGCGCCCGATGAGAGCGGCAGCGCCTGCGGTCGAGCCGAAATCCAGCGATGACGCATTGAGGAACTCCAGCGCCTTGTTGGAGCCCGCGGACTGCACCCAGGTCACCTTGATGCCGTCCTTGCTGAATTCCTTCTCCAACAGACCGTCATTCTTCAGCACCAGACTGACAGGATTATAGGTCGCCCAATCGATGCGTATCTCGGAAAGCTCGGCCGCCAGCGCCTGACCAAAGGTCGTCACGGATGCCAAAAGACCAAGCGCCAACCCCAAAACAACCTTCATCGTCTGCTCCCTTTAAAAGAATGAAGTCAATCTATGATTTTGATCAACTTCTGAAAGGTGCCCCTTTCTAAAGTTTGCGCGGGCTTTGGAATAAAACAGTCGAAAAGTGGTCTCAGAGATGCTTCGCCGTTATCGGGAGATCGATTTTCGAAAAGCGCAATGCGTCGTTTTATTGAAATGAACCCTCGCACGACGCTCTGACGGCTAGTCAGGCGCAAGGGCAGCGGACAATCGCCACCGCTTGACGCCGTCATCAAAGCGAATGCCACCAAAACATATAAAATCGGTAGAATTTACTGCCAAGGCCCGGACGCAGCAAATTCCTTTCCCCGCACCGTCACCAATTTGGATTGCCCTGCTTGGTTGCTCTGCCTGTCGTCTGGAATGCTTTCATTGTGAGGCAATCGCCTCGCGAAATTCACAGATAATGACATTCAGGATGACGGCATGGGCGGCGCGAGCGAATTTCTCTGGTATATTCCAAACGACACAAAAGCCGGCCATCGAGGAGACATCGCATCAGCCGATCATAACAGCCTCGCCACCCTGACCTCCCATGCCAAGGCGTTAGAACAAAACGGCTGGAAAGGCGCGCTGATCGGAACCGGCTGGGGCCGGCCCGACACATTTACGGTCGCCACGGCGCTCGCAGCGCAAACCTCAACCTTCGAACCGCTGGCGGCCATTCGCCCGGGCTATTGGCAGCCAGCGCACTTTGCGTCAGCGGCAGCAACCCTTGACGAGTTATCGGGTGGACGCCTTCGCATCAACATCGTCTCGGGTCGGGATGATCTTGCCGCCTATGGAGACAGTGAAGGCGATCAGGCGCAGCGTTACGCCCGCACGAAGGAATTCATGCGGCTGGTTCGACGGCTCTGGACCGATGAAAATGTTACTTTCCACGGAAAGCATTTTCAGCTTTCCAATTCGACTGCTCAGCCCCGGATCACCAAGAGGAAAGGTCGGCTGCATCCGAAGCTCTACTTTGGCGGTGCGTCGGATGCTGCGGAACGGGTCGCGGCAACGGAGGCGGATGTTCAACTTTTCTGGGGCGAACCACTGCAATCCATAAAGGACCGTATCGAGCGACTGAAGGACCTCAGTAAACGACTGGACCGTGATTTGCCGCCACTGGAATTTGGCCTGCGTATCACCACTGTCGTTCGCAGCACAACCGCGGAAGCCTGGCGCGATGCGGAAGACAGGGTTGCCGAAATGGCAAAGGGCAGCGGCGCGCGCTGGAACGACCATCTGCAGTCTGTCGCCGTGGGCCAGCAGCGATTATACGATCTGCAACAACAAGGTGATGTGCTGGACGACAACCTTTATACAGCGCCGGGACGCGTCGGCGGCGGTGGAGCCGCGACCACCTGGCTGGTCGGGTCAGCAGCGGATGTCGCTGCGTCCCTCAACAAGTACCGAGAGCTCGGCATCACGAAGTTCATATTATCGGATACGCCTTATCTGAGAGAGATTGAGCGGCAGGGGAAAGAGCTTCTCCCGCTACTCGAAACTCATCTCTAGCAATGAAGACTGAGCCCCAACAAAGTGATAACACCGCGAAATTATTGACTGAGGCTCACTCCATCCTACTCCGCTACCCAGCCTCGGGGCCTGCACCCCAAGTTGTTACCAACGAGTACAGTGTCGCGAAATTTCTCCTGCTGATACGCGAAAATTTAGAATGTTACGCCCAAAGATAAGGCGATAAGCGGCCGCTCATCTCTCTATAAAATGAATAGATTACATAAATTGAATGTCATGAGATATCACATGGAGAACCCCTCATGACAAAGCTTTCCCGTCGCGCTTTCGCCGCCCTCATCGCAGCCTCTGCCGTCAGTACTTCCTTCGTCGCCACACCCGCATGGAGTGCCGAGACGACCATCAACATCGGTTATCAGCCGATCGTCGAGCCATCCCGCGTGCCACAGGCGGACGGCACTTACGAAAAAGCGACGAAAGCCAAGATCAACTGGCAGAAATTCGATGGAGGCGCGGATGTGATCGCCGCCATCGCATCCGGTTCGATCGATATCGGCTATGTAGGATCCTCACCGTTGGCGGCCGCCGCAAGCCGCCAGTTGCCGATTGAAACCATTGCTCTCGTCGGCCTGATCAGTCAGGCCGAAGCGCTTGCCGTTCGAGGAATTACCAAGCCGGAAGACCTGGCAGGCAAGAAGATTGCCACGCCCTTCGTATCGACGGCCCATTACAGCCTGTTGACGGCCTTGAAGCACTGGAACATCGATCCGAAGACGGTGAACATCCTCAACCTTCGCCCGCCGGAGATTGCTGCTGCGTGGGCGCGTGGTGATATCGATGGCGCCTATGTTTGGGACCCGGTACTTTCCGAGATCAAGAAAACCGGCACCGTGCTTGCCACCTCCGCCGATGTCGCCAACTGGGGCGGCCCGACCTTCGATGCATGGATTGTCAGCAAGAGTTTTGCCGACGCACATCCTGATCTCGTCAAAGCCTTCGTCAAGGTGACGGGCGATGCGACCGCCGCTTACCGCGCCAACCCCGAAGCCTGGAACGCGACGTCGCCGGAAGCTGCGAAGATCGCACGCCTTACCGGTGCCAAGCAGGATGAGGTTCCCGCACTTCTGAAGGGCTACATCTTCCCCACGCTGCAAGAGCAGGCTGGTGCCGATTTGCTCGGCGGAGGAACAGTCAAGGCTGTTGCTGCGACCTCGGCTTTCCTCAAGGAGCAAGGCAAAATCCCCGCGACACTCGACGACTATAGCGCATACGTTTCTCCGCGCTGGGTTCAGGACGCAGCCAAACTGTCCTTCTGATCTGTTCAGCGTACCCGAGAACCGGCACGCCGATGCGTACCGGTTCTTCCCGTCGTGCGAGGAAATCCATGCCTAGCCGCCTCACCTTTGACACTGTAAGCCTGACCTATCCGGGCGAGAGCAAAGCGTCACCCGATGTTCCGGTCCTCGAGCGTATCAACCTCTCCGTCACCAGCGGTGAGTTCGTTGTGGTTATCGGCAGGTCGGGCTCCGGCAAGACAAGCCTCCTCAATCTGGCGGCCGGTTTCCAAGCGCCGACCTCCGGCACCATATTGCTCGATGGGAAGCCGATATCAGGCCCTGGAGTAGAGAGAGCCGTCGTTTTTCAGGACGACGCGCTTTATCCTTGGCTCAACGCCCGGGACAACATCGCCTTCCCCTTGTCGCTGAAGGACGTGCCGCTCGCCGAGCGCCGCGAGATCGCCAATGATCTCTTGATCCGGGTCGGCCTCGAGGGTGCTGGCGACCGGCGCATATGGGAACTGTCGGGCGGAATGCGCCAGCGCGTCGGTATCGCCCGCGCACTTGCCGCAGAACCTCGCTTCCTTTTGCTCGACGAGCCGCTTGGCGCGCTGGACGCCCTGACCCGCACAAGACTGCAGCTGTTCCTCCTTCACATATGGAAGACGAGCCAGCCCGGCGCTCTGCTGATCACGCACAGCATCGAAGAAGCATTGCTGCTGGCGACTCGCATCGTCGTGCTACAGCCAAATCCTGGCCGGATCGGCACGATCCTCGAAAGCGGCTTCGCCGAGGAAATCCTGTCCGGAGCCGATCCACGCAAAGTTCGTCAGTCTCCATTGTTCCGCAGCATGCATGACGGGCTGACGGCGCTTATTCACGATACAGCCGATGAGGAACTTGCAGCATGACGATCCTTGCCGACACTCGCCCTGCAAAGATCAAAGCAGAAAGCCACTCCGTGACCGGACAGCCGAAAGCCGCGCCGTCGCGCCTGCGCGTCCCAACCCTCGTGATCTCGTTTCTAACTGGTCTCACGCTTCTGGGAGCTTGGTGGATAGCGTCTGCCCTCAACGTCGTCTCGCCAGTCTTTCTGCCCTCTCCACCGGTCGTCGCGGCCTCCTTCGGCACGCTGTTCACAACAGGTTTCGTGGATTCCACGCTTTTGGAACACCTTGCCGCAAGTCTCGGTCGCGTGCTTGGCGCTCTGGCCGTATCACTCGCCGTCGGTATTCCCGTCGGCCTGCTAATCGCTCTCAGCCGCGTCGGTCGAGGCGTTCTCGACCCGATCGTAGAATTCCTGAGGCCACTGCCACCGCTGGCCTACCTTCCGCTGATCATCATCTGGGTCGGCATCGGCGAAGCCTCGAAGGTAACGGTGATCGCCCTTTCCATGCTTCCACCGATCATCCTGTCGACGAGTGCAGGTGTCAAAGCCGTGCCAAAGGATTTCGTCCATGCCGCCCGTGCCTTCGGCGCCACCCGCACCCAGGTCCTGACACGCGTTTTGCTGCCTGCATCCGTGCCGTCGATCCTGACCGGCATCCGCATCGCGCTCGGCACGGGCTGGTCGACCCTGGTGGCAGCCGAACTGGTAGCAGCCACCCGCGGCCTCGGCTTCATGATCCAGTCGGCTGCGCAGTTCCTCGTCACCGATATTGTCATTGCGGGAATTGCAGTCATCGCCGTCGTTGCCTTCGCACTCGAATGGCTTGCTAGACTTATAGAGCGGCGCTTCGTGCCGTGGGCCGACACATCACGCAGGCGCTGAGCTGATGAGGGCGGGCGACCAAGACTCTCCTGCCCTATCCTCATTGTTGCGTGGTTAGTTGGGGTGAAAAAGGTGAGAGATGGTACTCTCCTGTATGACGGCTATCCCGTCTCGATATAAAGTCCGCGCAACGTTCTGCGCGCACCGCCTCATCGTTTTATCGGGATCAACTTCATGTCGAAATCACTCCACCTCACTGCCTTCATGCGCCCGGTCAGCCTTCATACAGGTGCATGGCGCTATCCCGGCGCTTATCCCGATGCCAATTTCAATTTCGGCCATTTGAAATCTTTCGCGCTGGCGCTGGAGCGAGCAAAGTTCGATGCGTTCTTCATGGCCGATCACCTGGCGGTGTTGAACATGCCCATCGAAGCCTTGAGGCGTAGCCATACGGTCACCTCGTTCGAACCTTTCACCCTTTTATCGGCACTCGCATCGGTAACGGAAAGGATCGGTCTTGCGGCAACCGCGTCCACGACCTTCGACGAGCCCTACCATGTCGCCCGCCGGTTTGCCTCGCTGGACCATATCAGCGGTGGACGGGCGGCATGGAACATCGTCACCACATCAAACCCCGATGCCGCCCGCAATTTTGGTCTCTCCGATCATGTGGAGCATGGCGAACGTTACAAGCGTGCGCGCGAATTCTTCGACGTCGTCACCGGCCTGTGGGACAGTTTTGCCGATGACGCAATGATCCGCAATCAGGAAAGCGGCATCTTCTTCGATCCAGACAAGATGCATGTGCTGGACCATAAGGGCGAGGAATTCAGCGTGCGAGGACCGCTGAACATTGCCCGCCCGGTACAGGGTTGGCCCGTCATCGTGCAGGCGGGCCAGTCGGAGCCCGGAAAGCAACTGGCTGCTGAAACGGCCGAAGTCGTCTTTGCCGCACCACGTGATTTAGAGACCGCCAAGGCGCTCTATGCCGATATCAAGGGCCGCATGCCCGCCGCCGGTCGCAATCCTGCGCATCTGAAAATTCTACCCGCCGCAATGATCGTCATCGGCGACAGCGTGGAAGAGGCGAAGGCCAAGCGGTCCAAGCTCGATAGCCTCGTGCATTACGACAGCGCGATCGCCTCCCTTTCCATCGCACTCGGCCACGATGCCTCAGGTTTCGATCCCGACGCCCCACTGCCGGAAATCCCTGAGACCAATGCCAGCAAGAGCGGACGCGCGCAGGTGCTGCGGCTTGCCGAGCAGGAAAAACTGACCGTGCGACAACTGGCACAACGCTATGGCGGCTATGCGGGGCTGGCCTTCATCGGCACGCCGAGAACGATCGCAGATGAAATGGAGACGTGGTTGAACGAACAGGCGGCGGATGGCTTCACCTGCGTCTTCCCGTTCCTCCCGCAAGGCCTGGAGGATGTAACGGGTAGGCTTGTGCCGGAATTACAACGGCGCGGCCTATTCCGCAAAGACTACGAGGGCGCAACCTTGAGAGACCATCTTGGCCTGGCGCGACCAGCCAATCGCTTCTTCGTGTGATCGCGCGCGCCTTCCGGCAGTGTTGCTATCGGAAAGCACATCATTGTCATTATCGGCGCGCTGACAAACCTTATCGCGGGAGCGTCGAAGAACCCGATCCCTCCTTCGAAAGCCGTCGCGGAAGATTATTCCACCAATTTAATAGAAATAGAATGACCGGTCTTCCTAGGTTGCTGGCGTGATCGTAGATTTCATCTACTCACCCTGATCGCCCACCCAAGCAGAAGGCTTCAAATGCCACGTTATGTCATCATCGGAGCCGGCGCAGTCGGCGCGAGTCTGGCCGCCCAGTTTGCCTTGTCCGGAATTGATTATGTCCTGGTCGGGCGGGGCGCTCAAATCAGACACATCAAAGACCACGGCCTGACGTTCCGCAGACCTGACGGCGTGCGACAGATCAAACTTGCGGCCTTTGATCTGGCAGAGCCGTCAGAGTTGCGAGAGGGCGACATTCTCCTGCTCACGGTCAAGTCCCAGGATGCCGCCGGTGCGCTTGCCTACTGGTCGTGGCGCGCCGTCGCCGGCTCACACCTGCCGGCAGCCTCATCCCTGCCCATCGTCACGTTCCAGAATGGTCTTGCCACCGAGGCCGCTGCTCTTCGAACATTTGCCAATGTTTACGGGGCAAGTATTCTGACGCCTGCCCTCTTCACCGAGACCGGCACAGTTGCAGTCGCGGGAGACCCTGTGCTTGGCATCGTCACGGTCGGGCGTTTTCCTGCAGGACGCGATGCCTTGAGCGACCAGATCGCCGCCGACCTCACCAAGGCCGGATATCTGGCCGAAGCCGTCAGCGATATTTCCCGGTGGAAGGCAGCAAAGCTGCTCCACAATGTCCGCAATGTGCTGGAATTATTCGATGGTGACGTTGCCCTTCGCGAACAGATCAGTACGGCGCTCGTTCAAGAGGCAACGCAGGCACTGCACGCCGCGGGATACACTCTCGCATCACCGTCAGAGCGTAGCATCGATATCTCCCACTGGCGTATCGCGCCCGACAGCGGGGTTGCTCCCGGCCAGCAATCGACATGGCAAAGCTTTACGCGGGGGGCCTCGAGCGAGGTCGATTTCCTCAATGGCGAGATCGTGCTTCTTGGGCGTCTTCACGGTATTCCGACCCCTCATAATGAAGCCGTTCAACGTCTGGCAGGTCAGCTTGCCGAAAAGGCCGAGTTCACAAAACCGCTGCCGCTGGAGACGATTGCCGCGCTACTGGATCGGAGCGAAGAACCGGCCCGTGGAGGCCCTGCAATACATCCAGGGCGTACAGTTACCAGTAATTTCAATTCGGCAGCGTGAAGTGGTGCAATGAAAGAAGCCATATCTGACCACATTATCACAGCGGCCGGCACCCTTTTCTATCGCGAGGGCATCAGGGCCGTCGGCATCGACCGCATCATCGAGGAGGCGAAGGTCGCGAAGGCCACGCTTTACCGCCACTTCCCCTCCAAGGATCATCTCGTTGCCGCCTATCTTTCAGCGCGCCATGAGCGGGTTATACAGTCTCTGACCGAGGTTCTATCCTCCGCGCTGTCTCCCAGAGAGCAAATCCAATCGATCTTCGAACGGCTCTATGAGAAAGCGGACAGCCCGGATTTTCGCGGCTGCGCCTTCGCGCTCGCCGTCGCCGAACACGGCGAATCTGAGAAAGTCTGCTCGGTCGCCCGGCGTCACAAGGCAATGGTCCGCGACATTTTCTCCGTCGTTCTGGGCAAGGCAGAAATCCTCGATGATCTGGCTGCCGCCCATCTCTCACTTCTCTACGAGGGAGCGCTTGCGACCGTTGCCGTCGGGCGCGATCCACAGGCCGTCCTGCTGGCGCGCGATTGCGCGCTTGCCGTTTTCGATACGGCCTCCCCTCTTCTCCAGACCCATAGAAAGCAGGCATGATGACAAAGACCATCGATTACTTCTTCAGCATCGGTTCACCCTGGGCCTTCATCGGCCTTGAGCCCTTTGTGGCACTGGCAAATAGACACGGCGCGACCATCAAGCCCCATGTCATTCCGCTGATCGAGGAAAATGGCGCCATCTATTCCCGCAACCGGCCAGAGATACGCCGGGCCTATTGGGTGAAAGACCTCAAACGCTGGGCCGCTTTGCGCGGTAAGCGGCTTAGTTTCGACAACCGGGCGGCTCTTGCCGATCCGACACCGGCTGGTGCTCTCGTAGCGGCCGCTATCGAGGCCGGGCAAGACTGGCTCACTTTGACGCTGGCGCTGCAAGAGGCATTCTGGGTGCGCGGCGAAGATATCGGCAATTCGGCCATTCGACGCGCGATTGCCGATCAAGCGGGCTTCGATGGTGCCGCCTTGGACGAACTCGGACAAAGCCCGGCAATAGAGGCGCAACTGAAGGCAAGCTACGAAACCGCCAAGGCGGCAGGTGTCTTCGGCGTGCCGACCTACCGCTATGAGGATGAGCTCTACTGGGGCCAGGACAGCCTTCCATTCCTGGACCGCCATCTTCAAGGTGAACGTCTCGCAGCCTGAACGGCAACATAGCGAAGGCGTTGGCAGCCCGTCTACCTCAAGAGAGCGGCCGACGTTTCGCATCTAGTGGAATGATTCATGACCAGATTGTCCACCGCCCTCTCGCAATCCTTGCAGAGTTTGCTTGGCGAGCGATTTTCCACGTCGACTGCTCTGCGGGAGCAACACGGGCAAGGCGAAGCCCATTACGCAGCCGCCCTTCCCGATGCCGTCGCCTTCGCCGAAACCACTGAGGAAGTGTCGAAGATCGTCAGGCTCTGCGCTGACCAGAACGTGCCGGTTATCGCCTTTGGTGCGGGGACTTCGTTGGAAGGACATCTCGCTGCGGTTCAAGGGGGCGTATCCATCGATCTCTCGCGCATGTCGAAGATCCTCCGCGTCAGCCCGGAAGATCTGGATTGCTCCGTAGAGGCCGGGGTGACGAGGGAGCAACTGAATGCTGACCTGCGGGATATGGGATTATTTTTCCCGATCGATCCCGGCGCCAATGCCTCACTCGGCGGCATGGCCGCCACCCGCGCCTCCGGCACCAATGCGGTGCGCTATGGCACCATGCGCGAAAACGTCCTCGGGCTGACGGTGGTGCTACCGAGCGGACAGATCATCAAGACCGGTGGCCGGGCGCGAAAATCCTCGGCAGGTTACGATCTGACGCGGCTTTTCGTCGGCTCTGAAGGCACACTCGGGATCATCACCGAGATCACGCTTCGCCTTTACGGCATACCGGAGACCATCTCGGCAGCGCTTTGCTCGTTCGAAAATGTCGATCAGGCGGTCGCGACAGCCATCCAGGTCGTACAGCTCGGCATCCCGGTGGCGCGCATGGAATTGATGGACCGCGGACTGATCAAAGCCGTGAACGACTATTCAGGGCTCGATCTCAAAATCCGCGACACGTTGGCCTTTGAGTTTCATGGCTCGCCTGCGGGTGTGCAGGAACAGGTCGAGATGGTGTCGTCAATCGTCGAAGAGAATGGCGGGCAGGATTTCGAATGGGCAAACACCCCTGAGGATCGTAACCGGCTATGGAAGGCCCGCCACAACGCTTTTTATGCTGTAGTATCGCAGAGACCGAACGCCAAGGGCTGGTCATCGGATGTATGTGTGCCGGTCTCGAAGCTCGGCGACTGCATCGTCGCCACGCGAGAGCTCTTAAAGGAATGCAGCGTTCCAGCCGCTATTCTCGGGCATGTGGGGGACGGCAATTACCATGTCGTCTTCGCGGTCGATCCGGCCAACGCCGAAGAGCTTGCCGAGGTCGCGGCAATCAACAAGAAGATGGTTCGCTACGCGCTATCGGCAGGCGGCACCTCCACCGGCGAGCATGGCGTCGGCACCGGCAAGATCGCCTATCTTCGCGAAGAACATGGCGATGCGGTCGATCTGATGGCGGTCATCAAGCAGGCTGTCGATCCCGCTGGAATCATGAATCCCGGAAAAATTCTGGCCGGACAGCGCGCTTGAACTCCCGTGAGGGTGAGAGGTCACAATGAACGTCTTCAAATCCCACAGTTCTCACTGGGGCGCTTTTTCCGGACGCCTTGCCAATGGCCGTTTGGAAATCAGACCGCACGAAGGTGATCCTTACCCCTCGCCCCTGCTCGGTAATCTGCCTGCCATTGCAGACAGTCCTGCGCGTGTCCGAAATCCCGCGGTCCGACGCGGATGGCTGGAAGCCGGTAGCAATCACAGAGACCGGCGCGGCGCCGACGAGTTCGTGGAAGTGTCCTGGGAACAGGCGGAAGCGCTCGTTGCGGCAGAGCTCGCCCGCATTTATGATCGCCATGGCCCGGCTTCAGTGTTTGGCGGTTCCTATGGCTGGGCAAGTGCGGGGCGATTTCACCATGCGCAGAGCCAGATCCATCGCTTCTTGAACGTGCTGGGCGGCTATGTACGGTCCGTCAACACCTATAGTTCAGGCGCGGCGATGGTCATCATACCGCATGTCCTTGGACCGTATGACAGCTTCGACCGAAAGAGCGTTACCTGGGACGCGATAGAGCGCAGCACGGAACTTGTGTTGGCCTTCGGCGGAATGGCGATCCGCAATGCCGACGTCCATGGCGGCGGCATCAGCCAGCATCTGGTCCGGCAAAAGCTGACGGGCGCCCAAAAGCGGGGCGCTCGCTTTGTTTCCGTGAGTCCCTTGAGGGACGACTTTGCCGAAGACCTGAAACCTGAATGGCTGGCGATCACACCCGGCACCGACGTCGCGCTTATGCTTGGCTTGGCATACACGCTTGTTACCGAAAGGCTACATGATCACGCATTTCTCCGGCGCTACACCGTGGGATACGACACGTTCGAGACGTATCTTCTGGGAAAAGAAGACGGCCGGCCGAAGAGCGCGGACTGGGCAGCGTCAATCTGTGGGATCGATGCTGAAACGATCCGAGCCCTTGCGCGAAGAATGGCAAGTAACCGCACCCTGATCACCGTCAGTCACTCGCTCCAGCGAGCCGATTTTGGCGAACAGCCGGTGTGGATGGGGATCGTGCTGGCAGCGATGCTCGGCCAGATCGGGCTCGATGGCGGCGGCTTTTCCTACTCGCTCGGCGCGCTTGGCAATATCGGCAAGACGCTGCTGGCGGTTCCTCTACCGACACTCAACCAGTTCAAAAATCCTGTCGCAGATTATATTCCCTGCGCCCGGATCGCCGATATGCTTCTCGATCCCGGCGGAGAGTTTCACTATAACGGCCACAGCTTACGCTATCCGGATATCCGTCTCGTTTATTGGGCGGGTGGCAATCCGTTTCATCACCATCAGGACATCAATCGCCTGCGTGCGGCATTCAAGCGTCCCGAGACGATCATCGTTCACGAGTCTGCCTGGACGTCGACGGCGCGACATGCCGACATCGTGCTTCCGGCCACAACCACGCTGGAACGTGACGATATCGGCGCTGCAGACCGCGACCCCCTGATGATTGCAATGAAACGGCTGATCGATCCCGTCGGTGCGGCAAGAGACGATTACGATATCTTCGCCGGAATCGCGCAGCAACTCGGAAAGTCAGATGCGTTTACCGAAGGGCGCAGCAGCCGCGAATGGCTGGCCGTTCTCTACGAAACAACCCGCTCGGCGCTGGAAGCGCAGGGCCACGACGCGCCGGATTTCGAAACATTCTGGCAGCGCGGCGAGCTTGTCCTGCCGACGAAGGCTGATGGTGGTGGCCCGGCCCATGCCTTTCGGGCAGATCCGGAGGCCGCGCCGCTGCCGACACCTTCGGGAAAGATCGAGATATTCTCAAGGACGGTCGAGAGCTTCGGTTATGACGACTGCAAGGGCCATCCACGCTGGTACCCGGCGCGAAGCGAAACTGACGGTGAAGCGGATCACTATCCGCTTCACCTCGTCTGCAACCAGCCCCGGCAGCGGCTGCACAGCCAGCTCGACTACGGCGATTTCAGCCGTTCCACCAAGGTCAAAGAGCGAGAGCCTGTTCGTATCCATCCGGAGGATGCCAGCCGACGCGGTATTTCCGAGGGCGATATTGTCCGACTCTTCAATGCAAGAGGCAGCTGCCTTGCAGGCGCGCTCTTGAGCGACGACGTGATGCCAGGCGTTCTGCAGCTTTCGACGGGCGCCTGGTTCGAGCCGGACGATCCCGCGGCAAAGCGGACGATGTGCATCCACGGCAACCCCAACATGCTGACCCGCGATACCGGCACCTCGAAGCTCGCACAGGGCTCGACCGGCCAGATTGCCAGGGTCGAGGTCGAGCGCTATGCGGGCGAACCGCCGAAGGTAAGAATCTTCGAGGCCATCACTTTCGGAACGGGCGGCGAGGAATTGGCGGTCTCACGCCGATACGCGTCAAAGCCGGCCGGCACTGGTTCCAGCCGACGCTGAAACAGCAATCCAACCAGCAGCGAAAATGGCGGCAAATTAATCCCCTAAAACTATAGAAAAAGAACAACCAGTCTTTCTCTCTGCCGCGTCGCTGTTAGATTAGGCGTCAAGATAAACAGATCAACGCAAGGGGGCTGCTCATGACCGAACTATGTAGAAGCGAGCGCGCTCTTAACGCTGGCAAGCGTTCGACACGTTCTGGCCAGCGCTAACAGCACGCTCTTTCTTTCATCGACAGGCTTTCGACATCTCGTCGCGTGCGCGGCGGGAACGGACATTCGTATGCTTTTCGGGCCCGTTCGACAGCCAGATCATCCCAAGATTTTCAATATTTCACTCAGGACTACATCATGGTCAGACATCTCTCACTGCCTTCTTTTTCCCGACGCAAGCTGCTGGTCACGGCGTCGATCGCAGCGTCCGCGGCGCTCTTCCTTTCGGCCACGACACCGCTGCCAGTACAGGCAGCGGACCGCCCGCATGATGGCGGCGATATCACATTCCTCATCGACTCCCTCGGCGATACATGGATTCCCAACAACAGCGCCATATCGAGCTTTCAGGGCCACATCTGGGGCCATGTCACCGACAAGCTCGTCTATGTCGATGCCGAGGGCAAGGTGAGCCCGTGGATCGCTGAGAAGTGGGAGCAGAACGACACGGCGACGGAGTTCACGCTTCACCTGAAGAGCGGCGTGACCTTTTCGGACGGCGAACCCCTGGACGCGAATGCTGTCGTTGCCAATCTGAACATCTGGTATGCGGGCCGCAAGAACGAAGGCATCAACCCGATCGGCCTCTTCCCCAAAACCTATGACCGTGCCGAAGCCGTGGATGCGAAAACCGTGAAGGTTTTCTTCAAGAAGCCAACGCTCGGCTTCATTCCGACGCTCGGCTATCACGGCTCGATCCTGATCTCTCCCAAGACGATCGACCAGCCTGCGAGCGTCCAGGCGGACCTCAGCAAAACGGTTGGCAGCGGCCCCTATGTCGTGGAAAGCTGGAAGGAGGGCGATCACGTCACCCTCGTCAAGCGTAAGGATTACAACTGGGGACCGGCTGCGGTCGGCCATACGGGTCCTGCCTATCTCGACAGCATTACCTATAAGCTCGTTTCCGAGCCATCGCTTCGCGTGGCATCGGTTCAGTCCGGCCAGGCAGATGTCGCCTATAATGCCTCTCCCCAGGAACTGAAGTCGCTGAAGGAAGAAGGCTTCACAATCGCCACGCCGCGCTATCTCGGCTTCGTCAATGGTTGGGCGGTCAATACCAAGCTTGCGCCTTACGACGATGTGAAGGTTCGCCAGGCGCTTCAGGCGGCGATCAACCGCCAGGAGATCATCGACACGGTCTATACGCCGGACTGGAAGCTCGCGACCTCCTTCATTCAGAGCAATGTGCCCGGCGCGACCGACCATAGCGACCTGCTCGCCTATAACCCCGGCAAGGCGGAAAAGCTTCTGGATGAAGCGGGCTGGGTAAAGGGTGCCAACGGTGTGCGCGTCAAGGATGGCAAACCGCTGGAGATCACCCTTCACTCCAACCCCTATCTTGCAACCTCCAAGTCGGTCGATGAGCTGATTGCCCAGCAGCTTGGCAAGGTGGGCTGGAAGGTGAATATCCGCGCTTACGACGTCGTGACCTTCGGCGAAAAGGTCAAATTCGGCGGGTCTGCGGTTCCAGCTTACGAAGTCACGCGCAGCTTCATCGACGCAGGCACGGTCGCCAGCATCCTGACCAATGCCAATAATGGTGAAAACTGGTTTGCACTGGATGAGCGCGACAGCGTGCTGAACGAACTACGCGACAAGATCGCCGGTGCGGGCTCGATCAAAGAGCGCAAGCCGCTGCTCGACAAGCTGCAGCAATATGTCCTGGAGCAGGGCTACTTCATTCCGCGGACGCAGATCGTTCAGCGCATCTACGTTCAGTCACCGAAGCTCAAGGGCGAGGTCTATAACGGCATTGCCTATGCCAGCTACTACACCGCCTACCTTTCCGACCTGTCCGAGTGAGATGAAAGCCAGGAGGTGACGCTATGAGCAACGCATACCTTACCTACGCCGCCAAGCGGCTCGGCCAGGCGATCATCGTCATCCTTCTGGCCTATGTCTTCACCTTCGTGGTCGTCAGCATCCTGCCTGGCGACCCGATCACAAGCGTGCTGCGCAATCCGCAAAACGGCTTTACCGAACAGGAAATCGCCGAAATCATTGCAGCGCAAGGCTTGGACAAGCCTATCCTCGTCCAGCTCTGGAATTCGCTTTCGGCCTTTCTGACCGGCGATCTCGGCATGTCGATGCGCTCCAACCGGCAGGTTTCGACGCTGATCGCCGAGGTCCTGCCTTCAACGCTGGTCCTTGCCGCCTCGGGCATTGCAGTGGCACTGACCTTGGCATTCGCAGTGGCTTATGGAACGCAGGTGGTGCCGAAGAAGTATGGGCAAGGAGTGCTGCGCGCCTTTCCCTCGCTGTTTCTATCGACGCCGAATTTCGTCATCGGTTTGTTCCTTATCCACCTCTTCGGCTTTCATCTGAGACTGTTTCGCGTTATCGAGCCCGACAGTTTCTGGGCGACTTTCTTCGCCGCCGTCACTATCGGTATCCCGTTTTCCGCACAGATCGCCGAAGTGCTGATCGCCAATCTCGATCACGAAGCTGAGCAGGATTATGCAGCCGTCGCCCGCAGTCGCGGCATCCCTCCCTCTCGCCTCTTCACCAGCCATCTTCTGAAGCCCGCTGCACTTCCGGTCGTCACCGTGATCGCGCTCACGGTGGGTGAACTTCTCGGTAATTCTCTGATCACGGAGACCGTCTTCGGGCGCACAGGGATCGGCAGCCTGGTGCAACGATCGGTCAGCACGCAGGACCTGCCGGTTCTGCAAGCCATCGTATCGCTCGGCGCTGTCGTCTTCGTCGTCGTCAACCTGATCGCAGATCTTCTCTATCCGCTTCTCGATCCGAGGGTGAAACTCATCGTCGACCGCAAACGCCGCCAGAGGGCCGCCAATGACGGTGCCCCCGCACTGGAAGCAGGAGCAAAGCCATGAGCCTTTTTTCCGATACAATCTCCGCTGCCAGTCCGCTGGAACGACTGAAAGGTCTCAACATCCCGGCGACCGTCGCGCTTTCCTTTCTGGTCATCGCAATCGTCGTTGCCTGGTCGGTCGCGCCGCAACTCTTCACCAGCCACAGCCCTATTAATGGCGTTCCGGCAGACAAGCTGCTCGCACCGAGTCTAGAGCATTGGTTCGGAACGGATCATCTGGGACGTGATGTCTATTCGCGTGTGGTCTATGGCACGGCATCTTCCGTCTCCAGCGCGCTCGTGGCCGTCGTCATCGGTGTGGTCATCGGAGGGGTGATCGGCCTTCTCGCAGGCTTCTTCGGGGGGTGGGTCGATATCGTTTTCGCCCGTTTTGTCGATGTGCTGCTATCGATCCCGAAATTCCTGCTTGCCGTCATCGTCGTGACCGCCATCGGCTTCGAGACCATCAACGCAGCGATCGCAACGGGCATATCGGCGATTGCCTTTTTTGCCCGCGTCGCACGTGCCGAAGTGATCAAGACGCGTCAGGCAACCTTTGTGGAGGCGTCCTTTCTGCTCGGTGGCTCGCGCGGCTTCATCGTCCTTCGCCACGTTCTTCCAAATGCCTCCCGCTCCATGCTGCCGCTTGCGGTGCTGCAATTCGGCGAGTCCATTCTCGTCATCGCCAGCCTTGCCTTCCTTGGCTACGGCGACCCACCACCCTCATCCGACTGGGGCCTGCTGATCTCGATCGGCAAGGACTATCTCAAATGGCCCTGGCTCGTTTATGCGCCCGCGTTCGTAACGATCGTGACCGTCCTCTCTGCAAACAGGATCAGCCGATGGCTTCGCAAATCGCATTGAAACCCGTCTTTCAGAAAACCGATTTCACCGCTCCAACACTCGTGCCTGCGACATCTCTGCTGAAAGTGGAAGAACTCTCGGTCTCCTATGGCCGGCAAGAAGTCGTCCATCATCTCGGCTTTGAGATCCTGCAGGGCGAGAGCCTCGCGCTGATCGGAGAATCAGGCTCTGGCAAATCCACAATCGCCAAGGCGGTGCTCAGGCTTCTGCCCAATGGGGCAAGCGCCTCCGGTCGTGTCCTCTTCGAAAAGGAGAATATTCTCGGACTTTCGGAGCGTCGTTTCAGGCCACTTCGAGGCCGTGACATAGGCTTTGTTCCGCAGGACCCGGCGAACGCGCTGAACCCCGTGAGGACGATCGGATCACAGGCTCAGGAGGCTGCTGCCTTGTCCGATCAAGCAGACCCGGCGGCGCGCAAATCGCTGATCCTCGATACTTTGGCAAAGGTCGGTCTCGACAACCCGCAACGCGTCTTCGAGTCCTATCCACACCAGCTCTCAGGCGGCATGCTGCAACGCGTGCTGATCGCCCTCGCGATCCTGCCACGGCCCTCGCTTCTGGTCGCCGACGAGCCGACCTCGGCGCTCGACGTCACCGTGCAGAAACGCATTCTCGACCTGCTGTCGCGGTTGAAGGAAGACCTGAACATCAGCATGCTGCTCATCACCCATGATCTTGCGATCGCGGCAGAACGGGCCGAAAGCCTGATCGTGTTGAAGAGCGGCGCCGTGCAGGAGGCGGGGCGAACATCTGCCGTCTTCTCCTCGCCAACCTCGTCCTATGCCCGGAAGCTGCATGGCGACGTTCCCGCGCTCAATCCGAGCCGCTATGCGACCTTGCGCGATCCCGGTTTCGATCGCCTCGGCGATAAGGGTAAGACAAAAATTTCCGTCAACGGCGTGACCAAGCGCTTTTCCGTCGATGGCAAGATGTTGACAGCGGTGGACAATATCTCCTTCTCGGTTGCCGCCGGCACGACCCACGCGCTAGTCGGCGAATCCGGTTCCGGCAAGACGACGACCATCCGCCTGCTGCTGGGGCTGGACGAGCCGGAAACCGGGTCGATCTCTGTCGCAGGCGAGCAAGTCAGCAGCAGGGACGTTTCGTCGCTTCGATCCGTATGGCGGCATCTTCAGCTTGTCTATCAAAACCCGTTTACATCGCTCGATCCCACATGGAAGGTCGAGCAGCTCGTTTGCGAGCCGCTGGACCGTTTCCAGATCGGCACGCGCGAAGAGCGCGCTGCCGCCGTCAGGCAAGCGCTTGCCGATGTCGGCTTGAGCGAGCATCTGCTACAGCGCAAGCCCTCCGCCCTTTCCGGCGGGCAGCGTCAACGTGTGGCGATCGCCCGCGCCCTCATTCTCAAACCAGACGTGATCGTGCTGGATGAACCGACCTCGGCTCTCGATGTCAGCGTCCAGGCCGATATTGTCGAGGTCCTCTTGTCGCTCCAGGCAAAGCTCGGCCTGACCTATGTCTTCGTCTCGCATGATCTGGCGCTGGTTCGTCAGCTCGCGCATACCGTTTCGGTCATGCAGAAGGGACGCATCGTCGAGCACGGCACCGTTTCGGACGTCTTTGGCAATCCGAAGCACGACTACACCCTGTCGCTTTTGAACTCGATCCCGTCCGGCACGGCTGGAACGTCCGCTGCACCTTCTATCCGGCCTGCCCGTCAAAAGGAGTACACCGCATGAATATGGCGGCGCCGTCTCTTAACCTCCCCGCCTCCTTCCGGCCAAAGCAACGGCTCGGTTTCAACACGCGGGTGTCGTTCAATGACGATGACGGCCCGGCCGAAGGGTTGAGGCAGGGTATCGAACTGTTCAAGCAGGCCGAACGGCTCGGCTATCAATCAGGCTGGGCTTATCAACGCCATTTCGACCACTACCTGTCTTCGCCCCTGCCCTTCTTCGCGGCCGCCGGACAACATACGCGCCACATCACGCTTGGCTCTGCCGTCATTCCCATGCGCTACCAAGACCCCATCCTGTTGGCCGAGGCGGCAGGAACCACCGATCTTCTGATTGGCGGTCGACTGGAGCTTGCGCTTGCGACGGGAGCGAACGGGGCATTCGATGCCGTTTTCGGCGCGGTCGAGACGGACGCCAGAACAGAGGCAAAGCGTCGTCAGTCCCGCTTTCTCGCCGCCATCTCCGGGGAAGTTCTTCACACTGTTACGGAGAAGGACAAAGGCGCTGCTCCAGGGGCTGAGTTGCGCGTTACGCCGCATAGCCCCAGCTTGCGAAGCCGCATCCGGCAAGGCTCTTCCAGCATCGCGTCGGCGATCCAGGCCGCCGAACTCGGCATCGGCCTCATTTGCGGAACGGTCCTGCACGATCAGGAGGACGGAGAAAGCTTCGGCCATTATCAGGCAAGGATCATCGAGGCATATCGCAGCCACTGGCTTCGCCTCTGGAAGACGACACCGCCGCCGGTTGCCGTGGCGGCATCCATTCTGGTGAGCACGACCCCGGAACTGCGCGCGACCTATGCAGCCTATGATCTTGAGCGGCGCACGGCCGGGATCGGAGCATCGCGTCCGAAGGGGGCGTTGCCGCCTGCAGGCCCGCCCGCGGGAGCAATGATTTCTCCCGTCTTTCAGGGCAAGCCTGATGAGGTAATAGATCGGGTCTTCAGTGATCCGGGACTGGCAGCGGCAGACGAACTCGTGCTGTTCCTGCCTCCTGCCTTTGGACTGTCCGAAAATGTCAGATTGCTCACGGATTTCGTCACCACGGTCGCTCCCTCTCTAGGATGGCGGGCCACACAACATCACGAAGGGCAGGAATAGGGGCCGCGAGGTTTTCGCTCGCGGGAGACGGGCTGGCAATATTTTCTACAATTTCCATAGAAATAGAAAGACCTGTCTTCCTCGCTCGCTCCCGTCCCTCTAGCCTTGATGCAGATTTACAGAGACCTCAAGGAGCTCCCATGGCTGCGGAATTCATCAGCGTCAGTTTTCCCAACGCGTCCAATGATTTGAACCCTATTCCCGATGCGCCGGTCGATCCACAGTTTTTGGAACGCTATGCGCGTGCGCTGGACGACTACGGATTCAACTACACACTCATCCCCTACTCGTCGTCGTCATTCGATCCCTTCACGATCGGAGCCACGGTGCTGGCCCATACCAAGAACATCAAGATCATCGTCGCGCTCAGGCCAAACACCGTCTACCCGACAGTTGCGGCCAAATCGCTTGCGACGCTCGATCAGCTGAGTGGGGGACGCGTCGTCGTTCACTTCATTGCCGGCGGCAGCGATGAAGAACAGGCGCGTGAAGGCGACTTTCTTAACAAGGAAGAGCGTTATGAGCGCCAGGAAGAGTATATCCGCATTCTACGGTTGGCATGGACATCGAAAGACCCCTTCGACTTCGACGGCAAGTATTACCAGTTCAAGCAGTTCCGCAGCTCCGTTCGCCCGACCAATGGCGTGATCCCGATCTCGCTCGGAGGCTCGTCCGATGCGGCCTACCGCATTGGCGGTTCGCTCTGCGATATCTTTGGCCTGTGGGGTGAGCCGCTGAAAGAAACCAAGGAACAGATCGACCGTATCTATGCCGAAGCGGCAAAAGCGGGACGAACGGATCGCCCGCGCATCTGGGTCACCTTCCGTCCCATCGTGGCAGAGACCGATGACCTTGCCTGGGAGAAGGCGCATCGCGTGCTCGACCAGTTGAACGCCAACCGCCAGAAGGGTCTCTCCCGCAGTCCTCTCAATGCGGCGACGCCCGCCAATATCGGCTCCCAACGGCTTCTCGATATCGCCAAGCGCGGCGATGTACATGACCGGGCGCTCTGGTATCCCACCGTGACCGCCACCAATGCAAGCGGCGCGACGACGGCGCTTGTTGGATCGCCCCGTACCATCGCAGACTCCATCCTCGATTACATCGATCTCGGCTGCGATCTGATCTCGATCCGCGGCTATGACAATTATAACGATGCTGTCGATTACGGCCGATACATCCTGCCTCTGGTGCGCGACGGCATCCGCGAGCGTGAGGACGCCAAGCGCAAGGCGGCCGCCTGAGCGCCATGCCGCAACCATGCCGTCCGGTGCCTCGATCGGACGGATTTTCCTCTCAAGTCAAAGAGGTGGCCGCAGCGAAACACTGCCTCGCTCCCTCAGCCATAAGGTCGTTGCCCGCATGTCTTACGATCCCATCACACTCGATTACGCCGTTCGTGAGGTGGCTGAGGCCGCACCGGAATCGGATCGCACCGGCACATTCCCCTGGGCCGGCATACGCGCGGTTCATCGGGCGGGGCTTCTCGAAAGCACCGTCGCGACGCGCTATGGCGGTCAGGGCGGGACGCTCAGCACGGCGGCGCATATTCTCGCGGCATTGGGGCGCGGCGATCCATCCGTCGCACTCATCACCGCCATGACCCTGTTCAATCATCTGGCCCAGGCGAAGAGAGGACATTGGCCGGAGGGGCTTTATAAGGAGCTCTTGTCGAAGGCCAGGCAAAAGCCACTCTTGCTGAACGCCGCTCGCGTTGAGCCCGAACTCGGCTCGCCTGCACGCGGCGGCCTTCCGGCCACGGTTGCGAGGAAAACGGCGAATGGCTGGTCGATCTCCGGCCGCAAGCGTTTCGTCACCGGCGCGCATGGTCTCACACATTTTCTCGTCTGGGCTCATACGGATGAGCCGCAGCCGCGTGTCGGAACCTTCGTCGTTCCAAACGGCCTGCCCGGTATCACCATTATCGAGAACTGGAAAAGCCTTGGAATGCGGGCAACCGGCTCGCACGACGTCGAGTACAGCAATGTCGAGATTCCGGCGGAAAACGTGCTTGATCTCGTCGATCCTTCGGTCGCCGAACAGGATAATCGAGGCCATGCCGCCATGACGCTTGCGCTGACAGCGATCTATCTCGGCGCGGCAGAAGCCGCTCAGGACGCCTTCATTCGTTTCGCCCACGAGCGTGTTCCAACCAATCTTGGCCGTCCCATTGCCAAGACGGAGCGCTTCATCACGCTTTCCGGTGAAATCGACCTTCTGGTATCCGGCGCGCGACAGATCATTTTCGGAGCGCTCGATGGCGATCTGAGCGATGCCGAGCGCCTGATCCGCGCGCGGCTTCTTGCCGGACGCCAGATCAGGGAAGCGGTTCAGATCGCCGTTCGCGGCATCGGCAATCCCGGTCTCAACGAAGACCTGGGCCTCGAACGCCACTTCCGCGACGTTCAATCCGTCCTCGTCCACGCCCCCCAGGAGGACACTTCCGTTGCGATCCTTGGCAAGGCTGCCTTTGACCGTTGGAACAAGGGCGAAAGCGTGCGAACATACCCGCCCAGTCTTGCCATCGTAAAAACGGCGTGAAGCGCAAAACTCAAGCGAAAAAGCTTTACCAGATCAATTGGATTTTCAATGAGCAATAACCTCATCGTCGGCTTTTCCGGCAACACGACACGCCCCTCCAGCACGCGACGCTTCGTCGAAAGCGTCACTGAGGCTCTGGCACAGCGCGCTGGCCTCGACCACGTCGTTTTCGATATCGAGGACCTAGGCCCCTCATTGCTGTCGGCTCGCTCGGTCGCCGATCTCGACCCGCAGGCGCGCAAGCGCGTACAGACAATCATTGAAGCCGATGCACTCGTCATTGGCTCTCCGACCTACAAGGGCAGCTATACAGGGCTTTTCAAGCATGTCATCGACCTGCTCGACCCTGCGGATTTACGCGGCAAACCGATCCTGCTGACCGCGACAGGCGGAGGAGACCGTCACTCGCTGATGGTGGAACACCAATTGCGACCCCTTTTCGCCTTCTTCGAGGCCTTCGTGACCCCAACGGCCATCTATGCTTCAAGCCGGGATTTCGTAGAAGGTGTCCCGTCCCCCAACGTCAGCGCACGCGTGGATCAGGCCGTCAACGAGGCCAATCTGCTTGTTCAACGCCGCTCGATAGCAACTGCGGTGGCGGCAGAGTAGGTCTCCTGCTTTTCCGTCGACCTATGACAGTTACCAAGTGCCAAGCGATCGGTAAATTTGCTGCGTGGTTCGGTCTGAAGAACCCCAGATCGGACATTGTTTGGCAGAAGAACGTTGATCAGCTCATTGGCGTCACGGTTGATGAGGTGAATTGCGTTCCCTTCCAGATTGCCGATGCGTCGGCATCTGGAAACAGCAGCCTCAAGTGACCGATGATCTGCCCTGCGCGTGGGTCTGCTAAGCGATAAAGAACCGCTTTCGCCTGCCTCGCTCCAACGATGATGCCAGCGTCCCGCAACTCACCGATCTGTTGCGACAGAGTGGGCTGGTGAACGTCGAGAATCTCCTCCAATTCGCCGACGGTCCGCGCACCTTCCATCAGGACGCACAGGATGGAAAGGCGGACCGGGTTAGACATCGCTTTTAGAAAATCGGACGCCGTACCGATAGCGCGGCATTTCACCTTCGGAACATGCGGTCTTCGTTCGCCCCCACTACCAGTCTCGTGTTTTTTCACTCTCATCGCTCCCAATCTTGGAAATTTTTTCCGTCTGCCCTTGCTCAGAAAGGGTTGAATTTCTCGCGCACCTCGCACTATCATTATATAAATTTATATAAAGAAGATCAATAAGGGGACGCGTTTTGGTTTTTAGGATTGGTCACCATCCGAACAATCTCCATCTGACATTAGCCTCTCGTTGGCCAGGGGCGTTTTCAACAATGCAACCGGAATTCGTCGCTTACGCCGAAGGCCGAGAAACCGGCGCGCGGCTGGCGAAGGGAGAATTCGATATCAGCGGCACCGGATCGACGCCGCCGATCCTTGCAAAAGCATCCGGCCTGTCTGTCATCTACGCGGCTGCATCTGCCCCAAGGCCGACGAATGGTGCGATCCTCGTTTCGAAAACAAGCGACATCAACTCGGTCGCGGATTTGAAGGGAAAACCGATTGCCCTCGTCGATGGCTCCTTTCTCAGCTATCTTCTGGCCAAGCAACTCGAAGAGATCGGACTGCGCCTGACGGACATAGTTCGTCAGGATATGTCGCCGAATGACTCTCTTGCGGCGCTGCGCGAAAACTCGGTGGCAGCTTGGGTTGCGATGACCCCGCATCTGGAGCAGGTTCTGGTGAGCGGCGAATTCACCGTTCTTGCGCGATGCGGGACGCTTATTCCCAATCGATCCACTTTCTGGACAATCGAAAACCGCGGATTGACAAAGGCAACTTTAGAGGACTTCACCGGCGAGTTGAAGCATCTCGGCAGCCAGATTGCCAAAGATCCAGAGAAGGCTGCCGAGCTTCTGTCCCCTTCTGGCGAAGAGGCGGAACGGCGCGCATGGACACGTGTGGTTTCCGAGCGGAACTGGCAGGTGGATGCGGCAGATCAATCTCTGTTGCGCGAACAGCAGGAAGAGGCCGACACGCTCTTTCACCACGGCGACCTTGATACAAAACTGACCATTTATCCGGTGGATGAGGGAGATCTCTGACATGAACGTGCTCTGGTACATGTGTGCACCCGACGGCGCTTATCCCTGGAAACCGGAGGGCTCCCGCACCATCGACTATGGTTATTACAAGCAGCTTGCGCAGGCCTACGATCATCTGGGTTTTACCGGAGCTCTGTTTGCAACAGGCGCGCATGATGTGTGGCCGCTTGCCAGCGCCCTCCTGCCCTACACCGAGAGAATGAAATTCCTCGTGGCGTTCCACCCCGGACTGATCGCGCCCACGCTGCTGGCCAAGATGGCGGCAACATTCCAGGAGTTTTCGAACGGACGGCTGATGCTCAATGTCGTGTCCGGCGACGCCAAGATGCTGGGTGCCTATGGCATGATGCTGCCACATGACGAGCGCTATGCGATGGCCGATGAGTATCTGACGATCTGGCACCGGCTGATGGCTGGCGAGAGCGTCACCCACAAGGGTCAGTATTTCCAGACGGAAGGTGCCAAGCTGGCACTTCCAGCGGGCACCTCGATCCAGCCGCCACCGCTCTGGTTTGGCGGCTCTTCCGACAGCGCCATGGAGGTCGCGGCCAAGCACGTCGAAACCTATCTCTCCTGGGGCGAGACACCGGAACAGATGGGCGAGAAGGTTCAAAGGGTCAAATCCAAAGCCGCCGAATATGGACGCGAGCTCACCTACGGCATCCGGCTTTATGTGATTGTTCGCCAGACCGATGAAAAGGCATGGGAGGCGGCTGCCGACCTCTATGACCAAATGGACGACGCGGCGATTGCGGCAAACCAGCGTTTCGTCTCCAATACGGACTCGGTCGGGCAACAGCGCATGAGCGCCATGCATGGCGGCATCAAGCCTGCCAATCTGCGCGATCTGGAGATCGCCCCCAACCTTTGGGCGGGTGTAGGCCTCGTTCGTCCAGGACCGGGCACCGCTATTGTCGGTTCTCCCGACACGGTGATCCGCACGCTCGAAGAATATCAAAAGATCGGCGTCGATACCTTCATCCTCTCAGGCATGCCATTGCTTGAGGAAGCCTACCGCTTTGGCGAACTGGTACTGCCGCGTCTTCCCGTGGCCCGCGTCGCGCCGGAGCGCAAGCACTTCACATGGTCCACTTTGTTTGATCGGGATCTAAGCGGAAAGCCTGCCAATGTCTGACACACTGGCGTCCGCGCATAACAACCGGAAGAACATCGAGCGCACGCCGAAGCCCAGGAGTGCACAGGGCCGGCTGTGGAATGTCGGCGCACGCATCGCTTCCCCGATTGCGCTTGTCGCTCTCTGGCAAATTGCGAGCGTGACGGGTTTTCTGTCTCCTCGTATACTGGCAGCCCCGAGCGATATCATCGCGACGGCGGCTCGTCTGATCGCATCCGGGGAACTCATCACCGGGCTAGCCGTGTCGTTTCTGCGCGTGACTGCCGGGTTTTCAATTGCGGTCGTCATCGGAACCACGCTTGCGCTTCTGTCAGGCCTCTCGCGGCTTGGAGAGGCGGTGATCGACCCGCCGATCCAGATGCTCAAGGCCATGCCGTTCCTCGGCCTTCTTCCGCTTTTTATTCTTTGGTTCGGCATTGGCGAAGCGCCTAAGATCGGCCTTGTCGCCTTCGGGGCGATCTTTCCGATCTATCTGACACTGCATGGCGGCATCAGGGGAATAGACAAGAAGCTGATCGAGGCAGGCCAGACGCTCGATCTTGGGACCATGGGCATCATCCGCCACATTGTCATTCCGGGCGCATTGCCGTCGCTCCTCGTCGGCATTCGCTATGGTCTCAGCGTCGCCTGGCTCAGCCTCGTTGTCGGTGAGCAGATCAATGCGTCGAGCGGCCTCGGCTACATCATCACCTATGCGCGCGACTTCCTGCAGACCGACGTCATTGTCGTCTGCCTGCTGGTCTACGCGATCATGGGTCTGTTGACGGATGGACTGGTGCGCATCATCGAGGCCTATGCACTGCGCTGGCGCCCGCAGGTGATCGCATGAGCGACCTTGTCGACATCAGACAGCTTCATCGTTCCTTCGGCGGCCCTGCCGTTCTGGATGGTATAGACCTTTCCATCGCGCTAGGTGAATTCGTTGCACTTTTGGGCCGCAGCGGCTCGGGAAAATCGACCCTGCTTAGGGTTTTATCCGGCCTGGACGCGGCGCCTGCGCAAAAGCTGGAGATACCTTCCAGACGATCTGTGGTGTTCCAGGAGCCTCGGCTTCTTCCGTGGAAGAGCGTCATTGAGAATGTCGCCCTCGGCGTAAAGACGCCGGACGCGCAAAAGCGTGCGGAGCGGGCGTTGGCGGATGTCGCCCTGTCTCACAGGAAAGATGCATGGCCACTGACCTTGTCAGGTGGCGAGGCGCAAAGGGCAGCGCTGGCACGTGCTTTGGTGCGCGAACCCGCCCTTCTTCTGCTCGACGAACCCTTCGCGGCCCTCGACGCGCTGACCCGACTGCGCATGCACGATCTGGTCTTCGAACTGTGGCGCAAGCACAGGCCCGCCGTTCTGCTCGTCACCCACGACGTGTGGGAAGCTGTCGCCCTCGCCGACCGTATTCTGGTTCTCGATCAGGGACGGATCTCACGTGAAATACGCATCGACGCCGACCATCCCCGCCATAGGGGTGATTCTGAATTGATGTCCATTGAAACCGAGCTTCTACGCGAACTTGGTGTCGAACCTTCCCATGCCTGAAGCCCAACCTCACTCGCAAGCCCAAGCAGCAGACTGGATATATTGATGTTTACCAAGCGACAATTCCTCTCCACCCTTATCGTAGCGGCTTCTGTGATGAGCTTTATCCCGGCCGCTCAAGCGGCCGAGCAGACGATCCGTATCGGCTGGCTGCGCGGCCCGAACGATATCACCTTGGCCAAATCCCGCGGTACGCTGGAAAAAGCGCTCGCGGAAAAGGGAATCAAGGTCGAATGGGCTGGCCCTTTCCCCGCAGCAGCTCCCGCTTTCGAAGCGCTTAACGCTGGCAGCATCGACATCACCGCTGGCAGCTCGACGTCAGCGATCGCAGCCCTTTCGGCCAAAATTCCGCTGGTTATTTTCGCCTACCAGAAAATGGCGCCGAGCGCCGAGGGCATCGTCGTGAAGAAGGAGTCGGGCATCGCTTCGATCAAGGACCTTGCCGGAAAGATGGTCGCCGTCAATCGAGGCGGCACCGGCGAGTATCTTCTGATGCAAGGTCTGCAGACAAATGGCGTCGATCCGAAAAGCGTCGAGCGCGTCTACCTCAGCCCAAGCGACAGCGGACCGAGCTTTACCCAGGGCCATGTCGATGCCTGGGCAACATGGGACCCTTTCCTGACCATTGCCGAAACCGCCTATGACGGAAAAGTGGTGGCCGATGGTGCGGCGATCAAATCGGACAATGCGGTCGTTCTCGTTGCAAGCAAGGAGTTTTCGACCTCGAAGGCGGACCAACTCCAACTCGTCTTCGACGTCATCAAGTCCGAAAATGCCTGGGCGATCGCCAACAAGGCAGAGGCAGGTGCGGTGTGGGCAAAGGAGATGAATGTGCCGAACAATCTTTCGTCGAAAATCGGCGAGAACAATGCGGTTCCAACGACCGCCGTGACAGAGGCAGACGTCAAGCAGATCGGCGCCGTTGCCGAGTGGTATGCCAAAAGCGGCATTATCCCCTCACTGCCGGATGTGAAGGACAGCGTCGTTTCGCTCAAGTAACAGAAAGCGAAAGCGAGGCACAGGCAAGTTACAAGCAGCGGCTTTGACCGTTTCGTGAGACTGCGACGAGGCGGCCTTAGCGCCATAGTCTGCATGAGACCATGCCAACGATCGCCTCGCATAAAACACCAAGCGTTTGTAATCATGGAACGCCGGGGGTAACAGCAATCTCCAAGACAGCGTCAGGGTGAAGCCTAATTCAAAAACTGACGTTGTCGTGATTTCTCTTGGACGACAGACCGGAACCTCGCGACCGCTTTAAATGTTGTGTTCCGTCTGAACGGGGAGGAGCCTATGAAGACTTATCTCGCTACAACAGCCGTTGGGGTTACCATACTCGCCATGGCAACATCCTATATCCTACCCAAACAGAGCGACGCTGTCCGTCCTCCGCAACATGACCTAGCGGTCGCACCATAATCACACTGACGCAATAAAACGCTATCTCTGAGAGTTCAGCACTAGAGGTGTAGACCGCAAAGGAGGGCCAGATGGCAAAATGGGTTTTGGTCAAATATGAAGGGACGCTAGAGGCTGACCGATGGGAGCTACCTGGACACCTCGAAGAACGTCAGGTCGAGGAGATTGTCAGGCGGCTTGTGTGCCGAAATCTCAGCGAGGACGATATTATCAACTCTTCACTGCCTGAGGGAGATATCAGGCGCTATATTCTTTTGGATCGGAACGACGATCCAACTGTGATCCATATGGGCGAGAATCCCTTCTTCGTCGCAACACTTCAGGAATAACGCGCGCTGAAAGCGCGGCCACAGCACTGAAACAAATGCCACTCGGATTCAACTCGCGCCGCAGCATCTGCCTCTGGGACTTGCCCAAACATCTTGCCCACGCCGCCGAGAAAGCCTCCGCAATGCTGCACAAACCATTCCGCGGTATTCGGGATGACATAACCCTTCGCGCTGTCACTTAGATATGTTGATCATTCATCTCATAATTTGTTGACGGCCCGGATTTTTGTGTCCAGAAGTGACGACTTATCCAGCTCTCAGATCTTGGCGACAGCTGAAAGGCGTGTGCGGTGACATATCTTCACGCAATGCAAACCGAAATACAGGGCATACAGGCCGTTTCACCTCCTAGGTGGCGTTCGCTGGATGGCATCGTCGGCGTTCACTGGGAGGCGGAAGGTCACGCTGGCGCCAGTGGATATTACCTTTCGCCAGACCCTCGCATCATGCTGTTCTTCAAGGATGTCAGCAGCCATATACGCGTTTCCGATCAATCATCTCGTTTCGATCGTTTCGAACGAGGGTTAGCCTCTGCGATTTATGTCCCTGCCGGCGTGCCCTTGTGGACGAAGTTTACGCGGCGTCATCGCTTTTCGCACCTCGATCTGCATCTGCACCAGGATCGGCTGATGCGTTACATCGCTCCGATCGTCGGATCGTCTGCTGCTCGTGCCGTCTCAAAAAGGCCGGTTGAGCTCAAAGAGCCGGGACCTTTGATCAGTCTCGCTAATCTGGTTGTCGATGAACTGGACGACAGCGCCAGACACCCAGCATTCGCAGAAAATTTGGTCGGCAGCATTGTAACAGGCCTCCTTGATCTGCATGCGGCTGATGAGGAAAAGACTGTTGCAAGCGGGCGCCTGACCCAAGCTCAACTGAACCGGCTTTCAACCTACTTTGCAAATTGCGGTGGTCGCCGTCTAACCGTGCGAGAAATGGCGGACGTCGTTGGCCTGTCCGAAAGCTGGTTCGCCAACGTCTTCAAGCAAACCACAGAGATGACACCGCTACAGTGGCAATTGTCCCGCCGTATCGACCTTGCCAAAGGCATGCTAAGCGATACCAGCGTGAGCATCGCCGATGTCAGCGCGCAACTTGGTTTTTCCGATCAGGCGCATTTAACCAAGGTCTTCCGCAGTCTTACTGGCGATACGCCCGCCGCGTGGCGACGAAAACACCTTTTGACGTGAGAATGTCCCGGCGTTTTCGCCGGGACTGTGACCTGGCTACCATGTCTGGCGCAGCGACGCGTAGATGGTGCGTCCAGGATTGTAGTAGAGCGCACCGCCATCGTTGTTGGCGATGTGCTTCTCATCGAAGACGTTGTTAACATTCAGCTGGAAGCTGGTGTTTTCCCGGATGTTGTAAGAGAACGAAGCATCGAACACGACGGCCCCCTTCGATTTGCGCGTATTGGCGTTGTCGAAGTAGTAGGATCCTGTGAAACGCGCTCCAGCTCCAAAGGTCATGTCACCGCGCTCGCCATTTCCTTCCAAGGTGTAGGTGCTCCAAAGAGATGCCATATGCTCCGGCACCTGGGCAAACCTCTTGCCGTTATAGGTCGCTGCCCTATCCACAATCTTCGAGTCGATATAGGAGTAGGCACCGATCAAGTTGACGTTGGACGTGAGCTCGAGCTTGCCTTCGAGATCGAAGCCCCGATGACGGACCTCCTTCACCGTATTCGGCAGGTAGACGGGAGCCTCATAGGTGGTGATGTTCTCCAGCGTCAGATCGTAAATCGAAGCCGTAATGAGGGCTGGAATTGCTTCTGGACGATATTTGAGCCCGGCCTCATATTGCTTGCCATAGGTCGGTTCTTTCCCCGAAGTCGGCGGTGCCACCGATTCTGCGTAGCTGACATAGGCAGCAAGCTCATCCGTCACCTTGTAGCTCAATCCGAAGCGCTTGCTTAGTTCGCTATACGTGCCGCTCGCGGTTGTGCCGGTGTTGAGGTTCTTATCCTCAAGATCCAGCCAGTCATTGCGCAGCCCGAGGCTTGCGGTGACGCGGTCGTTGAAAATCAGGTCCTGCTGGAGATAGATCCCTCCATTGACCTGATCCTTTTTCGAACTGCTATAGGGCGAAAGAGGACCGGGACCACCAGCAAAAACGGGGTTTGTGAAATCGATCTGCGGTGCAGCGGTATAATAGTTCGCGCCCCGAGAATTGAAGTTGCTGTAGTCGGCGCCAACCAAAGTGCGGCTTTCGACCTGTTCGAACTCCGTTTCGTAAAGGAGATGAGCATCTGCAATGAAATGCTCGGCCGAACCGTCGCTGCCGAAGTAGTTGCGATTGACCCGCGTATCTGCAGGATCTCCTGCACCGAGCGCATCATAGATGTAGGTATAGCCAAAGCCGTTTCTCGACTTGCTGTAGCGCGCGTTGGAGCCGAACGACAGACCATTGCCGAAATCGTGCTCCAACATGACGGAGTAGGTGTTCCGGTTCGTCGTATCGTAGTTGTAAGACGGCTCGCCGAAGAAGCGGTCGCGGTTGAAGTCTGTGAAGAGCGGGTGACCGCCGCTACTCGGCGTACCATCGCGATCCAGATGGTCGAACACGAAGGTCAAGGAGGTCGCGTCGGTCGGTCTCCATGTCAGCCCACCTTGAACGAAGTTCTCATCATTGCTCGAGAAATCGAACTCGCCATCAGAGCGCTCGAATTTACCGGTCAGGCGGTATGAGAGCGTATCGTCTTCGGTCAGGTTGTCACCAAAATCGAAGCCCGCCTCCTTGTGTGCGTAGGAGCCCGTGGTGCCGTATATCTCGCCGAAGCGCTCACTGCGCGGCTTCTTCGTCACATAGTTGATCGCACCACCCGGATCTGAAACGCCAAAACCCGTGGAGTTCGCACCTTTCAGCACTTCCACCCGCTCAAAGCTATAGGGTTCTTCCTTCACGCCGGTCCAGGTGCGCCCCACCATCAAGCCATCGCGATAAGTGAAGGGCGTGAAGCCGCGAATCTTGACGTAGTCGTAGCGCTCGTCCGAACCATAGTAGTCGGTCGTCACACCGGCCGTATATTGCACCACCTTCTCGATGCTATCCGCCTTGCGCTGCTCGATCTCCTTGGAGGTCACCACCGAGACAGTGGCAGGTGTCGTGAAGATTTCCCCCGGCATTTTGCCGACGGCATTCGATCGTTCCGCGACAATTGACTTCGAGTCATTATCCGACTGGCTACTCCCCTGAATGGTAATCGTCTCCAGCACGGTGGCATCCCCGTTCACGTCCTGCGCCACTGCGAAAGCCGGAAGCAATGTGATGATTGCCGTGCAGCTAAGAAGGGTTGCGGTGCGATATCGCAGGAGAGCTCGAATTTTACTGGAGGCGGGAATGGCGCTGATCATGCTTCTATCCGGAAATTGGCGTTCAGATACTCCCGCCAATGACCTGGTCATCGTCTGGAGCCGACCGATAAGCGCTCCGCCATCTCAGGATGCGAGGCAGGCCGCCGCCGGTCAATCGCTCTATAACTGGATAAAATAAATCCAGTATTGTATATATCTCTCTTTTGTAAAATTCCCCGGAAAATCAAGTGTCGGATCGTGAGTGAAGCCTCAAATTGCTTGACCTCCCGAAATTAAGCTGAGACTGACGGTCAACTTAATAAGAAAGGAACAGGACCATGCGGGTCAAACTGCATCAGCTCGCGCCGCTTGCAGCCCTACTCCTGAGCATGACCTCTTTGCAGACCGCAGCAGATGACGCGGCTCGCTTTCCGCTGGACATCAAACATGCGCTCGGCACCACGACGATCGCGAAAAAGCCGCTCCGAGTTGCAACGGTTGCTTGGGCCAATCACGAAGTTCCGCTTGCGCTGGGGATTGTTCCAGTCGGCATGGCGGCGGCCAATTTTGGTGATGATGATGGTGACGGTCTTCTGCCATGGGTTTCGGAGCGCCTTAAGGAGCTCAACGGCAAAACGCCTCGCTTATTCGATGAAGGTGACGGAATTGATTTCGAGGCGGTGGCCGAGACACAACCAGATGTCATTCTCGCCGCCTATTCCGGATTGAACCAGAGCGACTATGCGACACTAAGCCAGATTGCGCCGGTGGTTGCCTATCCCCAGGCGCCGTGGTCCACCGATTGGCGCGAGACCATCCGTTTCGATAGTGCCGGTCTGGGCATGGCTGCCGAAGGCGAAACGCTCATCGCCGACATTGAGAAGAAGATCGCAGCAGAAGTTGCAAAATACCCTGAGTTGAAGGGCAAGTCCGCGATGTTTGTGACACATCTCGACGCGACCGATCTTAGCGTCGTCAATTTCTACACATCACAGGATACACGAGTTCGCTTCTTCAAGGATCTTGGTCTCTCCATGCCCAAAAGCGTGGTTCAGGCCTCGTCCAATGGCAGCTTCGCTGGCTCAATCAGCGCTGAGCAGATCGACATGTTCGACGATGTCGACATTGTCGTTACCTACGGCGATCAGCAACTTGTCGATGCGATGAAGGCCAATCCCCTCCTCGCACGCATGCCCGCAGTCAAGCACGATGCCATCGTGACTTTGGGTCGCGATCCGGTCGGCACAGCGGCCAATCCCACGCCTCTTTCGATCACCTGGGTCTTGCCCGCCTATGTCGCCAAGCTTGCGGAAGCAGCGAGAAAAACGGAATGAATGCGCGCGACGTGCTGCAACTGGCACAGCAACCGAGGTTCACTTTAACCGAGCGCACGAGGCTCCTATGTCTTGTCGCGGTTCTGGGGGGCTTAACGCTTATTGCGCTCGTTTCGCTCATGGTGGGAACGCGCGATGTGCCACCGGCAGACGTTTTGGCCGCTATCACGGGCGACATCTCCACTCTCGATCGGGCAGCGGTCGCAACGCGAATACCGCGAACAGTGCTGGCTCTGATTGCCGGGGCTTCTCTCGGATTGGCCGGAGCCGTGATGCAGGGTGTCACCCGCAACCCTTTGGCCGATCCCGGCATCTTAGGAATTAACACAGGTGCATCTCTTGCCGTCGTGGTTGGGGTTGCCTGGTTCGGAATTAGCTCCGCCCACAGTTTCATATGGCTGGCAATTTTCGGGGCGGCAGCAACCTCCATCTTTGTCTACACTATCGGCTCAATGGGGCGCGGCGGTGCCACGCCTTTGAAACTAGCACTGGCGGGCACCGCAACCGCCATTGCCTTTTCCTCACTCGTCATCGCCATCGTTCTGCCGCGGGCAGATATCGCCGGGGGAATCCGGTCCTGGCAAATCGGTGGGGTTGGCGGGGCCACCTTCGAGCGCATGGAGCCGGTCTATGGCTTTCTGATCATAGGCTTCGCACTCTGCTTCGTCTCTGCGCGAAAGTTGAACGTGCTTGCACTCGGGGATGAGCTTGCTGCCGGTCTCGGAGAGAACGTTGCCGTCGCGAGGATTATCGCAACAGTTGGCGCCGTGATACTCTGCGGCGCGACAACCGCCGTGTGCGGACCCATTGGTTTTGTCGGTCTGGTCGTGCCACATGTCTGCCGGCTTCTCTTCGGTGTGGATTACCGCTGGCTCCTGCCATTCTCCGCACTCGGCGGCGCAATCCTCCTGACACTCAGCGATATCGTCGGTCGGCTGGCCGCGCGCCCGTCGGAACTGGAAGTGGGCGTCGTGACGGCTTTGGTCGGCGCGCCATTCTTCATCTTCATCGTCCGTCGGCAGAAGGCGAAGGAGCTATGACCTACGCGCCCACGCCATCAGCCTTGTCGGAAATGGTCAGACAAAGCCGGACCCGTTACCTCAGACGTCGCCAAGCGTTGCTGTCCGTTGTGGTCCTGGTTGTCCTCGTCCTGTTCTGCTGCACTCTCGCCTTCGGCCAGACATATGTCCCCTTTTCAAATGTCATGCGCATCCTTGCGGGCGAAAACGTGCCCGGAGCGGGTTTTACCGTTGGCCAATTACGATTGCCTCGGGCAGTTCTTGGCTTGGTAGCGGGTATCAGTTTCGGCTTGGGCGGCGCGGCATTTCAAACCCTGCTGCGCAATCCCCTCGCCAGCCCTGACATTATCGGCATCACCTCCGGTGCGAGTGCAGCAGCCGTCTTCGCCATCGTCATTCTCGGGATAAGCGGCCCCGCGGCTTCCGTATTTGCAGTGCTGGCAGGGCTCGCCGTGGCACTGCTTGTCCATGGCCTTTCTTACCGCAACGGCGTCTCGGGCGCTCGGCTCATCCTTGTGGGCATCGGTGTCTCGGCCATGCTAGAGAGCATGATCGTCTACATCCTTTCCCGCACACCTGCCTTCAGTCTTCAGGAAGCCATGCGGTGGCTCACGGGAAGTTTGAACGGAGCGAAGCTCGAAATGGCAGGTCCTCTGCTTCTCGCACTTCTCGTGTTCGGTGGTGTTCTTCTGGTCAAGGCACGCGATCTCGAGGTCATGCGAACGGGTGAAGACACAGCCACCGCACTTGGCGTCAATGTGTCATCGACTCGCCTCCTGATTATCGTCTCCGCCGTGGGATTGATCGCGACAGCAACCGCTATCACCGGACCGATCGCCTTTGTTGCCTTTTTGGCAGGCCCTATTGCCGCTGGCCTATTCGGACGCCGTCATTCGATCTTACTGCCCGCCGGGTTGGTTGGCGCAGCGCTTGTTCTGGCAAGTGACTTCGTCGGGCAATTTCTCTTGCCGGGCCGCTATCCTGTGGGTGTCGTCACTGGCGCACTTGGAGCGCCCTACCTCATCATCCTGATCATTCGAAGCAACCGCCAAGGAGCTGCCTCATGACTGGTCCGCACCTTGAGGCCAAAAACCTTTCCGCCGGTTATGGCGAAAAGGAAATCTTGAAGGACCTGGATCTCGCCATTCCTTCCGGCCAGATCACCGCCGTCGTCGGAGCCAACGCCTGCGGGAAATCGACCCTGCTCAAGGCGCTTTCCCGCCTCATCGCGCCACAACGCGGCGACGTCATTCTCGACGGGCGCGCCATTCATCGGCTTCCTACGAAAGAACTCGCACGACGACTGGGGCTTCTGCCACAATCACCCATTGCTCCCGAAGGTATCACGGTGATGGATCTGGTCAGCCGCGGACGGCATCCCCATCACGGTCTTTTCGCATCCTGGACCAAGGACGACGACTGCGCCGTCGCGGAAGCGCTCGTGGCGACACAAACCTTCGATCTGGCTGAACGGCCCGTCGATGAATTGTCCGGCGGCCAAAGGCAGCGGGTCTGGATTGCGATGGCACTCGCGCAGCAAACCGAAGTCCTGCTTTTGGATGAGCCGACGACATTTCTGGACGTAAGCCATCAGATCGATGTACTCGATCTGTTGACCGACCTCAACCAGACGCGTGGCACGACCATCGTGATGGTGCTGCACGATCTCAACCTTGCTGCGCGCTATGCGGATCACCTCGTCGCAATGCTGGAAGGGCGGCCTTTCATGGCAGGCTCACCTCAAGATGTTCTGACACAGGACTTGGTTCGAAAAGTCTTCGGACTTGAGAGCCAGATCCTCCTCGATCCGATCTCAGGCAGACCGATGATGCTTCCCGTGGGTCGCCACCATTCGCGAGCCCCTAACGTCCCTTTGATGCAGGCAAGATCATGAACGCAATCCACCTCTCCACCCTTTCCGGTGTCGCCAGCCCTGCTGATGTCAACGCGATGCTCGCTGAAATTTGCGAGCACTTCGTTGAGCATTCCGATGTCGTTCCATCGGAGCACGGAGCCTCACTGAGATCCGAGGACTGGGCGATCGATATCAAGACAGCGAATGAGCGATTACTGATCGAAATTCGGACGAAGAACGACGAAATGCTCGCCGCAACACGCACCATGTTTGCCGAGCACTTATTTTATTTCGCCGGTGATGAACCGTTTATGCTCGAATGGGCAAAACCTGCACCCAGGGTCCCGCCACCTGGCTTTTACGAGGCAACAGTCGTCGGTTCTGAGGATGTGACGCCGCGCATGCGTCGAGTTATCCTGAAAGTGTCGGATGTGACACCCTTTATCGGCGGCGACATCCATGTGCGCCTGCTTGTTCCGCCCCTCCACCGGACGCCGGTCTGGCCGAAGCTGAAGGAAAACGGCAGTATCGGCTGGCCAGACGGGGAGGATGAACTTCTTGTGCGCGCCTATACGATCCGTTCAGTGGATGAAAAGGCCAAGCTCGTCAGCATCGACTTTCTCCAGCATCCGAAGCCAGGCGTCGCCACGCCCGGCGCAGACTTCGCCCGCGATGCACAACCGGGACAACGGGTGGCGCTCATGGGACCTGGAAGTGGCCATCTGCCTGAAGCAAAATCGATCCTCTTTGCAGGAGACGAAACATCTTTGCCAGCCATCGCCCGGATGGTGGAAGAAGCGCCACCCGGCACCACAATAAAGGCAATCATCGAAGTCGAGGATGCAGCGGAAAAGCAAGCGATCCGCAACGATGAACTGGTTTCTGTTGAATGGCTGCATCGCTCCACTTACGGCCAAAATGGCGGCAATGACCTTGTTGAGCGGTTGAAAGCCGAAATAGATAAGACCCCGCGAGAGACATTCGTTTGGTTTGCGGGGGAAAAATCAGATGTTCGCGCCATCAAGCGTTATCTTGCCGAAAAGCAACGCGACCGGAAGCAGCAATACGTCGCTTGGTATTGGAGTAAAGAGGATTGATGGCGAACGCGACCGCAAGGATGCTGTTTCAATGACGCTGCTGCATTGAAAAGCACCCCAGCGTGAAGCCTACTCGGGCGACACCAAAGTTTTCCGAGATCGAATTCCCCGAACGAATGGTCCGGGGGCTGATGGAGGCATGGCGAGTGATCACACCATTGCATTTGCGTTGGCATGGTCATTTCTCTGAAGACGTAGCGACCCTGATCACGCGGGGAGTTGGCTGCGGAAGTGGCGGCCCCCCTGAAACCCCATAATTCCGGCATTCACATGCACAGCAAATAGCAGTAGCTAGTGAGCGGCGAGGCATTGTGTTCAAACCGGAATTTCGAGCAGTGAAAATTTTAGTCGCGGAAGACGATGAGACAATGGCGGGATATATCCGCAAAGGTCTCATCGAACAGGGGTTTTCGGTCGACTGGGTGAGTGACGGTCGCGAAGCGCTGACCTATTGCCTTTACAACACCTGCGATCTTGCCATCGTTGACAGGATGATGCCTGGTCTCGACGGGCTTTCTCTGGTCAAGGCGCTGAGAGCGTCAAAAAGTTCACTGCCTGTCATCTTTCTGACGGCGGTCTCCGGTCTCGAAGACAAGGTAGAGGGGTTGATGGCAGGCGGCGACGACTACATCGTCAAACCGTTTCACTTCTCTGAGTTGCTCGCACGTATTCACGCCCTCTCCCGCCGACCGAAAGAGAATAGCCAGAAGACGGAACTCATTTGCCACGATCTCAAGCTTGACCTTCTTAAACGCGTTGCAGTCCGCCAGGGGCAGGTCATCGATCTGCAGAACAAGGAATTCGCACTGCTCGAACTGCTGATGGAAGCCGAGGGCCGGGTTGTGAGCAAGACCATGATCCTGGAGAAAATCTGGGACTTCTCTTTCGATCCTGGCACGACCGTCGTAGAGACCCATATCAGCAAGCTGCGCCAGAAGATCGACAAGCCCTTCGATACAGCTTTGATCCAAACCGTCCGCAACATGGGATACCGGATTCGTGCGCCTCACTGATCTTATGTCCGGTAGCTCCTTTCGAACTTCAGCAAAGGTCGCGATAGGCGTTCTTGTTCTCATGAGCCTTGGAGGGACACTCTTCATAGGGTCGGTTACCAAGACTCTGCGCGATGCCACCTTGCAGCAGACCCTGGAGGAGGCCGTCCTTTTGAGCGACGTCTACGCTGCGGAGGGGCGAGACGGCTTGGTGAAGGCAATCGGTACGCTGAGTAACCTCGTCAGCAGCCAGGACCGCATCTCTGCCGTCTATGATGAACATGGCGTCAACCTTGCGGGCGCCCATCTCACCATGCCGGATTTCATCGGTGTGCGCGACACCACGCTGCAGTCCATCTCGGCCAAAGGGAGCGAAGGTCATTTTGTGATATCGGTCCAGAAGTTCACCGATGCAACGCTCGTTGTCGGCCGAAATCTCAAGGCCGTCGACGAGATGCGCGTTTACATGATTGCCGGGGTGTTGATCATGACCTTGCTATTGACCTTCGGAACGCTGGTTCTGGGTCTCTTGGCAAGTGGTAGGAGTTTTTCGAAATTGAGGTCGATCGAAGGCGTTCTCGGGCGCGTTGCAAGCGGCGAGTCCGATGCGCGCGTACCGATCGTCGAGAGAAAGGATCAGATCGACCGCATCTCCATTCAGATCAACGCGAACCTTGATGTGCTATCGCGCCTGATGGACAGCATGCGCGCGACAACGACTGCGATCGCACATGACCTGAAAACCCCACTCGCGCGCGTCGGTCTTTTGCTGAACGATGCCCTCGACGCACTAGAGGCCGGACGCAATCCGCACCCACAAGTCGAGCGGGCACTCAACGAGACCGGCTCGCTCAACGAGATCATCGACACCATTCTCCGCATCACCCGCATCCGCGCCGGTTCGCCGCGCAAGGACATGCAGATGAACGACCTTCGCGGTCTTGTTGAGAATACGCTGGAATTCTTCTCACCGCTTGCACAGGAGAACGGGCAAATGCTCGAATTTCGTGCCGGGGACACTGAAGAATACCTGCTTTTGTGCGACAAGAGCATGGTGCAGCAAATGCTCGCCAACATCGTCGGCAATGCCATCGTGCACGGAGGCTCCGGCATTTCGATCCGGGTTCTCCTTTCCGACCGGCCAGAGACGATCGACCTCATCGTTGAGGATACCGGCGGCGGCATTCCTGACGCTCAACGCAATGAGGTCTTCGAGCTGTTCAAACGGCTCGACAGCGCTCGCAGCAAGCCGGGCAGCGGTCTCGGCCTTGCGCTCGTCAAGGCGGTCGCAGACCACCATGAAGCCGTCATCACGCTGTCCGCCATCGATCCCGGCTCCCCTGATCATCAGGGCCTGCGCGTTACGGTCTCGTTCCCCAAACGCCAACTTCAACAATAATTATAGAACGCGGCAAGCTGCCTCAAACTGCGTCGCTTAGTGTCTCAACTGTTCATCGACTTCGGGAAATGAACCGTGAAAGCAAGAGCCGACTTGGGCCGCCCATGCTGAAAGACCTGCTCCCTCTTCAGCATATGTCGCGGAGATTGCACTTCAAGCCTAAGCCGCCAGAGTGGCGGACGGACGCGGTGTAGCTGCCCCTTCGCCGGTTTCTTGCTTCCATCGAAGTATTGACCCTGAAACCGCGGCGCCTCGGCAAAAGGCCAGGCCCGATTGCGAGGCACTCTGATGACCATGAATACACTTCGAACCGCAGCCCGCTCGAACAACGCGCTTGTCGATGCGCTCCGCGATCATATGAACAAACGGATCGTCGGCCAGGAAACGTTTATCGACAGTTTGCTCCTTGGCCTGTTCGGTGATGGGCACATTCTGCTGGAAGGCGCACCGGGCCTTGCCAAGACCAAGGCCGTCAACACCTTGGCGGAGCTTATCGAGGGCGAGCCGTGCCGTGTCCAGTTTACCCCGGACCTGCTTCCAAGCGACCTGACGGGAACCGAGATTTATCGCCCGGAAAAGGGAACCTTCGAATTTCACCCCGGTCCTCTGTTTCACAACCTGATCCTAGCCGACGAGATCAACCGCGCGCCTGCCAAGGTGCAATCGGCACTCCTGGAAGCCATGGCTGAACGCCAAGTCACCGTCGCCGGGAAGACCTACCGTCTGCCGGAACTCTTCATGGTGATGGCGACCCAGAACCCAATCGAACAGGAAGGTACATATCCGCTGCCGGAAGCCCAGCTCGACCGCTTCATGCTGCACGTCAAGATCGACTTCCCCTCCCCTGAAGCCGAACGGGAGGTCCTGCGGATCGTCCGCGGCGAGGCCATGGCTGAAACCGTAAAGTCTACCTTCCGGGTGTCCCAACGTGACATCTTCGAGGCCCGGCAGGCGGCTCTGAAGACCCATGTCTCGGATGCGCTGACCGACTACATCATTCAGCTGATCCAGGCGACCCGCCGTCCCCAGATGTACGGCGCGGACCTCGCGCATCAGATTTCCTATGGCGCATCGCCCCGCTCGACCATCGCTCTGGACCGTTGCGCGCGCGTGCATGCCTGGATGAACGGTGCGGATTTCGCCACACCGTCCGACGTGCAGGCCGTCCTGCATGACGTGCTACGCCACCGCATCATCCTGAGTTTCGAGGCCGAAGCGGAAGGTAAAACCGCCGACGCCTTCATCGATGCCCTGATCGACAGGGTTCCTGTTGCTTGAACAGTCGGGAGACCGTCATGACAGACCAAGACCTCAAAGGCATTGTCGCGACCCTGCCCGAACTTGTTCGGGTGCGGCCACAGCGCGGCTTGACCGGCTTTGCACCATCCGGCCGTGTTGCGACCCATCAATGGGGTGCCAACCGTTCCGTTTATCGCGGTCGCGGTATGGAATTTGCCGAAAGCCGTCTGTATCAGCCGGGCGACGACGTAAAATCCATCGACTGGCGGGTCACGGCCCGCACGGGCCAAACCCATACCAAGCTCTTCCAGGAGGAGCGGGAACGGCCCATCGTCATTCTGACCGACATGCGCGCGATGATGCAGTTCGGCACCAGAAACCGTTTCAAATCCAATCTGGCAGCCGAAGTGGCTGCCATGATGGCCTGGACCGGACATGACGGCGGCGACCGTGTCGGCGGACTTGTCATGACGCGCAGCGGTCTGCGGGACTTCCCCGCCGCCAGAACGCGGCGCTCGGTGCTTGGGCTTCTGGAAGCGCTATCGGAAGAAACCCGGCTCGAGCGGCCTATTGGCACGGAGGCGACGCTGGCGCATGCCCTGCGCCGCCTGCGTCACCGCAACCGTCCAGGCACTCTGGCCTTCGTTATCAGCGACTTCTCCGATTTCGGCGACGAAGCGGAGACGGAGCTTCGACATCTGGCGGTGAATGCCCATGTCACCAACATCCACGTCAGCGATCCCTTTGATGCCGCTCTACCACCGCGCGGCGGGCGCCTGACCGATGGTGAACATGCCTTGGCCGTCTCGGCGCTTGGCGGACGCAAACTCGAACGCTACGCGCATGAATTCGAGGCGCGAAAAGAGCGGCTGGAGACAGTCAGCCGGCACCACGGCATGGTGTGCCACTTCCTGCAGACACCGGACGATCCCTCTTGGATCCTCCATCCGCATCTCAACCGGAGTATGGCAGCATGAGCACGCAACTCACTCCACAAATGCAGACCCAACTGGCCCAGCTTCGCGACATTCATCTGCCTCAGCCCATCGGCTGGTGGCCGCTTGCGCCGGGTTGGTGGGCACTTATCGCCCTCGTCTGCGTCCTCAGCGTGGTCGCCCTGGTCTGGATCCGGATACGCCGCAGGAGTGCGCGTTTTCTGGCGCTTCGCGAGCTTGAGGCGATCAAGCCTGACAGGCAGGACGAATTTCTTGCGCAGATCTCTTCTCTGTTGCGACGGGTCGCCCGCCGCCGCTCGGCCGGAGCCGATGTTTTGACCGGCGAGGCGTGGAGCGCATTTCTGATGCAAGGCAAATACGGAATGAGCAGCAACAGTGCAACGCTTCTGGCCACCGGTCCCTACGGTCTGCCGGCCAATGAGAATTTCGAACCGGAGGCGCTGCGCGCCGAAACCGCCACCTGGATCAGGAGGAACGGATGATTACCTTTCTCTGGGCATTTGCCTTTCTACTGCTGCCGCTGCCCTTTGTGCTGCGCTATTTCCTCAAACCCGCTGACAAGGGGTTGGGCGGTGCATTGAAAGTGCCGTTCTTTGCCAGCCTGTCGCGAGACCTGGGAGGCCGCGCCGACCGCACTTCGACATCGTGGTGGAAGCTCGCTGCTGCCTCGCTCGTCTGGTTGCTGATGGTGACGGCCCTCGCCCGTCCGGCCTATGTCGGACCGGAAGTGCCGCTACCCGCCGAAGGACGCGACATCATGATGGCTATCGACCTTTCCGGTTCCATGGCCGAGCAGGATTTCGCTGTCGGCGGCAGACCAACCACCCGCCTCAACGTGGTCAAGAACGCGGCTGATGCTTTCATTGAAAGCCGCAAGGGTGACCGCGTTGGTCTGGTTCTCTTTTCAGATCGCGCCTATCTGCAAGCACCCCTGACCTTCGACCGGGAGGCCGTCCGCAAGCTTCTTGACGAGGCCCAGGTCGGGTTGACCGGTCAGCAAACGGCAATTGGCGATGCCATCGCGGTGTCCTTGAACCGCCTGAAGGACAGACCAGCCGAAGGACGTGTTCTCGTTCTCCTGACAGACGGCGCGAACAACAGAGGCGAGATGGACCCAATCCGGGCGGCCGAACTCGCCAAGAAACTGGGGATCCGCATCTACACGATCGGCGTTGGCGGAGCTCCGATGGCCGTCGACACCGCGATGGGTCGCCAGATGGTCACATCTTCTGACCTTGATGAAGGCTCACTGCGCAAGATCGCGGAGCTGACCGGCGGCCAATACTTCCGGGCGACGGATGTCAACGGTCTGGCTCAGGTCTACCGGTCCATCGACAAGCTTGAGCCGGTTGGCGCCGACCCGGTGCATGTGCGCCCCGAAATCGCCCTCTATTTCTGGCCGGCCGGTCTCGCTCTGCTCATCGCCGCCCTTTCCGTACTGATAAGTACGGTTCCGGCTCTCATGGCAAACCGCCGCTTGTACAAGGGTCCGGTCAATAACGGCCCCGCAACTAAGGAAGCCTGACATGGAAACCAATCTTTTCCACTTCATGCGCCCGGAATGGTTCTGGGCATTGATCCCGGCGGGCCTTCTTCTTTGGCTCGTCATGCGGTCCCGCAAGAGCGCCACCGGCGGCAACTGGGGCAAGTATGTTGACGCCCATCTGCTGCGGCATCTGGCTATCAGCGGCGCAGCGGCCCGCGCATCCCGCTTCCTGCCATCTGTGGCAGCGGCCATGCTGGTTGTCCTGGTAACGGGGCTTGCTGGCCCCACGTGGGAAAAGGCTGAGGTTCCCTCCTTTACCGGTGGAGAACCCGTGGTTGCGGTTCTCAGTCTGGCGCAATCGATGAATTCGGACGACTTACAGCCGAGCCGCTTGCGAGGCGCAGTCCATAAGTTGCGCGACGTTCTTGCCCGCACGGAAGGTGATGAGCGCGCACTGGTCATCTATTCGGACATCCCCTTCGTCGCCGCTCCTCTGACAAGCGACAACAAAGTGATTTCGCAGATGATCCCCGACCTTTCCACCAAACTGATGCCCGTACTGGGCGACAGGCCTGATCTCGCCATCTCCGAGGCAGTGTCTGTCTTGAAGGGAGCGAATGCGACGCGGGGCAAAATCGTTCTGCTCGCCGACAACGCCGGTAATGCGGCGGCAACGGAAAAGGCAGCGGCCGAGGCACGCAAAGCCGGTTACACCGTCTCGGTTCTCGGCGTTGGCACCGAAAAGGGAGCTACGTTGCAGACGGCAAACGGTCAGGCCATTACCGATCGCTCTGGCGAAAAAGTGACGACGTCGCTTGATGCGCAAGCTCTTGGCGCGGTTGCCAAGGCCGGTGGCGGTACCTACTCCAGCGTGACCGCAAACAGCGCCGATCTGGACCGCATCCTGCCGAAGACCGACAAGGCCGAAACCGCGGGCAAGGCCCAGGACTTCAAAGCCGACAGCTGGGTCGATATGGGCTACTGGCTCCTGATCTTGCCGGTCCTGCTTCTGCCCTTTGCTTTCCGGCGCGGCCTGGTCTTCGCCATCGGACTGATCGTATGCATGAATTTCGTGCCCGGCATTGCGACACGGCAGGCCCATGCAGGAACCTGGCAGGACCTGTGGTCAACCTCCGACCAGCAGGGCAAGCAGGCCTTTGCCTCAGGAGATTACAATACGGCTTCGGGCAAGTTCGAGACCCCCTCCTGGCGCGGCAGTGCTGCCTACCGCGCGGGCAACTACGCGGCCGCAGCTCAGGATTTTTCCGAGAACGCCTACAATCGAGGTACCGCGCTTGCCAAGTCCGGCCAGCTGAAGGAGGCGCTCGGCGCATATGACCAGGCGCTGGCTGCCAACCCTCATGATGCAGACGCGAAGTACAATCGCGATCTCGTCCAGAAGCTGCTCGACGATCAGAAAAAGCAGGAACAGGAGAAAAACAAGCAGCAGCAACAGCAATCTGGCCAAGACGAGAAAAAGGACCAAAAGCAGCAGGCTGGTGGCAATGGTCAAAAACAGGACCAGCAGCAGTCTCAGGGTCAGTCCGGCCAGCAGGATCAGAAAGATCAGCAGTCCGGTTCCCAGGGCCAGCAAAAACAGCAGAACGCAGGTGGCCAACAGGACCAGAAGCAGGACGCTCAGAACTCGCAGAAACAGAACGGCGGGCAGTCCGGCCAGAACGATAAAAAGGATCAACAACAGCAAGCCGGCAGCAACGGTCAAAAGCAGGATCAGCAGCAATCGCAGGGTCAGTCCGGCCAGCAGGGCAAACAAGGTCAGCAATCCGGTTCTCAAGCCCAGCAGAAGCAGCAGAATGCAGGTGGCCAACAGGACCAACAGCAGGCCTCTGAGAATTCGCAGAAACAAAACGGCGGACAATCCGGCGATCAGCATCAGTCTGCCGCTCAGCCGGGCCAGGAAGGCGGTTCGCAGGAAGAAGCCAAGCAGCAAAACGCATCGCAGGGCGAACAACCTAAAGACCAGGCATCGGCCGAAGCTTCGAAACCCGCCGATGAGGCGAAGAACGGTCAATCCGCCAAGGAAGAAGGAGAGAAGCGCGCGGCTGAGAAGGCGAAGGATCCCAACGCCGGTGCTGGCGAGGAAAAAATGCAAGATGCCTCTGCAACCAAGCCGAAGGTTAAGGACGGCGGCAGCGAGCAGACAGGCCAGCAGCAAGACAAGACCGGTCCCGAGGCACTTGCCCAGGCGGACAAGGCCGCACAGGAGGCTGCCAAGGCCCGTCAGCAGGCAAGCGCTTCCGGTAACGAAAGCGGACAAGCCAGTAAGGAGAGCGAAAACGCTCTGTCGAGAATGCTGTCCAGTGTCCTGGAAGGCAATGGCACAGACAAGGGCGGCGAGAAAGTGAAGGCTTCCGTCCCCGGTGCTCCGGTCGTCGATCAGGCAGTCGAGCAACAGCTGCGCGAAGTCCCTGATGACCCGTCCGGCCTGCTGCGTGCCCGTATTCGTCAACATTACGCCCAGCTTCAGTCTGGCTCTAACTAAGAGGAAGCAGAACTATGAATTTCAATAGCCTCAAGACCACAGTCAGCGCTGCTGCTCTTTCGATTGCGCTTGCCGTTCCGGCCTTTGCCGCAGGGCTCTCCGCCCGTGTGGACAGCGGCACGGTGGCGCAAGGGGACACGTTTCAACTGACGCTCACGACCAACGGCCAGGCGGATTCAAACCCGGATCTCACGCCGCTGCAGAAGGATTTCGACATCCTGGGCACATCGCAGTCCTCGTCGACGCAAATCATCAACGGGAAACGGTCTCAAAGCGAGAGCTGGATCGTGTCCCTATCGCCGAAATCGACGGGCACACTGGAAATCCCCGCGATCACCGCGGGAAGCCTGAGCAGCACGCCCGTCGCCATCAAGGTGGTGGATGCGGGCTCCATGCCCAAAGCCACGGGTACCTCGGCGATCAACCTCTCCGCGACCCTTAAGGACGGCAGCCCTTTTCTGTTTCAGGAAACGCCGCTGACGGTCCGGATCGAGACCAGCGCGCCGATAAAGAGCGCCGAGCTGATCCCGCCGCATTCAAGCGCATTCGAACTCGTTCAACGCGGAGAGGACAGGGTGAGCCAGGCCACGCGGAATGGGGAGCCGGTGAACATCATCGAACGCACCTATATGCTCAAACCTCAGGAGAAGGGTGCAATCGAAATTCCCCCCTTCGTCCTGCGCGGCTCCGTTGCCGATCCTTCAGCGAGGGGCCGTGATCCCTTCGCAGATTTTCAGGGCTTTCCCGGCTTCCCCTCGTCCATGTTCAACGACATGTTCGATAGTGGCAAACCTTTTGCCGTTCGCTCAGAGCCGATCAAACTGACGGTACGCGCCGATCCCAACGCCGGCTCCGGGCAACACCAGTGGTTCCTGCCTGCCAAGAACGTCAAGCTGACCGCCAAATGGTCGCCCGAGCACCCGGTTTTCAAGGAAGGAGAAGCGGTGACCCGACGCATCAGCCTGCTGGCGCTTGGTGCCAGCACGGTTCAGCTTCCCGACCTGTCCTTCGAAAACACGGATGGCGCGCGGATTTATCTTGATGACGTGCAGAAGGGCGAAGATCAAACAGCTGAAGGCACCGTCGCCAGAAAGGATTTTCTCGTATCTGTGGTGCCAACCCGTGGTGGCGAGATAACGCTCCCGGATATCAAGGTGAACTGGACCGACAGTGTCTCGGGAGAGGCGAAAACAGCCACGCTTCCAAGCGAGGTCATCAAGGCCGAAGGAACGATACCGCCTGCCAACCAAACTGCAGCGACACAAAAAACTGCACCTGCCTCTCCGGTGAAGTCGCAAGGACATCAGGAGAGCAGCGAGGTATTGCCCGCCTCTCTATTTGCCGGTCTCGGGGTCGCCGCGGTCCTGGCCGCGCTCGGCGGTGCTGCGCTTTATGTCAGACGAAAGCAGCGTGCTGACGAAAGTCTCAGAAAACCCGTCGCGGCGAATACGTCCAAGCAGGAACGGCCAGCCGATACAGTTTCTGAACGTCGCAAGCAGCTGGCTCAGGCAATCAGCAAGGGAAAATCCGGTGACCTTCGCGGATCCTACGGCTGTGTTCTTGCCTGGCGCCGGCTGGCGGGTGGTGACCCGGCCATGACGGATGCAGCCAGAGAGGCAATTGCCGCTTTGGAAAAAGCAGCCTTTGCACCCGTGGCGGAAGCCGCAGAGGCTAGAGCCCATGACTGGCTCAACGTCCTCGCACGGGAAGACCGCAAGATCGGTGGTTCGCAGGACAAGACCTCGTCGAAGCTACCGTCGCTCTATCCGGCCTGAGGCCACGAGCTATGCCCGCTTCCAGGCGGCTTTGGTGACGTCCTTAATAACCGATTTGAAGGGCCCAAAGCATGCGTAATCGGGCGGTCCCACAAGAGGCAAGCTCCTAGTACAATCTCAGTGCAACCGAGATGAAGGGAGATGACGATGTTCTACGCTGCTTTGGACGTGTCACTGCGCTCAGTGGCAATTTGCATCATCGACGAGGTCGGAAAAGTCAGGCTGGAGCGTTCAGTACCATCAGACGTGCCTGATATTGTCCGGTGCTTCGAGGAGTTCGGCGAGCCTATCCACCAGGTCGGGCTCGAAGCTGGGACGCTGACACAACACCTGACTTACGGTTTGACAGAGGCGGGCTTCGAGGTCGTGTGCATGGAGGCTCGCCAGGTCAATGCCGCTCTTTCAGCCATGCGGAACAAGACGGACAAAAACGATGCCCGCGGCATTGCCCAACTGCTTCGATCGGGCTGGTACAGCCGGGTACATGTGAAGAGCGTCGAAAGCCACTACACCCGTGCGCTTCTTAGTAGCCGGAAGGTGATGCAGCGAAAATGCCTTGATCTCGAAAACGAGATTCGGGGCCTGCTCAAGGTCTTCGGCGTGAAGCTGCCGATACGCCTCAGGGGTGGTGCATTTGAAGTGGCCGTTCGCGACACGATCGAAAACGATCCAGCGCTCAGTCATGCGCTTTTGCCAATGCTGGAGGCTAGGCAAATGCTGCTGGAGACGTTCCTCGAATTGGATCGACGTGTCCGGAAGGCTGCAAACCAAGATGCCATAACCACCCGTTTCATGAGCGTCCCAGGCGTCGGATATGTCACGGCCCTAAGCTTCAAAGCTGCAGTTGATGACCCCGCCCGGTTTAAGAGTTCGCGAACTGTCGGAGCCCACTTCGGATTAACTCCGCGACGCTTCCAATCTGGTGAAAAAGATAATCCCGGACGCATCTCACACGCTGGTGATGCGGATGTCCGCGCGACGCTCTACGCCGCGGCCAACGCGATGCTCATGCGATCAATCGCGTGGAGCAGTTTGAAAGCATGGGGTGTGCGTCTCATGAAAACCAAAGGCAGGCGGCGAGCTATCGTGGCTGTTGCCCGCAAAATCGCTGTCTTGCTCCATCGCATGTGGATTGACGGCACAGAATTCCGGTTCGGATCGGAGGCTGCAGCATGACCTAAGACAGCTAAAGATTCCGATCCTGGCCGGATCGTCCCATGCGGACGACGGGATGGATGAAGCCGACTATGACTGCTGCGCTTCGAGCGCGTCCCAAAGCGAGGCTCTCCAGACCCTGATCCAATGCATGCATGCAGCGGCTCCCAACGAACCCGAGCCACCAGACTGCGAAGAGAAGCGTGACCCGCGTGAACGATCAGGCCAAAAAGGACAGACAGAAAGAGCTTGACCCCAACGCCCGATTAGAGAAGCCGTCGTGGCGAGAGACGAAGCGAAATTGGAAGGAGGAGCCCGTCACAAGCCTCCTCCTTCTCCTCTCTACAGAGGTACGCCGGCTCTGGACCTGGGCCAATCCTCGTTGCCAGCCTGGCATTTCCGGTTTGATTGCGGAACTGCGGATCCTATTTCAACTTTCCAGCCAGACGTGTGGAGCACCCTTAGTGATACCGGAAACGCGGCAGCTAAAAATTTAAATAATTTTCACCATGAATCGTTGTTCGATGAAACCAATGCCTTGGGAGGGCGTTGCACTTTTGTAATACGGACACTTCCAGGGGGTACAATGATTTGGAGTTTAGCTAAGCTTGAAGACGAGCGTCAGGAACTCATAGAGGTCATAAGCAACCTCAAGGCGTGGCAGCATTCTCCCATCGAGGACAGCCACGTCATCGCTCTTAACCTTACAGCGCACATGATGCGGTTAAGCGAATTGGAAGAGGAAATACTCACCAATCGGCGCGAGCAGGACTTGGCTGCGTGTGCAATCATCATCAGGAAATCTGCTTAAGGCTAAGGTTAGAAACCAAATTTGCAGATAGAAAAGCGAGGACCGGATCACCAGAGTCCTCACGGCGTGCCAATGCCTTAACGCTCATGCACAATGCCATAGGTGGCGCAGCTGATGTCCGGCTTCCATCCGGTAGTACGTCGCAGTTCTTCTCATCTGGAGGTCACCGCTTTCATACCTTGGAGCCAAGGTTCTCTGGCGACCCTCTCTCTCAGTGCAGAAGCGCCTAAATGAACGACGATCAGACGAGCCTGCGCGGAATGACGACAGCACAAGAACTGCCCGTCCCGATCGCAATCCTTGCCACATCGCCGCCATCGCCAATGGCGCTTTAATTCCTCCCCGGATAATCATCAGGCAGGATAAATAGGAACGGTCCCGGCGTGCGTTCGACTTGGGCCGTGTGGGTGACGAAGCGACCTTGCGAGAAGCGGTGCAGCAGGAATTGCGGAGCTTCCAGCACGAAACATGACGCCGCATCGGGGGTCAGATCCAGCGCCACCTGATGAGCGACGGATGGCGCAATCTGGCATAGGGTTCCGCCGAAGATCGTCTGGGTGGCGCGATGGACATGGCCGCAGAGGACGCGCTGTACTTGCGGATGGTCAGCAATGATCCGCTCGAATTCTGCAACACCCTCAAGAAGCCCAACCCGGTCCATGTGGCCAATGCCGGTTTCGAAGGGCGGATGGTGCAGCATGACGAGCGTCGGCGCATCCGGCGCAGCGGCGAGCGTGTCAGACAGAAAGGATAGCGTTTCGGGACGGAGCGCACCATGGCTTTCGCCCGGCACCAGCGTGTCGAGGCCGATGATACGAATGGGTCCGCAGGATGTCACAAAATCGAGGAGGCCTGATACGGGCAGATAGTCGAGATCGGCAAAGGTCGACCGGAACTCTTCGCGCCGGTCGTGATTACCGGGCACGCAATAGACGGGCATGGGCAGCCGGTCGAACAGCGTGCGGATAATCTCGTACTCCTCCACGAGCCCACAATCGGTCAGATCGCCTGTGACGATGACGCACTCGGGGCGCGGGTCGAGCCGCAGCAGCGCATGAATAGCATGTTCGGCATAGAGATTGGTTTCGGATACGCCATAGGCAAGCATGCCGTGCGGGCGGATATGAAGGTCGGTAATCTGGGCAATCAGCATCATCAGTCTTCTTGGTTGAACTCGATAAGGGCGTCACCTTCGATGTCGAAGGCGACGGTTTGGCCGGGCTGGAAAGTCAGCGCTGACGGCAGGTCGATCTGCAAAGTCTGGCCCGGTGCCACCTCGACGATGAGGCGCTGCGTAGCGCCGAAAAAGGTCGAGGCGACGACACGCGTAACAACCGCGCCGTTGTCCGAAAGTCGCACCGCTTCGGGGCGAAAGCAGACCACCGCTGATCGATCCGGGCCGCCGAGAGTTAGTCCCGCCCGTGTTCCCTCCCCTCCAAGTCTCAAAACACCATCACGAACGTCGCCATGAAGGCGGTTCATCGTGCCGACAAAATCGGCCACGAAGGCATTGGCCGGGCGATGGTAGATGACGCGAGGCGCATCGATCTGCGCGATGCGGCCGCGGTTCATCACGGCGATCCGGTCACCGATCGCCATGGCCTCGGCCTGATCATGTGTGACATAGATGGCCGTGATGCCAAACTCCCTGAGCAGCAGGCCGATTTCCACCCGCAGACGTTCGCGCAGAACGGCATCGAGCGCGGCCAGCGGTTCGTCCAGCAACAGCACGCGCGGGCGGATCGCCAGCGCACGGGCAAGAGCGCAACGCTGGCGCTGGCCGCCGGAAATGGTGGTGACGCGACGGTCTCCCAGTTCCTCAAGCCCGACAAGGGCAAGCAGCCGCCGGGTTTCCGCCTCGCGTTCGGCCATGGCTATCTTGCGGATCTTCAAGCCATAGGCGACGTTTTCCGCAACGCTCATATTGGGAAACAGCGCATAGGACTGGAAGACCATACCGACATTGCGCTTTTCGATCGCCACCTGTGTCACATCTTCCCCGTCGAAGCGGATCATATCCACGCCATCCGGTTGCTCCAGTCCGGCAATGAGGCGCAGAAGCGTGGTCTTGCCGCAGCCCGATGGACCGAGCAGCACGAGGATTTCGCCAGCCATGACATGCAGGTCGGTGGTATGGAGCGCCGCCACACCATTGAAAGTCTTGGAGAGCGCGTGAGTGGAGATGGAAACGCCGCGGCCGGATGGCGCCGCCGGGACGAGGGAGTGAGCGTTCATGGGGCAGTTCGCTTTTCGGTGAGGCTGGCCACCAGTTGGAGGCCAATCAAAAGAGGGACAATCATGATGAGGAAGACGAGCGTATAGGCCGAAGCGACTTCAAGGCGCATCGAGGCATAGGCATCGGCAAGGCCGACCGGCAGCGTCTTGGTCATCGGCGTATGGGTCATCCAGGTGATGTTGAACTCGCCGACGGAGAGCGTGACGACGGTCAGCGAACCGGCAAGGATGCCCTGGCTGATATTGGGCAGGATGACGTCGAAGAAGCGCCGCCACGCGGGCGCGCCGAGGCTTGCCGCGCCCTCGTCCAGCACCTTCCAGTCGATCGTATCGAGAACGGCGATGACGGCGCGGAGCATGAAAGGCAGCGTGAAGAGCACATGGCCGACGACGATGAAGAGCGTCGACTGGCGAAAAGTGCCAAAGCCGCCATAGGCGAGGATCAATCCAAGCGCTAGCGCAAGTCCGGGTATCGCGACCGGCAGCGTCACGATCTCCTCGACGATGCGGGCAAACCGACCGCCACTACGCACCAGTGCATAGGCGCCGGGAACGCCGATCAGCAGTGTCATGAGAAGTGTCGCGACCGCGACAATCAGGCTGCGCCAGATCGTATCGGCATAAAGCTCGAAGACCTGGCCTACCCAGTCCAGTGTCAGCCCGGCGGAGAGGCCGCGCGCATAGTTGACGCTCAGCCCTGCGAAAATCGAAAGGATGACCGGCATTGTCAGGAAGAGCGTTAGAAGGGCGGTGACGGCAATGCCAGCAGCCGATGTCCAGGAAATCCTGCGCATCTCACGCTCCCGTGGCATCGCGCATGGCGCGGTTGCGAGCAAGGGCAAGCACTGCCCAGGTGATCAGACCAAGCGCTATGGAGAGTGCGGCTGCCATGCCGGCATTGGTTGCCAGCGTGAACTCGGTGTAGATCAGCATCGGCACGACATCGACATTGGTGGCAAGCGTAAAGGCCGTGCCGAAGGCACCCATGGCAGTGGCAAAACACAGCGCACCACTGGCATACATGGCCGGAAACAAAGCCGGCAGCACGATGTCGCGCTGAATGGCGATCGGCCCCGCGCCGAGTGACCGCGCCGCTTCCACGAGCGACGAATCGAGCTTTTCGGCCGCCGCCAGAATTGTCAGCAGCACACGCGGTACGGAGAAATAGACATAGCCGAGAAAGAGCCCGGTCAGCGAATAGGCGAAGACGAGATTGCTGCCGGTCAATGCCCTGGCAAGATTGCCGACAAGCCCCAGACGACCGCCAAGCAAGATGACCATGAAGCCGACGACGACGCCCGGAAAGGCAAGCGGAAAGGTCAGCAGCGACAAAAGCACACCGCGTCCGGCAAAGCGCCGGTTGGCCAGCGTCTGCGCCGCAATGGTGGCAAGGATAAGCGTGACCGCCGTGGTGAAGAGAGCCAGGATCAGCGTGGCGATCAGGCTGGTGCGATAGCGCTCATCGGTCAGGATGGCGAAAAAGGCCATTGGCCCGCGTTCCGTGCTTGCTGCCGCAACCGTCAGACGGACCATCGGCAAAAGGAGGAAGGCGAGCGCGAAGATCGCCAGCGGCAAGAGAAGCAGGATGTCGAAGCGCCTGTTCTTCACGGCGGTCTCCTTGGCAAAGTCATCGGATGCGGATGAGGCGGATGGCGAGCCGGGACATGCATCGTCTCGGCTGCCTTTTTGAGGGAGGTTAGCGCCGAAGGCTTAGCGGACTTCCGCGAGATAGCGCTCGGAATACACCTTCTGTGCTGCCTGCGCCTTCGCCCAGTCGATAGCCTTGGCACGCTGATAGTCGCTTGCTGGCAGGAACCTGTCGGCGATATCCTTCGGCATCTCCACCGGAATGGCCGGGCGAAGATAGGCCGTCGTCCAGAAGAGCTGGCCCTTGTCGGAGAGCAGATAGTCGAGGACCTTTTTTGCGGCGTCCATATGCGGTGCGCCTTTGACCAGCGTCATGACATAGGGAAAGCTGACGGTGCCTTCGCAAGGAATGACGAAGGCGAACTTGCCTTTTTCGGTATATTTGGCGCGATAGGCATTGAAGTCATAGTCGAGCAGAACAGGAATCTCGCCGGAAACGACGCGGGCATAGGAAGTCTGCTTGGTAACGATGGCACCGTTGGCGGCAAGCTTCTTGAAGAAGTCGATGGCAGGGGAGAAATTCTCGAGCGTGCCGCCGAGCGCAGAGTTGGCGGCGACGGAAGAAACATAGCCGACAGCGGCGGAGGTCGGGTCGAGATAGCCGACAAGACCGTTATATTCCGGCTTCAAAAGGTCGGCCCAGCAGGCCGGAGCCGGCGCGCCGTTCAGCGCATCGACATTGACGAAAAAGCCGAGCGTACCCTGGTGCACCGTCCACCAGCGGCCCTCCGGGTCCTTCAGGCCATCCGGGATTTCATTGAATCGCGCTGGCTTCCAGGCTGCCACGAGATCCTGGCTCGCAGCAGAAATGCCGGCATTGATCCCGAGATAGGCGATATCGGCCACGGGGCTTGCCTTTTCGGCGATGATCTGTGCAATCGCCTGGCCGGAATTCTTGTTGTCGCCAGGGATGTCTATGCCGAGATCGGTCTTGATGTTTTTCAGCATCTGACCCCAGTTCGCCCATTCGGGCGGGCAGTTGTAACAAACGGCGTCTGCCGCGCGCGCGGGCGTCAGCGCAAGAATGAAGGCGCCTGCCAGAAAGCCGAGGCAGGTCAGGAGGAGTTTAATTTTCATGGGAGTGAGGTTCCTGGTTCGTTGAGGAAGAAGAAGACTGGCTGCGTGGATGGGGCTTGGCCTCTTCGATCGTTTCGCCGCGAGCGAAGGTGAAGTCAGCCAGGATATGGGCCGGATGCCGCCGCCCTGCGGCGATATCGAGCACCATGGAGGCCGCCAGGACACCCATGGTGCGGGAGGGTTGGACAATCGTCGTCAATCTTGGCGAGATGTGTCGGGCGAGATCTATGCCATCGAAGCCGGTCACCGAGACATCCTGCGGCACGCGCAGACCCGAACGCCGCAAAGAAGCGATCACTGTGAGGGCGAGTAGATCGTTCGAAACGACGATCGCCGTCGGATGACGCTTGTCCAGGGCAGCGGTCAAATCGACGTCTTCGGTCGCGTCGATAAAGTCCACCTCCAAGGCCGCGAAGGGCTGACAACCGGCGGCCTTCATCGCATCGCAATAGCCTCGATAACGATTGATCGCGCGATCCGAGGATGCAAACCGGCCACCGACAAACAAGATGGAACGATGGCCAAGGTTCAGCAGCTTTTCCGTGAGCTCACGCATCGCCGCCCGGTTATCGACCGAAACGGAGCCGAAACCATCCGGCACGCCCTCATTATAGACGGTAGCGGCAGGGATGCCCTGTCGGGCCACAGTGGCGAACACATCACTCGTTGCGGGATCGCAGACCGTCATGATGAGCCCCAAGGGGCGCTCGGCAATCAAAGCGGCAATGACGGCCATTTCCTCGTCGGCCCGATAGTTGGATTGTCCGATGATGATCGAGAGATCGTTGGCGCGAGCGCAATGTTCGATGCCGGCGAGCGCACCTGCAAAGACCGGATTGGTGAGACTGGGAAGGAGAACGCCGAGGACAGGCCGGCGCGCAGCCGACGGCGGGGCAAGGGGAAAGCCAAGGGTCAGCGCCGCATCCACCACCTTTTTCTGCATGGCAACGCTGACAGGACCGTTGCCTGTCGCAACACGGCTGACGGTGGCGATGGAGCAGCCGGCACGTGCGGCGACATCGCGAATATTTGCGGGCGTTCGAACCATGGAACCTCTCGGTATGCCGCATTCGTCGCGGCACGGAGAGAAGCCCTAGCAAAGGAGTCTAATATCTCAGTGACAGTGTTTCAGTCGTTTTCAGTCGAATGAATCCCGATCTTCAGTGTGCTTCCAAATCATCAAGATGATGGCAGGTTTGTTTCAGCCGACTTCAGGGTTTTGCGCTGTGGCTTCCGTTGGAGATGGTAGATCCAGTGAACACGTGAATGTGAGACCTCCAGCTTTATTGTCTAAAGACGCATTCATGGTCATTAGAATTTCTTTCATTCATCTGACGGAATATTGGTGCATCTGAATTTGAACCGTTAAAAACATATGATTTCCCAAAATATGAAGAAAAGGTCTCGCCTCCGTCTCGCCGTCGTTCTTGCGGTCGGAGCCGTGTTTGCGTGTCTGGGCACTTGGACCGAATACACCAATTGGCAGCGGCTGGTCCAAAACGCAAACAACCGCCAAATGGAAACCGCCCGCGCCATGGCGCTTCATACCGACGACTTGATGGCGCTTGCTCAGCAACCGCTAAACGACCTGTCTGCTCACGCTAGAGAGGCGCTCGGCGACGAAAGCAAAACCCAACTGCTGTTTGAGGAGATGCTGCGCGTCGTCAAGACTTCCCCCTTGCTGCGCAGCCTGGCCTATGCCGATGCTCAAGGCCGCTTGCTCCAATCGACGTTTGCCGCGAATTCCGCAGGCATAGATCTCTCCAACCGCGAATATTTCCAGTTCCACAAAGCGAATGTGTCAACACAAGCGCGCTTCGGCCTCCCCTCTCAAAGCCAGACAAATGGCCGGTGGTTCCTTCCGATCAGCCAGCGGATAGACAATCCCGACGGAAGCTTGGCGGGTGTTATGATCGCAACCATCGACATGGATCATTTCTCCCATTTCATCGAAACCTTCGGGGTGAACGAGGAGAATGCCTTTGCCCTGCTGCGCGAGGATGGCGCCATTCTTCTTCGCCTGCCGATGGACCTGAAAGCGATGGGTGCAAACATCGCTGACAGTGCGCTTTATCGCGATGAGATCATGAAGAAGCTGCGCGGCAATTACGAATATGTCTCGCGTTTCGATGGCGCAAAGCGCATCAGCGGGTTCTATCGCAGCCCTGAGACGGGCGTAACGGCGATCGCCGCACAGACCAAGGACTCTATTTTTGCCGACTGGCTGAAGCAGTCAAAATATCCTTGGCTCAGCATCATTCTCGCCTACTTGATCGGTACTGCCATGGCCGTCCGGTGGATCAGGCAGATCGAACTCAGGGAGATCTGGGATCAGAAAGTCGCCGCACGCGAAGCGGAATTCCGCCTTATCGCCAATGCCTCAACCGACGTGATCGAAAAGATTTCCCTGGCGGGCATCCGGCAGTATGTATCACCTGCCGCGGAGAGAATATTCGAGCAGAGTACTGAAAGCGTGATTGGAACGAGCGTGCTGGAAAACCGGGATGATCAGACCAGGTCCACATGGGAGCAAGCCCTGGCCAAGGTGCGGTTGGGATCCTCAACGGAATCAATCCTCTATCGACGCCAGCGGATGGATGGAACCACGATCTGGCTGGAGAGCGTCATCTCCTGCGTTCGGGGTGATGATACCAACGAACCTGACGGAATCGTCGTCATTACACGCGACGTCACCCGCCATCAGATGATGAAGCAGGAGCTGAATGCACTGGCAACGACGGACGAGCTGACGCGTCTGTTCAACAAGCGTTACTTCAATACCCAGCTGAGCACCATGCTGACGGCGACACGCGCAGATCAGCAGTCGGTTTCGCTCATCCTGCTCGATCTCGACCGCTTCAAGGTCTACAACGACACCTACGGACATCTGGCCGGCGATTGCGCGCTACGCGATGTCGCCGCCGTCATCCCTTCGCAGCTCATCGGGACCGGCGGTCTTGCGGCCCGTTACGGTGGCGAAGAGCTGGTCGTTCTGCTGCCAAATATAGGTGCCGAAGAAACCGCGAGAATAGCCGAAAATATTCGCAAGGCGGTTGCCGCGTTGGGTATCGCGCATGCTGAAAATTTGCCCTGGGGTCATGTGACCGTTTCTTGCGGCTATGCGACGGCGCTTCCCTCGCAATCGCTGTCCGAGAACGACTTGATCGCTCAGGCAGACCGGGCGCTCTACCGGGCCAAAGCCGCAGGGCGCAACCAGTCGCAAGATTATGAAGACAACAGCGAGCGGAAACGTGCGAGATCGAGATCGTGAAAACTGTGTTTTCAGGCGTCGAGAGAAGGGTATCTAACTCGCAGCGGCGGCGCCGAAGAGAGGCTTTGAACCGCAAGACGCGCTGGCGGCCATAGCAATTTGTCGACGTTGGCCGCCCTCCCCTTCATCTGCTTGGAGACAGCTGTTTCCGATGAAGTGTTTCCGAAGCAAGACCGGCGAGTTCTCGAATGAAGAAGTCGAGAATGGTCGATGGCTTTTCTCCCAGACGAGTGGCGATGATGAAGGGTGAATTGATCCTGGCTTCTTTCGGAAGAAGCGCCCGAAAGATGCCCTTCTGTACCCAATCGGCCGCGTAATGATCGGGCAAGTAGCCGAGATATCGGCCTGACATGACGAACATTGCCTGGGCTTCCATGTTCGACGCCGACGCCTTGGCGCGCGCTCGTGGGAAATACTGCAATTCGCGCATATTGGCATAGGGCCTGACGACGAAATCGAAGCCTTCCACACGCTGCACGGAAATGTCCGCTTCGTCTGCCGTGAAAAGAGGATGGCCCTTGGCGCAATAGAGGGAGTGAATCTCGTCCCGTAGGCGTGACAATTTGAGGCTCTGATACGGCTCAGTTTCCGGAAGGATGGCGATATCGAGACCACCATTGGCGATTTCGGACAGTAGCGCATCTGGAGAATCGATGACCAGTTCCAGCCGTGCCTCTGGAGCCCTTTCGCTGATCCGGGCGATGATGCGATGAATGGGCAGATCCGCATCGGTAATCGTGTTGTCCACCAGGCCAAGTCTCAATGTCCCGGTGATCCGGTTCTTCAAAGTGCCTATTTCGCTTTCGAAGGCGTTGAGCGCCAGGAACAGAGATTTCGACTGTTCGTAGACGATCGCGCCCCGGTCCGTCAGTTCAAAGCCGCCTCGCCCGCGCCGGCAGAGCTTATACCCGAGCCTGTCCTCCAGCGCCTTGATATGAAAGCTAACCGCGGACTGGCTAAGGCCGAGGGTGATTTGCGCGCCGAGAAAACTTTTATGCTCTACCACGGCACGAAACACGGTGAGGGAGCGAAGATCGGACTGGGCCAAGTGCATGGATAAAACCTTACATCATATTTATTGATGTGAACTTCATATCTTTCCTATTTTCCTGCGCTGAAGTCCATGGTTCGTTGGGGCATCAAAAAACGGGGAACGAAACCATGAAACCTAAAGCCTCCGCCAAAGCACTCCTGATCGGTACCGTATTTGCTGCGCTTCTCTCTTCGTCCGCTGGCGCCGCGGACCTTCTTGAAAAAATCAAATCCGACAAAGTCTTCACGGTGGCCACCGAGGCCCGCTTCGCCCCCTTCGAATTCGTGGAGGACGGAAAGATCGTCGGCTACTCCGCCGACATCATGGCTGAAGTCATGAAGGCATTACCGGACGTCAAGCTCAAGCGTCTCGATCTGCCTTGGCAGGGCATTCTTCCAGGCCTCGCTGCCGGCCGTTTTGATTATGTCGTGACCTCCGTTACCGTCACGCCGGAACGCATGAAGGCCTACCATCTTTCAACGCCGATTGCCGACGCAACCATGGCCATTCTGAAGCGCAAGGGCGATGCGGCTATCACCAAGCCGGAAGACATCGCCGGCAAGGCTGTCGGATCCCAGGCAGGCTCCGCACAGCTGGCAGCGCTCGAAACCTTCTCCGGGAAACTGAAGGACAATGGCGGCCCGGTTACGATCTCCACCTATACCGACTTTTCGGAAGCCTATGCCGATCTCGGCGCCGGTCGGATCCAGGCGGTCGTGAACTCGCTTCCCAATCTGCTGGAGGCCGCCCGTCAACGTCCGGATGCGTTCGAAGTTGTGCTGCCGACCTTCGGCCCCAAGACCTATTTCTCTTGGGCGGGTCGTAACGACGCGGACAGTGCGTCCCTCAACGCGCTGATCGATGGCGAACTCGTCAAGCTGAACAAATCCGGCAAGCTTGCTGAATTGCAGACGAAGTGGTTCGGCGCACCGATGCAGCTTCCGGACGTTCTTCCTGCGGTCGAATAAGATAACACGGAGAGGTCATGGAAAGGACAGCCGCACATATCTGGCCTGCACTTCTCGATGGCCTCGCCACCACCATGACGATCAGTCTGACGGCGCTTCTCTTCGGCGCGCCGTTGGCTCTTCTGCTGGCCGCCGCCGCGCGGGGCGGACGATGGACGCGCATTCCGGCGGCGCTTTACCTTTCCTTCTGGCGCGGAACACCGATCCTCGTACAACTCTTGATCACCTTCTACATCCTTCCATTCCTCGGGCTTGAGCTTGAGCCGATCGTTGCGGCCACCTTGGCCCTGGCGCTCAATACGGCGGCGTTCCAGTCGGAGATCTACCGGGCAGGGCTTCAGGCCATACCGAAAGGCGAGATTGAGGCCGCGAAAATGCTGGGCCTCACGCCTTTCGCGATCTTTCTCAACATCGAGGCCCCTCAGGCCGTGCGTGCAATGTTGCCAGCACTTGTTGGAGAAATGCAGGCTCTGGTCAAGAATTCGTCCCTCGTCTCGGTCATTGCAGTGACGGACTTGACCCGCCGCGCCCAACAGGTCGCGTCCTCCACGTTCCGACCCCTTGACGCGTACGCGTCCGCTCTCGTTCTTTACGTGACAGTCGGCATCCTTATCGCCGCGTTAGGACTGATGATCGAAAGACGCCTGTCACGCCGGGGTCAAAATTCATGACCGGCTTTATCACTGATCTGCCGCTCTATCTTGCCGGACTGCTTACGACCATCACGGTCTCGACCTGCGGCGTCGCCATCGCCATCCTGTTTGGCGTCTTGCTCGCCACCGGCCTGCGGAGCGGTTATCGTCCAATTGCACTTGTAACCAGAGCCTATGTGGAGTTCGCTCGGGGCGCTCCCCTCGCGCTCCTGCTTTTCCTGCTCTATTACGGGGGTCCGCAGGTTGGGCTTTTGCTCAGCCCCTATGTGGCAGGTATCTTTGGACTTGGCATCTATGGTGCCGGACCATTCGCCGAAATTTTCCGCGCCGGTCTGAACGCCGTTCCCGAGGGAGAACGCGAAGCCGCAGAAATGCTGGGGCTGACACGCGGACAACGGTTCCTGCACGTTGAACTGCCCCAAGCGGTACGGCTGACACTCCCCCCATGCGTGGGCCAGGCGATCGCGCTTTTGAAAGAGTCGGCTGTTCTTTCGGTGATCACCCTTGGAGAGCTGACGAAATTGGCGGGAACGATCAGCTCGATCAGCTTCACGGTGGTCACGCCCTACCTCACCATCGCCCTCCTCTACTGGGCTCTTGTTGAAATTCTGTCGAAGTCCGGACGCGCTCTGGAGCGCCGCTTCGCGTTAAGAGGTTCCTGACATGACGAGACCGGCAGCGATTTCCGTTCGCGGACTTGAGAAGCGGTTTGGCGACAAGACCGTTTTGCAGGGCATTGACCTTGATATTCAGGATGGCGACGTGACCTGCATCATCGGGCCTTCCGGGTCCGGTAAAAGCACCTTGCTGCGCTCGCTTGCCTTTCTCGACGCCTATGATGCGGGCGAGGTCCACATCTTTGGCAAGATGCTGGGATGGCGAGACACACCGCTTGGGCGCGAAAAGGCAGGCTACAGGGAATTGACCGATGCCCGCAGCCCGATAGGAATGGTCTTCCAGCATTTCCACCTGTGGCCGCACTTGAAGGTGCTCGACAACGTGACACTCGCTTTGCGACTGGCACACGGCTTGTCACGGGCCATTGCTGAAGACGTCGGCCGCGAAATGTTGAGCAAGGTCGGCCTTCTGTCCTTTGCCGACCGCTGGCCGGAGAGCCTCTCCGGCGGACAGAAACAGCGCGTTGCCATCGCCAGAGCCTTGGCCGTAAAGCCGAAGGTGATGCTCTTCGATGAACCGACCTCGGCACTGGACCCCGAACTTGTCGGTGAGGTCCTATCGGTGATGAAATCGCTCGCATCGGAAGGAATGACGATGGTGATTGTCACCCATGAAATGGGCTTTGCCGCACATGTCGCCAATCGCGTCGTCTTCATGGATGCCGGCAGAATAGTCGAAGAGGGCGCACCGAAGGTGGTCTTCGCCACGCCTAAAAGCGACCGTCTCTCCCAATTTCTGGAAACCTGGCGCGAACGCGCGATTTGATGCCCGAAAGGAAATGAATATGACAGCCCACGGCTATGACAATGGACGGTTAAACCTGCCTTTCGTTGGCATTTCCACCTTCGCCAAAAGTCCCTATGTGGAAAACTGGGACAAGATCGACGCCGATGTTGCCATCCTTGGTGCACCATTCGATTTTGGAACCCAGTGGCGTTCCGGCGCACGCTTCGGACCGCGCAGCATTCGCGAAGCCTCGACGCTTTTTGCCTTCGGTCACGCTGGCGCCTACGATCATGAGGATGACGTCACCTATCTTGAAGGTGTTCGCATGGTTGATCTCGGTGACGCGGACATCGTCCATACCGACACGGTGAAGAGCCATGCCAATATCGAGTTCGGCGTGCGCAAGATTCTAGCGGCTGGTGCACTGCCGGTCGTGCTCGGCGGTGACCACTCGATCAACATCCCCTGCATCAATGCCTTCAGCGAGCAGGAGCCGATCCACGTCGTGCAGTTTGACGCCCATCTCGATTTCGTCGATGAGCGCCATGGCGTTCGCTTCGGCCATGGCAGCCCGCTGCGCCGCGCCTCGGAAAAGCCCTGGGTGACCGGCATGACCCAACTCGGCATCCGCAACGTCTCCTCGACGGCCAAGGAAGGTTACGATTACGCCCGCGCCCAGGGCTCGGACATTCTCTCGGTCCGCCAGATCCGCAAGCTTGGTGTCGATGCTGTTCTGGCTCGTATTCCAGCCGGCAAGAGATATTATTTGACGATCGATATCGATGGCTTCGATCCCTCGATTGCACCCGGAACCGGCACGCCCAGCCATGGCGGCTTCATCTATTATGAGGTGCTGGAGCTTATCGCAGGGCTCGCCAAACAAGGAACGATCGTCGGCGTCGATCTGGTGGAAGTGGCACCCGATTACGATCACACCGGTTCAACCGCGATCCTGGCCGCGCAGCTGCTGCTGAATACCATTGGAAGAGTGTTTGCGCCAATGCCGTCCTGATAGGAACTCAAAGCACTTCTGTTTGATAGAAGCGGTTTATAGATCCTTGCTTACGCTACGAGCGGGTTCATTTTTCTTTCCCGAGCCCGCCCGACGCGTTTCGTAACCCTTATCGCAACGGCATCGCCATCCGAAAGAGCGCCCCGGACAGCATCACGAATGCCCGTCGCGACGAAATCGGCATCGATGTCCTGCGCCGCCACCGAGCTTTCTCCGTCTCCGTCGACACCTGGCATGACGATCCCAACGCGTAGCGACGGCTTCTGCCGCTTGAGGCGACGCACCGCTTGACGGGCGTGGGCCTTGGACCCCGCATTCAGAAATGCGATGACGACGGTATCGATCTCTGTAAGGCGAAGAAGGTTGATGGTCGTGCCGCTGACTATGGAATGTTCGGCTTGAGAGACCGTCGCCCCCTCAATGGCGAGAACTTGCGCAATCATCGAAGCGGCCGCGTCGTCCATTGCGCCCCTGCCGCCGATGCAGAGCACCGATTTGTGCTCGACCTTGGGCAGTTCGCGGCTTTCAGCGGTCTCTTCCAGCGTCGCCGCCTCGGTTTCTGAGGGATCCTGTTCCGCCTCTTCCTCGATCGCTATCTCTGCGAGATTGCCGATCAGCGTCTGGGTCGTGGACGCAAACAGGGATATTTGCGCCTCCGTCATCACGCCACGCTGCCGATCCATTTCGCCAAGCTTCAAAGCCGGAAATCCGACCTGCTCGTAATAATCGAGGAGATACTCATCTTCGAGAAAATCTTCCGCGTTATCGGTCGCTTCATTTGGGTCCCCGGCAAGAAGTCTCTGATAAAGCTTCTCCTGCGGTTGCAGAACGGGCTCGTTCCCGAGAAGAACGTCCAGAAAGCCAAACTGTGGGACGTGCCGTCCAAGCACCACGAGGCAGACAGTAAGGGGTGTGGACAGCATCAATCCGACTGGTCCCCAGAGCCATGACCAAAAGATTGCTGACACGATGATCGCAAGCGGCGAAAGACCGGTATGGCTTCCATAAAGCCAAGGCTCGACGACGTTGTTGCTCACCAGTTCCGTGACGATGAAAAGTGCTGCCACCCACGCGACGAGCGACCATCCGGGCGCAATCGCCAGCGCGAGGAACAGCGGCAAGATCATGCCGATCACCGGACCGATATAGGGTACAAAACGCAAAACAAGCGTCAGCAATCCCCACAGAATGGCGTTCGGAATACCGAGCAGCCACAATCCGATTGCGATCGGAAGAGCATAAAGCGCGTTTACGACAAGCTGCATCAGGAGATACTTACCGACGCGCTTTCCGGCATCCTGAAGCGCTGCCGTCGTGCGGTGCAGATCGCCGAGCCCAACGAGGCGGATAAACCTGTCGCGTAGCTCCTCACGCTCCAGCAGCATGAAGATTACGAGGACGATGACAAGACCCGCCGTTGCGAATGGGCTGATCAGCGGCAGGATGAAGTTTCCGAGCGTCTGAACCGGATTGGAGCGCGTGATAATTTCGACGGGCATCGGGTCCCGCCTGGTGGATTGTGAGGCCGCGTCTTCCCTGCTCTCCTCGGCAGTGTCCTGCATCTCCGAGCCGATGCGCTCAACGACCTTGCTAACATGCTCGAGTATCCCGTTGCCGGACCCAGCGTGGCTCAACGCCTGCACCTTGGCGACAATGTTGCGCTGATAGGTCGGAATATTATCCGCCAAATTGGCAACCTGCCCTGCGACGATGAAGCCGAAGGCCGCTATAACCAGAAAGGCGCTCGCCACCGCCATGAGGACGGCAGCGATTTTAGGAACGCGGCGCTTGCGCAGAAAGCTTACGATCGGGGCAAGCGTGAAGGTCAGCAATAGGGCGAGCGCAAGGGGAATGAACACCTCCTGCCCGACATACAGAATGACCGCGACGCCGATGAGGATGAAGATCGTCCGACCCGAGAGGGTCGGCGCCGTGAGCGCGCTCGATCTATTCAAAATTGCCGCTCCTGCGACTGCGTTTTTCTCGATACCGCCCACGGATGTCCCCAGAGTTGAGTGTCTTACCGGGAATTCCGGCGTGCAGGTAAATGCGCCAGGAAGGAAACTGATCGAACCATCGCAAAAAAATTTCACGACTGCAAAAATCAACGCTTCATGCCGTTCCAAACCCAAGCAATATTGATGAGGAAAAGCAGCAGTTGAGCGAGGCTCTACAGACTGGAAGAATGTGACACTGATTTACGAGCTGTTCGCTTTTTTCGGTGGCGGGAGAGCTGCCCAAACTCAAGCGGCAACGCGGACCCTGAACGTGCTGATTGGCCGAGAAATGTTTTTGACCTGTTGGAAGCCGGCGTCCTCAAACTTCAGCTTTCTTTGCTTTCGAATGTGATCTCTAACCGACCGTGAGACGCAGATCCCTCCGGGCTCCGCAATGCCCTCAAGCCGCGCAGCGATGTTGACGGTGTCACCGAATATGTCGCCGTTATCGATAATGACGTCGCCGACATTCATCCCTATTCTGAACAAAAGTCGATCGTCGTCCGGCCTGTCGGCATTGTGAGTCACCATGAAATTCTGGACTTGCAGCGCGCAGTCGATTGCTGACAATGCGCTCGGGAATGCTGCAACAATGCTGTCGCCTGCCGTGGTTATGATTGCGCCATTATTCTCTTCAATTATCGTGTCAATGACATCTCTCGCGGCCTTCAGGCGCTCGAGAGTATCCGCCTCGTTCTTTTCCATCAGCCTGCTGTAACCGACAAGGTCAGCAGCCATGACTGCCATAAGGCGCCTGTCTGCATGTGAAAGAAGTTCGTCTCTCGTTCTTTCAGCCGCTTTTGCTCGAGTGACCGTGGCGCGCACCACCAGTAGAGCCATCCCTCCCACCATGACGGCGAACAGCAAAAGGAGTATGTGCATCCGCGCCTTCGCTGCGCTGGCCGCTTCCGAACGTTTTGCAAGCTGCGCCAGGCCATCCGTTTCCATCTGAGCCAGGACGGACCGGATCCCGTCCATAAGGATTTTACCCTGCCCCGTTTTCACAAGCGCGATCGACGCGTTCTCATTCCCAGCGCGCCGGTACTCCACGCTTTGTTCGAGCTCGGATTTTTTTTGAGCGATCAGACTGCGTAGTGTCGCGACACTTCCTGTTTCGATAGATGCGTTTTCGGCCCCCTCGGCTAGGTTATCAAGCATACCATCCAGTGAATCCATCGCGGTGGTGTATGGCTTGAGATAAAGTTCGTCGCCTGTCAGGAGGAACCCTCGCTGCCCAATTTCTGCATCCTGGATATGGGACATGAGATCAGCGATAGCGCTGAGATACGCAACGTTTCTCTGAACAGCCTCGTCCGCTTTCCTGTCTTCGGACGATATCCACGACGACAGGTAGATGGTCATGCACACGCCGACCGCGACAACAGAAAGCGCAATCGGCATCGCTTTCTTTGCGAGCTGCCGAGAAATCGTCGTTTCAATGGAGGAAGGTCGGCGCATATGTGTGGTCCCAACCAAAAAAGGAATTAAAAGGCAATCAGCAGACTCAAGCCCCAGCCTGCCCGAAGAAACGGCGCATGGCGAAGTTTGTTCACCCCGCGGGCCTGTTAAAATTCGCACGGATTTTACTTTATCTCCAGCGCGCGACTGGTCGTGCGCATTGCTCTCGATGCCGAGTTCGAAAACACCAGCGCTCGGTTGTTTGTGGACTGCCCTTTACGTCACCCTTGAACGGAATAGGACCGTCAAAACTCATTCCACCAAGTGCATAGACCCGGCTGCATACGATTTGAACGAACCTAGTAAGCAGCCACCTTAAACCGGGCTGCGGCGGAATTTCACAACGCCCGTTGCCTCATTGCGCGCAGCTTTTTAGCAGCGAGAACTCTATAATCGGTGGGCTAACGCAATCGCGTCGGCAGCTTCCTCACAGCGATCGCTGAGCCTACTCGTCGCTACCCGAAGATGATTGCTCGGCAAAAGGGAAAACTTGCTGCCAGGCACGACGGCGATATTGCGTGCGGCTAGGGTGACCATCGCGAATTGCTCCGATTCCACAGGAACCCAGAGACAGAGACCGCTACCGGTCCACGTCGTTATTCCGCGATGTGACAAGGCTTCAGCCAGACGGTCTCGTCGTTGCTGATAGATTGTCCCCGCTTCGGCCACACGCTCCATCGTCACGCTATCTTTTAGCAGCCAAGCGACAGCCCCTTGAAGCAAGCGGCTGGTCCAGCCGGCGCTGAAGGCGCGGTAAGACTGAATTTGTTCGATGATCGAAAGCGAGCTTGAGACCACGGCGAGCCGCAGATCTGGCCCAAGTGTCTTTGAATACGACAGAATCCGCACCGTTCTATCGGGAAAGCGCTGGCCTAGAGACATGGGCAGCGTGGATGAAATGTCACCAACACCGTCATCCTCAATAATGAGCGTGTCACTACCATTCAGTATGTCACCCAATTGCAGCATGCGGGCTGCGCTGACCGTCTGCCCGGTAACGGAGTGCAGGCGCGGCTGGAAGAGAAATGCAGCCGGGCGCTCAGTCAGAACCTGCCTGAGACTATCTGGTCTCGGCCCCTCCTGATCACACAATACCGGTGCGATCCGCACGCCCAGATCTTCTAAAATATCCAGAATTCGCATGGCGGTCGGGTGCTCGACAGCCACAACAGATCCGGGCGGTAGCAACGCCCGAACGGTCGTGTAGACAGCATTATAACCTCCATTGGTCGCCAGGAACGCTTCAGGAGTGTAGGGCCATTGTTGCTCCACTGCTTCCTGTAGCTCGGGCACAATCCGGCTTCGCGCGTAACTATTCAAATGTTCAACTTCTGCGCCGTGGGACAGGGCTTCCTTCAAAGGTGGCAGAAGCTGGACGTCGGGTACGGCCAAAGAGAGATCAAGTACGCCGCTCGCATAGTGACCGGAGCTCGCCAATCGCTCAGGCTTTGCAATGAAACGCTCGCCACTCACCCAAGTGCCGTTGCGTCCCCGCCCCGTAATGATCTTTTGCCGCCGTAGTTCACTCCAGGCTTCGGAAATGGTCGCCGGGCTGACCTTGAGTTCATAGGCGAGATCACGAATAGCCGGCAATCGTGTGCCCACCGGAAGAATGCCCGCCCGAACCAAGGCACTTGTTTCCAAGGCGATGCCGCGCCGAGTTTTGTCGACGATCTTCGTGGCGAGCCACTCTGCGGTTGCTGTGTCGGCCATTTCTTACCCAAACTTTAAATGTTCAATAACGTAATAACATTTGTACCATTCCGAGTGTACATTTACCTTCCAGGCATTCAAAAACAAACGAGTAAATCATCATGCCGTTGAAACTTCGTCTCGCACTCCGTGACTGGGACTATATGACGCCGCTCGTGCTGGGCGATGTTTCTTCTCCGAGGCTACAGATCGAAGTCGATCGCGTGGGAACGCTCGTTTCCAATGTTGCTGAAGACGATGCGCATGATGCTGCGGAAACCTCTTTCAGCCGCTATGCACAGATGCGCCACGATGGCGATGAGAGCGTCATCGGTATGCCGAACTTCATCATGCGCGGTTTCCGCCATCGCTGCATCATCACCACCAAGGATAGCCCGATCCGCGCGCTTGCCGAGCTCGGGGATAAGAAGATCGGTGTGACCGGCTGGCGTGATTCCGGCAATACATGGACCCGCGCGGCGTGCCGTCGCGAGGGCGTCGGCGTCGAAGACGCCATGTGGTATGCTGGCCGTCTGACGGACGCACATCCCATCACCGACCGTCTGGACGGTTTCGGTCGTCCAGGCCGGATCGAGGCGGCGCCGGGCGAGCGACCGATGGTCGACTTGCTGAGAGATGGCGGGCTGGATGCAGTGTTCACGCCCTTCATGCCGAAAGGTTTCTTCGACCAGGGCTCACCGTTCCGTCAGGTTCTGCCGGATTATCGGGCGTCGGAAGTCGCGTATTTCAATGACGTCGGCTACGTGCCTGGCATGCATCTGATCGGTTTCAAGGCGCATATTGTGCGTGAAAATCCTTGGGTGATGGACGAACTCAGCGAGCTTATCGACGCGTCGCAGCGCATGTGGCTGGAAAAGCGGGAAAAATATGCCGACACGACACCATGGATGATCGATGAACTGCGCCGTTGCGCCGCAGATCTGCCGCCGAACTGGAATGTCAGCGGCTTGAAGGAAAACGAAGCCATGATCGCCGATTTCGCCCGTGAGCTCCATGCTCAAGGAATTCTGCCGCGTCTGCTGACGCCGGCGGAGCTGTTTCCACTGCATGCCGGGGGAAACTGACGGCGATAGTCAGACCCAGGCAATCCAAATCGCTGCAAACAAAAAGGGGAATACTAAAATGCATCCGACACTCATTGCTTCCGTCGCCCTCGCAGGGCTCTTTATCGCCGGGCCGGCTCTTGCCGAAACGGCCACCATTCCCAAGCAGAGCTTGAATGAGGACCTTCGCGCCCGGCTGCCGGAAAAAATCCGCTCCGAAGGGAAGATGATTTCCGTCAACAACGGATCCTTTCCTCCCTACGAAATCGTCACCGGCACCAAGATGGAAGGTGCAAGCGCCGACCTGACCGATGCGCTTGGCGAAGTGCTGGGCATCAAGATCGAGCATGCGACCGTTGGCGGTCTGCCAGCGCTGCTGGCGGGCGTCAATTCCGGGCGCTATCAGTTTGCTTTCGGGCCTGTGGGCGATTTCAAGAGCCGCGAAGAAGCGAATGATTTCGTTGACTGGGTGCAAGAATTCGTCGTCTTCGCCGTTCAGAAGGGCAATCCGAAGGGTATCGTGTCGCTTGATACATCCTGCGGCCAGCGGATAGCGGTCATGGCGGGCGGCTCGGCTGAGCGCGTGATCCAGGCACAAGCAGAAAAGTGCAAGGCTGATGGTAAAGCGGCCGTTGAGGTACAGTCCTACACCGATCAGCCAAGCTCCATCCTGGCGGTGCGGTCCAAGCGCGCAGACGCCTTTTTCTCCTCTCAGGCGCCGCTAACCTATTTCGTATCCCAGGCCAATGGCCAGCTGGAACTGACCGGCATTGGCCAGAAGAACGGCTTTGACGATCTTTATCAAGGCGCAGTCGTTCCGAAAGGTTCAGAACTCGGTCCGGTCCTTCTCGATGCCATCAAGATCCTTATGGACAACGGAACCTATGCGACGATCATGAAGAAGTGGGGCCTTGAGAACAACATCCTCAAGCAGCCGGGCATCAACCTCGGGGGCCAGTTGCCAAAATGACGAGCCCTGCTGAAACCAAAGTGCCACCCTTGGGTGGCACCGACCTGCGGGATGTGGCGACAGCCCACACCCCGTTCCGCACAGGCCGCCTTGTTCTTTGGCTGGTCATCGCGCTGGTTGTCGTCAACTTCGCCTGGATCGTTGCCAACAATGAAAATTTCGGCTGGCCCGTCGTTGCGCAATATTTCTTCGATCCGGTCGTCATCAGCGGCCTCTATGTCAGCCTGGGACTGACGGTCATCGCCATGATCCTCGGCACCATTCTCGGTCTGATCATCGCGATTGCCAGAATGTCCCAGGATGGGCTGGCCAGCTCTTTTGCATCCCTGTTCATCTGGTTCTTCCGCGGTACGCCGCTGCTTGTCCAGCTGATCTTCTGGTACAACATGTCTACGCTGTTTCCCCAGCTTTCAATTTCTATCCCCTTCGGACCGACGCTTGCGAGCTGGGACACCAACTCCGTCATCACACCCATGACCGCGGCAATCGTCGGCCTAGCGCTCAACGAGGCGGCCTATATGGCGGAAATCATCCGCGGCGGCCTTCTTTCGGTGGACCGGGGACAGGCAGAAACGGCGGAAGCCTTTGGCATGACCAAGGCACGCGCATTGTGGCGGATTATCATTCCCCAGGCCATGCGCTCCATCGTTCCGCCTACGGGTAACCAGCTGATCAGCATGATCAAGGCAACCTCGCTCGTCAGCGTGATCGCGATGGCCGATCTGCTCTATTCGGTTCAGTCCATCTACAACAGAACATTCGAGATCATTCCGATGCTTCTGGTCGCCGTGATCTGGTACCTGCTCATTACGTCGGTCCTCAATCTTGGCCAGAACTACATCGAGGCCTATTACGGCCGCAGTGATCGCCGCAATGCAGGCATTGCCAAGCCCACTCAAGACGAGGAGGCAAGCCATTGACCGTAGTTGCCAACAAAAAGCCTCTCGTCGAGGCGCGCAACGTCCATAAATCCTTCGATCACCTAGAGGTTCTAAAGGGTATTGATCTGGATGTGATGCCAGGTGAAGTGGTGGTTATTCTTGGTCCCTCGGGATCCGGTAAATCCACCTTCCTTCGCTGCATCAACCACCTCGAGACGATTCAGCAGGGCGCGATTGCGGTGGATGGCGAGCAGATCGGCTACCGGATAAGGAACAACCGGCTGGAAAAGCTTTCGTCCAACAGCATTGCGCGCCAACGCCGCAAGATCGGGATGGTGTTCCAGCAGTTCAATCTTTACCCGCATATGACGGTGCTGCAAAATATCATCGAAGCACCCGTCGGCGTGCACGGTGAGAGTCGAAAGAGCGCGATCGAAAATGCGATGCGCCTGCTGGAGCGGGTCGGCCTGTCGGAAAAAGGGTCCGCCTATCCGCGTCAACTTTCCGGTGGGCAGCAACAACGTGTCGCCATCGCGCGTGCCTTGGCCATCAGGCCGAAGCTGCTGCTGTTCGATGAGCCAACCTCCGCGCTCGACCCCGAACTGGTCGGCGAAGTTCTTGCCACGATGAAGGATCTTGCCCGACAGGGCCTGACCATGATCGTCGTCACGCACGAAATCGGCTTTGCGAAAGAAGCGGCTGATCGGGTGGTGTTCATGGATGGCGGCCACATTGTTGAGATGGGCAAGCCGGAAGAGGTCATCGGCAACCCGCAACATCCCCGAACACAGGCTTTCCTCTCGCGCTTCCTTTAAGCGTGTGATTTCTCCCCAACTTGGCGCCAGCCTCGCGGCTGGCGTCCTTTTCGAGACCTTGGTGGACCCAATGCTGAATGACAATCACTATGCACGTGTTTCCGATTTCGAACCAATGGAAGCAGAACTCAGGGCAACGCGCCAGTATCTGCACGCCAATCCCGAGCTTTCGCTGGAAGAGGCGGAGACCGCTCGATACGTGGCGGAGAAGCTTGAGGCATGGGGCTATGAGGTGACCCGAAATGTCGGCGGTCATGGCGTCGTGGCGCGTTTGAAGAACGGCACCGGAACCAAAAGCATCGGCATTCGCGCCGACATGGATGCGCTTCCCATCTTGGAGGAGACAGGATTACCCTATGCCAGCAAAGCGCCCGGCAAGATGCATGCCTGCGGCCATGATGGCCATACGACGGTTCTGCTCGGTGCTGCTGAATATCTGTCACGCACCCGCCGTTTCGACGGCACGGTGACACTGATCTTCCAGCCCGCGGAAGAAAACGGGAAACCCTCCGGTGCGCAGAAAATGATCGAGGATGGCCTCTTCGAGCGCTTTCCCATCGATGCAATCTTCGGCCTGCACAACCATCCGGGTGTGGCTGAAGGGACAATTTTGACGCGCTCTGGGCCGATGATGGCGTCGTCCGATACGGTCAAAATCACCATCAAAGGCAAAGGCGGCCACGCCTCGCGCCCTCACCTCACCATCGACCCCATTGTCGTTGCCTGCAACCTCGTCGTCTCGCTTCAGACGGTCGTCTCCCGCAACATCGACCCCACCCAGACAGCCGTCGTCACTGTCGGCACGATCCATGCCGGAGAAGCGGTCAACGTCATCCCGGAATATGCGAAGCTGGCACTCAGTGTGCGCTGCTTCGAGCCCAAGGTCCGCGAACTTCTGGAGCGCCGCATTACCAAGCTCGCACAGTCGATAGCAGAAGCCTATGACGCGACAATCGAACTCGAATACGAACGCGGTTACCCTGTCGTGAGCAATTCTGAAGCCGAAACCGCCTTTGCGCGGCTCGTGGCGGAAGAATTGATCGGCAGCGACAAGGTCACCACCTGCCCCCTGATCCCCGGAAGCGAGGATTTCTCCTATTTCCTCGAACGCAAGCCGGGCAGCTTTCTGCGCCTTGGCAACGGCCTGAACTCTGCCATCCTACATAGCCCGAAGTACGACTTTGCCGATGGAAGTCTGACGGTGGGCGCCGCCCTTTGGGCGCGCTTGGCAGAACGCTTCCTGCAAGAATGATACTTTTGACCAGAGCCGAACGGGGGCTTGGCAAGGTTCTCAAGCGGACGAAACGTCCTACGCGCTATAGCCTGCATTAAGGCACATCAATATCGGGATCGTAGACCGCTTCCGCGACGAAACGCTTACCTCCCAGGTTCGAATGCGAGCCTTCACGCCACCTCGAGGTGTGAGGGCGCCAAGCCTTTTGCGGAGACCGGTTCTGAAGACTTGGAATGTGAGTGGGAAGCGTTTAGTCGCCGAGCCACGATATCGTGGTTGAGCCACAGGACCGGACCGGAGGGTTTGGACGACTCGCCGAAAATCAGCTGACCCGTTGCCTTCACGACGAGACCGCTCAGGAGGTCGCTGATCATCACCTTGCTATCCCGATGCATCCGGGTAATCTCATTGGAAGTGCCGATCGTGAGGTCGGCCTGCGCTTGACTATTCGCCATTGGCCATGCCGAAAAATCGTAAAACGGGTGCATGACCTCGCTGGCCTGCATCTCGGTGATCTTATCGAAGACGTCCTTCATGGTTAAGCCGTCGGCCAAAAGCATCTCGCAAGCTTGCCACTGCTCATCGGCCCACGTCCCGCCGTTCTCTTTCTTCAACGCCAGGAGCAACGGTATGAGGGGCAGTTCGATGCCGGTGAATACATCAGACGAATTGGTCCGGATCTCTGGACAGTTGTAGACAGTCGCTTTGATGCCTGTTGCCCAGGCTTCCTGTGCGATCCCTTCGAGCCGCATCTTCGCGTAGCCCTGGGTGTAATTTGTATAGGTCTGCCAACGGTAGTTTCCGTCGATGAGAACCGCTGATCCATGGTAACCATAAGCGGTGTATCGGACTTGGCCGCCCGAAGCCTCGACACGTTCACGGATGGCCGCGCTGAAATCGATGAGATGGCGGAACGTGTTTGCGGAAACCTCGTCGAAGTTTTGCAGAATGAGTTTCCCCAGATCGCTATCGACCAGCCTCTGCGATGACATATGGCGAGGTCCGGTCCCCTTGTAAATTCGATTGGCGATGACGAGAAACACCTTCGCCTTCGGGATGCCGCCAGCCATCGTGTGGGCGAAGAAAACATTGCGACCATCGGCGATCATTCCGTCCAGAACGGTCATGACCTTTGAAAGCGACTCCGTAAAGCGCGCAGTGGCAATGTCGCGGCATTGCGCAATATAGTCCCAATCGAGCTTGTCCTGTTCCCAGCTCTCGAGCGTCATCTTAGCCAGGAGATCGGTCGGCGTCGGGCCGCCTTCGGGCGCATCGAGATCGAAGCCCGCCATAAGGGGTATATTGATGATCTTACCGCCCAGCTGGGCCTCCGCCGCAGACAACTCATCTGCGTCGAGGGGGCGCAGTGCGTTGTTCTCGTCGCGCCGTCCAACGGTGATTCCGACAATCTCCATCCCAGCCCGCTTGGCTTCGTCGAGCAAGCCGGTCGCGTATCCGCGACCGAACAGTTCGCCGAAAAGTACAAAAACATCGCCTCTACGGAAGACCGTGTTTTCGGAAAGATGATTCAGTGCGACCAGATTTTTCATGCTGTCAGCTCTTTACTTCATTTGTTGGCGAGGGCCACCTCACGCGAACTTTCACGAACACATGCCCGCAATCGCGCCGAATAGGAACTCATTTTCGGTGACTGTTTATTTCAAAACGTGAAGTCGGCCTCTGCCGGTTCTACAGCAAGGCGAGACCTGGCGGTCTTCAGGCCTCAGTGGTGATAGGCAGAAGCGACAGGCGGTGGCGTGGCCGTTCGGAGTATCGCAATTCCCGCTCGCGATCGTCGCTGTCGCTTTGATGAGACTTCTATTTGCCCCCAACGCGAACGTCGTCGGTGTCTGCGCTTGGGTCAAAAGATCGAATGATCACACGAAGCCTGTAATGATTGATGCCGAGATCGTCCGCCGGTGCCCGCGCTTCCGAACCTTTCAAAAGGTGCAGCCGGAACAACACTCAGCGATTGCGCGTGCATGCATATCCTGGGGTAGAAGCTGCCTTCGAAGCTCTCACCGGCACGCGGCGCGCCAAATCTTCTTGAAGCAGAAGGTGACGAATTTCGCCGAGTATCTCAGCCCGCCGCGACGCTTTATCCGCCAGCCGCCGGGAGAGATCGCCATCTGTTGCGTCAGCTGCGAAATGGTTTGATGTTTCGTTTTCAACAATATCGCGGAGGATGTTCATGAGCACAAGGTTCTTCTCGTGCATCTGAGTCACCATTTCCTTCACGTTAAAACGCTGAGACATGACCGTCATTCCTGCTCAAGATTAAACTCTCACTCCTAACGAGCCAGAACCGGAATGGTCCCCCTTATCAATCGACATTCGCCATTTTAGTCAGCCTCGCGCAAGCTTCGAGCCAAAGCAGTCGATCAAAGCAAGCGAATTGCGCAGCCGCATTGATGCATCAGAGATGTTCCGGACTCCGTTGCAAGCATCTGAGGGCGGCGAGGCACTGGAAGCAGGGTCAAGCGTTGCGCTGCCATCGAAGTGCGTCATGCACGGAACCGGTCGAAAGCGGTGAGGCGTTTGATTGGTGGATCGACGTCAGGATATCTGTAGATTTCTGCCCTAAGGTAGCAGAGCTCCTCCTCAAGGGTTTCCTCCCCGACCTCGATCCACCAGGATTTGGGACGACCGTCACTTCCGTCGGACCAGCGGTAACCTCGTGCCTTCAGATGATCCTTCATATCAAAGGGACTGTTCTCCGCAAAGATCCGCACTTTGGACCTCTGGCTCGCCTCATAAAGTTCGGCAAAAGCAGTGGAAGGCACTCCGTCAACTTCCCGAGCCAGGACCTCCAGAAGTGCAAAGCAATCATCGACCGCACGATGGCCCTCATGAAAATACCCGGCCTGCCCAAGCAGATACCCGAGCTTCGTCCCTTCATACCCGCGCGAGGACCAATCGACCTCGGCGTTGGAACACGCCCACGCTTTGCCGGAAAAAATCGCGGAAAACACCTCACAAAACGGCCTGTCGAAGCGCGCATTGTGGGCGATCAGCAAGTCAGCCGGTGCGATCAGCGCCTCAAGAGCCACCATGTCTATCGTCTGGCCGGACACCATATCGTCCGTGATCCCCGTAAGCTTGGTGATCTCCGCAGGAATAGCGCCGCCCGGCTGCTGAAGCCCGCCATAGACGCCCGTCACGTCGCCGATAACGCCTGTTGCATCGAAGGTGAAGGCGACTACGCCAATCTCGATGATCTCGTCCTTTCGATAATCAAGACCTGTGGTCTCTGTATCGATAATGATGCCCTGGAGGGGGTATTCAGGCCGGGGAGCAGATCTGATTGCCCGAGGAACAAGTTTGTTCAGGATTCTATAGCGTCCAGTCATCCTCAGATGACGGACCATGTCTTCTTCCGTAATAGAAATGGCATGCTTATCGGACCTCCGGGATTTTGAAGGGCTATGCGACACCGCATTGCCACGCAGGTCCTGATCCGAAAACATGTCAATCTGTTCTGTCATGCCTGCAATCGAAACCCCGGCGCCAATCTTGTGTCTTCAAAACACAGCTAGATCGGCAGATCAACCGCGTTGGCTGGACAGTCCACGCTGTTCGGCGGAGCGCCGTTGGGCTCGACACCCCTCATCCCTCTCAAGCGCCAGGTTGTTCCGGGTTCCACAAGAGGATCGGACTGGTGCTCTCGTAAGCCATACCGTTTGGATAACTGATCGCCTCAAACTGCAGGCCCCAAGGCGCTTGAAAATAAAGGATTGATTGACCAGCGATAGGGCCATCCTGGATAGGAAGGGGTCCAAGGCGTGTTTCGACGCCCATCTCGTCCAGATAGGCTTTTGCTGCGGCGATGTCGCGCACATAGAAAGCAATGTGAAAAGCACCGATATCGCTATTCTTCTGCTGTAGATCGCGCTGGTCTGGTGCGGAATATTCGAAAAGCTCGAGATTTGAACCGTTGCCACAACGGATCATGGCTGCGCGTTCGATACGGGCTCGTGGATGAACGCCGAGCGCCTCGGTCATGAAACTCCCTTCCGGATCGCCGATCGGTCCGAAAGTGAGCACATGGATACAACCAAGCACCCTGTCGAAGAAGTCGATGGCCTCATCGAGGTTCGGTACGGTAAGCCCGGTGTGGTCGTGACCGACGAGGCCCGGAAGACCTTTTTGGCTGGAAGAATTCATGACAGGTCTCCGATCAGGCTGCGATCTTGTTCTTCGAGTTTGAATGCCGCGTTCATGCGGCTGGCTCAAGCGAAGGCGCTGGCCGCGTCAGCCAGCCATCATCGATTTCGGGAAGAGGAATGGCATCGAGCAGCAGGCGCGTGTAAGGGGTTTTGGGAGCATCGAAGACGGCTTCACATGTCCCCTCCTCCACCACTTCGCCGAAGCGCATGACGGTAACGCGGTCGCATATGGCGCGGATGACAGAGAGGTCATGGCTGATGAAAGCCATGGCAAGGCCCATCTCCTGCGATAGCTCTTTCAGCAGGTTTAGCACCTGCGCCTGGGTCGAGACGTCGAGACCGGAGACGACCTCATCGGCGAGTACGAAATCCGGTTTCATCAGCACGGCGCGAGCGATGCCAATTCGCTGACGCTGGCCACCGGATAGTTCATGCGGGGCGCGATCCAGCGTCACCGCGGGCAAAGACACGCGGTCGAGAATGGTGCGCACCTGCCGCTCGGCATCGCGACGATCACTCGTAAGACCATGCAGGAAAAGCGGCTCTGTCAGAATCCGGCGAATGGTGTGGCGCGGATTGAGCGATGCCATCGGGTCTTGGAAGATCATCTGCATACGCCGGCGCAACGGACGCATGGCCTCAGGAGACAGCTCCGTGATGTCCTGCCCATCAAAACGAATGGTTCCGGCCGAGACAGGCACCAGTTTCAGCAGCGCCCGACCGAGCGTCGTCTTTCCCGAGCCGGACTCCCCGACAATGCCGACTGTCTCCCCACGCTTGATCGACACATCGACACCGTGCAGAACACGAACGCCTGTTTCGCCGCGCCCGAAAAGCCCCTTGCTCGCACCATAGGTGACTTCGACGCCCTTGGCTTCAAACAGAAGATCGGTCATCTCACACTCCTCTCGGTAATGCCGATTTCGGCACGCAACTGCCGGAAGACAGCTTCGGGCACGGGCTCCAGCCCTGCATCGGGTCGATCGTAACGCGGGCCTGCAGCGAGCAGCGCGCTGGTGTAGGCATGCTTTGGTGCAGTCAGCAGATCTCTGGTTGCGCCATGCTCGATAACCTTGCCAGCGTAAAGCAGAGTCACGCTGTCGCAGATCTTTGCCACGACACCGAGGTCGTGGGTCACAAAAATAACGGCGGTACCATGCGCTTCCTGCATGCGGCGAATGAGGCGCAGGATTTCCTTCTGCACAGTCACATCAAGCGCGGTCGTGGGCTCGTCGGCAACAACGAGCTTGGGGTTCAACGCAAAGGCGGAAGCGATCAGAATACGCTGGCGCATGCCTCCGGATAGCTCATGCGGATAAGCGTTCAACACCCGCTTCGGATCACGGATCTGCACCTCATCGAGAAGGTGGAGGGCACGCTGATGAGCTTCCCTTTTCCCCATGCCGAGCTTCAGCCGCAATCTGTCAGTGAGCTGCGCCTCGATCCGCCGCGCCGGGTTTAGCGCGGTTTGCGGGTCTTGCGGGATCAGCGTGATGTCGCGACCCATCATGTCGGCAAGCTCGCGGCGCGGCAAGGCGAGCAGGTCACGCCCCTCGAAGCGGATAAAGCCGCCAATAATCTGGACGGTAGACGGTAGAATGCCGAGTAGCGCCTTGGCAATGGTCGATTTGCCCGCGCCGGATTCACCGACGAGACCGCGCACCTCACCCCGTTCTAGAGTAAGCGAAACGTCACGAAGGACGGGCGCGCCACCGTCACGTGTGGAGATGGCACTGAGGCCTTCGATAGCAAGGAGGGGCTGGGTCATCGGCGCATCACCGGGTCTAGGGCTTTGCGCAGACCGTTGCCCAATTGGTTGAAGGCAAGAACGGTAGCGAAGAGCGCGAGGAGAGGAAAGACGAACACCCACCAACCCTGGTGGATCATCTGACGACCTTGCGCAATCATCCCACCCCATGTCGGGATGTCGGAGGAGAGCGATAGGCCGACGAAGGAAAGAATCGCCTCGACTATGACGGCGATGCCCATTTCAAGGCTGACAAGGGCGATGAGAACCGGGGCCACGTTCGGCAAAATCTCACGCCAGAGAATACGACGGCGCGAGAAACCGATTGTCTGGGCGGCCATGACATAATCAAGCTGGGCCTGCGCCATCGTCTCGGCCCGCACCACGCGGCAAAAGCGCGTCCAGTCGATGATGACGATCGCGGCAATGACCGAATGGAGGCCCGAGCCCAGGACTGCGACGAGCAGTACGGAAAGAAGCACCGGCGGGAAGGCCATCCATATGTCGACAAGGCGCGAGATGATCCGGTCCGCCCATCCGCCATACCAGCCAGCGGCGAGACCCATCAAGGTCCCGATAATGGCGGACAGGCTGGCGGCCACGAATGCAACGGTGAGCGCGATCCGCGAACCATAGAGCACACGGGAAAGAACGTCACGGCCGAGGTCGTCTGTGCCGAGATAGTAGCCCGGCTCCGCCCCTGGATAGCTCGCGGGCGGCATGTTGCCCAGCATCAGATCCTGCTCAAGTGGGTCTTTCGGCGCAATGGAGGGCGCAAAAATTGCAATGAGCAAAAGGATGAGGAGAAAGCCGCCGGCGATCACCACCCGCGGTTCACGCAAAAGCGGTTTGATTGTCTTCATCGGGAAACTCCGGAGGCGGACAGGCGCATCCATGTTGCTTGCTATCTCAGACATCTCAGCCATGGGCGGCGGTCCTCGGGTTTAGCCATGCTGCGATGAGATCGACCAGGATATTCACGAGGATGAAGATCGCGCCGAAGGTCAACACGATGCCCTGAATGAGAGGAAGATCTCGATTGATGACCGCATCGATCGCCATATTGCCGAGGCCGGGATAGGAAAAGATGCGCTCCACGATGACCGTACCGCCGATCATGAAGGTAAATTGCACGCCGGTAAGCGTCAGCGTTGGACCAACGGCATTGCGCAACGCTTCCTGAAGCACGAGCCGAAGCGGCGACATGCCTTTCAACCGCGCCAGCAGCACATAATCCTGCACCATGGCCTCCGCGAGTGCTTCCTTCAGCGTCCGGACAACGATCGCCGACAGAGGCAGGCCCAGCGCCAGCATGGGCATGACCATATGGGAAAGAACATCACCAAAAGCCGCGAATTTGAATGTGATGAGGCTTTCGATCAGGTAGAAATCCGTGTGAAAATCTGTCGATATTCCGGGATCTATACGACCGGATAAAGGGAAGAGCGGCCAGAAGACACCCAGCAGCAGGACAAGCGCCAGCGCCCAAACGAAATCCGGCACGGCAAGAAACAGGCCGTTGATGAAATCCAGCGCGGGATCGAGCGTTGTGCCCCGCGCGAGCACTCCCAGTATCGCGATCATGCCACCGGCAAGAACTCCGAAAACGAGCGCGGCAAAGGCAAGCTCCAGCGTTGCAGGCAAGCGGCCTCCGATCAATTCCAGGACATCGCGGCGTTGCGAGATCGATGTGCCGAAATCACCCTTCAGCACGTCGCCAAACCAGATGCCGAATTGCTGTGGCAGGCCGAGATCAAGGCCATAATGGGCGCGTAGTGCTGCGATGTCGGCAGGGGTCGCACTGGGCGAGATCATCATAGCAATCGGATCGCCCGGCACGATCCGCAAGAGACAGAAAACGATGACGGCGACGCCGATAAGCGTCAGCACCGCCATGACAAGACGATTGAGAAGATCGGAAATGGTCATGATCAAACCCTCCTGTTGCCGTCAGCGTCGGCATTGCCGAACGCGCGGTTCTGCGACAGGGTAAGCAGCGCCACGACGAACGGGCCGCGACGCTGCTCTGCTTCGTCAGGCCTTGGAGACTAAAGTCGGCTGAAGTGCGCTTGAAACATTGGGCGTGACTTTCAGCGAAGACTTGAAGACGATGGGCTGTACATATTGCAGGACCGGGATGACGTAACCCTGTTCAGCAATATACTTGTCCGCAGCCTTCCACCCGGCGATGCGCTTGGCCTCGTCCTTCTCACCCCAAAGCGGTCCGATCAGGGCGTCGACATCGTCACTCTTCCAGGCCGAGTGCGGCGACTTGGAGAACATGGCAAAGCCGGTCGATGTCGTCGGGTCGCCGATTGCGTTGCCCCAATTATAGAAGGCCGCAGGGGCGAGCTTGTGACCGGCGCGCAGTTCGAAGTGCTTGGCCACCTCGTAGACTTCGATCTCAGCTTCAATACCGACCTTGCGCCACATGCCAACGATCGCCTGGATCATCTCGTAATCTTTAGGCTTCAAGCCACGGGTGGTCTGGATCTTGAACTTGACAGGCTTGTCCTTGGAAAAACCCGATGCCTTGAGAAGCGCAACTGCCTTTTCTGGATCGTAGCCAACCTTGATGGAGGCGTCATAGGCTTCGTATTCCGGAGCTTCCAATGTGTCGATCGGAACGCCGTAACCACGAAGAAGCTTCTTGACGATACCTTCCTTGTCGATCGCGTGATGGGCCGCAAGCCGGACGTTCTTGTCGAGCATCGGTTCGACGTTGGTAATGAAGATCATGCCGATGTCGGAGATCGGCGAGGAGACGCCGCCGAGACCCTTCTTCGCCTTCAACCGGTCGAATTCCTCGTAAGGAATTTCGAGCGTGACATCCGAAGAGCCGGACTCGATTTCGGCGACACGGCTCGTTGGGTCGGTGACGAATTTGAAGATGACGGTTTCGAAAGCGGGCTTGCTACCCCAGTAGTTGGGATTTGCCTTGAGCCTCAGGAAAGAGTTGCCCTCGTAGGCGTCAAACATATAGGGGCCTGTGCCGACAGGTTTCTTTTCGAAACCTTCCGCCCCGACCTTTTCATAATAGGCCTTGGGCAGGACATAGCCGGTGAGGAAGGCCATCCACTTAAAGATCGTTGGGTCGAAGTTGAGAACATCGGCCGTGATCCGCTTGCCTTCAACCTTGTAATTGCCGATGCTGGCCCAGACGCTTGCGACAGGATTGCCGCTGTCGGGCTTGCCTGCGCGGGTGAGCGACCAAACGACATCTTCTGGAGTGAAGTCCGAACCGTCATGCCACTTCACGCCTTCGCGGACATCCATCCAGACCTTGGTTTTATCGTCGTTCCAACCCCAATCCGTCAGCAATCCGGGCTCGAAGGAAAGATCGGGCTTCTGGCCGATATATTGATCGTAAATTGAGCGATAGATCGCCTGGATTGCAGGGTTCACGCCCGATAGTCCCACCGTCCCGTCAAAAGACGGCAGGTTAGAGTTGAAGGCAATCGTCAGAGTATTTGTTTCTGCGGCCTGAACTGGAATTCGTCCGGCAAGAATGCCGGTCAGAACGGTAGCCGCACCTAGTCCCAGTACGCCACGACGCGTCATGTCAGTCATTTTGGACTCCTAAAGTTCCCCTTGAAGGACTTCCGGTGTTTCCCGGATTAGTTATTGTTTTAAACTTAAAATTAAAATCGCGATTTTGACAAGAGCCCTGTGGCCCATTTGCGAAAATAATATGAAAAAGGATATTTCTTGATACGGCCTCTCAGGTCGTCATCACCTCAACTTCGCCCGCATTCGCGGGGGATGGAGCCACCGCAAACCCAGATAACTAGGGATAAGGCGCGGGCGAGGCTGCGATGGAAAGGGGAAATATCAGAGCGTTCTGAAGCCGACTTATTTTAAGCTTGATGGATTATCGAGAAGATGTATGCATACAGAAATAATCAAAACACTGGTGGACGAGATGGCTGATTTCGATGCGGTGGTTCTAGGCGCGGGTCACAACGGGCTTGCGGCCGCAGTTCATCTGGCCGCGAGAGGCTGGAAGGTCGCGGTGGTGGAAGCCAAAGCGAGTGCGGGCGGTGCGGTAAAGACCCAGGAACTGATCGAACCCGGCTTCCGTCACGATCTGGCAGCGATGAATCTCTCGATGTTTGCTGGGTCCGCATTTCATCAGACCTATGCTCAAGAGCTTGCCGCCCATGGTCTGAAATTCGTGCCCGCCTCCAAATGTTTTGCCAGCGTTTTTCCAGATGGGACCCATCTCGGCATCGGCACCGACCTTGCGATCAACAAGGCGGCGATCGCTGAACTGTCGGCTAAGGATGCCGAGAGCTTCGCCGCGATGTCGGCTGATTTTGGCGCCAAGGCTCCGCATCTCTTTGGGCTTCTGGGCGCGCCAATGCCTTCGCTTGAAAGCGTGAAGACCGTTTGGAAAGCCTGGAGAGCCGGCGGCACTCCTCTGCTGACAGACCTGCTCCGACTGCTTCTTTCGTCGCCACGCGGTTTTCTTGATCGGCACTTTGACAATGAGAAGCTGAAGGTGACCATAGCGACCTGGGGTCTGCATCTTGACTTCCCCCCGGACGCGTCCGGGGGCGCGCTCTTTCCCTATCTGGAAACGATGGCTGATCAGGCCTTTGGCATGGTGATTGGCGAAGGCGGCGCGGATACCATCATCAAGGCAATGGTGAGCCTGCTAGAGAGCAAAGGTGGAGAAATTTTCCTCAATTCTCCCGCTAGCTCCGTGGAGGTTTTCAGTGACACGAAGAAAATCGTGACGCTCGCGGACGGACGCAGGCTGACGGCGAAGCGCGCCATCATCTCCAACATTCACCCCAAGCTTCTCTTTGACGGCATCTTGAAAAACAATCCGCTCCCGCCGAGATTTGTTGACGGACTGAAGGCGTATCGCGCTGGACCAGGCGCAATGATGATCCATCTGACATTGGATGACTTGCCGGATTGGGCTGCCTCTCCAGAGCTGAAATCCTACGCTTATGTCCACATCGCGCCCACGCTCTCTATGATGACGAGAGTCTATGACGACGCAATCTCCGGTCTTCTGCCGCAAGAGCCTGCCCTAGTCGTCGGTCAGCCAACCGCGCTCGATCCAACCCGCGCGCCGAATGGCAAGCATGTGCTCTGGGTGCAGGTGCGTGTGCTTCCGGCAGAGATCAAGGGCGATGCTGCTGGCGAGATCGACGCGAAAGACTGGCTGTCTGTGAAAGATGCCTATGCGGAGCGCGTCATTTCGATCATCGAGAATTATGCGCCCGGTTTTCGTTCAAAAATCCGTGGGCGGTCTGTTTGGTCACCGCTGGATCTGCAGGCAGAGAACCCCAATCTGATCGGCGGTGACAGCCTGTCTGGTTCGCACCATCTCGACCAGAACTTCCTCTTCCGCCCGGTTGCAGGCTATTCACGCTATAAGAGCCCTGTTGAGGGTATTTACATGTGCGGAGCGGCGACGTGGCCAGGTGCGGGAACGGGTGCTGGCTCCGGCTTCATGCTGGCGAAAATGCTTGCGAGATAGCAGGCGGGCAGACTGGAGATAGCGTTGGGCAAGTTCCTGAACGCCGGCCGCGTTTTGCCAAATGGAGAGTATAATCGCAGACCTCTCTCGACAGGTGCGGGAGGCTGTGTTTCTAGGTCGTTAGAGAACCGCCTGCAGACCTGATGGCGTCTACCGTATCAACATCACTGAGAGCAGCAGGACCAAGATCGACCAAACGAATTTCTACTCCTGCGTTTTGAAGAATTGCTTTAGCGCCTTCGTCGCCTTTCAGTTGCGTCATCCTCTCGAACAGATGAGCCGGAATCACAACCGGATGCCCGGCTTGATCCCCACTCGCTCCACGAACCAATTGACGACCTTCCAACGCACGGAACGCCGCAATCAGCCGATCGATGTGCTCTTCTGTGATGGCTGGCATATCCGCAAGCATAATGAGCGCACCAGCGCAACTGCCAAGGCTTTCGTGCCTGAACCCGCAGCTAAGCGAGGTCCCCATGCCGGATAAGAAATCTTCATTGAACACGATAGATAGCGGAAGATCGCCAATCACCTGTTCGATCTCCGAGGATCGGTGTCCGGTCACAACAACCACCGAAGAAAGCCCGGAGCGAAGCATCGTCTCAGCCGACTTTCGCACGAGTGGCGCCCCGTCAAACTCCGCCAAGAGCTTATGATGCCCGCCCGCTATTCTGCTCGATTGGCCCGCAGCGAGAAGTATCCCGCCTACCCTCATCACATCCGAACTCCTTCACTCCGAGAATCCATATATACCAACGCCTGCTCTCCCCAAAAGCGTCGCGTATTTTTGGTGTCAGGGAGGGAAGGTTTCCAATCTCGCGGCAGCCACATCCGCAAGCACCGAAAGTGCCAGCGACGCGGCATCGCGTGTCGGACCGAAGAGACCGATCGGCGCACGGATACGATCGATGCATTCCGAGGAAACGCCTGCTGTGCGCAACAACTCTGTGCGCCTTCGATGCGTGCGGGTGCTCCCCAGCGCACCGATGTAGAAAGCTGGGGACTGCAAAGCGCGCTCCAAGACAACCGCTTCCAGATCGAGATCATGATGAAGGAGCACCACCGCTGTGAACGTATCGATGTCGATCGCGTCCAAGTTCGTCGAAGAGGACAGTAACTGCACGTCATAGCCGGAAGCCTGCGCCAAGCGGGAGACTGCCTCGGCTTCCGCGGTTTGGCCGGAAATCACGACACGGGTGAGTGGACGATAGACGGACAGGAAATGGTCCTCGTACCATCCAGAGCGAGGTGGAGCAGTTGGACTATGTGTCAGCGCCCGCGATTTTGCGTCATAGCTCAGCGCGACGGTCCGCCGGGCGGAAAGCTGATAAAGAACGGTCTCCAGCGGCTCGATGGCGTGAAGCACATGGATGGCGATCGTCAAACCGCCTCCGCATGGAAGAACAATATCGAAAAATGGCGAGCCCTCGCCGTAGTTCACAACGCGGTCGGCGCCATCCGCAATCGCCTCCAGGGCCTCGGCCGCAACAGCAGCCTCAATGCAGCCACCGGACAAGTATCCACAATAATGTCCGTTCGATGATACGGCAAGGTGTGCGCCAAGGGAGCGTGCAGCCCCACCTCGAATTTCAACCAGTGTCGCAAGAGCAGCTCTGCCACAACCCAAAGCGTCTAAAGCAAAGCGAAGTATCTCCGCCGGATCGTCAGAACTGTTTGCCCGTACGGGTACCGGCAGTGCGGTGGAGATGGAAGCGCTCACATCATTCCCTCAAAGTGAGCGGTGGCAAAAAGGCCACCGAAGTTCGGTTATGCAAGCTCAGGCAACTTGCTGATCAGCTTGTCCAGGGTCACAGGGTAATTTCGAACCCGGATTCCCGTGGCATTATAGATCGCGTTGGCGATGGCTGCGGAGACCCCGCACAGACCAAGTTCTCCGATACCCTTTGCTTTCATTGGCGACGAATAGGGATCGGTTTCGTCCATGAAGATGACCTCCTGATGCGGAATGTCGGCATGGACCGGCACCTCGTACCCGGCGAGATCATGATTGACGAAGAAGCCGTGCCGCGTGTCGACCGCAAGCTCCTCGGAGAGAGCCCCACCCGCGCCCATCGTCATGGCGCCGATCACCTGGCTCCGAGCCGTAATCGGGTTCAAGATTCGTCCCGCAGCACAGACCGCCAGCATGCGGCGGATGCGCGTCTCGCCGGTTGCCACGTCAACGCCGACTTCGACGAAGTGGCCGCCGAATGTAGACTGCTGATGGGTTTTTGTCAGGTCGCCCCACTCCATCGAGTCTTCGCCAACAAGGCCATCATGTCCGGCGGCGTCTGACAGCGCTACCGTGCGATTACCTGAACGCACCTTGCCGTCCTCAAAGACCACGTCGGATGAGTTGAAGCCAAGCTTGCTCGCGACAGCTTCGCGGAGTTTGACGCAGGCCGCGTAGACACCGGACGTTGCGGAATTCGCACCGAACTGTCCACCCGAACCGGCTGAGATGGGGAAGTTGGAATCTCCCAGCCGAACGACCACGTCCTCCACCGAAACGCCCATCATCTCTGCGGCAGTTTGAGCGATGATCGTATAGCTGCCGGTGCCGATGTCGGTCATATCGGTTTCGACGGTAACAATGCCATCGCTGCCGAGTCTCACCTTTGCACCGGACGGCATGACAAGATTGTTGCGGAAGGCTGCCGCAACGCCCATGCCGATCATCCAGTTTCCCTCGCGACGTTCTGTGGGACCGGTCCGCTTGTCCCATCCGAACGTCTCCGCACCACGCTTCAAACACCCGATAAGGTCGCGGTAGGAGAAAGGCCGATCGGGATTCTCCGGATCGACCTGGGTATCGTTCTTGATCCTGAACTCGATCGGATCCATCCCCAACTTCTCTGCCATCTCATCGATAGCGATTTCCAATGCCATCAGCCCCGGAGCCTCACCCGGTGCCCGCATGGCATTGCCTTCCGGCAGGTCGAGAGTGGCGAGCTTCATCGCCGTCATCCGGTTCGCTCCGCCATAGAGCAGCCGCGTTTGCATAACCGCCACTTCCGGCTGGCCACCAGGCAAATCGCCAGACCAGCTTTCATGCGCGATTGCCGTGATCTTACCGTCTCGTTCGGTGCCGATCCGGATGCGTTGTATAGTGGCTGGACGATGAGTGGTGTTGTTCGGCATCATCGGACGAGGAAGCGTGACCTTGACCGGACGCTGAACGGACTTCGCCGCGAAGGCTGCAAGCACGGCATCTGCCCTGAGGAATAACTTACCACCGAAGCCGCCGCCAATATAGGGCGACACGACACGAACATTGTCCTTATCGACGCCAAGCGTCGTCGCAAGATCGCCACGCCACCAGTCGATCATCTGGCTCGAGGTCCAGACGGTCACCTTGTCGCCTTCCCACGCAGCGATCGACGCATGGGGCTCCATCATCGCATGAGATTGATCAGGCGTTGTGTATTCGGCATCGAGCGTTACAGGTGCTGCTGCGAAAGCGGCGTCGAATTCACCGGCGGAGCTTTCCGGCTCTGTCTTTGGATCCGGGGTCTCGGCATTATCCATCTCCGCCCGCAGATCGAACCGTCCCTTGGCCGGCGCATAAACGACGCAAACCAGCGATGCAGCCGCACGCGCCTGCTCGAACGTCTGGGCCGCAACGATCGCGATCGCTTGGTGATAGTGCTGTACTTCGCTTCCGCCAAAGAGTTTGGCGGTATTGTACTCGCCCTTCTCGAGATCGCCGACATCGAGCGTGGTGATCACGTCCAAAACACCCGGTGCGGCTTTTGCAGCAGATGTATCGATGGAGGTCACATGGCCCTTGGCGATCGCTGAACCGACCGGATATCCGTAGGCATAGGGAACGCCTGGTTCATGCCGCTCATAGGCGTAGATCGCCTGACCTGTTGTCTTCAATTGTCCATCAATGCGGTGGACCGGCTTACCGACGACCTTCAATCGATCGATGGGGTTTGTTGTCGCTGGCTTTTCAAACTTCATCGATTAAACCCTCGCTTCTGCAAGAACTGCGCCGAGCGTTCTTTCGACCAGATCAATTTTGAATGCGTTTTCGCTCGTCGGACGCGCGCCCTCCATCAATGCTGTGGACATGGCACGCGCGCCGTTCGGCAACTCGCCTTCAGCGCCTTCGACACGCCAAGGTTTGTGAGCAACACCGCCGACGGCAACTTTCCCAGAACCGTCCGGCTTGATGACAGCCGCGACGGACACAAGCGCAAAAGCGTAGGATGCGCGGTCGCGCACTTTGCGATAGATTTGTGCTCCACCCTCTGGCTTCGGCAAAACCACGCTGGTGATGAGTTCTCCTGGCTGCAATTCCGTCTCGATGTGCGGGGTATCGCCCGGCAGCCGATAAAACTCTTCAAGCGTCATAGAGCGCTCGGTTCCGTCCAGCTTGACCGTCTCGACCTTTGCGTCCAGAGCCCGCAGCGCCACGGACATGTCGCTCGGATGAGTAGCGATGCAGGCGTCGCTCACCCCAATGACAGCAAGCTGACGAGTGTATCCCCCAATGGCGGAACAGCCGCTTCCCGGCTGCCTCTTGTTACAAGCCTGGTTAGGATCGTAGAAGTAAGGACAGCGCGTGCGTTGCAAAAGATTGCCTGCTGTCGTCGCCTTGTTTCGCAGCTGCCCGGAGGCACCCGCCACAAGCGCACGTGACAGAAGCGGATAGTCGCGACGCACCGTCTCATCCGCAGCCAGATCAGTGTTTCTGACGAGAGCACCAATTCTTAAGCCACCCTCGGATGTGGTCTCGACTTGGTCCAGGCCAAGTCCATTGACGTCAATGAGGTGTGTGGGTCTCTCGATTTCTAGCTTCATCAGGTCAAGGAGGTTAGTGCCACCGGCGATAAACTTTGCTCCGTCATGCTGGGCAGCGGACTCTGCGGCGCCTTTGATCGACGTGGCTCGCTCGTAGGAAAACTCTCTCATGCGCTTACTCCCGCAACATCTTCAATGGCTTCGAGAATGTTGGAGTAAGCCCCGCATCGACAGAGATTCCCGCTCATGCGCTCTCGCACTTCCAAGGCCGAAAGCATGGTTGGCTCTGTCAGATCAGCTGTGACATGGCTCGGAATATTCGCCTTTATTTCTTCCAGAACAGCGACGGCAGAACAGATCTGTCCCGGCGTGCAATAGCCACACTGAAAGCCGTCGTGCTTGATGAACGCCGCCTGCATCGGGTGCAGATTGTCCGGCTCACCCAGACCTTCGATGGTGGTGATCTCATCACCTTCATGCATGACCGCAAGCGTCAGACAGGCATTGATGCGACGGCCATTAACCATGACAGTACATGCGCCGCACTGGCCGTGGTCGCATCCCTTTTTTGTTCCTGTAAGGTGCAGGTGCTCGCGTAGAGCGTCAAGGAGGGTGGTGCGGTTATCGAGTGTCAGGCGTTCCGCTTTGCCATTGACCTCGAACGTTACTTCAGTTCTGCTTTGCAAGGCTCTGTCCTTCGTGTCTGCGGCACAAACAAGATTGCGCCTCCCCACCGCAATCGGTGCAGTCAACGGGACAAGCCATTGTCGACGTTAAAGTTCCAAACCTGGAGAACGTTTTCCTAAGGAGCTGTTCGTAAAGCTGACCTGCTGAAAGATTTCCCGCCCTCGTTGGAAAGACGCTCTCAAACCTTCGTCATTGAGATCAGGAGGCGACGCAAGACATGAAACAAACACAGTGTAACGAGCAGTTGTGTTGAGACGGTTTCGTCCCACCACGCACCAGACTCGTCACGCCTGCGATAAGCGACTGCGTTACTTACCTTGTCCTGTCTTACCGAGGCCAAGCAGGTGGTAGAAGGCAATCGCTCCGATTGTCGCCGTCCCGATACCGTCCAGCGTAAAGACGCCGACATTGAGCTTGAAATTGCCGGCGCCCAGAACCAACGCGATACCGACGGTGATCAGGTTTCGCGGCTCGGAGAAATCAACCTTGTTCTCGACCCAAATCCGGCCCGCCGTCGCGGCGATAAGTCCGAAGACGACCATAGAAAGTCCACCGATCACCGGCCCCGGTATTGTCTGGATGAGCGCGCCGAACTTCGGAGAGAAGCCGAGAATGATGGCGACGAAGGCCGCGACGACGAAGACAAGCGTGGAGAAGATGCGGGTAATCGCCATGACGCCCATGTTTTCGGCATAGGTCGTCATACCTGTTCCACCGAAGGCGCCTGAGAAGATGGTTGCGATGCCATCGCCGATAAAGGCGCGACCCAAATAGGGATCGAGATCACGCCCCGTCATTGCTCCGATTGCCTTGATGTGCCCGAGGTTTTCCGCCACCAGAATGACGACGACCGGAGCAATGAGGCCGATGGCCGAGGCGGAGAAGACCGGCGTTGTGAAGCTTGGCATGCCTAGCCATGAAGCCGCTTCGACGCCGGAAAAATCGACCGGCTTACCAAGACCTAATCCGTTCGCGATCACAAGGTAGACAAGATAGGCGATCGCACCGCCGAGCAAAATGGGCAATCGCCGCGCCATGCCAGGAGCGTAGACCGCGATCGCACCAACCGATGTAACTGTCAGGATCGCAATCCAACGTGAGATCTGGTCGCCATCGGGATTACCAGGGCCTGTGCCAGACGCGCTTGCGATCGCAATCGGCGCAAGGACCAGACCGATCGCAGCGACGATTGCCCCGGTCAGCACCGGCGGCATCAGCTTTTCGATCCAGTTGTGGCCGGCGATCATGACGATGACACCGATCAGTGCATAGAGCACCCCAGCGGCAATGATGCCGCCAAGCGCAAGCGCGATATTCGGGCTCGCAGCTCCCGCAGCCGCACCTGTCGCGACCAGAACCGGCCCGATGAAGGCGAAGGACGAGCCGAGATAGCTCGGCACACGGCCACCCACAGCGATGAAGAAGATCAGCGTCGAAATGCCGGAAAACAAAATCGAAACGTTGGGATCGAAGCCCATGATCAGAGGCGCGAGAACCGTGGAGCCAAACATCGCCACCACATGCTGCAGGCCCAGCACCGCGGTTTGTCCGCCGGGCAATCGCTCGTCGGGCATGATCCGCCCTTCGGTCTTCAGTCGCCAGCGAGGAAAATAGCCGCCCATATTGCTCATTGTCGTCCTCCCACGAACGCTACGGCTTCGCGCTGGCGAGTCTCCGGAGCCAGCTCCCCACCGTGCAAAATCTTCTTTTGGTGATTTACGCCTGCCGCGCGGTGTCGAATCGTCGGTGGCGCATCTCTTCGGAGGTAGCGCGATAGCTGTGGCCTGTCATCGGTGCGGGATCGTTTCCCACTGTTCTTGTATGTTCGGCAGCTTAATGATTTCCCGCTAACATTGAGAGAGGCGTCTGCTTCAGAGAGCCAACCCGCTCGCCCTGTCGAAAACATGGACCCGCTCGTGATTGATATTGGCTGCGAACAGCGAATTCGTCCTCACCAATTGTTCGCCATCAACCACCGCTGTCACATGGTGGCCGGCAAGATCGAAAACCACATGGGTCTGCGCACCCGTCGGTTCGACCAGTAACGTCTTGCCAGAGACGGTGATGTCGCCTTCGCCGCCCATGGCGAAATGCTCAGGGCGTAGTCCGATCGTCACCGATTGCCCGCGCCTGACCTTGCGATCGGTGGAAATACGGATCGCCGTGCCGTTATCCAGCCGCGCTGCCGGTGCGCCGTCCTCGCCGTCGACGATGCATTCGATAAGGTTCATGGCAGGCGAACCGATGAAAGCAGCGACGAAGAGATTGGCGGGCTTCTTGTAAAGCTCGAGCGGCGTTCCCTGCTGCTCGATGCGCCCCTGATTGAGGACGACGACGCGGTCGGCGAGCGTCATGGCTTCGATCTGATCATGCGTCACATAGATCGACGTGGTGCCGACCTTCTGATGCAGCGTTTTGATTTCGCTGCGCATCTGCACGCGCAGTTTCGCGTCGAGATTGGACAATGGCTCGTCGAAAAGAAAGACCGCCGGATTGCGCACGACAGCGCGACCCATGGCCACGCGCTGGCGCTGGCCGCCGGAAAGCTGCGAGGGTTTGCGATCCAGCAGATTGGCAAGGTCCAGCATCCGCGCGGCCTCAGTGACACGCTCCTCGATCACCGCCTTGGGTTGACCGGCGATCTTCAGATTGAATCCCATATTCTCGGCGACCGTCATATGCGGATAAAGCGCATAGGACTGAAACACCATGGCGATGTTGCGCTCCCTCGGCGTCATCTCGTTGACGATCTTGCCGCCGATCAGGACGTCGCCATCGGTAATTTCCTCAAGCCCGGCAATCATGCGCAGCAGCGTGGACTTGCCGCATCCGGAAGGCCCAACGAGCGCGATGAATTCGCCATCGGATATCTCCAGCGAAATGCCGTGAATGACGCCAAGCGAGCCGTAGGTCTTGCGAATATCTTTCAGTTCTACAGATGCCATTGTCTTCCCCTCTCAGGACTTGACGGCGCCGGCCGTCAGACCCGCGATGATGTGTTTTTGCGCTAAGAAGAACACGATGATGGTCGGCAGGATCGTCATGGTGATGAAGGCCAGCACCAGCTGCCATTCCGTGCCGAACTCGCCGCGATAGACCATGATGCCGAGCGGCCATGGATATTTGGCTTCCGAGTTGAGCATGATGAGCGGCAGGATATAGCTGTTCCAGCTGCCGACAAAGGAGACGATACCGACCGTCGCGATGATGGGGCGCGAGAGCGGCATGGAGATGTACCAGAAGAATTTCAGGTAGCCGCAGCCATCGACGAACGCTGCCTGGAACAGTTCGTCAGGGAGATTTCTGAAATAGTTGCGGAAGAGCAGGATGCTCATTCCCAGACCAAAGGCCACCTGCGGCAGCACGACGCCCCAATAGGTGTCCAGCAGCCCAAGATCGCGGATACGGATAAAGAGGGGCAGGATGGCTGTCGCAGCCGGAAACATCAGTCCGAGTAGGAAGTAATTGAGCAGAAAGTTCGAGCCAAAGAATTTCACATGCGCGAAGGTGAAGGCTGCCATCGCCGAGACGACAAGCGTTAGGAACACCGTCAGAACGGCAATGACGAGCGAGTTGAAAATCTGCAACCAGTAGCGCTTGCCAAACAGGATATCGCCGTAGTTTGCCCACTGCCACTCGGCTGGCAGACCGAAAGGATTGACGCGCAGATCGCCGAGCGTCTTGAAGCCTCCAAGCGCCGTCGTTAGCAGCGGTATCAGTACGATGGCGGCAATCAGGGTCAGCGACACATAGAGGTAGATCCTCGTCTGGACGCTGACGCGAACGGATGTGGATGTGTCAGTCATGGCGCATGAAAATCCTTTTGTAACCGAAGGCAAGCGTGACGCAGATGATGAACAGCACCACCCCGACAGCGCTTCCAAGCCCGACCTGCATGCGCATGACGCCGTATGTGTAAAGGAAGGTCACCATCGTCTGAGTGGAGTTGGAAGGACCACCGCCCGTCAGCGGCATAATCATGTCAAAGAGCTGCAAGGAGCCGATCACGGCAAAGAAAATCGAAAGGCGCACGGTTGAGCCGAGCATCGGCAGGGTCACGTAGCGAAACTTCTGCCAGCCGGTAGCCCCATCGATCTCGGCCGCCTCCAGCACGTTCTTGTCCACCGACTGCAAGCCGGCAATGAACAACATCATGTGGAAACCAAAATATTTCCAGACGATGACGGCAAGCACGGCATAGATTGCAACATCCTTATCCGCCAGCACATAGGGGTTGGCGAACCCGAAGAAGTTCGAAATGGCGGCAAAGAGACCGTAGTCGCCGTCATAGACAAAGCGCCAGATCAGGCCGGCGGCGACATCTGCCAGAACATAGGGCAGAAAGAAGACGAGGCGAAATGCCACGACGCCTGGTATGCGATGGGCCAACATCGTCGCAAGCCAGATCGCCAGCGGGATCTGAATGCAAATAGAGATGACGATGATCAGCGCATTGTTGATCAGCGCCTGCGAGAAGGCAGCATTGCCGAACAGAACCTGAAAGTTCTTGAGCCCGATGAACTCGCTCGGCGTTCCGTAGCCGTTCCAACGGTAGAGGCTGTACCAGGCCGCCTCCCCCATCGGCAGGATCACGAAGAGGGTGAACAACAGCAGCGCCGGAGGCAGAAAAATCAACAATGTCAGCGCGCGGTCATGCGCAACGGAGCTCCGCTTCCGCTTCGACTTGACCACCGGGCTCGCCAGCGCGGGCGCTGCATTCATGGAAATATTGGTCATATTAACCGCTTTCGTATTCACGCAATGGCGATGGGCACCGCGCAAGCGGCGCCCATCGTTCAGGCGGGATCAGCGAAGCTCGAAAGCATCCTGGATCTGCTGCGCGCCCTCTTCAGGCGTCATTTGACCGGAGACAACCTCGACCGAAATGTCGTTAACGACGCGGCCGACAGCGGCACCGAGGGTCTGGTCGAAGAAGTTTTGATGCCACGTCGAGGCGGCCAGCTGCTTGGCGGAATCGGCCATCAATGGATCCTTGACCGCTTCACTCGCGCCGACTGCGACGGGTAAGATCATGCCCGCTGCCGCGAGCTTCTTCTCGTTATCGGCGTTGGTAAGGAAGGTGGCGAAGTCGATAGCCTCTTTCGACGCATTCTTCGTAACCGCCCATCCGTTCAGACCACCAAGCGTATCGGTGGCTTTACCGGCACCGCCCTCGACCATCGGAAAAGCAAAGCGACCGAGATTGTCGGACGAAAGGCCTTTGCCATCACCAGCATTCTTACGCTGGTTGGCTTCCGTGTTATCGAAACCAAGGATCATTGCTGCCTTGCCGTCGCCAAAGACGCCAAGCGCCTGCGGCCAGGTGGCGCCAAGATAGCCTGGTTGGAACGGCTCAAGCTTACCGAATTCCGCAAGCTGCTCCCCGGCCTTGATGATGGCAGGGTCCATAAAGCCTTCGCCCTCGCCCTTGCTCGCCGCCTCGAAGACCGCCTGGCCTCCATTGCGCATGACGAGATAGCTCCAGTAGAAATGGATCGGCCATTTCTCGCCACCGCCACCGGCAATCGGAACGATGCCGGCTTCCTTGATCTTCTTCACTGCGGCGCCAAGATCATCCCATGTCTTGATGTCGTCGGCCTTGACGCCTGCCTTGGAAAACAGCTCTTTGTTGTAGAAGAAGCTGACGAGGCTGACGCGATACGGCACAGCCCACACTTTGCCATCGAAGGACAGGCCATCGATGGCGGCCGGGTTATAGGTGTTTCGAATCTTGCCGCCATCGGCATCGAAAATTTCGGTCAGATCCTTGAGTGCCCCTGTCTTCGATTGCTCCTCAAGCACGCCACCGCCCCAGCTGTAGAAGAAGTCCGGCACGTCGTTCGACTGCAAAAGGGTGGGGAGCTTGGCCTTGAAGGCTTCGTTTTCCAGAAATTGCAGCTGGATATCGACATCTGGATGTTGCGTCTCGTAATCCTTGGCAATCTCCTCCCAGACAGCCACGGATTTCGGATCGAGTTCGACATGCATCCACTTAACGACAGTTGCGGCAGAAACGCTTGCTGCGCCGAGCATGAAGGTAATGGCTGTGGTCGAGGCAAGCGTGATCAGCTTGCCGCCCAGGCTTGCGCCCGCGTGCATATACGTCATGATGATGATCCTCCCGGGGACTTCCTCACATTTATTCCCCACTCCGAATTAATTCATATAAGAATTCACTTACTGTCAAGGCGGCACGACTATTTTTCCAGTCGACGCTTGACATGGCGACGCATCTCAACGCTATTTAATCCGCGATCCGATATTAATCGGACGTCCTGATTTGCTCTGCTCAAGCTCGCTGCGACTGGACCCATGAAGACTGCCGACCCCGAACTGATGCGTGCAATCAATCGCTTGAACGTCCTCGACACTATCCGTCGTCACGGTCCTATTTCACGCGTGGAAATCAGTGAGAGGACGCAGTTGTCCACCACCACTGTTTCGGCAATAACGGCATCGTTACTCGATGACGGCCTCATTCTCTCTCGCCACCTTGGCGATATACGGACTGAAGGCGCCCGAGGCCGTCCCCGCGTGATGCTGGAGCTCAATCCGGATGCTGCCCGCGTGGTTGGTGCGAAGATCGCCGCTAACCGCATGGTCTTCGTCCTCACTGATTTCTGCGGCAATGTCTTGTCGTCGCTCTCGCTGCCAATTCGCATCGACCGCCAGCCGATCGGCGTGATTGCAGACCTGATCGAAGACGGCGTTCGTCGATGCGTTGTCGATGCAGGGCTCTCGCTCGAAGATGTCGACCGCGTTTGTCTTGGCCTGCCCGGCGTAATCGAGCATCGTACCGGCAAGATCCGCTTCAGCCCGGTGCTAAGGGAAGTCAACATCGATTTTGCCGACGAGATGACGGCGCGCTTTGGAACGCCTACCATCATCGAAAGCGATGCCCATGCCGTGACACTTGGCCACCACTGGTTTGGCAAGGCGCGCGATCTTGAGGACATGGTGCTGATTTCGCTGGAGCAGACGCTCGGCCTCGGCGTGCTGCACAGAAACGATCTCTTCCGCGGCGCTGGCGGCCTCAGCCACAATCTCGGCGATCTCGTGCTTGTGGCGAGCCCGGAAGGTACGGTCCGGCTCGCAAGTCAGGCGGGCGAAAATGCGATCCTTGCCTCGCGGCCTGCTGACGGTCGTTTTGCCGAGGCGATCCGGCTGGGGCGCGGCATTCAACATGCGCAGGCGCTGGTTCTTGCGCAGGACAATGATCTTATCGCAGCCGCCCAACGCGCGGGCGCGGCGATTGGCCTGACGCTTGCCAATATCGTGACCTTGTTTGCTCCGCCGCGAGTCATCTTCGTCGGCTCCAGCCTCGATCTCGGCGCCCCTTTCATCGATAGCATCAGGAGCGCCTACGAAATTTCCGTGCCGCCATCCCTTCAGGGCGTGGCGGAACTGGTTTTCGACAATTGCAGCGACGAACTTTGGGCACAGGGGGCTGCGGCTGTCGCGCTTTACGAACTCTACGAATCGCCTTGGAACACCACAGGCCCAGCTCTCTGAGGAGTGAGCGGGCACAGCATGATGGGAGAGAAGAATATGCAAAAGGTCGGCATCGGCATCATCGGGTGCGGCAATATCTCGGGCGCTTACTTGAAGGCGATGGCATCGTTCCCGATCCTCGACATCAAGGGTGTCGCGGATATGAACGCGGACATGGCCAAAGCAAAGGCCGAGGAATTTAAGGTCGCCGCTCGAAGCGTAGATGAACTGCTGGCGGATCCGGAGATCGAGATCATCGTCAACCTGACTATCCCCAAGGCGCATGTCGAGGTGAGTTTGAGAGCGCTGGATGCCGGCAAGCACACCTATTCCGAAAAGCCGCTTGGCATCAACTTCGCCGAAGGCAAAAAGCTTGCCGAAGCGGCCAAGGCGAAGGGTCTCCGCATCGGTGCAGCGCCCGATACGTTTCTTGGCGGCGGTCATCAGACGGCGCGAACCCTTATCGATCAAGGCGTTCTTGGCACACCCGTCGGGGGTACTGCGACATTCATGTGCCCGGGACATGAACGGTGGCACCCTAACCCCGCCTTCTATTACGAAGTCGGCGGCGGACCGATGCTGGACATGGGACCCTATTATATCACCGACCTCGTCAACCTCTTCGGACCAGTCGCCAAGGTGGCAGGCTTTGCCTTCTCTCCACGCGCAGAGCGGCTGATTACCAGCGAGCCCCGCAACGGCGAAAAAATCCCGGTTCATGTGGCGACCCATGTGGCAGGCGCGCTAGCATTCCAGAACGGCGCAATCGTTCAGGTCGGCATGAGCTTCGACGTGGCAGGGCACAAGCATGTCCCGCTTGAACTTTACGGCACTGAAGGAACCCTTTTGGTGCCAGATCCCAACCACTTCGGTGGCGACGTTCAACTGCTCAAGAAGGGTGGCGAGTTCGAAGTTCAAGACCTGTCTTCCCCTTATGCCGATGGCAACTACCGATCGATCGGCGTCGCGGACATGGCCCATGCCATCCGCTCCAATAGCCAACACCGAGCGAATGGCGATCTGGCCCTGCACGTTCTTGAAGTCATGGAAGCGTTCCAAACCGCATCCGATACCGGCACAACCGTTTCGATCACCACCGTTGTCGAACGCCCGGCCCCGCTGGCTGAGTCACTTGTCGATGGCCGGATTGGTCAATAATTCTGAGGAGGAATAAAATGCGTGAAGCACTGATAGTCTGGGGTGGCTGGAGCGGCCACGAGCCCGAGGAATGCTCGGTCATCATCAAGGATCTCCTCGAAGAGGAAGGCTTCAAGGTCTATGTCGAGCATAGCACCGAAGCCTTCGCCGATCCGTCTGTCCATGATCTCAGCCTCGTCGTTCCGATCGTCACCATGTCCAAGATCGAAAAGGAGGAGATCAAGAATCTCGCTACCGCCGTCGAAAACGGTGTTGGCATCGCCGGATATCACGGTGGTGCCGGCGACAGCTTTCGCGAATGCGTCGAGTATCAATTCATGATCGGTGGACAATGGGTTGCCCACCCCGGCAACATCATCGACTACACCGTCAACATCACCAAGCCGGAAGACCCGATCATGGCGGGCATTACCGATTTCCCCTACACGTCCGAGCAATATTACATGCACGTCGACCCTTCGAACGAGGTTCTCGCGACGACGACCTTTACCGGCGATCACGCATGGTGGATCGATGGCGTCGTCATGCCGGTCGCCTGGAAGCGCAACTACGGAAAAGGCCGCGTTTTCTATTCATCGCTCGGTCACCAGGCAAAGGAATTCGCTGTACCGCAGATGCGGGAAATTTTCCGCCGCGGCGCCAATTGGGCGGCGCGCTGACATTGTGGGAATTGACCTGATGCAAAGCCGCGTGCGTTCGAGCGCGCGTCTTCGCATAATGGTGCACTACGGAGACGGAAATTAGCTAATAACAACCCGCTGAGCGGAGTCTTTGGCTTTGAGCGTCTCTACCAAGTGGTCTGCCAGGCGCATACTGAGCGCGACGGCCGGCATAGTGGGATTGGCATGCCCGCCCGTAGGGAAGACGCAACTCCCGGCAATGAAAAGATTGCTGACGCCGTGCACTTTGCAGTCATGATCGACAACGCCATCTTCAGGTGATGTGCTCATCCGCGTCAAGCCGATCTGGTGAAAGCCGTCAAAGGCCTGGTCACGCAGCGCTTGCAGCCGCTCGGATGCCGGGTGCAGGTAATCAAGCTTTCCCATCCCTCTTTCTTTCAGCCATCGATCGAGAACAGCATGAGACCTCTCTATCGATACAAGGTCCTCATCACGCACCCGATAATCGATCGCAACCGTTGCCACGTGATCCTCCTCCGTCGAAGGCGACGGCACAACGGTGCTGGACATGTCGGGAGCCTGTTCGGCATGGTAGCGCAGCAGATAGCGCCGGGCGGGATTGACGATCGGCGCTCTCCGATCACGGCGCCGGAGCAGTTGGCCGATTGTCATGCGTATATCCCTCAGGGCTGACATCGAGGGGACGAGATTGCGAAGATGATCCCGGTAGCGCGTACCTCTTCGGAGCTGAGAGCCAGCGGCTTTACCATTGGCGAAAAAGCGATAAAGCCCGGTCAGTTGAAGAGCGAGAAACACGGCTGACAGTCCGGCGGAATGGTGGAGGGCATTCGAGATGGAGATCGTGTCGAGCCAGAAGACGCAATTGAGTAGGCCGAGGCGCTGTTGCGCATCACAGGAAAGCTGGAAACGGCGCCGAAAGATGCCTCCGCCTTTTGTCGCTTGAAACGACAGGGCATCGACGCTGACATCGTCCTGTAGTTCTACAATGGCAATGTAGCCTGTCAGATGACCTTGGTAGAAGCGCCCAAGAGCAGGGGAAAGGCCATCGGGATGCGCCTTGTGCAATTGGTGGAGCAATTGCACGTTTCCAATCCCGCCTGCGGCGAGCACCAGCCTTTGAGAAGGAATTCGCGAGGTCCCCGCTTTGCCTTGAAGGTGCAAATGCGTGACGGCGCGTTCGGAATCGAGCTCGATCGAACTGAGAACCGTGTCTGGGAGAAAATGGATCAGCTTGGATTGCTCGATCCTTTTGCGGTACTCCAGGCCAAGGTTGGGCTTGGAACTCCACCATTCTATCGCGTTGCGGTGAACGTCACCGGAAGAGCGGTCTATTTGCTCCTCACCTAAGTCGGTGTCCGCGACATACAAAAACTTCAGCGCGTCTTCATAGTAGCGGCTTACCTCCTCATGGGAGATCGGCCATCCGGAGTTGGGAACGTATGGGCGCTGAAGAAAATCGATGTCGTCGAACGCGACGCACCGCCCTCCCCACAGCGAAGACGTGCCGCCTAGGCCACTGGCGGTGGCAGACATCAAGGGTGCGTGATGGTGATTTGCGACACTGACATGGCGTCCTGCCTCACTACTCTCACCCGCTTCCACCAGGAGAACGGAAATGCCCTGCTCTTCCAACCTGCATGCAAGAGCAAGGCCGACCGGACCAGCTCCAACGATGCAGACCTGAAACGGTATCGATGTCGCGTCAAGCGCGGTGTGAATCATGGCTTCCCATTTCTGCGGACCATGACCACTAAAGGGCGATACCACAGTCATGACAACGACCAGATCTTGTCCTTCACTTTCTACCCGAAGATTGCCCAAAAACGGGCGACCGATCCCTCGCGGGAGGTCGATCCAACCCTCAAGCGAACGCGAAATCCCACTCAACGCAGAACCCGCGCCGATCTGATCAAACGTACCTTCTCTGAAAAAGCCCTGGTAAAAAAACGCACCTTCCGGCTGCAACGCAAAGGAGTACCAAGGCGGACGGATCAACGAGGAAGCATCTGATAAAGGAGAGAGATTTGAAAAAACTGATAAGGTTTTTTGTTTGTCTGGCATTCACGATGGCTCTGGCTCCAACTGCTTGGGCACAATCTGGAGAAGAGGATCATGGTGCCACCGTCGAGAAAATGAATGCCTATGTCGGCTTTATGAACCGCGCAATCCGCGCGTCTGACTCTCTTTCCCGCTATGAAAGCTGGGTGAACATGAAGAAGGGTCCGACCGGAAAAGAACGCATCATATATGGCCTCTACGCACCCTATGACGTTCGCACCGAGATTGCAGCGGCGGAAGAAGCAACGGGTGCTGAGCCCAAGATGCCAGAGCTCGACGCAGCGATGACACGTTTCATCGCCGTCTATAAGGAGCTTGCACCGGTTCTGGAAAAGGCCAGCAAGTACTATGACCGCTCGGACTACAAGAGCGACAAGATGCAGGGCGGCAAAGAATTTCACGCTCAGATCGTCAAGTTCGCGGACGAATTCTCAAAAGCGCGGACGGAGGCCGACACGCTTCTGGCAAAAGAGAAGCGTCAAATCGACTTGCAGGAACTGGCAGCGCTGGAGAAAGCTGAGGGCAAGAAATCCCGCTGGCAGGTGCGCAATATCATGATCAAGGCCCAGGCCGTCATGGAGACCTTACCGAGCGGCGGTGAGACCAAAGTCGATCTCGGTGCCTACGATAGCTCGCTCAAGGACTATGCCGAAGCCGTCAAGGTATTCGACGACTACGCGACTGAGCATCCCGGCTCGTTCCACGTGTTTGAATCCAGCCCAGCTACACTCCTCAGCAAGCTGCGTGACTTTCAGGAAAAACTGCAGAAGTCCAAGGGCGATGCTCGCAAAGCCGCCAACGATCTGGAGTGGATCTATAACGACTACAATATGATGGTCTCCACCTCGCAGAGCGCGACAATGTTTTCCAAGGACTAAAGCATGTCGCGCAAAAGTGTGCAGTGGTTTTGCGATAACGACAAGCGATAACAAAGACCTAAAGCGTATGAGCGAATCTGAAAGATCGCGACACGCTTTAATCCGCTCTCGTATGGATCCCTGCCCTCTGCCGATGCGGCGTGTTGTACACCGCATTGGTAGGTGGATTGCCTGCGGGCTTGCTAGTTCACCCGGTCGCCATTGCTGTCGAAGACGTGGAGCCGGGCTTCTGGCAAGCCAACGCTGATCGACACCCCAGGCTGCAACAGTGCACGGTCCGACGAAAACAGCTTGAAGGGAAGTCCGTGCACCGTAAGGTGCAGAATAATGCCGAGGCCGGTCGGTTCGACGAGCTCCACCTTAGCATCCACACCACCCGTCTCTGGTGCGACGACGACGTGCTCGGGACGGATACCAAGGGTCATGGCCTCACCGTCTTTAAGCGGAATCGTTCGGCCTAGGGGAAGCTGGCTACCGTCTGGCAACGCCATTGAGCTTCCATACGGCTTCTGAACACAGCGGCCTTCAAGGAAGTTCATTCCCGGTGAACCGATAAATCCGGCGACGAAGAGATTGGCTGGGCGATCGTAAAGATCGAGCGGCGCACCGATCTGTTGGACGTATCCGGCATTCATGGCGACGATACGCGAGGCGAGCGTCATGGCCTCGATCTGGTCATGGGTGACGTAGACGGAGGTTGCACGTAAATCCGCATGCATCCGCTTGATTTCCGCGCGCATCTGCTCGCGCAGACGCGCGTCAAGGTTGGACAAGGGCTCGTCGAAAAGAAAGGCTTTGGGCTGTCGTACGATGGCACGACCCATGGCAACACGCTGGCGCTGACCACCGGAGAGCGCTTTCGGGCGCCTTGCAAGATAGGGATCGAGACCGAGCTTGTTCGATACCGACGAAACGGCCGCCGCAATCGCTTCCTTGGGGCTCCGGCGCAATCGCAGGCTGTAGCTCATATTGTCGGCGACACTCATATGCGGGTAGAGCGCGTAGGACTGAAACACCATGGCGATGTCGCGGTCCTTGGGCTTGAGATTATTCACGAGTTGGCCGTCGATGGAGAGCGTGCCGGAGGTAATTTCCTCCAAGCCCGCAATCATCCGCAGCAGCGTGGATTTGCCGCAACCGGATGGACCGACGAGAACGACGAACTCGCCATCGGCGATGGAGAGATCCACACCATGCAGGACAGGATGATCGCCGTAGGACTTGGCGACACGGTTCAGCTCGATGGAAGCCATGGATTTATCCTTTCACTGCACCGGCCGTCAGGCCTTGTACGAGATATCTTTGGATCAGCAGGAAGAAGAGACATGCGGGAATGAGCGCCAGGACGCCCGCTGCCATCATTTGCCCGAAGTCGACGGAGAATTTCGACACAAAGGTAAGCAGGCCGACCGGGAACGTCGCGCTCTGGTTTCCAGAAATCAGCATCAGCGCAAAGAGCAACTCACTCCAGGCCGCAGTGAAGACGAAGCCGAGCGTCGCGGCAATTCCAGGCAAGGTCAGAGGCAGGATTATCTGGCGGAAGGCGGTGAAGCGGCTTGCGCCGTCGATCATGGCGGCCTCCTCCAGATCCTTCGGAATGCCGTCGAAGAACGACTGCATGAGGAAAGTCGCGAAGGGCACGTTGAACGCGGTGTAGACGATAACGAGGCCGGTCAGGCTGTTGGTCAGGCCCAAGGGTGACAGCATCTTGAATATCGGTGCCACCAGCATCACCAAGGGGAACATCTGGGTGATGAGCATCAAGGCGATGATCCAGTATTTCCCCCGGAACTGAAAGCGCGAAAGCGCATAGCCGGAGAGCGACGATAGCACCGTGACGGCAAATGCCGTCGATCCGGCAACGATCACGCTATTCTTGAAGAATGTCGGAAAAGCGCTGTTTTCGATCACGAAGCGATAGTGTTCGAAGGTTGCGCGCGACGGCCAGAGCCGCACGCCCTCGCTATACAGCAAGTCGTTCGGGGTCACCGAAACCTTGAGCAGCCAGAACAGGGGAAAAAGCGCGAACGCGATATAAGCGAGGATTGCCAGGCGATGCGCGACAGTGAGAAAAATTCGGCCGGTCACGGATCAATCCTTCTCTATGAGGCGCTGGCGCATGATGACGATCAGCATGGAGTAGGCGAGCAGAAGCACGAGCAGAACCAGCGCGACTGCCGAGGCATAACCAAAGTCCAGCCGCTTGAAAGCCTGGGTGAAAATATAGCTTGCAACGATCTGCGTGCGGTCGGCCGGGCCACCGTTGGTCATAACAATGATGAGGTCGGCAAAGTTGGCGATCCAGACGGTGCGAAGCAGGACGGTGATTGCAATCGTCGGGGCCAGAAATGGCAAGGTGATCGAGGTGAAGCGCTGAAGCGGGCTTGCGCCGTCGATAGAGGCCGCTTCGTACAGGTCGCGCGGGATGGCCTGCAACGCGGCCAAAAGGGTGATGGCGAAGAACGGTATGCCCCACCAGACATTGGCGATGATCGGTCCCCACATGGCAAGATGCGGATCGGCGAGAATATTGTTCGGCGCCGATAAGAGGCCTAGCGATGTCATCCAGTAGGGAAGCGGACCAATCACCGGGTTAAACAACCACGCCCAATTAAGGCCTGCCAGAAAGGTTGGAACAGCCCAAGGAAGGAAGACCAACGCCTGGGCGATACCGCGCCCGGCAAATGGCTTGTCGAGCAGCAGGGCTAGAATGAGGCCGAAGAAGAATTGCAGGAATACCGACGCGCCCGTCCACCATAGCGTATTCTTCAAGGCGCGGTAGAAGGCCGCATCCTGAGACAGTGTCTTGAAGTGCTCGATGCCGATGAAGCCGCCGGAAAACGGATTGAGCAACTGGACGTCGCGGAATGCATAGGAAAGCCCCAGCACCAACGGCACCATCATTACCGTGACGATAAGAACAAGCACTGGCGCGCTGTAGAGCCATGGCTCAGCGGAGTTAGTCAGCCTTTGCAACATAGGTTTGCGCGACACCTTAGGTGCGGCGCTTGAAAATGACGACATCAATTGCTCCTCAGCGTAACGGGGTCTGGGCCGGAGGCCACGCGCTGATCTCAACTTCACGGCATGTCACGCGAATGCACTAGAAGGCTTCGCGAAAACGACATGCGACAAAACAAGGGCTTGAAGCGGCAGCGCATATGCGCGCTCGCCGCGCTTCAAAGTTCATACCGGCAAGAAGGTGGCGCACTCGGAAAGGTACGCCACCAGTGTCCATCACTTGGACTGAAGGAACTTTTGCTGAGCCTTCGTCATGTAATCCGCCCACTGCTTGGCAAGGTCTTCAGGTGTGATATCACCCAGAAGAGCTTCCTGGGACGTCTTGATCACTAGCGAATCCTTGAAGTAGGCAAACTCCTGAAGGTAGGTCGGCATGGTCGTCGGCACGGCGTTCTTGTCGGCCAGCTCCTCGAACCATCCCTTGAACTGCTCGCTCGCATAGAAGGGGTCCTTCTCGGCGGAGGTGTGGACCGGAAGCGCCCCCGTCTTCTTGTTCCACTCGATATTGCCTTCAGGTCCTTCCAGCGTTTCGATTAGCTTCCAGGAGAGATCCTTGTCCTTGGAAGAGGCCATCATCGACCAACCGGCGAAACCGATCGTTGGGAAGGTCTTGCCATCCGGGCCCTTGGGCATGGTCATGACGCCGAAATCTTCACTCTTCATGCGCTGAGCAATGGCGATCAAAGCGTCCGGATCCTGGTCGAGGAAGGCGCAGGTGCCGGAGTAGAAGCCAGCGACGATTTCATTAAAGCCCCAGTTGACGCTGTCCTTCGGCGCGTAGCCGTTCTTGTAGAGATCGACGACGTAGGTCAGGCCCTTAACCCAGCCGGGGCTGTCGAATGTCGACTTGCCGTCCTTGGTGAAGAACTCGTTGGAACCTGCCATGGACGCACCGAACATGACCCAGCCGTTCAGACCTCCGGGGCCACCGCGAAGGCAGTAGCCATACTTGCCCGGAATGGCGGAAATCTTCTTTGATGCTTCGGCAAATTCGTCCAGCGTCTTCGGTGGCTCTTTCACGCCAGCCTGTTCAAGCAACTTCTTGTTGTAGAACATGGCGCGAAGATAGAAGCCGTAGGGCAGCATGTAGGCGGTGTTCTTCACATCGCGGCCAAGCTCCAATGCGCGTGGCGTCAGATCCGAAGTGTACTGCCACTTTGCCAGATAGGGCTCCAAGCTCTCGAGCATGCCGTTATTGGCATAGAGCGACAGCCATGTATCGGGCATTTCCATCACGTCCGGAACATCGCCAGCCGATACCATGGTGGCGAACTTCTGGAAGGCTTCGTTCCATGGAAGCGATATGATTTCGACCTTCGTGCCCGGATTGGCGGCCTCGAACTTGCCGACGAGGCTTTTCAGCGTCTCGGTACGCTCGGGGCTGGTGATGACCTCCACGAGTTTGAGCGTCGTGTCGGCAAGCGCCGTTCCGGCCATCATCGCGGTAAAGAATGCTGCTGCTACCAGTTTTTTCATGTCGTTCTCCCTTTTTTGTTGTCGTCAAAATGCGTCAGGCCGCGTTCGATGCCGCTCTGATTGCTGGTTCGAGGTCGTTCCAGAGAGCTTCGGTGCCCTCCAGACCCACATGCAGGCGTACGGAGCGCGGGCTGATGCCGAATGTGTGCGCGGAATTCGGTTGCGCCTTCTGCTCAAGCACCACTTCACCGGGGACGATCAGGCTCTCGTGCCCACCCCAGGACACGCCCAATTTGAAAAGCTGAAGCCGGTCGGCGAAGGCCCGTACATCGACCCCTTCCCGGAAGATGAACGAGAAGAGACCGGACGTACCGTTTAATCCAGGCGGAAGACGGTTTGCCAATCCCGGATGGCAAACGGTCTCCACGACGTCGAGCGCCTGCAGACGCGATGCGATCGCAAGCGCCGATTCCTGATGTGCCTTCATGCGGATGGGAAGTGTGCGCAGCCCGCGGATCAACAGCCAGGCATCGAAGGGCGACATCTTGCCACCAAGATAGGGATAGGCTTCCGCACGGATACGATCGACCATGGCTTTGGCACCGGCAACGACGCCGGAGACCACATCGCTGTGACCGCCGAGATATTTCGAGGCGGAATGCACGACGAGATCGACGCCAAGTGCCAATGGCGTCTGGAAAATCGGGCTGGCCCAGGAATTGTCGATGACGGAAACCGCGCCGTGTCGCTTGGCAATCGCTGCCAATGACCCGACATCATGCGCTTCCATCACCCAGCTGGTCGGGCTTTCCATGTAAAAGAGCTTGGCGCCCGGCATCGCCTTCTCGACTGCGGCCTCATCGCGACCGTCGACATAGGTCACGTCGATCTTCATCCGCTTCATCAATGTGCCGAACAGGCGGAAGGCATCCGGATAAACATGACGCACGGCGACGATACGATCGCCGGGTGAAACGAAAGACAGAACGGTAGAGGAAATCGCCGACATGCCACTGGCAAAACCAAGCGCGTCTTCTGCACCTTCAAGCTTCGCCAACATCTCTTCGAACATGCGAACCGTCGGGTTCAGCCCACGGGTGTAAACAGGGCGGGTCTTTTCGCCACGATAGGTCGCCACCATTTCGTCATAGCTTGAGAACGTGAAAAGCGATGTCTGCACCAAGGGTGGGACCACAGCTTCGAAAGCGTGGGTTTCGTCATGAGCCACGATGAGCGATGCGGCATCAAAAAAATCAGAGCCTTGGCTCATTTGGACATGTCCTTAATATCTTCCTCGACAATCGCGAGGATCTTCAATGTTTCCTGCTGTGCCGCCGACGTGTCGCCAGCCACGATCGCGTTGAACAGGGTGCGGTGAAACGGAAAGGAGCGAGAGGCGAAATCGGGCCTGTCGAAAGGTTTGGACCAGAAGCGCTCGAAGCCTTCGCGCATCTGCTCGAGCAATTGCTTGAACAGCGAGTTATGGGTGGCGTCGTAAATGGAAAGGTGGAAGGCAAGATCGGCCTTGCCCGACGTCCCCTCGGCCAGATGAACGCGCTCCATCTCTTCCAGCCGAAGACGCATCGTTTCGATATCGTCCTCGGTACGACGGCGAGCAGCCGCCATCGACGCCTCAACCTCGATCCCGCGCCGCACTTCCAGCGTCATCAAAAGGGCATCGCGCAGGCTCTCCGCCTCAATGGAAATGGGCATATGGACGGTGGCGGTGGAGATGGGCTTCAAAAGATAATTGCCGCTGCCCTTGCGGGAATCGATAATGCCAAGCGCCTGAAATTTTCGGATCACCTCACGAATGGTGGAACGCCCGACGCCAAGCGCGGACATCAACTCACGCTCGGCAGGCAGGCGACTTCCCGGTTTCAGATCAGCCCGCTCGACAAACTCGACAAGCGCAGCCTCGACCTGCCGTACCCGGTCGATGACCGGCAGCGGGCTCATCACATGCTTTTCGAGTGTCTGATCCATCTGCCCCCGCAACGTCAGCACTCATAAATTGGTCTGACATCTTACCGATTAACATAATCTTCATTTTTTGAACCCGTCAAGCTGCGGTGCCCGAGTTTTTGATCGTGCTTGGAAAATTGCCGAGCGCCCGGCTTTAAAATGGGAATGGCGATGCCGACCGGCTCATCCGCAAAGCGTCGCCCACGCCTTGATGGATTAGGATTCCTCGTGAAACGTGAAGCAGAAACGTTCCGCGGATCCGCAGAGATAGAGCTTAATCCAGTCAGCGAGGACGCTCACTTAAGAGACTGATCTTTAAGCTCGATCCAGACCGGTGCGTGGTCACTGCTGTGATCCCACCCTCGCACATGCTTGTCGACGTCTGCGGCGACGAGGCGACCAGCGGCTTCGGGACTGAGAAGGAAGTGGTCGATCCTGAGCCCTGCATTTCGGCCAAAAGCGTTCCTGAAATAGTCCCAGAATGTAAAGATCTGCTCGTCGGGATGAAGATGTCTCAAAGCATCCGTCCAACCCTGCTCGCCAATCGCCTTGAAAGCGTTTCGCACTTCGATACGAAAGAGCGCGTCGTTTTTCCATCGCTCCGGTTTGTAGACGTCGAGTTCCGTCGGCATCACATTGTAATCTCCGACGAGGATCGAAGACACATTGAGTTCAAGGAGTTCGGCAGCGTAGGTCCGCAACCGTTTGAACCATCTGAGTTTGTAATTGAATTTTGGTCCGGGATAGGGATTGCCGTTCGGGGCATAAAGACAGCCGATCAGGTTGCCATCGACAATCGCTTCGATGTAGCGGCTCTGATCGTCCTTGTTATCGCCCGGCAGCGCCCGTCTGGTAAGATGCGGTTCCTGATCTTTTGCTAGGATCGCCACGCCGTTCCAGGCTTTCTGCCCCAGCCAGACAGCACCATAGCCAGCCGCCTCTATTGCCTTGACGGGAAACTTGGTCTGGGGAGCCTTAAGCTCCTGAAGACAAACAATGTCAGGCGACCTTTCTTCAAGCCACCGGATGAGGTTCTCAAGCCGCCCGTTTACGCCGTTGACATTGTAGGTCGCAATTTTCAAGCTTTGACCCCGTCGGTTACGCGCGGAGCTGGCACAGCCCATCCAGACCAAATTGTTGCCAGACCGATCTCCTTTTCGCCGCATGGTTGAAGTAACCGACGCTGAAAGACCGGGTATAGAAGCCCGGTCTTGTCGTTCCAGATTCCACAATCTGCAGCGTAACTGCGCGCACAATATAGAGGCTCTTTAAGAGAGGACCGGCGCCTCAACCGCGATCGGTGTCGCCGTTCTGGAACGTGCGGCGATCTTCCCCTTTGGGTGGATCGAATTCCTCCACCGGAGATGGTACAGGTTCAACCGGGTCATGCTCGACACCGTCCGCGGCGGGCCAGTCATTGGAGGGCTCGTGCACCTGCTCTTCATCGACTGTTCCGGTCGATGTCGGCGGCGATACGCCTCCGCCATGATCCGCCGACCATGTTTGCGGGACCGCTTTGTTGTCCTCATTGGAGGTGTCGTTCATCACTCTTCTCCCAAGTTGCCAAAGCTAACACAATGGGACCGTTGTTGTTCCGCAGCATACGAAATGCTCCGTATAAAAACCTTCAATGCCAACTCTCCGAATAGCGCAGCTTTGAACGCGCGCTTAGGAGACGTCGCTCCAGTTGGATTGCCTATAGCCAGAGAGCTAGAGGATAGACGTCAATTCTCAGCCACAAGGTGGCCCTTCGACACTTCACGAAACCGAGCAGGCATAACCTTGTACTCGACTGGGCGTATGGGACTTTTCAGTTCCTCGACAACAGCCGCGCTTTTGACGCGTCTGCGTTCCGGGTCAGGAACCGGCACAGCCGCCATAAGCCTCTTGGTATATGGGTGCTGCGGATTACCGAACACGGCGGCACGAGGGCCGATCTCGACAATCTCCCCCAGATACATCACGGCGACGCGGTGGCTGACACGTTCCACCACGGCCATGTCGTGGGAGATGAACAGGAACGACAGTCCAAGGCTTTGCTGAAGGTCGAGCATCAGATTGATCACTTGCGCCTTGATCGACACATCCAATGCCGACACACTTTCGTCGGCGACGATCACCTTTGGCTTCAGAGCCAATGCGCGTGCGATACAGACACGCTGTCTCTGCCCGCCGGAAAATTCATGCGGGTATCGCCCTGCCATATCAGGCGTCAGACCAACCTTCGTCAGCATGTCGGCCACGACATCTTTCGCCTCTTTCGCGCTACCCATCTTATGCTCGAGAAAGGGCTCGGCAATGGCCGCGCCGACGGTCATGCGCGGGTTAAGCGAGGCAAACGGATCCTGGAAAATCATCTGCACGGATTTGCGCATCTCGCGCATATCCTGCTTGCTCATCGCCAGTACATCGCGGCCTTCCACGATAACAGAGCCGCTATTCGGTTCGATCAGGCGCATGATAGCCCGGCCTGTCGTCGACTTGCCGCATCCGGATTCGCCGACGAGGGAAAGTGTTTCACCTGCCTGAAGATCGAAGGAGACATTCTCTACCGCGTGGACGCGGCCGGTGAGCGTACCAAAGAGGCCGGAGTGAATGTCGAAGCGCTTGGTGAGATTGCGTACCTCCAGCACTGGCCGTCCTTCAACGACCGTGTCCTTCACTTCCACAGGCACATCGGAATGACCTGTCTTCACGTCCACTACGGGAAAGCGCAGAGGTCTTTGATGGGCCTGCATAGAGCCAAGCACGGGCACAGCGGACAAGAGCGCACGGGTATAGGGATGTTGGCCACGATGAAAAATATCGGCGGTCGGGCCCGTTTCCACCTGCTCGCCCCGATACATCACGACGGTCCGGTCGGCGATTTCGGCGACAACCCCCATATCGTGGGTGATGAACAGAACGGATGTCCCTTCTTCCTCCTGCAGCATTTTGATCAGGTCGAGGATTTGTCCCTGAATGGTCACGTCAAGGGCCGTGGTCGGCTCATCGGCAATCAGCAGTGCCGGCTTGGTTGCAAGCGCCATGGCGATCATGACGCGTTGGCGCATGCCGCCGGAAAATCGGTGCGGATACTCATCGAAGCGAGAGGCGGCAGAGGGAATGCGCACCTTCTCCAGGATGCGGATGGTTTCGGCACGGGCATCCGCCTTGCTCATCGGCAAGTGCGAGAGCAAGGCTTCGGAGATCTGGTCACCGATGGTGAGCAAGGGATTCAGGCTCGTCATCGGCTCTTGGAAGATCATCGCGACATCATTGCCACGAACCTTGCGCATCTCATGCTCGGGCAACCCAAGAAGATCACGCCCACCCAGCATGACCTTGCCTTCAATCTTGCTCATGTCCGGTTGGAGCAGGCGCATGATGGAGAGCGATGTGACCGACTTGCCGGAACCACTTTCGCCAACAATCGCGACTGTCTCGCCAGGCATCACCGTGAAAGAGATATCGCGCACCACCGGCTTCCAGGCACCATCGACAAGGAAGGATGTTCTCAGATTTTCAACGGCGAGAACCGGGCCGGTGGCCGGTGCAGTCACGGTCTTGTTCAGGGCGTTGGACATCATCATTGTCGTTCCTTGTCAAATCGTTGGAGTGGCAGGCTATGCGGTCCTTTCGGTCCGAACGCTTGCTCAGTCGGGCCAGCGCAAGGCACCATCGAAACGATGACGGCTCAAATCCTCGAACGGCGTGGCGATGACCTCGTTTGAGGCACGCGCTTTATCGAGCTCTTCAGCCAGCCGTGCCGCAACGATGCGTTCCTGGCCGGGGTGGAGATTGCAGGGATCGAGATAGAAGTAATGGTGCTCCACCTCGTGATCGCGCACGATGATCGGCGTCGGGCCACTGCGAAGCCGTGCTGCGAGATCCCAGGCGGTGATGTGGGCTTCCTGCGGAGAGACGATCACCCGCATTCGATCAAGGGGATTGTTGGTCGGATCGGGCTCGATCAAGGCGGTGATGCCGGGGCGATCGGCAAGCGTCTCCTTCCACAGGTGGAGATAGCTGGTTTCGCGCTCGCGAACAGCTGCGTGATCCCGCTTCTCCCAAGCCTCGAGCGCAGCCATGACGCCGAAAATGCTTTCCTTGCCAACCTTCATGCCGCGGCCGATGCCCATATTCTGCAGGAAGGCATTGCGCACGAGCTCCTTCTTGCCGGCTACGATGCCGGAGGTTGGGCCACCCAAGAACTTGTGGCCGGAGTAGAGCGCCATGTCCGCGCCCTGCTCCAGGAAGATCCGCAGGTCGTATTCGGATGCGGCATCGACAATCACCGGCACGCCCTTGGCATGCGCGATCTCGACAAACTCCTTGAGATTGAGCAGACCATAATCCACGACATGGTGGGAGACGACGTAGACGGCTGCTGCCGTGCGGTCCGTAATCGCATTTTCCATGTGATAGCGATGGGTGGACGTTGCCTGCCCAATCATCACCACCTTGCCGCCAGCAAGCCGGATCGACTGATCGACGGGCGCGCCGTAGCTCACCACATGGCCCATCTGTACGAGAACCTCGTTCTTCGGGGTCGAGGTCTCCGGCAGTTTTTCGATCGCCAGAAGGTCTGGGCCAGTGATGGTGCCGGCAACCGCGAGGCTAATGCCGGCGGAGCAGGACGCCGTCACGAAACCGGCTTCACCGCCCGTCAGCCGAGCAATGATGGCACTTGCCTTGCGCTGCAGATCATTGATTTCCACGAATTGCGGCAGGATAGACGCCATAGCCTCGATCGCTTCGGGAACCACGATCGACGCGCCGAGGCTCGTCATGGTGCCGGAAACGTTGATGACGGGGCGAAGACCGATCTTCGTGCGGATATCGTCTGACATGATATTTCTCCAGTCTGCCAGCCTGTCTGGCCGTGATTTCTGTTGCCCCGCGAGAGGCTATGCCATAATAACGCAATAGGTTCTTTGATCTGCGGGAGCGTAAATTGGATATGACGTCTTCATCTGCTGAAGCCTCCGAGCTTTCCTCGTCCGAGGAAGGCGGCAAGGCGCGACGCTCGCGCGTGAGCGGCATCGACCGCGCCATTCAGGTGATCGACTATCTGTACGAAACCGGCGCTCCGGCGGGTGCCTACGCCATCGCCAAGGCGGTCAAGGCTCCGCTTTCGACGATCTATGCGATCATCGACGACCTTGTGGAAAAGAACATGCTGGCGCGCAACGATGATGGCAGTATCTGGCTTGGCGCCCGCCTCTATCATTACGGTCTCGCCTATGCGCGCTCGCTCGATTTCATGAGCGTTGCCATGCATGAAATGCACGATCTTTGCCGCGAGGCCGGTGAAACGGTGCAGGTTTGCGGGCGGGACGACGAACATATGCTGGTGCTCGCCATGGCCGATGGCCCCAGCCATTTCCAGGTTGCCTCGCGCGTGGGGACGCGCGTGCCGCTGAACTGGACGGCTTCGGGCCGCCTTCTGGTGGGTCATATGCCGGAAGAGCAACGCATCGACCTGTTCAAACGGGGAGCCCGCATCTCGCCGACGGGCCGCGCCACCATCGACGCCAAAAGCCTTTCGGATGCTGCGCGCAAGGCCTTTGAAGAGCGTCTGTCGATCCAGGCGGGTGAGTCCGATTACTCCGTCGCCTGCATCGCCTCGCCGATCGTCGACAATCGCGGAGACTGCGTTGCGACGATTTCGATTGTTCTTCCCGAGCAGAAAGTCATGGCCGACAAGACCGGCTACGCAGACCGCGTCAAAACGTCGGCCGCAAGGATCGAACAGTTGATGGGATGGCGCAACCACTAGTCGTCTCCTCGCCGCTTAATCCTGCAACGCAATGATCGCTTCGATTTCGACGGTGATGTTTCCCGGAAGCGAGCCGAAGCCGACAGCCGAGCGGGCATGACGACCGGCCTCGCCGAAGACGGCATTGAACAGATCCGAGCAGCCGTTGATGACTTGCGGATGATCCTTGAAGTCCGGTGAGGCATTGACCATGCCCAGCAGCTTCACGACCCGCTTGACGCGAGAAAGATCGCCTAACGCCTCGTTCATCACCGCCAACAGATTGATGCCGGTCAGCCGCGCATCCTCATAGGCCTGCTCGACCGAGACATCCACACCGACCTTGCCGGTATGCATGAATCCATTCGCTTCGCGAGGGCCCTGCCCGGAGAGATAAAGCATGTTGCCTTCCACGACATGAGTGACGAAGTTGGCGATGGGCGGTGGCGCTGGTGGGAGGTCTATGCCGAGTGCGGCAAGCCGATCGCGCGGCGTCTCTGCTTTCGCTTCGATCTTGATCGGGGACTGTGTCACGCAAACTCCTGTGGTATCTGATGTATTGCAATGGCGCTCGGCCATCCTATCGGTATGAGTAGCCATGGCTGTGGCGCACGAGCTTGCGGGCGCGCGGAATATAGCGGCTCGCCGCGATCGCTTCGCCACCGATGACAGCAAAGCGCGGCTCGAAGAGCTGCTTCAGCACCGAGACATCACCATTGGAGTCGGTTGCCTCCAGATCGGAATCAATGAGATCGAAAATGGTGAAATCTGCGCGCGCGCCAACGGACAGCCGGTTTTGCATATCGAGCTTGATGACTTCAGCTGGCGCATGGGTCACGGCATTCACCACCTTGTCGAAAGGCATGCCGACCGAAAGCAACTTGGACATGGTTGTCGCCAGATCCCAGACCGGGAAGTTCATCGAATGCCCGTGCAGGTCGGTCGAAATCGAATGGGGCAAAAGTCCGCGCGCAATCGCGGCTTCCGCCACCTTGAAGGAGAAGGATGCTCCACCATGGCCGATATCGAGGCGGACCCCTTCGGACGCGCAGCGCTCAGCGAGGTTGAACAAGTCCTCATCCTCCATGATCGACGAACCGGACTTGCCGTTGAAGCAATGGGTCACGACGTCGCCAGGACCAAGAATCTCAAGCACTTCATCGTAGAGTGCCGGTGGCTCGCCAACGTGAACCATCATCGGAACTTTGAGGATCTTGGCGATCTTCTTGCCGAGCTTGACCGGGGTGACGCCCCAGGAGCCGGTGATGACGTGGCTGGCACGAACCTTGATGCCGACGATATGCTCGCTGTTCTCCGCATAGCATTCCAGGATGCGGTCGAGATCGATGTCTCTGATGTCGCGCAGTTCTGCCACGCGGTTACAGGCCACAAGCCCGATGGAACCAAGGTTGAGGAACGCCTTGATCCGCTCTCTGGACGGCTCGATGATATATTCTCGGAAGCCATGAAAGTTCGCTTCGCCCGCAGATCCTGCATCGACGAGCGTCGTCACGCCGCGCTCTGCACCGCATTCGGACGGACGGATCGAGATATCGGTCCCGCCGTGCCAGATGTGAACGTGAAGGTCGACCCAGCCCGGCGAAATCCATGCACCTTTACCATCGATCACCGTTGCCTCATCGGACGCAAGCGCCTGTCCGATGGCGGCAATGTTGCCGTCGCTATTCACCAAAATGTCGGTGGCAGCGTCTTTTCCGCCTTCGCCGAAAGCCATCGGCTTGACGTTTTTGATGAGCAGCGGCTTTGCCTGTTGGCCGGTCATATTACAAATCCCTTCGCAGTCTTGGATCGAGCATGTCCCGCAATCCATCGCCGACCATTTGCAGCGACAGAACGGAAAGAATGATGGCAAAGCCGGGGAAGTAGGTCATCCAGTCGGCTTGTCCGATATATTGGCGGCCAGCAGCGATCATCGTGCCCCAGGTCGGAATTTCCGGGCTGACACCAAGCCCGAGGAAGGAGAGACCCGCCTCCGCCAGCATGGCGCTGGCAAACAGGAACGAGGCCTGTACCAGAATGGGTGACAACAGGTTGCGCAGCACATGCCGTATCATGATGTGGAAGGTGGATATTCCAAGCGCCTGCGCCGCCTCAACGTAGGGAAGCTCCCTGATGACGAGTGTCGAGGCGCGCACGATGCGAGCGAGGCGCGGCGAATAGACGATCGACAAAGCGACGATCACCGTGGTGAGCGATGGTCCAAGCGCTGCAACCAGCGCAATGGCCAGAAGAATATCCGGAAATGCCATCATCGCATCGATCAACCGCGCGATTGGCGTGTCCAGCCGCTTGAAAAAACCGGCGAGCAGACCGAGCGTCACGCCGATGATCGCAGATAGAGCAACGACGGAGGCGCCAACAAGCAGCGACAAACGGCCTGCGTAAATGGTGCGCGAGAAGACGTCGCGGCCAAATTCATCCGTACCGAACCAGAATGTTTCGCTCGGCGGCTTCAGACGATTGACGATAGACAGCTTGGATGGCGAGTAAGGCGCGATCCAGGGCGCGAGTGCCGCCAGAAGAACGAAGATGACAAGCACGATCAGGCCGAAGGCAACCGTCTTGCGTTTCAGGAAGCGCTTCAGAAACTTCGTGCCTTCGCTGGATGAAGGCTGCGTTGGCGTGGTTGTGGCAATATCCGTCATCGGTTCCCGCCCCCTTTAGTAGCGCACGCGCGGATCGATCAGCAGGTAGAGCATGTCGATCGCGAAATTGATGAGGACGTAGAGCGCCGCAATGACCAGAAGCGCGCCCTGAATGACGGGATAATCACGCCGAAGAACTGCGGAAACCACAAGGCTGCCGACACCGGGAAGTCCGAAGACCGTCTCGGTGACCACGGCACCTGAAATCAGCACCGCGGCTGTCAACCCGATGACGGTGAGGATGGGGATGAGCGCGTTCTTCAGCGCGTGTTTCATCACTACGCGCCGTTCGACCACACCCTTTGCGCGAGCGGTGCGAATATAATCGTCGCCCAGCACATCGAGCATCGACGCGCGGGTGAAGCGGAGGATCAGAGCAGATGAAACCAAACCCAGCGCGAAAGCCGGAAGCGTCAGGTGATACATGCGGTCAAGGAAGCTTGAGCCTGGGCCGCCGTAACCGGAAACAGGAAAAAGGTTCAGCCTGACGGCGAAGAACTGCATGAGGATGAGGCCAAGCCAGAAGCTCGGAATGCTGGCCGCGAGCATCGCAACGGTGGTTGCAGCCTGGTCCACGAAGGACCCGCGGCGATAGGCGGCATAAATACCGATCGGCAAGGCGATGATACTGGCGATCAGCAACGAAAACAGCGTGAGAAAGAAGGTTGGTTCAGCGCGGTCAAGGAGCGCCGTCGTGACCGGCATGTTCAGGAAGATAGACTGCCCAAGATCACCCTTCAGCATCTGGCCTATATAGTAGAAATATTGCACGGCAAGCGACTGATCGAGCCCAAGACGTGTCCGCAGATCGGCAATGTCTTGCGCCGACGCGTCCGGCCCAAGCATGACGGCTGCGGGATCGCCCGGTGTGACGCGCACAATGATGAAGACGATCGTGACGACGAGAAACATCACAACGATCATGCCAGCGAGGCGCTGAAGGATATATCGGATCATAGGCTTCGTTTTCCCTTGTCGCAGGGTAAAAGAGTCTGTTTGCAAACGCGGTGGCGAAGAGCGCTCCGGTATCGCGCAGGCTCTCTCTGGGTTTTGCTGAACACGAGATGAGCACTGGCGCGACGCCGGTTCCTTGAATGATTACTTCTTGATGGAAGCATTCCAGAAGTAAGGCCAAGGTGCGGCTTGGATGCCCTCGATCTTCTTCGACTTCGCCGCAACCGCATTAAAGTCACCGATCTTCATATAAGGGATTTCCTCATACATGGCCTTCTGAACGTCAGCCCAAAGCGCGATGCGCTTTTCAGGATCGGATTCCGCCGAGAAAGCCTCGACCGTCTTTTTGCGCAGCGGCGTATCCCACCAGCCTGGTGATGTCGGCGCGAGCGAGCCGATCAGAGCTGGCTCGGGCAGGAATGGACTGTGGGTAATGTAGATGTCCCACAGCGCTTTGTCTGCGCGGCGTTGGGTAAGCGTTGCCCAGTCGACCACCTGCATATCCACCTTGAAGCCTGCAAGCTTCAAATATTCGGCGGCGACCTGTGCCATCTTATAGTGGAACTCATACTGCCGGCTGGTGAGGATACGGATTGGTTTTTCGCCATCATAGCCTGCGGCCTTGGCAGCTTTTGCAGCACCTTCCGGATCGGCAATATTGTAGTTGCCCTCGACACCCGCATCCGTGTTCCAAATGAAGTTCTTCGGGTAGATATCGCCGTCAAGCGCATAAAAATCCGTGCTGCCAAAGGCTGCTGCCAACATGTCTTCCATGCTGAGCGCCTGTCGGATCGCCTTGCGCATGGCGACATCCTTCGCAAGCCCTTCAGCCGTATTGAAGACGAAGACAGGATAACCGAATGGCTTCAGCACGACCGGTTCGGTTGCGGAGGAGGACTTGATCTTGTCAAAGGATTCGACCGGTATCGAGTCGATATAATCATATTGACCAGAAACCGCTGCCTCGACGCGGGTGTTTGCATCCGGTACCGGGACGAAGCGGATCTCATCAAGATACTGATGTCGCGCGCCACCGTAACCATTGCTATCGCCTTCGCGGGACTTGTAGCCATCGAAGCGAACGAGCTGGATATACTGGTCGGCCTTGCGCTCCTTCAGCATATAAGGGCCGGTCCCGATGAACTCCTTCATCGGCTCGTCCTGCTTTTCCTTAGGAAGAATGATGGCGGCAGAGTTATTGAAGGCGAGAAGCGAAACAAGCGGCGCATAAGGCTGCTTCAGCGTGATCGTGACGGTCAAGGGATCGGTCGCTTCGATCTTGTCGATGAAGGACGCAGCCTGCTTGCCGCGTGAAGCGACCTTGATCCAGCGATTGAGTGAGGCGACAACGTCATCCGACGCCATGTCCGAACCATCGTGGAACTTGATGCCCGAGCGCAGCTTGATCGTGTAGGTTTTACCGTCAGCGCTTATCTCAGGAAGACTTTCCGCCAAAAGCGGCGTCGTCTTCCATTCTTTGTCGAAAGTGTAGAGCGTCTCGAAGATATGCTGGGTGACGATGCCCACGAGATCGGCGGTAGACGCCATCGGATCCAGCGTCGGCGGCTCGCCGATCGTTGCGACATTGATCACGCCGCCACGATCCTGCGCGAAGAGGACCGACGGGCTGACGATCATTGCGGTGGCGAGAAGGAATGCAAGCTTCAGTCTCATGTCATACTCCCAGCTTCATTGTTCCATTATTATGTTATATAGGTTTTTATAAGAGAATAACGGAAAGGAAAGGTCTGTCAATCCGCTTGTTGCTGATCGACGAAAGCCGGACTGATAAAGAGCGGGTACGCAGCGCGACATACAATGGTGAAGAGCGGGCACACATGTTGACCATCACGCGTGCCAGCCCCATCTAAGCCCTCATGCCGAGGAAGAAATCCAACACTGTACCGCCTTTGAAGGAGTCCTGGACGCTGCCGCCCGCGGTAACGCTGGGATCGTCGGTGCGTGCCAAGGGTATCTTGATGGAGTTGCGCGCCAAGTTGCCCTTTGCCACTCGGAAAGCTCTGGACATTACGGGCATGGTTCTCACACTGGCGATTCCAGAAGACGACGAGGACGACTTCAAGGAGGCGCTCGCCAAGGTCTCCAAATTGCTCGAAACCATGGAAAGCCTGCCGGTGCTGCCGCGCGAGATCGAAGATATTCTGACTATCTCGACCACAGAACGCCGACGCTGGCTTGAGGACGGACGCCTGCCGAGCGGCGGCATCAGGACGGTGAGGCTGCGTGGCCGGGCGAAACGGATCACCTTCCACGTCTTCGAGCCGAAGGTGGTCGAGGACCTTCTTAACAGCGGCATCATCGACGAATGGCGAGAACATGATCTCGCCGCGAAGGTGGAGAACAGACGGCGCGCGGCGCATCAAGCCAAGCTGACACGCTCGCTCAAAAAGGCGAAGTCAGGCCGCTCGGCGGAGCGCAGTTCGGCCGAACTCTCCGGTTGGGAGGAGTTCGACCGCGATGGCCTTCTTCGATAGCGCAGAGCTACGCTGTGGCGCGGGCGCTGAGCGGGCCTTGGTGGACGACAATCCGAGCGTGGTATGGCACGCGCTGGTAAAGATCGATCACGTCCTGATTGACGAGGCGAACACAGCCCGAAGAGGTGGCCTTGCCGATCGACTGCCACTCCGGCGAGCCGTGGAGACGGTAGAGCGTGTCCTTGCCGTCCTTGAAGATATAGAGCGCGCGGGCACCAAGCGGGTTCTTGATCCCCGGATCCATGCCGCCATTTTCGACGGAGAAGCGTGCAAGTTTCGGCTGGCGGGCCACCATTTCGGCAGGGACCTTCCAGCGCGGCCAAGCCTGGCGCCAATGAACGATCCCCTCACCTTCCCAGGCAAAGCCGTCGCGGCCTAGACCCACACCGTAACGCATGGCCGTACCGCCCGGCTCGACCACGTAGAGGAAGCGGTTTGGCGTGTCGACGACCACGGTGCCCGGCTTTTCGCCGGTCGGATCCAGCACGCGCTGACGGTAATATTTCGGGTCGATCTGCTGGTAAGGGATCGCCGGAAGCATATGTCCGCCATCCTCCAACGCCGCGTAGCGCTGCTGCAACTCCGCCTCATCCGGCGGAACGATAGGCCGCCGAGCGGCTTGCGGCACCACGGCGGGCGTGGAGTTGGTCTGGCAGCCCGCAAGGGCCGCCGTTGCGGAAAGCGTTCCAAAAATGAAGCTGCGACGGGATACGCGCTGAAGAAGTGTCATGTGGGAAATCCATAGAAATTGCGCCTTCTTCTTGCCCATGCAAGACCGCGTGGCAAGCGATGGAGGATCACATCCATGGCATCAGGCTAAGATAGGACGAGCGCTGCGCCAAAAGTGCCACGGTCATCGTGAATGCGCGTTGATCACCTCAAGAAACGCCTCGCCGAAACGCTCGAGTTTGGAGGGTCCGACGCCGGAAATATCCAGCATCTCGTCTTCGTCTGATGGCCGTTCCGTCGCAAGCGCAACCAGTGTCGTGTCCGGGAAAACCACATAGGGTGGCACGCCGAGTTCCTTGGAGATCTCCATGCGAACGGTACGCAATGCCTGGAAGAGTTCGAGGTCGGCACCCTCCAATCCAGACTTCGCATTCGCTGAACTTGCCGAGGACGACCGGGACGCCTTGCCAGTCGTCGGCCGGTCCTTGCGAAAGCGAACCTCTCGCTCCTTCTTGAAGACGGCGCGCGATTCCGGTTCGAGCTTGAGAGCTCCATAAGCGCCATGATCAACGCTGATCAGTCCCGCGGCAAGAAGCTGGCGATACACGGATTGCCAGGTTTTTGCCGGCAAATCCTTGCCCGCGCCGAAAACCGGCATATCGACGTGACCGAAACGGATCGTCTTGTCATTCTCATTGCCGAGCAAAACATCGACGAGGTGGCCGGTACCGAAGCGTTCGCCGGTACGGTAGATCGCTGCCATCGCTTTGATTGCGGCTTCGGTCCCGTCCCATGTTTCGACCGGCTTGAGACAAGTGTCGCAGTTGCCGCAATTCCCACCGTGGGATTCGCCGAAGTGCTTAAGGATCGCCTGTCTACGGCAGCCCGCCGTCTCGCAAATGCCGAGCAGCGCATTGAGCTTGGCGCGCTCCACCCGCTTGATCTCTGGGCTTGAATTGCCCTCATCGATCATCCGCCCGCGCTGGATGACATCGGCCATGCCATAGGCCATCCAGACGTCGGAAGGCAATCCGTCTCGCCCCGCACGCCCCGTCTCCTGGTAGTAGGCCTCGACCGATCCCGGCAAATCCAGATGGGCAACGTAGCGCACATTCGGCTTGTCGATGCCCATGCCGAAGGCGACGGTTGCCACGAGGCAAAGTTCTTCCTCCTTCAGAAACGCGTCCTGATGGCGGTCGCGCATCTCCCGCTCCATGCCGGCATGGTAGGCGAGTGCTTTGACGCCCTGCGTGTTCAGCCACTCCGCCGTCTCATCCACCTTGGCGCGGGAAAGGCAATAGACGATGCCGCTCGATCCTTTGTGGCGCGACAGGAAGCGAAGCAATTGCTGCTTCGGTTGATCCCGCTCGACAATTTCATAGGCGATATTGGGCCGGTCGAAGGAGGTGGTGAAGACACCTGCGGATTGGAGTTGCAGCCGTTCAATGATGTCATCACGCGTATGAGGATCGGCAGTCGCCGTCAGCGCCATGCGCGAAACGCCAGGATACTCTTCTGCGAGACGGCCAAGTTCGCGGTACTCAGGCCGGAAATCATGGCCCCATTGCGATACGCAATGTGCTTCATCAATGGCGAACAGCGCAATTTTCGCTCGCCCTATAAAGTCCTTGAAGCCCGGCGTAACAATCCGTTCAGGCGTGACATAGAGTAGATCGAGCTCACCGTTCTGGACCGCGTGGCGCACATCCATGAATTCCTCGCGCGACAGCGAGGAGTTGAGCGCCGCCGCCCGGACACCGAGTTGCTTCAGCGTCTCGACCTGATCGCGCATCAGCGCAATCAAAGGCGACACAACGATGCCAAGCCCGTCTCTGCAAAGCGCCGGAACTTGGAAACACAGCGATTTTCCCGCGCCCGTTGGAAATAGCACAACGGCATCGCCACCAGCCATCACATGGTCGACAACCTCTTGCTGGCGGCCTCGAAATGAAGCGTAGCCATAGACGCGTTTCAGCAGTGAAAGCGGCGCTTCGCTTCCGCTCTCGGCAAAAAGACTTTTGGTAGGGCTGTGGGACTGCGGCATGGAATCGCTCGTTGGCTGAAGGCACTTTATGCCACAGAGCGCCGCCAAGCGCGAGCTTTGTCAAAAATCAGGTTGTGAGTACGCGCAATCGAGGAACTGCCGAGCGACGGTCAATGCACCCCACCGGATCCAGACTCCATCCATGACGCGGCTGTTGGTGAGGAACCTTAGTTCACAGGAAGGCGTTTCTCATTTTTGCGAGGAGCGCAACGTTGACAGCCCAGCCCATCCGCTATTCCGCCGATCTAGAGACCGTTCGAGACAAGGAGCCGGAAACCGTTTCAGGCCTGATCGAACAGTTCGATACAATTCTCGAAACCACGGCGAAGGACTATGGGCACGCGGTCCGCTCTGTCCATGCCAAGGCGCACGGGATCATCGAAGCGGAGATGGTGGTGAATCCAAACCTTCCGCCAGAGCTGGCACAGGGCGTATTCGCTACACCGGGTACCCACAAGGCCTATATGCGCCTTTCCACCAATGCAGGCGATATTCTGCCCGATGCCGTGTCGCTTCCTCGCGGAATGGCGTTGAAGGTGCTGGATGTCGCAGGGCAACGGTTGCCGGATGCGGAAGGCTCGACGCAGGACTTCGTCATGGTCAACGGTCCGGTCTTCCAGGCGCCAAACGCGGAGAAATTTCTCTCCAGCCTCAAGCTGCTCGCGAAGACGACCGACAAGATGGAAGCCACCAAGGTGGTGATGTCGAGCGTGCTTCAGACCGTCAACAAGGGTCTTGAAGCGGTCGGTGTCTCCAGCCCGGCCATCCAGTCTCTCGGCGGCGCACCCGATGTCGATCCGCTCGGCGAAACCTATTTCAGCGTCACGCCTTTCCGCTACGGCGACTATGTCGCCAAGTTTCGGCTGAAACCTGTTTCGCCCGATCTGACGAAGCGGACCGGAACTGAGATCGACGTCAGCGTTCGAGAAGACGCCATTCGCGAAACGGTCCAGGCAGAAATGCAAGAGACCCATGGCGTCTGGGAGTTTCAGGTTCAGCTCTGTCGCGATCTTGAAAAACAACCGATCGAAGACCCCACGGTCGAGTGGAAGGAAGCAGAAGCGCCTTTCGTCACCGTTGCCACCATCACCGCGCGTCCGCAGGACAGCTGGAGTGACGAAAAGGTGCAGAAGGTGGATGAGGAGATGCGGTTCAGTGTCTGGACGGGTCTCGCCGATCACCAGCCACTCGGCAATATAAACCGTGCGCGGAAGGAAACCTACCGCCACTCAGCCGAGTTCCGCGCGAGGTTCAACGGCTGTCCGTTCCATGAGCCCGCCCAATAAGCGCGCCCGATGATTGCTGAAGGCGCTCCGTTTCCGCGGGGCGCTCGTTCCTTTTTGAATGGAAGACATCATGACCGACACCATCCCGAACCCTGAATCTGAAGGTCCCTCCGGCGGTTGGGGATCGGTGAAATCAATCGCGCGAATTCTGGGTGACGACAAACCCTCGCCGATGGTGCTCGAGGAACTGTCACGGCAAAATAAGCCCGGCGGCGTGATGTGTGTCTCCTGCGCATGGCCGAAGCCTGCCAATTACCATCCTTTCGAGTTCTGCGAGAACGGTGCCAAGGCAACGATCTCGGACCTGACCAGCGCGCGATGCACGCCGGATTTCTGGATCGATCACACGGTCCAATCGCTTCGCAACTGGAAAGACTACGATCTTGAGCAGACAGGACGGCTGACGCATCCTCTTCGGTATGACGGCACCAGCGATCGCTATGTCGAAGTGTCATGGGAAGAAGCCTTCGAAGATATCGGACAAACCCTGAAGTCCCTTCCACGCGAGAGTGTTGTCTTTTATTCCTCGGGACATGCGGGCCTGGAGGCTTCCTATCTCTACGCGCTGCTTGCCAGAACCTACGGCAACAATAACCTGCCCCAAAGCTCGAACATGTGCCACGAGACCACGTCGGTCGGCCTGCAAAAGGTCATCGGCTCTCCGGTCGGCACCGTCGTTTGGGAAGACCTTGAAAAGGCCGATGCTTTCTTCTTCTTCGGCCAGAACCCCGGATCGAACAGTCCCCGCTTCCTCCATCCTCTGCAGGAAGCGAAAAAGCGCGGTGCGAAGATCGTCACGTTCAATCCGGTGGTCGAACAGGGGCTCGTCTCCTTCGTCAATCCGCAAAGCCCAGTCGACATGCTGACGGGCCGAGAAACGCAGATCTCGGACGAATATCTTCAGGTGAAGGCCGGGGGAGACATCGCCGCCATTCTTGGCCTCTGCAAGGTGGTCATCGAGGCGGATGATGCGGCGGTCAGTTCCGGAGCAGCGAGAATCCTCGATGTAGAATTTATCGAAGAGCACACCGTCGGCCTGGACAGTTTCATCAACCTCGTTCGCAACACCGACTGGCCAGTCATCGAGCGCGAGAGCGGGCTTACCGAGGCGGCGATCCGAAGCGCGGGCGAACTCTACATCCAGGCAGAGCGGGTCATCGGTGTCTATGGCATGGGGCTGACCCAGCATTCGCAAGGCGCGCTCAACGTCGCAATGGTGGTGAACCTGCTTCTGCTGCGTGGCAATATCGGTCGCGAAGGTGCTGGATGCTGTCCCGTGCGCGGTCATTCCAATGTTCAGGGCCAGCGCACCGTAGGCATCGCCGAGAAGACCAAGCTGATCCCGATGGATAAGCTGAAAACGCTGTTCGACTTCGATCCGCCGACAGAAGATGGCGTGACCATTGTCGACGCCGTTAAGGGCATGATGTCGGGCGAGATCAAAGCGACGATCTCGCTTGGCGGCAACCTTGTGCGCGCTGTGCCGGACCAGAAGGCCATGGAAGACGCATGGGCAAGCCAGGATCTGACGGTCGTCGTCTCTACCAAGCTAAACCGAAGCCATCTCTTTCCGGGAAAGAAAGCCTATATCTTGCCCTGCCTCTCGCGACTGGAAAGAGACGAGCAGGCATCCGGTCCGCAATCGGTGACGACCGAAGACAGCTTCTCGCATATCTCCGGCTCCGTCGGCAAACGCACGCCAGCATCGAAGCATCTGAAAAGCGAATTGGCGATCGTCACGAGCATCGCCAAAGCGACCGTCGCGCCCAATCCAAAACTGAAATGGGACGAATGGACCGCCGACTACAGCCTTGTCCGAGACCTCATCGAAGCAACCTATCCAGACCAGTTCAAAGCTTATAACCAGCGCATGTTCGAACCGAGTGGCTTTTATCGAGGCAATACGGCCCATAACCGCGTCTGGAAGACGGAGGAAAAGAAAGCGGTCTTTACCACCCCAAAGCAGCTCAATGCTCTTTCGTTCGATGATGCGGACGGCCGCTTTCGCCTGATCACAATGCGGTCGAACGACCAGTTCAACACCACGATATACGGCTATTCGGATCGCTTCCGCGGCATCGAAGGAACGCGCGACGTGCTGTTGATGTGTCGTGACGACATCCTGTCGCAAGGTCTATCCGAGGGACAGGAGGTTAAGCTCGTTAGCGACTTCAATGACGGCGTGCGGCGTGAACTGCCCGGATTGAAGGTCAGGGAGCACAATCTGCCGCGAGGAACAATTGGCGCCTATTACCCCGAAGCCAACGTGCTTATCGCTATAGACCATCACGACGAACTGTCGAAAACGCCAGCTTCTAAGGCCGTACCCGTTCGCATTGAGGCGTGAGAGTTCTCAAGCGCAATGTGGACTATGCATAGAGGCAAAATCGAAGACATCATCCCATTGGTTTCGGGCTTTACGGTGTCTCGTCGGCAGCACGCGAGCCTTGTCCGTAGGAGAGGCAAGGCTCGGACATGAACAGACGTTCGGCAAGAAAATCAACGAGAACGCGAACCTTCGGCGACAGATGCCGACTGGACGGCCAGATCAGGTTGAACTGACCGGGCGCATCGAGATGGTCTAGAAGCAGCGGGACGAGATCGCCGGAACGGACTGGCGCTTCCGCCAGAAAATCCGGCATGCAGCCGATCCCTAGATTGCGCAGCACTGCGCCCCGCAACGCTTCCATGTTGTTGCAGGTCAGCACGTAGCGTAACCTCGGTTCCGGCTCGCCTTCTGGCCGACGTAGCGGCCACGTCTGGATCTTGCCGCTGTTGGGATAGCGGAAGCCAATGCTGGCATGGTCTGCAAGATCACGCGGACAGCCAGGCGTACCGTGGCGGGCGAGATAGGCAGGCGTCGCCGCCAGCAGCAGGCGGAAAGGCCGGAGCGAGCGCACCATCAACCGGCTATCCGGCAACTCACCGCTACGGATTGCGACATCCACACCCTCTTCGATCAAATCGACAATGCGATCGTTGAAATCCAGATCCAGTGTGATGTCGGGATAGCGCGTCATAAAGTCCGGGATCACCGGCAACAGCAGATGATAGGCGACGATCGGGCAGGACATGCGGATGACGCCGCGCGGCGCTTCGCGGGTGCGCATCAAGCTCTCATGCGCATCGTCTAGATCGTCGAGAATATGCCGACACCGTTCGTGAAAGGCCCGCCCCTCCTCCGTCAGCCGGAGGCTGCGGGTGGTTCTCTGGAAAAGTCGCACCTGGAGTTGAGCCTCAAGCTTGCTCACAGCCTTCCCGACGGCAGAGGGCGACAGGCCCAATATCCGACCGGCTGCGGCAAAACTGCCGAGATCGGCCGTTCGAACAAAAGCGGAGAGGCCGGCAAGACGGTCCATCGGATACTCCCATTCAAGAATTTTATTCTGGATTAATCGGATGCAATCGAAGCTTATCGGACATTCGAGCGCAAGTATATTGAATGTCCGCGGCTTTGGCCGTTGTTAATTACGCCCTGATTTTCAGGAGGATATTTCATGCGACATAATGCTTCTGCGCGCCATCGCGCGCATCCACATCTCGCTTTGCTCGCCGTCTGCCTGGCTGCCGCTGCCATGCCACTCACTTTCACCGGCACGGCAGTCGCGCTTCCATCGATTGCACAAGCGCTCCATGCCTCGCCAGTGGCGACCGCGTGGGCCACCAATGCCTTCATGCTGACCTTCGGTTCCACCCTGATGGCGGCTGGCGCATTGGCCGATAGCCTCGGGCGCCGCCGCGTCTTCTTGTTCGGTGCGGCAAGTTTCGCGCTCTTCTCGCTGGCGCTGACAATCGTGCCGGATATTTTGCTCTTCGATCTGCTTCGCGGTGGCCAGGGTCTTGCGGCTGCGGCTGCCTACGCAGGGGGTGCGGCGGCACTTGCACAGGAATTCGATGGCGCTCATCGCATGCGGGCCTTCAGCGTCCTTGGCACAAGCTTCGGCGTCGGTCTTTCCCTTGGCCCAGTGGTTTCAGGGGCGATGATTGAAAGCTTCGGCTGGCGCAGTATTTTCCTCGCTGTCGTGCTCCTGACAACGCCTTCCTTCCTGATTGGCTCCATGGTTTTGAAAGAGAGCCGCGATCCGGCTGCACGGGGGCTGGACTGGCGGGGTGCGCTTGGCTTCACCACCATGCTCGCCCTATTTACCTATGGCATGCTGCTGGTTCCCGAACGCGGCTGGAGCGATGGTCTGGTCGTCGGCCTTCTCGTTGCAGCGGCGCTGTGCCTCGTCCTGTTCATCCATATCGAAAGAACGGTAGCGCGACCAATGCTTGATCTATCGCTCTTCCGCTATCGCCGTTTCGTCGGCGTCCAACTGCTTGCGGCAGCGCCTGCTTATGGTTTCGTGGTTCTCCTGGTTCTGCTGCCATTACGCTTCGTCGGCGTCGAGGAAATGGGCGCCGTTGCGGGCGGTGAGTTGATGATCGCGCTCTCCGCGCCGCTTCTTGTGCTTCCGATCGTCGCCGGTTGGCTAACGCGCTGGCTGCGTCCCGCAACCCTATGCGGCACGGGGCTGGTCGTGACGGCCTGTGGCCTCGGCTGGCTTTCCACCCTGCCATCCGGCACCCCGGCGGCTCTGCTCGTCCTCCCGATGATGATGATCGGCACCGGAATCAGCCTGCCTTGGGGTTTGATGGACGGCCTTGCCGTCGACGTGGTGCCGAAGGAGCGCGCGGGCATGGCGATGGGCATCTTCTCCACCGTGCGGGTGGCTGGCGAAGGTGTGGCCCTTGCGGTCATCGGTGCCATCCTCTCACTGTTGATTGCCGGACGCCTTAGCGCTGCAGGTCTCCAGGGCTCGGCACAAAATGCCGGCCAAAACCTCGCCATCGGCAATCTGGCAGGCGCTCTTGCCGCATTGCCCGGCTCCACTGTCAGTCAACTCCAATCGCTTTATAGCCAGGCGTTCTCGTCGGTGCTGATCCTGTTGTCGGCCATCACCACCATCACCGCCATCGTCGTTTTTCTGTCCCTGAACCAGGCGAAAGACGAGGCAATCGCCGCAAAGACGTTATAATCCTTGTTCACCGAACAAGGCCTCAAGGCCAAGGACGGCGCGCAACTTCGCACTTGCGCGCCGTCGTCTATCTTGGGAGAACACCAGCGACGGCCCATCGGGGGCTCTACAGGTCGAGCATATCATGGTCATATCGCATCATCAGTTTCCTGCCCCAGACCATCCCTGGGATAACGGCCCTGCCATTCGCAAGGAACGCATGACCATTCTTGGCAGCCTGGACACAAGAAGCTTTCTACCCTGGATCAATCGTCATGCCGCCAAGCTCGGCCTGGACCAGCACATCCAGCATGCCGATCAGGCACGCATCGAACTGATCCTGTCGGGGCCGGTGGAGCTGATCGACGCGATGGAAATGGGATGCTCCCTTGGGCCCATCAATGTCTGGGTCGAGGATATTCAGCGCGCTGAAGCTGTAGACCAGAGCATCTAAACAGCCGTTGATGGAAAAGAGTAGAGACACCCTAAAAAGAGTGTTTGCGTAAATATCAGCCACAGTTGCAAGTGCAGAAATTTTATGCAAACGTGCCTCACATGCCATGCGGCCTTGCCTGCTGACATCTTCTTTCTGCTGGGGCCAAGCCTCTCAAATCATTCGGAACTTTGAAATGCCCAAGGAAATTGCCCCTGTCTGGACGCCGGTCGCGCTGTCGTCGGACTTGCCGGTGGCGTCGGTCATCCCGGCGCGTTTAGCCACCGCAGCACTGGCGATTTGGCGAGCGCAAAGCGGTACGGTCTCTGCTGTGGCTGACCGCTGTCCGCATCGTGGCATGCGACTTTCACACGGGTTTGTTCGTGGCGAGGCACTGTCCTGCATCTATCATGGCTGGCGTTACGGAAAATCCGGCAAATGTCTTGCCATTCCGGCCCATCCCAGCCTGACACCGCCGGACGCAATCCGCGTCGCGACCTACAGGGCTGGCGAGCGGGACGGCGTGATCTGGGTGACGGCAGATGAGAACACAGCCGACATGCCGTCGAATGATGGACTGACCGCGCTGCGGAGCATCGCGCTTTCCACCACGGCCGAAACGCTTGCCGCCTGCATCGGTACTGACCTTGGAGAAAACGCTATCGACTGGGCGATTGACGGGATGAAGGCACGCCTGCTGATCGCGCCATCCGGCGAAGACGGTATGCTTCTCCTTCATCTGCTGATCGAGAGCGGTGCCAGCCAAGCGCAGAAGATTGCCGCGTCGAATGCGCTGGAAGTGCTGCGCCGCCAGGCCGAGTCTGCTGCCAGCCGGGGAGAAGCCGCATGAGCCGCGACGCGATGATCGATCAATGGTACCCTGTCGGCTTGGTCAGCCGGCTGCTGCCTGCGGGGCAAGAGACGTTGCTGATGGGCGAGACAATCCGTGTCTCCCGTAACGGCGAAGGCAAGGCGTCGGTGGTAACAGCCGATGGCCGCGTTCTTCCCGTAACCGAACGATACGGTCATGTCTGGTCCTCACTCGGCGCACCTGAAAAACCGCTCTTCGACATTCCGGAAGCCGAACAGCCGGGCCGCCGACTGGTCGATGTCGGTGTTGTTCGCGTTCGATGCTCTCCGCTTCGCGCTGTGGAGAATTTCCTCGACATCGCCCATTTCCCCTTCGTCCACACCGATATTCTCGGCTCCGAGCCCCATACGGAGGTAGAGAACTACAAGGTCGAAATCCGCGAGGACGCCGACGAAGTGTGGGCAACGCAGGTGAAATTCTATCAGCCGCAGGCAGCTAAGTCGGCCAGCGGTGGCATTACGACGGAATACATGTACCGGGTGCCTGCACCTACCTGCTCCGTTCTCTACAAGACGTGCCCACCAAAACCTGGCGAATGGGACGTGATAACCCTTTTCGTCCAGCCACTGACCGAAGAACTTTGCGACGTGTGGCCTTGGATGGCGCTTTATGACGATGAGACGCCAATGACCGATCTCATCCACTTCCAGCAGATGATCTTCCTGCAAGACCGGTCCATCCTCGAAAACCAGATCCCGCGACGCCTGCCGCTAGACCCCGGCATGGAGATACCCACGCGCGCCGATCTCACGTCCGTCGCTTACCGCCGCTGGCTGAAACGCCATGACTTCACCTACGGCGCACAGTTGGTAGCCCAATGATCCTATACGACTACATTCTCTCACCGAGTTGCTACAAAGTGCGCCTCATGGCCGCGCTAACGGGCCAGCAACTGACGCTTCGCGCTGTCGATTTCCATCCCGGTGCCGAACATCGCGGCCCGGAATTTCTGGCGCTGAACCCCGCAGGCTCGATCCCTATATTGGTCGACGGCGATCTGGTTCTGACTGAATCCTCTGCGATCCTGGTTTACATCGCGGGCAAGGCTGCGCCTGTATGGCTCGGCACCAGCGAGCCCTCAACGGCTGCGCGCATCCAGCAATGGCTTTCATTCTCCGCCCGCCTGACTGCAAGTCTCGGCGGCGCACGCCTGCATGAGATGCTGCATCGTCCGGGCGATATCGACGCCCTGCGTGCGTCGGGCGTGCTCGCGCTTCGGGAACTGGAGGCTGCCCTTTTCGAACAGCGATTGAAGGGTGAGACGTTCCTCGTTGGCAACACGGCGACCATCGCCGACATTGCCTGCTTCCCCTATGTCGCGCTCGCGCCCGATGGCGGAGTTTCGCTCGATGCCTATCCCTCCATTCGTCTTTGGATGCGCGCCATCAGATCACTCGACGGATTTATCGAGATGCCTGGCATCCACCGCCTGCACGAGCTGAAGCCGGACCCGCATGACACGCCAGCGCTGACCGAAACGGCAGAGGCGTAAAGCGTATGGCCGGGCATCTCCTACAAAACTGTGCTGCTGTGATCGTCAATGACGGGACGGCCATGTCCGTGCGCCGCAATGTCGATCTCCTGACGGAAGGTCCCGCGATCAAGGCCATCGGCGAGGATCTTGCGAGCGGACCGCTCCCAGAGGGTATCGAGATCACCGATGCCAGCGGCTGGTTCGTCTATCCCGGCCTCGTCAACACCCACCACCATTTCTTCCAGTGCTTCGTGCGCAACCGCGCCGATCTCGACTGGACGAAGCTCTCAGTCATTGAATGGCTGGATCGCATCTACCCGATCTTCTCGCGGCTCACCGAGGATTGCTTCTATCATTCCTCCGTTACGGCCATGGCCGAGATGATCAAGCACGGCTGCACCACGGCCTTCGATCATCAGTATAATTTCCCGCGTCATGCCGGTAAAAGGCTGATCGACCGGCAATTCGAGGCAGCCGATCTTTTCGGCATGCGCTTCCATGCCGGTCGTGGCGGCAACTCTCTGCCGAAGTCGGAAGGATCGACCATACCCGACGAGATGCGGGAGACGACGGATGAGTTCATCGCCGACTGCGCCCGGTTGATCGAGACGTACCACGACACCTCGCCCTTTAGCATGTGCCAGGTGGTGGTCGCCCCCTGCCAGCCGGTGAACGGCTATCGTGAGACCTTCGTCGAATCGGTGCGCCTTGCCCGCGACAAGGGCGTCCGGCTCCACACCCATGTCGGCGAGGGCGAGAGCGACGTGATCCTTGCCCGCCACGGCGCACGCACGGTCGACTATCTGCACGAGATGGGTTTTGCTGGACCGGATACCTTCTACGCCCATTGCTGGGAACTGACCCACGACGAATTGCGCACCATGGCGGATTCGGGAACGGGCGTGGCCCATTGCCCTGAGCCGGTCTATCTGGTCGGCGCGGAGGTGACCGACATTCCGGCCATGAGCGCCTTCGGCGTGCCGCTGGGTCTTGGTTGCGATGGTGCCGCCTCCAATGATAATTCCAACCTCATGCACTGCATCCATTCCGCCTACATGCTGCAATGCCTGGCGGCATCGACGCGCGCCCATCCTGTGCCCGCACCTGCAGACTTTCTCGGTTATGCCACAACGGGCGGTGCGCAGTTGCTCGGCCGTGCCGATATTGGTCGGTTGGCACCCGGCATGGCCGCCGATCTTTTTGCTATCGACACCCGTCGCATGGATTACGTCGGCACCCGACACGATCCCTTGAGCCTGATTGCCAAAGTCGGCATCGGCGCGCCGACGGATATGACCATGATCAATGGCCGTATCGTATGGGCGAAGGGCGAGTTTGCCGGTCTGGATGAAGGAAAACTGTTTGCCGACGCAGAAGCGGCGCTCGCCACCATCGATTTTTGAAACAACACAACCAACAAGGGGAACCCTCATGATCAACGCACTCAACCGCCGCACGCTCCTGAAAGGCGTCGCACTCACCGGTCTTGCCAGCGCTGTTGGCGCGCGTGCCACACTTGCAGCTGACAAGCCACTCGGCATCGCACTCGTGGTCCCCTCGCCCATCGGCGATGTCGGCTGGGGACATGCATTGGCGGCCGGTCTTGAGCCGGTCAAGGCGGCCTATGGCGACAAGGTGAAAGTCACCATTCTGGAAAACATTCCGGAAGGTCCCGATGCCGACCGCATCATGACCAAGACCGTTGCTGACGGAAACAAGTTCCTGATCGCCGGTTCCTTCGGCTATCAGAACGGCGCGCTGCAAATTGCTCGTCGCAACAAGGACGTCAGCGTGCTGCACGCCTCTGGCTTTCAGGTCGCGCCGAACTTCTCGCCCTTCGCTGCCAAATATTTCCAGGGCACCTATCTGATGGGCATGGCAGCCGCCGCGCTGACCAAATCCGGCAAGCTTGGCTCGGTCTCGGCCTTCGCGATCCCGGAACTCATCACCTCGATCAATGCCTTCGCGCTGGGTGCCCAAGCCGTCAAACCCGATATCGAAGTCTCCGTCGTCTGGGTCAACTCCTGGTTCGACCCCGCCAAGGAACAGGAAGCCGCAAAGGCACTGATGGCGCAGGGTTGCGATGTGATCTTCTCCAACGCGCAGGACACGCCGTCCGTCATCTCGGCCTGCGAAGCGGCCGGCGTCTACGCCTTCAACCTCAACTCTTCGATGAAGAGCTACGCTCAGAAGACCTATCTCGGCTGCGTTGCGACTGACTGGTCCCCCTACTTTCTGGCGCAGGTCAAGGCGCACATGGACGGTACCTTCAAGGGCGCTAATGCCTTCCTCGGCATGTCGGACAAGGTGGTCAAGGTCGTTGACTGGAACACCAGCGTTCCCGCCGACACCATGGCGAAGATCAAGGAGACCGAGGCAAAGATTGCCGATGGCAGCTTCTCGCCCTTCACAGGTCCCATCACCAAGGCCGATGGCTCTGAAGGCGTCGCAGCCGGCAAAACGCTGACGGACAAGGAAATCATTGCCATGGATTGGCACGTCAAGGGCGTCACCACTCCTCTGCCGAAGTGACCCATCATGTCTGAGACGACCTTGCCTGCATCGTCAAACAGTGAAGCGGCGAAGGCACCACTGCTTTCGCTGCGCGGCCTGTCGAAAAGCTACGGCCAGATCCGCGCCAATCAGGCGATCGATCTGGACGTGGAAGAGCATTCGATCCACGCCATTCTCGGCGAAAACGGCGCTGGCAAGTCCACGCTGATGAAGCTGATCTACGGTGTGGAAACGCCGGATGAGGGCATTGTCACATGGCGAGGCGAGCCGATCCGGCTTGCTTCGCCCGCCGAGGCCCGCCGCCAGGGCATCGGCATGGTCTTTCAGCATTTCTCCCTCTTCGAGACGCTGACAGTCGTCGAGAACATCGCGCTCGTGGTGCCCGGAAAGAAGAGCGAACTGATCGAGCGGGTGCGTTCATTGGGACGCGACTTCGGCCTGGAGGTCGATCCGCTTGCCCATGTGCATGCGCTCTCGGTCGGCGAGCGACAGCGGGTAGAAATCATCCGCTGCCTGATGACCGACCCGAAGCTCATCATTCTAGACGAGCCGACCTCGGTCCTGCCGCCTCAATCGGTGGAGAAGCTTTTCGAGACACTCAAGCGCCTGCGCGAGCGCGGCGTCTCGATCCTTTTCATATCCCATAAGCTTGAAGAGATTCGGGCGATCTGCGACCGGGCCACTATCCTGCGCGGCGGAAAAGTCACCGGTCATGTGGATCCGCGCGAACATGACGCCCACGACCTTGCCCGCATGATGATCGGTCGCGACATGCCGGAGATCAAGCCGCCAACGGTCGTGGCGTCCGGCGAGAAGCGCCTCGAACTGATCGGTCTCGACTATGAGCCGGACGACCCCTTTGCCATGCCGTTGAAACGCGTGACATTGGAAGTGAAGGCCGGAGAAATTCTTGGGATCGCTGGCATCTCAGGCAATGGACAGGCGGAACTCTCCTCCATTATTTCGGGCGAAACGCGTCTTGGTCGAGAAGCGAAGGATCGCATTTTCATGATGGGCGAAGATGTCGGTCGCCATGATGCTGCGGCCCGTCGCAAACTCGGCTTCGCCTTTGTCCCGGAAGACCGTCTCGGCCGCGGCGCCGTTCCCGAAATGTCGCTGACCCTCAACGGGCTTTTGACCGCTCATCCGCTCGACCTGCTTGACCATGGCTTGATCGACCACAGCGGTGCCAAGGCTTTCGCCGAGACCTGCATTCGCGATTTCGACGTCCGCACGCCGGGACCAGACGCAGAGGCTGGTGCGCTGTCCGGCGGCAACTTGCAGAAGTTCATCGTTGGCCGTGAGATCATGCTGGGACCGAAACTGCTCTTCCTCGCTCAGCCCACCTGGGGTGTCGATATCGGCGCCGCCATGGCCATCCGCCAAAAGCTGATTGCTCTGCGCAATGCCGGCATGGCGATCCTCGTCATATCGGAAGAGATTGAAGAGCTCTTCGAGATCTGCGACCGCATTCAGGTGCTGAATGCCGGTACGCTCAGCCCGTCGCTCACGACATCCGAAACGCGTGTCGAAGATGTCGGCCGCTTTATGATTAGCGCAGACGCGACCGCCCTTACCGAAAACCCCACTGCCGGAAAGCTTTCCGCATGAGCGCCCTCCCTCACTTCGTTCGGCGCGAACGTGCCTCGCTAACTGCGACGATCCTCGCACCTCTTGCAGCCCTCGCAATTGCGACCCTCGTCAATCTCGCGCTTTACGCGGTCATGGGCAAAAGCCCCGCTGCCGTGTTCTACGCCATGTTGCTGGAGCCCTTCCTCTCTTGGTCCGCGTTTTCTGAAGTGCTTCTGAAAATGGGGCCGCTGCTCCTGATCGCGCAGGGGCTTGCGATCGGATTCCGCGCCAAGGTGTTCAATATTGGTGCCGAAGGACAGTTCATTCTCGGCGCAATCTTCGCCTCCGCCATTCCCATCTATTATCCGGAAGCAACCGGCGGCTGGATCTGGCCTGCCATGCTGCTTTGCGGCGCCATCGGCGGCGCGCTCTGGGCAGCGATCACGGCCTTCTGGCGTGTGCGGCTGAACGCCAACGAAATTCTCGTCTCCCTGATGCTGAGCCTCGTTGCGGCACAGGTGCTGAACTATCTGCTGCTCGGCCCATGGAAGGACCCGAACGGCTTCAATTTCCCGCAATCGGTGATGTTTCAGTACGACGCCATGGTGCCGACCCTGATCGACGGCACCCGAGTGAACTGGTCCTTTCCGCTCACCATCCTCTTTTCGCTCGGAGCTTATGTCTTCATGCAGAAGAGCTTTCTCGGCTACAAGCTGCAGGTCGGCGGCCTTGCCCCGCGCGCGGCTGACTATGCCGGTTTCAGCCAGGGGCGCGCCATCTGGCTCTCGCTTCTGATTGGCGGCTTTGCTGCTGGTCTTGCGGGCGCGGCGGAAGTGGCAGGGCCGATTGGGCAGTTGCAGCGCTCGATCTCCACCGGCTACGGCTATGCGGCCATCATCGTCGCCTATCTCGGCGGGTTGCATCCGATTGGCATCATCCTGTCATCGCTCGTCATGGCAGTGATTTATATTGGTGGCGACAATGCCATGGTTTCGGCCGAACTGCCGATTGCGGCCGTGCGCGTCTTCCAGGGTACATTGCTCGTGACCTATCTCATCGCAGTCGCCTTCGTCCGCTATCGCCTCGAATGGCCGAAATCTGCAGATCGGAAACCGGCATGAACGCTGTCGATTTTATCCTTTCCGGCATGCTGGCCGCGGCAACGCCCTTTCTGCTGGCAGCTTTGGGCGAACTCGTTGTCGAACGCTCAGGCGTCCTCAATCTCGGTGTCGAGGGGTTGATGGCGCTAGGGGCCGTCATCGCCTTTATCGTCGTCTATCACGGCGGCGGCCATACGCTCGCCTTCCTCGCGGCAGGCTTTGCCAGTGTCCTCCTCTCCCTTATCTTCGCACTTGTTGCCCTGGGTTTCCGCGCCAACCAGGTCGCAACAGGGCTCGCCATCGGCATTCTCGGGCAAGGCCTCTCGGCGCTCTTCGGCAAGACCTATGAGAGCCTGACGGTCACGGGGCTGCCGAAACTTGCCATTCCAGGCCTTTCCGATCTTCCTGTTATCGGCGGCCTGTTCGTCCAGGATATCGTCGTCTGGCTCTCGCTTCTTCTGACACTCGCCATCTGGGCCGGGTTCGCCTTCAGCAAGGCGGGCCTCGTGATCCGAGCGGTTGGGGAAAATCCGAAAGCCGCACATGCGATCGGCTATTCGGTGATAGGCGTGCGCGTGGCGGCGATTGCTTTTGGCGGCCTTTTGGCTGGCTTTGCCGGTGCCTATGCCTCCGTCGTCTACACGCCACTCTGGGCAGATGGCATGATTGCGGGGCGCGGCTGGATCGCGATTGCGCTCGTTGTCTTCGGCACATGGTTGACGGGCCGCATCTTCCTTGGCGCATGCCTGTTCGGCGCAGTGTCGCTGATGAGCCTTGCGGCACAAGCCACCGGCGTGGAATTGCCGTCGCAGTTTCTCTCCAGCCTGCCCTATCTCGTCACCATCATCGTGCTCGGCATCATCTCCGCAAACAAGCGGCTGTTGAAGCTGAACGGCGTTGCCTCGCTTGGAGAGCCTTTCGAACGGTAGCGTTTTTTGCAGGAGAACGAGCGTGAGCGCACCGCTCACGCACTGCCCTTGGCAAGATCAAGCAGACCTCGCGGCAGGCTGTTCATGCATTGCGTCCCACTCTGCGTTACCAGAAACTGATCCTCGATCATCAGCGCTCCGAAGTTTTGCCCATAGAACGGCGCTTCGAGCGCAACCACCATATCGATCTCGATAATCTCCCGATTACCGGCAGAAAAGAACGGCCATTCCTCGATACCGACGCCACCACCGACGGAGTGGCCGAAATGTCCGCGGTAGTATTCACCGAATCCATCGCGCCTCATTGAGCGGAGCATAGCGTCATGCACCGCGCCGAAGGTGTTGCCGGGGCTGATCTGCTCCAGCCCAGCATAGAATGCGGTCTCCAGCGCCTTGAAGATATCCTGCGCCAATGGCGATGCCGGACCGTAGGTCACGGTGCGCGCGCCGTCGGATGAGTAGCCTTCGACGAGCGTCCCGACATCGGCCTTGATCAAATCACCCGGCGTGACCTTTGCAGCGCCATTCGACAGGTCCGGTCCGACAGAGATGTAGTCCCAATGCCCGCTCAGCGTAAAACCGCCTGCCGCAGCGGCTTCCTGCGCACCCGCCTTCCACGCCGCCGAGAGGCTCGCGAGCGAGACTCCAAGAGCCACGGCGTCCATCATGCGCTTGAGACCAGCCTCTGCCGCCATGGCGGCGCGCCGGAGGCGTTCGATTTCACGGGGGGTCTTGATGGCGCGCAAGCGCCTGAGCTTGAGGGAGCCATCGACCCATTTGACAGATGGAAGAGACGTCTTCAGAACCTCGAAATCAGCGGCGGGCATAAATTCGAGATCGACCCCGATCCTCGCATTGCTGAGACCCCTCTCCGTCAACAGCTCGGCCAAGAGGTTGAAGCATTCCGACCGATCGAAAGTTTCCGGTCTCGGGCCTCCCACGCCCGAACTCCGATACGCGCCATCGATGCCGGAAATATCGTTGACGCCCGACAGATCGACCCCGTCGATCCAAATGCGATGCGTGCGGACCTCAACATCCGGAGCCCTTTGCAATACCACTGGCGCGGCATGATCGCTGACGACTGCCGCAAGTGAATGCTGGGAATCACTCGGAACCAGCGCAGCCGCGGCGCCTGCCCTGCCCCACATGGTGGCGACGCCCGCGGGCGCGCCGATCGCATATTGAAAGGCTTCCGGCTGGAAGAGAACCAGCGCATCAATGCCGGCATCGCGCATCAGCCGCTCCGCCCGTTTCCTGTCCAAATCGCTCAACGCTGCCTCCACGAAAACTCAATTCGGTTTAGCTGAGGGGGATGGATGTCGCCAGCCGCATTCACGATCCCTCACCACAGTGACTTAAAGGCAGTTCCTAAGGATCGGATGATGCCGTGTCGAAAATGACGGGCTTCGGACGAACAAAGGTTCTTCGTCCGGCCTTCCAGCCCGCAATCGCAGGTGCCGAAGAACGCACGGCATGACGGGGATCATCAGCATCCAGAATGACGATATCGGCAGCCCCACCGATCCGTAACCGATGATCAACGCCCATGATCGAAGCCGCACGGTCGCTGACCATGGCGAAAACCTGATCGATATCGTCATCGCGCGAAAGCTGCATCACATTGGCATAGAGATTGGCCATTCGCCCGAGCGAGGCATCGCCGAAAGGCGTGAATGGGTTGAGCACATTGTTGGTGGCAACCGCTGTCCGAACTCCATCTGCCGAAAGGAGATGAGCCGGTGTAATGCCGCGGGGGATATTTGCCGCTCGGCCTCGCCCCATCAGAAAGAGATCGGTCGCTGGCAGAACGACGAGCGCGATGCCAGCCTCGGCAACTTTTCGGGCGATAAGGGATCGATCCTCGGGATTAAGAGCGGAAAGGTTGGTGACATGCCCGATGGTGACACGGCCGGAATAGGCGTTGGCCGTGGTTTCGGCAATCACCGCCGGAAGATCCGTCTTGGCGGGGTCTAGGCTGAAATCCAGATGGAAATCGACATCGACATCGTGCCTCCTTGCGAGCGCGAAGATGCGACGCACATGCTCTTCCGGGCGGGGATCGGTGTAGGGACATCCCCCAACGAGGTCCGCGCCGGTGCGAAGTGCCTCGTCGAGCATGGCTTCCGTCTCTGGCTCCTGCGTCAATCCTTCCTGTGCGAAAGCGCAAATCTGGATATCGATGGCGAAAGCAAATCGCTCCCGAACCCGCTTGATCGCCTCGAAGGACCGCATGCCGGCGCGCGGGTCGATCTCGACGAAAGTTCGCATGCGGTTGGTGCCATGCATGATCGCTTGACGCACAACGGCGCTTGCGCGGTCGTAGACATCCTCCTGCGTAAAGCCCGCCTTGGCCTTCGCCGTTTCGCGCACCGCCTCCTCCAGCGTGCCCTCACAGATCGTGCAGCGCTCCAGAATGCAGGCCTTATCCAGATGCACATGACTATCGGCGAAGCCCGGAAAGGCAAACCGACCGTCAAAATCCTCCTCTTCAATGGCGTCGCAGCGAATGTTGCGGCGCATGTCGACAATCAGCCCATCGCGAATGGCGATGTCGATGACGCCAGGCTCTGCTGCGGTCCGAACATTTCGAAGAAGGACATCGGCGCGCATGTGCTTATACTCCCACTGCGCAACCATCGCTGCGAGGGTCATGCGCGCCGTCGATCCAGCCATCCTCACCAATCTTGATGATCCCTGCCTGACCCGCAAGCGCGCTGAGTTCTGGAATAGCGACGACGCCGTGGCCATAACGTGCAAGCGTATCGATCACGTCTGAGCCGACAGATTGCTCAATCTTGAGATTGTCCCGGCTGTCTGAAAATGTGCGTCCAAGAAGAAAGCGCGGCGCTGACAATGCCGAAAGCGGATCAAGGCCGTGGTCGATCAGCCGGCTGAGCAGCAGAGTGAGCGTCTGCGGCTGACCGTCGGCACCTTGCGTTCCGTAGAGGATCGCTGGTTTTCCGCCGCGCAGCGCAATACCGGGGTTAAGCGTATAAAAGGGCCTCTTGCCAGGCGCGATCACGTTGGGACTCTTTGGGTCGAGACTGAACGCCGCGCCGCGGTTCTGCCAGAGGATGCCGGTATCTTCCAGCAGCACGCCGCTGCCCCAATCGTAATAGGTGCTTTGAAGAAGGCTGGCGGAGCGGCCTTGCGCATCCGTCGCCGCGAGAAACACCGTATCGCCATTACGAAAGGGTGCAGGCCAAGGCAAGGCGACATTGCGATTGATTTTCCCCGCCTTCGCCTCGAGACAATCCCGCGCCAGCCAGGCGGCGCAGTCCTGCTCGACAAAGTCCGGGTCAGCGATACCGCCCCGCTCCAGAAAGGCCTGTTTGATCGCTTCTGCACAGAGATGATAGAACTGCGAAGTATCCGGACCGGTGTCATGCATCGCGAAATTCGACAGGATGCCCATGATCGACAGTGTCGTAACACCTTGGCTGGGCGGCGGCGGGGCCAGAAGTTCGAAATCGCGGTAGGTGAGCGATAAGGGGGCGGCCATCGTCGCGCCTGTCTTTTCCAGATCGCGCTTTCGGATCGGGCTGCCTGCCGCCTCAAGCCCCTTGGCAATGCGGTCAGCCACCTCGCCCTCGTAAAATGTCCGGTAGCCTTGAAGGGCGATCTCTTCCAGTACGGCGGCCAACTGCGGCTGGCGCTGGATGCCTTCCTTCACGAAGAAGCTGGAAACGCCCGGCCATCCATCGATCTCGTCTTTGCGAAACTGGTGCCAGTGGGCCTGGGATTGGCTGACGGGAAAGCCGCCCGCCGCAAATTCTATCGCATCGCCCAGCAGGCTCGCGAAGCTCTCGGTGCCACCCCAATGGGCATGAGAATAGTCTAGAGCCTGGCCCCAACTGTCGACCAGCGCCGCCGTCGTCAAGGTGGAGAGAGGGCCACGAGTCGGGATAACATCGAGCTTCGGCAGCGCCTCAGCCGCTTGCCCGATACCCATGATCGCGTCGCGTCGTCCTTCGCTATCGGCCACGATCCAGATGGCATCTCCGCCCAGTCCGCAAAAATGCGGATAGAGAACCGTCAGTGCCGCCCCCGCCGCAATCACGGCCTCGATCGCCGTGCCGCCCCGCCGCAACACCTTGGCACCGGCTTCGCTTGCCGCGCGATGTGGCGTCGTGACCATGCCCTGCCGTGACCGGGCAGCGTGCGTGTTCTGATGTGAAAAGATGCCCTTACGCGTCGCCATTCTACCCAACCTCACTCCGAGGCCGAGATGTAGCGGCTGAGGATTTCGCTGATATCCGGACCGTCATCCTCGTCATCGGCTTTGGCGCGATCTTCGACCGCGTGCAAATGGTGGTCCATGATGTGGGTCGCAGCCTCGACATCGAGATTTTTCAACGCCTCGATCAACTGGATATGTTCATCGATCCCGCATTCCGCCGAATGTGGTCTGCCGAAACGTGCAAGGATGAGCGACGACCGGGAGACGACCTGGATGATGAATTCGATCAAAAGCTTGGAGCCAGTCAGCTCTGCCAGCAGGATGTGAAACTCCCCAGCCAGCCGGATGGAGCGCGGCGACGATGCGCGCAAGGCGCGTTCCTCTTCCCGCACATGGCTTACCAGCGCATCGATGCCGTCCTTCGGCATGCGCTTGCATAGCCGGTCGATGACCTCCCGCTCTAGGCAGCGGCGCAGCGCGAATACTTCCACGGCCTCTTCGAGGGTCGGCATGGCAACGGCAGCGCCACGGTTCGGCTTGATCTCCACCAAGCCGTCCGAAGACAGCCGGACCAGAGCATTGCGGGCACTCGTGCGGCTCACGCCGAATGTATCCCCGATTGAATCTTCCGGCAGTTTCGTGCCCGGCTTCAGCGCCTGCTCGAGTATGGCGCGACGCAGCGAGGCATAGATCGCGTCGCTTCTGGTCAGATTCGTGGACATCGATGTCAAATCCCGCTCGTATACATTTAGGCCGTATATCGCACAAATTTTGTACCGAATCCATCCAATTTAATTGCATACAATTTTTGGCTTGAAATTGCATGCGAAGTTGCTTAGCCTTGTTCTACAGCCACATAGAATGGCGCGACAGACATTGCCAGCCCGAAGAAAAACGGAGCGGAACGTCAAAATCGCATGCAATTTCGATTGAAATTGAATGCAAGATGAATCCATAAAAAGGGAACCATAATGTTAAGCAAACGCATATTACTGGGAACGAGCCTTGCGCTTCTTGCTCTGACCATGCCGGCCACGGCCAACACGCTGAAATGGGGCGCCTCGCGCGATATCAGCTCCCTCGATCCCTATTCCTACGGAGACAGCTTTGCTCTTGGCGTGCTCAACCACGCCTATGAGGGCTTGATGCGCTATGACCGCAATCTCAAGCTCGAGCCGGCACTCGCCACATCCTATGAAATCATCTCGCCCACCACGTGGCGCTTCAAGCTCCGCGAGGGCGTAAAATTCCACAATGGCGCGGATTTCACCGCGGACGACGTCCAGGCCTCGCTCCTGCGCGCCACCGATCCGAAGTCGCCACTGCGCGGCAATATCCCGGCCTATAAAGGCTCGCGCGTGATCGATGCTCATACGATCGAAATCGATGTGACGGCCAATTACCCGCTGCTCCTGAACGATCTGACGACCATCTATATTTTCAACGCCAAATGGTTGAAGGACAACAAAGCGGAAGCGCCGACGGATGTCGGCTCCGGCACCGAAGGTTATGCGACCTATAATGAAAACGGCACCGGCCCGTTCAAGGTCGAAAGCCGACAGCCCGACGCCAAGACGGTTTTCGTCAAATATGATGGCTGGTGGGATAAGCCTGAGCACAATATCGACCGCATTGAACTGACGCCGATCGCCTCCAGCGCCACGCGCGTTGCAGCACTGCTCTCCGGCGATATCGATTTTACCGATCAGGCACCGGTTCAGGACTTGCCGCGTCTTGAGGCTGCAGCATCGCAGGTCAAGCTTCTGGAAGGCACCGATCTGCGCACCGTCATGATCGGCTTCAGCCAGCGCGATACGCTGCTGTCCGGTGCGCCGAACCCGATGAAGGATTTGCGTGTGCGCCAGGCCATGCAGCTCGCCATCGATCTGGACCTCATTCAAAAGCGCGTCATGCGCGGCAAGTCTCGCAATGCAGGCACGCTGGTCGCTCCACAGATCCCCGGTTACGACGCCGCCCTCGATACGCCGCTCAAGGCCGATCCGGAGAAGGCCAAGGCGCTGCTCAAGGAAGCGGGTGCAGAAGGTTTCGAGTTCGACTTTAACTGCTCCGACACGCTGGTGAATGAAGAGCAGGTCTGTCAGGCGGTCGCTTCAATGTGGTCGCGCGTCGGGCTCAAGCCGAAGCTCGATCAGGGACCTCGCGCCGTGCAGACACCGAAGCGCTCTTCCGGAAAGGTCGATGTCTATACGCTCGGTTGGGCGACACTGCCGATGCTCGATGCCTACAGCCTGACCTCGCAGGTTCTCCACACCAAGGAAGGTTCCTTCGGCATCTTCAACTGGGGTGGATGGTCGGACAAGGAGTTCGACAAGGTGACGGAAGCCTCCGCTGTGGAACTGGATCGGACGAAGCGCCTTGCTCTTTCGGCAGATGCCCTGAAGATCGCCAAGGAACACGCGCTGATGATCCCGCTGCACCAGCAGCCGCTTGCCTGGGCAACCAGCGCGAAAGTCAAGGATTTCCCGCTCTTCTCGGATAATCTTCCCCGCCTTTGGCTGGTGAAAATGTAACAGCGGATGGCCCTCGCCGCGCAGACGTGTCGCGGGGGCCAGCTTTCTTTCTTCGGACAAAGGACAGGGTGTCATGCTCGCCTTCCTCATCAAGCGGATCGGCAACGCCGTTCTCGTGATGCTCACGGTTGCCTTCTTCGCCTTCCTCATTTTCCGTTTCCTCGGCGATCCCGTGGAGATCATGGTCAATGAAAGCGCCACCCAGGTCGAACGCGACGAGCTGCGCGCCCGGCTCGGTCTCAATGACGGGTTTCTCGTTCAATATGTCCGCTTCGTGACCAATGCGGCCCAAGGGGAATTCGGACTGTCCTGGCGCAACCAGCAATCCGTGCTGACACTGATTGCCGAGCGGTTTCCCGCGACCTTCGAGCTCGTGCTCATCGCCACTTTCCTGTCGCTCGCCATCGGTATTCCGCTTGGCGTCTTTACCGCCATCGGACGCGGGCGCTGGTGGGCGGAAGCCTTGCAGTTCTCGTCGATCGTCGGCGTGTCCCTCCCAAGCTTTCTGGTTGGCATTCTGCTGATCCTGACCTTTTCCGTTACCCTTGGCTGGTTGCCGGGTTATGGTCGCGGAGAGGTCGTGCGCATCGGCTGGTGGTCTACCGGGCTCCTGACCCCGTCAGGACGCGCAGCGATTGTTTTGCCCGCACTATCGCTTTCGCTTTTCCAGATCACCCTGGTGATGCGGCTGGTGCGCGCCGAAATGCTGGAAACGCTTCGGACCGATTTCATCAAGTTCGCCCGCGCACGCGGGGTCAAGAGACGCGCTCTCTGGTTTCGCCATGCGCTGAAGAACTGTCTCATGCCGGTGGTGACACTTACCGCCATGCAGGTCGGTAACCTGATCGCCTTCGCGCTCGTCACCGAAACGGTTTTCCAGTGGCCGGGAATGGGCATGCTGTTCATGCAGGCGGTGACCTTCGTCGATATTCCCGTCATGGCGGCCTATCTCTGCATCGTATCCTTCATTTTCGTCACGCTGAACACGTTGGTTGACATCGCTTACGCCGTCATCGACCCTCGGCTGCGCGCAGCATGACCGGGAGACTATCATGACCGCCATCGAACAGACCGCCGCCGTTTCCCGTCCTTCTCGACTTTCAAGGATGCTCCAATCCGACCTGTGGTGGAGTTTCAAGCGCCACCCCTCGGCGATTGCCGCAGCAATCCTGCTTCTGATGTTGATCGCCTCAGCTTTCTTCGCCCCGCTCATCACGGTGCAGAACCCCTATGATCTCGCGTCACTCGACCTGCTGAACGCCGAAATTCCCCCGATCTGGATGCCGGAGGGCCAATGGCCCTTCATTCTCGGCACCGATGTTCAGGGGCGCGACATGCTGTCAGCCATACTCTACGGCTCCCGTGCCTCGATCATTATCGGCGCAAGCTCCGTTCTGGTCTCGCTTGTTATTGGCACGATGCTTGGCCTCGTCGCCGGCTATCACGGCAAATGGGCCGACGGTCTGCTGATGCGCACAGGCGATGTCCTTCTTTCCATGCCGACGATGCTGATCGCCATCCTCGTGTCAGCACTGGCAAGACAGGCACTGCCGCCGTCGCTCAGGGAAGCAGGGGCCTCCGGTGTTATCGTGCTTGCGATCTCGCTGTCGGCCTGGGTGCAATATGCGCGCACCGTGCGCGCTCAGACCATGGTGGAACGCAACAAGGAATATGTTCAGGCCGCCCGGCTGATCCGGCTGTCCAAATGGAAGATCATGCTGAAGCATATTCTTCCCAACACCACGACGCCGCTGCTCGTCACGGCAACGTTGAACTTCGGTCTGGGCATTCTCATCGAGGCGACGCTCTCTTTCCTTGGCGTCGGCATGCCGCCCGAACAACCATCGCTCGGCACGCTGATCCGCATCGGCAACCAGTATCTCTTCTCCGGGCTCTGGTGGATCGTGCTCTTTCCAGGCTTGCAGCTCTGTCTGCTCGTTGTGTCGATCAACGTGCTCGGCGACTGGCTGCGCGACGCCCTCAATCCCAAACTGCGCTGAAACCGTGCGGAGACAATGTCCATGAGCGACCTTCTGATTACTAACGCAAGACCGATGGGCGGCGACACCGCCGATATTCTGATCCGCAACGGTCGGATTGCCGACATCGGCCAGGATCTCGCAGCCGAGGGCCTGCCTGTCGAGGATGCCGGCGGACGTCTCGCCATTCCCGGCCTTGTCGATGCTCATACCCATCTCGATAAATCTCTGCTGGGCTACCCTTGGTACGTCAATGAAGTCGGTCCGCGTCTGATCGACAAAATCGACAACGAGCGCAAGGTCAAGCGCGACTATGGGTTGGACGCTCATATCCAGTCCATGCGCCAGGCGCTGCAATCGGTCGGCTACGGCACGACGCTCATCCGCACCCATGTGGATATCGACACCGATCAAGGTCTGGTCGCTCTGGAAGGCGTGATGGAGACGCGGCGCCAGCTGGCGGGCATTGTCGAAATCGAAATCGTCGCCTTCCCTCAATCGGGCCTGATGCGCCGCCCCGGCACGGCGGAACTGCTGGATGCCGGCATGGCGATGGGTGCCGATCTCGTTGGCGGTCTCGACCCGTGCGGCATGGATCGTGATCCCAAGGGTCATCTCGATACGATCTTTGCCATCGCCGAGAAGCACGGCAAGGGCGTGGATATCCATCTGCATGAAAGCGGCGAACTCGGTGCCTTCTCCATGGAATTGATCTTCGAGCGCATCCGTGCGCTCGGCATGCAAGGAAAGGTCGCCGTCAGCCATGCCTTCTGCCTTGGCGATCCGGACTGGAACATGACGCAGGGGCTGATCGACACCTGCGCCGAACTCGATGTGCCGATCCTGACGACGGCCCCGCCCTCGCGCGAAGTCCCGTCTCTGCGCCGTTTGCGCTCCGCCGGTGTCCGCTTCGGCGCCGGTGTCGATGGCTTCCGTGATACCTGGGGGCCCTATGGCAATGGCGACATGCTGGAGCGATCGATGTTGCTCGGCATGAAAAACAACCTGCGCCGCGATGATGAACTGCTTTGGGCGCTCGATGTCTGCACCACTGGCGGTGCTCAAGCCATGGATCGTGCAGACCATTCACTCACGATTGGCGGCCGTGGCGATGTCGTCATCGTTGAAGGGGAAACGGTCGGCGAAGCGATCGTCACGCATCAACCTCGCAAGCTCGTGGTCACCGCTGGCAATGTCGCCGCCCGAGACGGCACGAGCCTGAAGGAGCGCCCATGAACGCGCCCTCATCCTGGTCGATGCTTCCGCTCGGTAAAAGACCGCCGGGGCGCTGGGCACTCAAGGCTCGTTTTGTGGTTGCCGACCTGCCCGAAGGCAGGCGCCTCATACCGGACGGCGAAGTCGTCATCGACAACAACACAATTCTCTGGGTCGGTCGAGATTTCGAGGGCGACGTCTCGGCTCGCTATGACATGGGCGACGCTCTCATCGGTCCGGGCTTTGTCGATCTGGACGCGCTCTCCGATCTCGACACGACCGTTCTCGCCATGGACAACCAGCCCGGCTGGAAGAAGGGTCGCGTCTGGGTCGCGGACTACGCACCCCGCGCCTACGAGATGTACAGCCAGGATGAACTTGCCTTTCAGAAGCGTTACGCCTTTGCGCAGCTTCTCTTGAACGGCATTACGTCGGCACTTCCGATTGCCTCGCTGTTTTACCGTGCCTGGGGCGAGACGGTTGCAGAATTCGAAGCAGCAGCAGATGCAGCGGAAGAGCTCGGTATCCGCGTCTGGCTGGGCCCCGCCTACCGCAGCGGCGGGGTCATCCTTGATGAAAGCGGCGCCATGCAGCCGGTCTTCGATGAAGAGCGGGGACTGGCGGAATTGGCAGAGGCCGCGTCCTTTGCCCAACGCATTCACGGCAGCGGCAATGGCCTGATTTCGGGCAGTTCGCACCGGATCGCGTGGAAACCTGTACCGAAACGCTGCTGCGTCAGACCTTTGCTCATGCCAATGATATGGATATGCCTGTTCGCCTTCACATGGCGCAGGGCGAGATGGAATTGCAAACCATGCGCCGCCTGCACGGTGTCACGGCTCCGGAATGGCTGGATCGCCTTGGCCTTCTTTCGCCTCGCCTGATCGCGCCGCACGCGACCGTCGCGACAGAAGACGATCTTGCGCGCTACGCTGCACAGGGCGTGACCGTCGCCCATTGTCCGCTCGTCTCTGCCCGCCACGGCTCGACGCTCAAATCCTTCTCCCGCCGGAAGGCGATGGGCATTCGGATCGGCATGGGTACCGACACCGCCCCTCCCGATATGGTTCTCAACATGTCGGTCGGTCTGATAATGAACCGGCTTGCCGAGAGCCGCGGTGATGCCGGTTCCGCCGTAGAGTTCTACGATGCCGCCACCGTTGCCGGCGCCGATGCGCTGAAGCGGCAGGATCTCGGCCGTATCGCGCCGGGCGCGAAAGCCGATTTCGCCGTTTTCGACATGGCCGACAGTATGATCGCGCCACGGATCGATCCGATCCAGACGCTTGTCTACGGCGCCACCGGTCGCGTTACCCGCGCCACCATCGTCGATGGACGGGTTTCGATGCGTGACGGAGAGGTGGCGGGCATCGACCTCATCGCCGCCAGGCGTCAGGCACAGCGTCAATTTGATGGACTTGTCGCCAAATATCCCGAACGGACGTTTCAGCATCCGCCGGTCGAGGAGATTTTCCCGCCGAGCTATCCGCTCACGCATCACGCCAGCGAGGTGTCGCAATGACCTCAGCCACTCAGACACCGACAGCGATGCCGGCTCTTGAAGTCAAAGGCCTGTCCGTTGAGTTCCCGACCCGCAAAGGCATTCTGACCGCCCTCTCCGACGTCTCGCTCACCGTCGAGCGAGGCGAAATTTTAGGAGTCGTCGGCGAGTCCGGCGCGGGCAAGTCGATGACAGGCATGGCCGTTCTTGGGCTGCTTGAACCGCCGGGACGGATTGCTGCGGGCGAAATCCGCATCGGCGGCACGCGCACCGATACTCTGAGCGAGTTGGAGATGAGCACGGTTCGTGGCCGCATGGTCGGCGCAATCTTTCAGGATCCGCTCACCTCGCTCAACCCGCTCTTCTCGGTCGGCCAGCAACTGATCGAGACGATACGTCTGCACTCGAACCGCAGCCGCGCGCAAGCACGCGCCCACGCCGTCGACCTGTTGAAACAGGTCGGCATTCCGGGCGCGGATGAGCGCATCGATCATTATCCTCATCAGTTTTCCGGTGGCATGCGCCAGCGCGTCGTCATAGCGCTCGCGCTTGCGGGCGATCCGCAATTGATCATTGCCGACGAACCCACCACCGCGCTCGACGTGTCCATTCAGGCGCAGATCACCACGCTGCTGCGCAAGCTTTGCCGCGAAAAGGGCGCGGGCGTCATGCTCGTCACCCACGACATGGGTGTGATTGCCGAAACCGCCGACCGCGTGGCCGTCATGTATGCAGGCCGGGTGATCGAGGTCGGCCCGGTCGACAAGGTGCTGCGCAACCCTAAGCACCCTTATACGCGCGGCTTGATGGGTTCCATTCCCGCACTTGGCGCCCGTGTCGAGCGGCTGACCCAGATCGATGGCGCCATGCCCAGGCTCAACGCCATTCCTGAAGGCTGCGCGTTCAATCCCCGCTGTCCGGATGTCGGCCCCCGCTGCCGGCAGATGAAACCCGCGCTTGTGCGCAATGATCACGGCAGCGTCGCCTGTCTCGTCCACGATGGAGGTGTTGCATGAGAAGCCCTGACAGTGCGCTGGAAGTCGATCAGCTGACGCGTGTCTTCGACGTCTCCGCTCCCTGGTTGAACCGTGTGATCGACCGCAAGCCGAAGCGCTATCTTCGCGCCGTCCAGGACGTGACCTTCACAGTGCAGAAAGGCAAGTGCCTTGCTCTCGTCGGAGAGTCCGGCTGTGGCAAATCCACCGTCGCCCGACTGGTGACGGGACTGTATGACCCAAGCGAGGGCGCCATCGTCTTTGCGCCGGCCGAGAAGGGCGTAAACAGTGGCAAGCCGCTCGAAGCCCAGATGATCTTTCAGGATCCGCACGCCAGCCTCAACCCACGCTGGCGGGTCGGCAACATCATTGCCGAACCCATTCAAGTCTTCGGCCTTCGACAAGGCAGGGAGGCGATCGATGCGCGCGTGGCGGAGTTGTTGCGAACCGTCGGCCTGTCTGCGGACGATGCCGGGCGTTTTCCGCACGAGTTTTCAGGCGGTCAGAGACAGCGCATCTCGATTGCGAGAGCGCTCGCCAGCGAGCCGGAATTCCTTGTCTGCGACGAACCGACCTCGGCACTCGATGTCTCCGTCCAGGCACAAATCCTCAATCTGATGCGCAGATTGCAGGATGAGCTTGGTCTGACTTACCTCTTCATCAGCCACAATCTCGCCGTCGTCCGGCACATGGCCGATCGCATCGCTGTCATGTATCTCGGCCGGATTGTGGAGGAAGCGGAAACAGAGGCACTCTTCGCCAATCCTCAACATCCCTACACGCGGCTTCTGCTGCAAACCATCCCCGATGTCGCAGCCCCCAATCGCGATCGCGCGCTGATGGGCGGCGAGCCGCCAAGTCCGCTCGATCCGCCAAAGGGCTGCGCCTTCCATCCACGCTGTCCCATCGCCACCGAGCTGTGCAGCAAGGTTGCGCCGGAGGTCCGAACACGCGATGGCGGCGGCAAGATCGCCTGCCATCTGGCGCCAGAATAAACAAGTGCTGTGATGAGCAAGCGAATACTTGCGCCTCATGGTGCAAAATACGGAAAGGAAACCCCGATGACCACCACAACCATCTTCACCAATGCCAAGCTGGCCGACGGGTCCCTGCGCGACATTCACGTAGACAATGGCCGGATCACAGCCATTGAAGCAGCAGGTAGTCCCACTTCGCTGGGCGCGGCGTCCGCCTCATCGATCGACCTTTCCGGCGATCTTCTGCTGCCGGGCTTCGTAGAAGGACATATCCATCTCGATACCAGCTTTTATGGCGGGAAGTGGGTGCCGCATCGCCCCTGCACCAATGGCTTTGATGTTCATGAACGTGTCGCCTTCCAGGCTGAGAACATGGCGAAGGCCGAGCCGATGGCGGAGCGCGCGCGCAATCAGCTCGATCTTTGCATTTCCAAAGGCACGACCCAGATGCGTAGCCACGTGATGGTCGATGGTTCGGTCGGGCTGAAGTCTTTGGAAACCATCCTCGCTGTGCGCGAGGAGTATCGGGATATGATCGATATCCAACTCGTCGCCTTTCCTCAAAGCGGCATCCTGAAAAACCCGGGAACGCCAGAGCTTCTCGATGCCGCCATCGGTCTTGGCGCAGATCTTGTAGGCGGGCTCGACCCCGCAAGCTTCGACCGCGACGTGAACGGCCATCTCGACGTGGTCTTCGGCGTTGCGGAAAAGCATGGCGTCGATATCGATATCCATCTGCATGACGCAGGCTCGATGGGCGCTTTCACCATCGAGGAAATTTGCGACCGCACCATTGCACTCGGAATGCAAGGGCATGTCGCCGTCAGTCATGCCTATGGTCTGGGCGACCTTGCACCGGATGCGGCGAAAAAGATTGCAGCCCGGATCGCGCAAAGCGGCGTCTCGATCATGACCAATGCCCCCGGCAACCACAATTTCCCACCGGTCGCTCTGCTGCGCCGCGAAGGCGTGACGGTTTTCAGCGGCAGTGACAATATCCGCGATTCCTGGTGGCCCTATGGTGATGGCGACATGCTCCACCGTGCAGAAATCATCGGCTACAGATCTGGCTTCTACACCGACGACGAGCTCTCAGCTGCCTTCGACATCGTGACGGCTGCGGGTGCAAAAGCCTTGCGGCTAGACGGCTATGGGATTGAAATCGGTGCGAAAGCTGATTTCGTCTCCCTGGCAGCGGAGCATGTGCCGGAGGCCGTGATTGCCTTTCCGACGCGACACAAGGTTTTCAAGAACGGCCGCCTGCTTGCCGAAAACGGGCGGGTGAAGCGTTAGCAGCAGCAGACCCAGCCTATACCAAAGCAGGCCGGGACGAACCCCGGCCTGCAACGTGCTGCGATGTCATTTCAAACGAGCGTCTCGCGCTGATATTCGTCCACAGGCTTCGGCGCCTTTACCGTCGCAAAAAGCGGTGACGCCAGAAGGTAGAGCGCGGCTCCCACCATCCATGTCGTGCCGATCCAGACCGTTTGGGTTGAAAAGAACAAGGCGGTCGTCAGAACCGGTCCGGCGATACCGGCAAGACTCATCAGGCTCGCCAAAACACCCTGCAACTGTCCCTGTTGCTCATCGCTCACACGGCTGGTTGCCAGCGACTGTAGCGCCGGCATCGCAACACCCCCGAGTGCAAAGAGCGGTGCCACGGCATACCCCATCCAGCTTTGGGTGGCGAAGGCCATCAGAACATAGGCCAACATGTCGAAGGCGACGCCGATCATCAAGGTCCCGAGGTCGCCGAAGCGGCGCGATAACGGCCCGACAAGGAAGGCCTGGGCCAGTGCGCCACTAACGCCGAAAACCGATAGCGACAGGCCGAGATGAACGGAATCCCACCCAAACCGCTCGGCACCGTAGAGGACCCAGATCGTCCCTGGTATGGCGGCGACAAGACCGAACACCACGAAGACGATAACAAGCGGCAGGAGTTCTTTGAAATTCCACAACCAGAGCAAAGGTCGCAAGGGGTTGAGTTCTTTCAGCTCGAACCTGGTTTCGTTCGCTGACCGGCTTTCCGGCAAAACGAACAGTGCGACGAGAAAATTGAGCCCATTGAACAGCGCCGCCACAAGGAAGGGCGAGCGCAGCCACCAGGCACCCATCACACCTCCGATGACCGGGCCAATGATGAAGCCCGTGCTCATCACCGCACCAATCGTGCCAAACCGCTGCGCACGCTGATCGGCAGGAGTAATGTCGGTAATATAAGCGCTCGCCACCGCCATATTGGCGCTGGTTATGCCAGCAACCGCTCTGCCCACCACCAACACCCAGCCGAGTGGTGAAAGGCCCATGACGAGGTAATCGATGAGAGTTCCAGCCAGAGAAAGCAGCAAAACCGGACGCCGCCCGAACCGATCGCTGAGCGCGCCCAGAACCGGCGAGAAGACAAATTGCATGATGGCGAAGACTGCCAGCATAAGCCCATAGAGAAATCCGATGTCGTTTCCTCCCGTTACTTCATGCAAGAGATCGGGAAGAATGGGGAAGATCAGACCAGCACCGATCGCATCGAGCGCAACGGCTGCGAGAATAACGATGAGGGCCTTGTTCATGGAGAGGCGTCCTTGTAGGCTTTATCAGCGATAAATTTATCAGTGATAAGCTCCCTTATCACTGATAAGTCAAGAGGTGTTTTCATGGCGATTGGACGCGAGCGCATTGTCGATGAGGCTCTGCTGCTGCTGAATGAAGTGGGGATAGACAAGCTATCCACGCGAAAGCTTGCGGAGCGGCTGGGGGTTCAGCAGCCGGCACTCTACTGGCATTTCCGCAACAAGTCGGAATTGCTGGATGCGATCAACTCGGAGATGCTGCTGCGCTATCATCACGATCGCCTTCCCAAACCAGGCCAGGACTGGGTGGCATTTACCCTAGCCAATGCCCGCAGCGTCCGCAAAGCGTTGCTGACTATGCGCGATGGCGCGCGATTGACCGCAGGCACACGACCATCCGTCGCCGATTTTGCCGATGCGGAAAAGGTACTGCAACTCTATGTAGATGCGGGTTTTTCGGCGAAAGAGGCCTTTGGCATCGCCATCTGCGTGACGCGCTATGTAGTGGGTTATGTTCTTGAAGAACAGGGAGAGCAGGAGCGTGAACGGATCGACCGCGACCAGCCAAAAGCTGATTTCGATGCAGACATTGCGCCGTTTCCCTTGCTAACCGACGCTCTAGAAACCTTTCGCGAGGTCGGGACGGTCAACACCGAAGCTGTGTTCGAGAGCGGGCTTGGTTATCTTGTGGCAGGTTTGCAGGAAACGTTGCGGCGTAAGCAATCAGTGTGAGGGCAAGCCGTGCGATCCCTCATCTCACGCTCCAAACCACCGCATTGATTCCACCCATGATGATAGGGTCGCCCGGGACACCGGGCGACCCTATCGAATCTCATCTACTCGCTTTCGCTAAAGGGATATCAGAAGATTAGGGCCTGTGGGGGCCGCCCTCCGGTCCCCGAGGACCACCTTCTGGTCCGCGAGGCGGTTTACCCGCCGGGCCGAGTTGATCGGTCTTTCCGTCTTCGTGGACGATGTAGCTGCCATGGAGGAAGCCATCGTCGAAGCGGCCCTGGACGGTCACGACCTCGTCCTTGTTGACGATGGTACCACCCTTTCCTTCCGGTCCCGTTTCCACGAGCGCGCGGCCACTTTCATCCTGAATGATGAACTTGTTGCCGAAGATTTCCACCACCTTGCCCTTGACGCTGGTGAGGCTGTCGTTTGGCATGGCCGAAATCGCGACGGGTGCGATGGGCGCAAGCTCTGCAGTGGGGCGCGTCAACTTCATTGCACCTGCACCTCCGGCAATACCGACTGCCAAAAGGGCGATGGCACCAACGGTTAAGGCAGCCGCAGAACGTTTCTTCGGATGCGGATGGACGTGCTTGATGTCTTCGTGATGCTTGTTTTCGGTTTCAGGTGTAACAGACATTTCTGGTCTCCTTTGTGATTGGAATGCCCGTTTCTACCAAAGCCCCACCACCACCAGCCTGAACCATCCCGTTCAGCTTGAGTTAAGCGTCCAGCACCATAAGAAAGCCGGATCCCACGGAGTAGAATTTCCTCATGCGTGTCCTTCTTGTCGAAGACGATACCGACCTTGCACACCGGATTGCCAGCAGTCTCAGAAACGAAAACTTCGTTGTCGATATTGCGCGCAACGGTGAAGACGGTCAGCATGCAGGGCTGACCGAAGCCTTCGATGTCGCGGTCCTCGATCTCGGGCTGCCCAAGATCGACGGCGTTTCGGTGCTCGCCTCCTGGCGCGACGCTGGCCGAACATTTCCGGTGCTTGTGCTGACCGCCAGAGATGGCTGGCCGGATAAGGTGGCAAGTTTCAAAGCTGGCGCCGACGACTTTCTCACCAAACCATTCAAGGTCGAGGAACTGGTCCTGCGGCTGCGCGCTTTGGTTCGGCGCGCCAACAATCATGCCAGCGCCATCGTCACCTGTGGATCGATCACCTTCAACGCCCAGCTCGGAACCTTCGAGAAGGATGGCGTTCCCTTGAAGCTGACCGCCCTGGAGTGGCGCGTACTCTCCTGCCTGATCTTGCGCAAAGAGATTATCGTGGACCGAAGCGAGTTGATGGAACGCGTCTATGATGGCGACGCCGAAGTGGACTCGAACTCCATCGAAGTCATCGTGGCAAGGCTGCGGCGAAAGATCGGCGCCGAGTTCATCCAGACCGTGCGTGGCAGGGGTTACATGATGACGGCTGCGTCATGAGGTGGCCGCGCCTTTCCCGCCCCAGCTCGATTGCCGGACGACTCACGGCATTCTCCGCCGTGTTTGTGGCGGGCGCTATTCTCGTCGCATCCGTTATCCTCTGGCTCATCGTTGCCGGGGTCGTTCGCGAACAGATCGACCAGCGGCTCGATACCCAGATTGAAGGTTTGCGCAGCGGCTTGACCATGAGCGAAAACGGCCAGCTAATGCTGGCTTCTCAACTGGACGGACCGCCTTTTGATCGACCAAATTCCGGATGGTATTGGCAGATCAAGTCAGAGACATCGACGATCTCATCCCGTTCTCTGGAGCGTCGCGTCCTCAAACCTGGCGGACGCCCGGCGGATTGGCGCGATCTCGCGTCGGCGCGGCCTAGGCCGGGTGATATGGAAGACGATAACGGACGTAGGCTTTACACACGCACCCTGTTCACTCGTATTAATGGCCAGCCTGTGCAGATCACGGCGTCTGCGCCTAACGCTGCGTTGACCGATCCCGCGTTCCGTTCCCTCATGTGGCTCGTGCCAGCCATGGCGTTTCTTGGTATAACGCTCCTCATTGGCACTTACTTACAGGTCCGGTTCGGCCTTAAGCCGCTCAAACGCTTGACGGCCGACATTGGAGAGGTGTCAGCCGGAAACCGCTCAACTCTTCCTGAAGGGGACGTGGAGGAGTTGAAGCCCGTATCGAAGGAGATCAACCGGCTGATTGCATTAAACGAGCGGCGGCTTGAGGAGGCGCGGATTCATTTCGCCAATATGGCCCATGGGCTTAAAACGCCGGTCGCCAGCCTCACGCTCGGATTGAACGACGACAACGATACGAATGGCGGTTTGAGAGATCTCGTCCAGCGCATCGACCGTCGCATCCGGCATCATCTTGCCGATGCGCGAAAGTCGGCGGCGGGGCAGCTATCAAGCAGGCACGTCTTGCTTCGCCCTCGTCTCGACGACCTCATTCTGGTTCTTTCAAACATTTACAGGGACAAGGCTTTGTCAATTCGCTGCGAGGTTGAGGATCAGACCAGCCTCCGCTGCGATGCGGAAGACGTGGACGAAGTTCTCGGCAATCTGCTGGACAATGCGTTCAAATGGGCGTCCACAGCCGTAACGGTTTCTTCCGTGCGGAAGGGCGGTTTTGTCGAGATCACGATGACAGACGACGGCCCGGGCATTTCCGAAGACAGGATCAACGAGGCGTTCCAGCCGGGTATGCGGCTGGATGAGAGTATACAGGGCAGTGGCTTCGGTTTGGGTATATCCAAGGAAATCACTGAACTCTATGGCGGCACCGTAAGGCTCCAAAATAGTGAGAGCGGTTTTCAGGCCATCGTAACGCTCCCGATCTCCAGTCACATATCGTCATAAGTCGTCGCGCATCGGTGCAACCGAAACCGGGTCAATCTCGTTATTGCAGCGGATTTGATATAGGCATTGATGAAGATGGCGCTGGATAAAGCGATAAACGCATCGGGGTTTGTCTGAGAATTAAAGAAATGTAAGTTGCCCAATACCCCCCGGTATTGGAGTATGCATTAGACAACGTGGGTGGTATGAGCGCCCATGTTACAAATTTTGAAGTTAAGCTATTCATTTCGCAGCGCATTAAGGCATTCTTGAAATGGCCAGTCCTTCCTCTAGTGATTTTCCAACAAACAACAAAAATGAGTTGGAGCCACCCGGACTGGGTGTGAGCCGAATGTTAGACGCCGCTCCCGGAGCGCCTGGCATAGACGCGCGCTGGACCTCAAGTGCGAAGAATGGCATCGGCACCGCGCTTTCCAAACACTCGCGTGTCTGGTTCACATTGAGCCACGGCGTTCTAAACGAAATTTACTACCCCCGCGTCGATAGCGCCTGCACACGTGATTTCGGCTTCGTTGTCACCGGAAAAGACGGCTATTTCTCAGAGGAAAAGCGCGACTGCGACGCCGAGACGACAACTGTTGCTCCTGGCATCCCTGCCTTCTCCATCACAAATACGGCGCGAGACGGACTTTATCGCATCGAGAAGCAGGTAATTACCGATCCCGCCCGAGCCTGTGTGCTACAACGCGTTCGCTTCGCCGCGCTTAAGGGAGATGTGCGCGACTACAGGGTTACAGCTCTGCTGGCCCCACACCTGGTGAACGCTGGACAGCTGAACTCAGCCTGGATCGGTGAGTTCGAGGACAAGCCGGTGCTTTTCGCCACTGGCCGCTCCCGCTATCTGGCGCTGGTATCAGACATCCCATGGCGAGCCTTGAGCGCCGGCTTCGTCGGCGTGTCGGATGGTTGGCGGCAGTTGAAGCAGCATGGACGAATTGCAGAACAGTATCAGCGCGCCGATGACGGCAATGTCGCGCTCGCTGGTGAGCTGGCTTTCACCAGCGACTGCACCGAGGCCACGCTTGCCATTGGTTTTGGTCAAACCGAATTCGAAGCTGCGGCTGCGGCGACTGCAAGCCTGAAGGATGGCTTCGACAAGGCGCAGCAGCACTATGTTGCCAACTGGCAGGCCTGGCAGGAGAAGCTTGCTCCGCTTGATCGAGAAGAGCAGAACGGCGTGAATACCTACCGGGTTTCGACCGCGGTTCTCGCCTCTCACCGAGCAGCAGACCGCCCTGGCGCTGTCGTGGCCAGCCTCTCCATTCCTTGGGGCTTTTCGAAGGGCGACGACGATCTTGGCGGTTATCACCTCGTTTGGCCCCGGGATCTGGTGGAAACAGCAGGTGGATTTCTCGCAGCAGGCAATGCCGAGGAGGCGATCGCCATCCTCGATTACCTTCGCCTCGTCCAGCAGCCCTCGGGCCGTTGGCCGCAAAACCTTTGGCTCGATGGAAAACCCTATTGGCCCGGCATCCAGATGGATGAATGCGCCTTTCCCATTCTGCTCACCGATATGCTGCGCCGTCTCGGACATCTCGATGCGAAGGCATTGAAGCGCTTCATGCCAATGCTGCGCAGCGCCGCGAACTACATCATCACCAACGGCCCCGCCACCGCCGAAGACCGCTGGGAGGAGGATGCAGGCTACAGCCCCTTTACTCTTGCCGTTGAAGTATCAGCACTACTGGCAGCCGCCGACCTTCTATCCCTCGAAGGAGATGAGGTGGCAGCCAATCATCTGCGCGAAACAGCCGACTGCTGGAACGACCAGATCGAAAAATGGACCTTTGCGGGCGAGAAGGATTTTTGCGCCGCGGTCGGCATCTCCGGTCACTACGTCCGCATCGCGCCCATCGGTGTCACAGATGAGGTGAGCGCTTCGGGCGACATCGAAATCCGCAACCAGACACCGGATCGGGCCCTCCTGCCGACGGCGGACGTTTTGAGCCCCGACGCGTTGGCGCTGGTACGCTTCGGTCTGCGTGCGCCGGATGATCCACATATTGTCGACACCATCAAAGCCATCGATCACAGCCTGCGGGCCGATCTGCCACAAGGTCCGCTATGGTACCGTTATACCGGCGACGGCTATGGAGAGCACGAAGATGGTGCGCCATTCGATGGCACCGGCCAAGGCAGGCCCTGGCCTCTGCTAGCTGGGGAACGCGCGCATTACGAACTCGCAGCTGGCCGGCGTGAGGCCGCTGAAGGCCTTCTATCGACTTTGGAAAGATCGGCAGGTTCGGGCGGACTTTTCCCGGAGCAGGTCTGGGATGGCCCCGATGTTCCGGAGAAAGAGCTTTTCCTCGGCCGCCCGTCCGGCAGCGCCATGCCTCTGGTCTGGGCGCATTCCGAACACATCAAGCTGCTTCGTTCTCTGACAGACGGAGCGGTCTTCGACATGCCGCCCCAGGGCGTGGAACGCTATATCAAGAACAGGACCCGTTCGGATCTGCGGATATGGCGCTTCAACAATCGCTTGTCCTCCATCCCGCTCGGCAAGACGCTGAGACTTGAAACGGAGGCAGACGCTTTGGTGCATTGGAGCATAGATGACTGGGCGACGGTTACAGACACACCGATGGTGCCGTCAGGGCTTGGAACATACTATGCCGACCTGCCTTTGAGCCACGAGGATGAGGACAAGACGATTGTCTTCACCTTCTACTGGCAGGACCGCGGGCATTGGGAAAATACTAACTTTACCGTTCACGTTGTGGCGGAATCGGAAGAATCCACACGCATTTAACATGGAGAATGATATGCAGATCGCAATGGTAGGTCTTGGCCGCATGGGCGCCAATATGGTGCGCCGCCTGCTCAAGCAAGGTCATGACTGCGTCGTCTTCGACGTCAACGCAGACAATGTTGCAGCGCTCGTCAAAGAAGGTGCCAAGGGTGCCTCCTCGGCCGCTGACCTCATCTCCAAACTCGAAAAGCCGCGCGCCGTCTGGCTGATGCTGCCCGCCGCCATCACCCCGAAAATTGCACGGGACTTTGCCTCGAAGCTCGATAATGGCGATGCCATCATCGACGGCGGCAACTCGCTTTACCATGAAGCCATCAACCTTTCCGCGGAGTTTGCGCCACTCGGTATCAATTTTATCGATGTCGGCACCTCGGGTGGCGTCTGGGGCCTTGAGCGGGGCTACTCGCTCATGATCGGTGGCCCGAAGGCAGCCGTGGAGCGGCTCGACCCGATCTTCGCCTCGCTCGCCCCCGGCGCTGGTCAGGATATTGCGGAAGATCCGGATACGGGGACCGCGCCAAGAGGCTACCTCCATTGCGGCCCGGCGGGTGCCGGGCACTTCGTCAAGATGGTGCATAATGGCATCGAGTATGGCGTCATGGCCGCCTATGCTGAGGGGCTCAATATCCTGAAAGCAGCCAATGCCGGCAATAGCGAACGGGAGGCGGATGCGGAAACAGCACCTCTTGCCAACCCGCAATATTATCGTTTCGATGTCGACCTGCCCGCCGTAACAGAAGTCTGGCGCCATGGCTCGGTTATCGGCTCCTGGCTGCTGGATCTGACGGCAGAGGCCCTCAAGCAGGACCCGCATCTGGAAAACTATGATGGCCGTGTCTCGGACTCCGGCGAAGGCCGCTGGACGCTGCAGGCCGCCGTGGAAACGGGTGTGCCCGCCCCTGTTCTCGCCTCGGCGCTCTTCGAACGCTTCTCCTCACGCGGTGAGGCGCAGTTCGCCGGCAAGGTGCTCTCCGCCATGCGCCACGCCTTTGGCGGCCATCTGGAAAAAGCCAAGTAAGGCGGGAGACAAGAGCCATGGCACAAGCGCAGTCAGACGTACTGGTGGTGTTCGGTGCCACCGGCGATCTTGCCCATAAGATGATCTTCCCCTCGCTCTATGCGATGGTGAAGCGCGGCGCGCTCAACACGCCGATCATCGGTGTTGCTTTTGACGACTGGACGCGCGACCAGCTTATCGCGCGTGCAAGAGACGCCGTTTCAAAACATGTCGACCATATCGATGAGACCGTATTCTCCAAGATGGCGGAGAAAATGTCTTACGTGTCTGGCGACTACCGCAGCCAATCGACATTCGACAAGTTGAAGCAGGCGCTGACCGAGCATAAAAGCCCGCTCTACTACCTCGCGATCCCGCCATCCCTGTTTGAGACCGTGGCCGATGGTCTTGATCAGGCAGGGATTGCCAAAGACGCCCGCCTGATGGTCGAAAAGCCTTTCGGACGCGATCTTGCTTCGGCAAAGAAGCTGAACGAGGTGCTGCACAAAGTCTTCGAGGAAGACGCAATCTTCCGCATCGACCACTTTCTCGGCAAGGAAGCCATTCAGAACCTCCTCTATTTTCGTTTCGCCAACAGTTTCCTTGAGCCGGTTTGGAATCGAGACCACGTCGAGAGCGTTCAGATCACCATGGCCGAGGATTTCGGCATCAAGGGGCGCGGCAAATTCTATGACGAAGTGGGCTGCATTCGCGATGTGATCCAGAACCACCTCGTCAATGTTCTCCTGCTTCTCACCATGGAGCCGCCTGCGACCGGTGCCTCCGACGATCTGGTGGATGAGAAGGTGCAGGTTTTGAAGGCCATGCCGCCACTCTCGAAAGACGATGTGGTACGGGGTCAATTCGAAGGCTATACCGATGAACCGGGTGTGGCCCCCTCCTCACCGACGGAAACCTTTGCCGCCGTTCGCTTCCGCGTTGAGACATGGCGGTGGAACGGCGTGCCATTCTATATCCGCGCAGGCAAGAACCTGCCCGCCCACGCTACGGAAGTCGTCGTCCGCTTCAAGCGGCCACCTGTAACCCTCTTTGATGAGATCACGGATGCATCGGCTAACTATATCCGCTTTCGCCTCGGGCCAGATATTTCCATCGGTGTCGGCGCGCGCCGCAAGGCAGCAGGCGAAAAAATGCGAGGCGAAGCAGTCGAACTCACCGCGCTTGATGACGGCATCGGCGATATGGCGCCCTATGAACGATTGATCGGCGATGCCATGGCCGGTGACCGGCAACTGTTCACCCGGCAGGATGCAGCGGAATTGGCGTGGAAGATCGTTGAGCCGATCCTGGACGACAAGGCCATTCCACCAACCTATACGCCTGGGACTTGGGGGCCAAGCGATATGGAGAATTTCGCACCGCCCGGAGGTTGGGTCGACCCTGCCTGACGATTGGAGAAGATAGATATGACGCAAGATATTTCAGAGACCGAAGATCGCATTGTCCTGTCCATCGATATCGGCGGCAGCCACGTCAAAATCCTTTCCAGCGCGGGTGGCGAGGAACAGAAGGCTGAAAGCGGGAAGTCCATGACCGCCTCCGACATGGTCGCGGCCGTGAAAGCCATGGCGAAGGACATCAAATATGACGTGATCTCGATGGGGTACCCCGGGCCTGTTGTTCATAACAAGCCGCTTCGTGACCCCGTGAACCTCGGCGATGGTTGGGTCGGGTTCGATTATGAAACCGCATTCGGTCATCCCGTCCGCATCATCAACGACGCCCTGATGCAGGCATTGGGATCCTACAAGGGCGGACGCATGTTGTTTCTTGGGCTCGGCACCGGGCTTGGAGCGGCAATGATCGTGGAGAACGTCGCGCAACCGATGGAGATCGCCCACCTCCCTTATCGCAAGGGCAAGAGCTACGAACATTATGTGAGCGAAGCCTACCGCGAAAAGAAGGGCCACAAGAAGTGGCAAAAGCGGGTCTTCGATGTCGTTGAGGCGCTCACGGCAGCACTCGAGCCCGACTATGTGGTGATCGGCGGCGGCAATGTGGAAAAACTCGATTCACTTCCGCCGAAGTGCCGTCGTGGTGACAATACACTCGCCTTCGAGGGCGGCTTCCGCCTGTGGAAGGACAAAGAGCTGATCGCGTGATGTTTCTGGTTTTGCGCCAAATTACCCTACCACAGCCAGGACGTGGGGAGCGGATTTGGAAATCTTGGGACATGCTGTAAGCGCGCCCAAAGAGATGTCGAGCAGCTCGTGACCACTCGACAACTGTAGCCGTGGCTGGCGTCCTAAAGCGTTCCTTGTTAAATGGAAATGCTCTAGGACGCGCTTTTCTGACAGCATCAGCTCTGCTTGACGAATTCACCGCCCTTGATGATAAACGGCATGTGCTTGCCCTGCCCGGTCAAGACCGAGAGATCGTCGAGAGGGTTGCCGTCCACGACGATGAGATCGGCGAAAGCCCCCGCGGCCACGGTTCCCAATTTGCCTTCAAAACCAAGCGCCTTTGCCGCATCCAGTGTTGCGGAACGGATGACATCTTCGGCCGGTAGATGTTCGCCACGAAGAACGAATTCCTCCGATTGATGCTCGTGCATCTCGCCAAGCAAATCCGTGCCATAGACTATGGTCACGCCTGCCTTATGCAGCACCTTTAAAGCTTCGAAGCCAGCGCTGCGCACATCCTCGATTTTGGCAACAGAGACTGGCGGCAGGCCGAGCGAAGCGCCGTCCTTCGCCAGACGGTCATAAACGATGTTGGTCGGAACGACGAAGGCGCCGCGTTCCTTGGCAAGTTGCGCCGTTTCCGGCGTGATCAGATTGCCATGTTCGATCGATTTGACACCGCATTCGATGGCGCGGCGAATGGCGGCATCGGTGTAAAGATGAGCGGCCACATAGGTCTGTGCATTCTCCGCCTCTTCAACGGCGGCAAGAACCTCTTCTTTCGAGAAGCCGAGGTTGGCGATCGGGTCGGTCGGCGAGGAGACGCCGCCATTGGCCATGAGCTTGATGAACTGCGCGCCGCCCTTGACCTCCTCACGACATGCCTGGCGAACGGCGTCGACGCCATCGCAAATTCGACCGAGCGCACCCAGTTGATCAGGATAATGCTCGACGGAACGTCGGTTGAACCGTCCGCGGTAATCCGTATGACCACCGGTCTGTGACAACGCCTTTCCACAGATGATCAGCCGCGGACCGACAATCGTCCCTTCCTGAAGCGCCTCGACCAGACCGTGATCGGCACCGCCAAGATCACGCACCGTGGTGAAGCCGCGCATCAGCATTGCCTTCATGATGTTCGCAGAGCGGAGCGCAACGAGGGAGTTGGGTAGATCGGCATTGGCACCCAGATCGAGCTTGGTGGCGATCACATGCACATGGCCATCGATCAGTCCCGGCATGAGGATCTTGCCAGTGAGGTCGATGGTGCGGTCGGCCGTTTCGGAAATGGCTGGCGCGACTTTTACGATGAGATCGTCGCGGATCAGGACATCCATCGGCGCGGTCGGTTCCGCCTGCGATCCATCAACGATCCGGGCGTTTTTCAGAAGAATTGAACTCATGGCATTGACTTTCAATCATGTTTTTAAAGCATCGCGCGATCGTTCGGATGCGCTCTCACGCTTTAGTTCTGTGTTTTATCACGTGGTCCGCGTCGTCAGATCTGTTTTGCGGCCAGCAGGAAGTATGGCACCAACCAAGGCGCCAAAGCCTCAGCGCGCTCGAGATGGCGCTCGTCATAAACTCCTGCGCGATGGGTCAGATTGATCGTACCGATGCAAGCTCCGTCGAAGACGACGGGCACATTGATCTGCGTGCCGCCCCCGAGGCTCGCAATGAGTTCATGATCGAAGAAAGCCCATTTGATACCGTCCATATCCTTGGCGAGAAAGCTCTTGTGCTGACCAATGACGTGCCGGCCCCAGGGGGTGTCGGTCATCGGCTTGCGGCCAGAGACGGGATAATGGTCAGGGTCGGAGGAATAGATGCGAACGACCTCCCCCCCATCGACAGCCAGGAGGGTGAAGAGGACATGTCCGATGTCCCGCTGAAACAGATCATCGAGCGCCTGGAAGAAGGGTGCCGGCTGATCGGGGAGCTTCATGGCCTGGTAAAGGCTGATCTCATTGTGCATGTCGTAATCCTTTTTGCTGATGAGGGAGCAGCCATTGCCGCTCCCTGATGCGCCTGGAGCGCCGTGCGTCCTAGTGGACGCACAAAGGACGCCCTAGCTCCTTCGATCTACGCCTCAGCGCGCGGCAAACTCTTCCGCCTCGATTTCCTCGAGCGACCGGTTCTTAGTCGGAATGCCGAGGAGGAGAACGGACATGGCGCCGATGAACAAGATAACGGTCGTCATGCCGAACACGCCAGCGAAACCGCCGATCGGATAGACGGCACCCACAAGTATTGGCGCTGCAATCCCGCCGATACGGCCGATGGCAGAGGCGGTACCCACGCCGGTCGCACGGATGCGCGTCGGAAACACTTCCGGCGTATAGGCGTATTCTCCAGCCGCAACGCCATTGATGAAGAAGGAGAGCGTCATGGCAAGCGCGATGACCTGCGTGTCACCGGTCGCAAAAGCCAGCGAGAGAGCCGAAACAGCGGCCAGCGCCATGTAGAGCACGATGGTATAGGGACGGCCGATCTTCTCGCAGAACCAGGCGGCGGTGAAGTAACCGGGTATTTGCGCCGCATAGATCAGGATCGAGAAGGAGAAGCTTTTCGTCATGGTCATGCCGCGCTCCACGAGCAGGCTCGGAATCCATGTCATGAAGGCGTAAATGCTGAAGGTTACCGACACCCAGAGAAGCCAGGTCATGATGGTGATACGCAGGAAGCGCGGCGAAAGCAGCGCCTTGAAGTTTGCCATCAGCGATGTATTGGGCGTTGCGGAGACCTGCGCTGCCGGTGCTGGCGCGGGTAGAACGACGCCGCGGCCCTCATATTGCTTCTCGATGCCGGTGACGATGTCGTTAGCCTCCTGATGGCGACCTTGGCTTTCCAGCCAGCGCGGCGATTCCGTCAAGCCACGGCGCCACCACAAAACCACCACGACCGGCATCGCTGTCACGATCAACGCATAGCGCCAGCCATCATCTGAGGCGGGAACCAACAGATATCCGAGAACGGCCGAGATAACGAAGCCGAAAGAGAAGAAAGCTGCGAGCGAGGCCGTGAAGCGTCCGCGATACTTTGCGCCGACAAATTCCGAAAGGAACGGCGCGATGATCGCCGCCTCGGCGCCCATGCCGATGCCGCCGACCACACGCAACGCAAAGAACTGATGCCAATCATTGACGGCAGCGCCCGCGAGACTTGCGAGGCAAAACAGGACGAGCGCCCAAAGCATGACGTTCTTACGTCCATATCGGTCGCCAATCGCTCCAGCAATGAGAGCGCCAATGAGGAAGCCGACATAGGTACTGCTGGCGAGATAGCCAACCTGAAGGCTGGTCAGTTGCCACTGCGCGCGCAGCGCCGGCAACAGGAAGGCGATAATGCCCGCATCCCACGCCTCGAACATGTAGCCCAGCCCGCCCATCATGAGCAGCTTGTATTGAAAGCGCCCGACAGGCAGCCTCTCCAGTCTTGCAGCAGTATTATACATTCGCAGTCCCCATCATTATAGTGTGTCACCTCCGCCGCTTTGCGGATGGTGTGCGCGTCGTTTCGTCGCGCAACATTTTTTGCACAGGAAGATTTGTGAATGCAATATGCAAAAAACGCTGCAGGTGATTTTGCAGGAACACTTGAGGACTGGCTGCGTCATCTCGATGAGAAATTTTCTCTGACACCCGCCGCTCATGAAGTGGTGCAAGCCGTGATCAACGATCCGCGGCATGCTTCTTTTGCATCCGCCTCCGAGCTTGCCCAAAAGGCTGACGTCAACGTTGCGACGATCACCAGAACCGCGCAAAGCCTTGGTTTTTCGGGATGGCCGGAGCTTCGGCAGGAAATCCGCACGCGGTTTATGAGCAAGCTTTCAGCACCTGAGGTCAGCGTCGTCCATCAGCAGGAAACCGGCAACGAGCGCCCGTTCGATGCGGCCATGAACCGGCAGATCGAGCAGCTGACGGCGTTGCGCCGGCGTACTGACCGCAACTCCGTCAAGGAGATTGCAAAACTTATTGCAGGCGCAAAACGCCGAATCGTTCTCGGATCAGGCAGTTTTGCATCGATTGCCAACATCCTCGCACACCACGCCACGCTCTGTGGATATCGCATGGAGCTGGCAACGGACGGAGTGATGATCGCCAACGCTTTGGGTGACGTGAAGGAAAACGATGTCGTCATCATCTTCACATTCTGGCGCCTCTATAATTCCGCGATTAGGGCAGCCGCTCAGGCCAAGGCCAAGGGCGCAACCACCTGCGTGATTACCGATGCTGCCGTGGATGCACTGGCAAAAAACGCCGATTACCTGCTGCTGGCCCCGGCGGAAAGCACCTCTTTTTACGCTACCGTCGTTCCCGGCATCGGGCTTGCGGAGGCCATCTCTGCAGAACTGGGCGCGCTCAACCCGGAAATGAGCGCGCGGTCCATCGCTGATTTCGAGGAGCAATGGCAAGAGCAGGATCTGCTTTTCACCAAAACGGCGCCGATGGCGGGAAAGCCTTTTGATCAACTTTGAACCGTGACCCCACGACGCCGCTAGAGAACCGCCAGCATCCCGCCATCGACATAGATGATCTGACCATTCACATAGTCCGAGGCCGATGAGGACAGGAAGACGGCGGTGCCGATCAGCTCTTCGGGCTTGCCCCAACGTTTCGACGGCGTGCGCCCCTTCACCCAGGCATCGAATTCAGGATTGCTGATCAGAGCCTCATTCATGTCGGTCAGCATGTAGCCTGGGCCGATCGCATTGGCCTGAATACCGTGCTGCGCCCACTCCGCCGCCATCGCCCGGGTCAGCATCTTGATGCCGCCCTTGGCGACCGTATAGGGTGCGACGGTCGCACGGGCGAGTTCGCTGGTCAGCGAGCCGATATTGACGATCTTTCCATATCCGCGCGCGATCATACGCTTTGCTGCCTCGCGACCAATGACGAAGGCACTTGTGAGGTTGGTGTCGATCACCCGCTGCCAATCGGCGGTGTCCAGCTCAACCATTGGCTTGCGATACTGAATACCGGCATTGTTCACGAGAATATCGACTGCAATCCCCGCGGCATCCAGGCTTTCGAAGGCCGCCTTTACCTCCTCTTCCGACGTGACGTTGAAGGACGCAGCCTGAGCGTCGTGCCCCGCGCTGCGAAACTCTTCCACAGTCTCTGCGACGCGAGACGGGTCTGTGCCATTGATGAGGACGCGGGCACCAGCGACGGCGAGGCCTTCGGCCATGGCGCGCCCCAGACCGCGCGACGAGCCGGTGACGAGTGCGGTGCGACCCGTAAGATCAAAAATAGACTGGTTGCTCATCATTTTCTCCCTCAAAGCATGCTACGGCGAACCGTCAGGTCCGACCGTTCAAAAACCTGCGGCAGCAATTCAGTGCCGAGGCCTGGCCCATCCATGGGCAAGATGAACCCGTTTTCGATCACCGGGACGTGGGTGACAAGCTCTTTATACCAGCCTGTGTAAAAAGCCCGGACCGATTCCTGAATCATCGTGTTGGTCTGGGAGAAAGATGAATGGACGGCAGCGGCATAGGCAACCGGACCTGTACAGTCATGCGGGGCATAGGGCCGGTGATAGGTATCCGCCAGCGCCGCAATCTTGCGGCCTTCGGTCAACCCGCCGGTCCAGACCAGATCGGTCATGACGATGCCGATGGCGCCAGATTCCAGCATGTCCTTATAGGGGAAGCGCGAGCCGAGCGTTTCGGAGGCGCAGATAGGAACGCTCGTCGAGGCAGCAAGCTCCGAAAGCGCCGAGACGGAGTTCATCCGGATCGGGTCTTCGTACCACGTCGGGTCGAATGCTTCCAACTCGCGAGCGATCCTCTTGATGGTCGGCAGGTTCCACAGGCTGTGAAACTCCACCATAATCCGCATCTGATCGCCCACCTGCTTGCGGATTTGCTCGAAAGGTTTGATGGCGGCGCGGAACTGCTCAGCGGTGATATAGCGACCGTCATTCTCGATCGCGGCTGGATCGAAAGGCCAGATCTTCATCGCCGAAATACCTTGCTCCAGCAGATTTTCGGCGAGCGCCCCCGCGTCGGTCATGAAGCCTTTTAGATCCTCGTAGGGGCCTTCCGCATCGTCGCGGAAGTTCCAGGTATCGACTGGCCTGATCTTGTTGGAACGAACATAGCCGTAACCCGCGCAGGTATTGTAGACAGGGATGCGATCGTGGCACAGACCGCCCAGCATCTGATGGACCGGCTGGTCGCACACCTTCCCGAAAATATCCCATAGAGCAAGGTCGATCGCCGAGGCCGCGCGGTATTCCGCGCCGGTAGACGCCTGCGCCATCGGCAGGTTGACCATTTCACGCGCGTGCGCCTCAATCCGCAGTGGATCACACCCTAACAGTCGGCTCGCAAGCACGTCATGAATATGAGCCTCGACCGAACCTGCGCCGTAGAAGGTCTCCCCGAGACCAATCGGTCCGGCATCGGTGTGAACGCGGACCCAAAGAACGTTCGCAAACTCTTCCGTTCTTAATGTCTCGATAGACGTAATCTTCATGTACTCCTCCCGGCGACGTCGTTCCACGATCATCAGCATGATGGTGGCAACCCTCCAAGCCGCCTCCAGCCAGCAGTCGTATCCTTGGTGGTAAAATATCACAACATGTTTTAGGTATAAACCGGCATAACGTTTTGCTCCGGTTGGAAATAGGGAAAGATGGTACGCAAGCAGGCAAAGCCCACGCTCGTCACGAAAGATGTCAAGCCGAAGCGCGCCAACAGGATCAATTTCTTTGAGCTGGCCTATGAAAAGATCGAGGAATTACTGATCAATTGCGAACTGAAGCCCGGTCAGCAACTGACTTTGCAAGAGTTGCAAAACGCGACAGGTCTTGGACGAACGCCCGTTCACAACGCGGTCAGCCGATTGGCAACCGATACGCTGCTGACGGTTCTGCCGCGTCATGGTCTAAAGGTGACGCCGATTGATCTCGCGCGGGAACGCCTGCTTCTAAAGCTGCGCCGCGACATGGAGCGCTTCGTCGTGCGCCTGGCGATCGACCGTGCCAGTCTGTCCCACCGCAACCAGATGCTGCATATCGAACATGTTCTGCGCGAACGCCGGAATGATATGACGCTCACCGATTTCAATGTACTTGATCGTAGGATCGATCAGCTTTTGCTCGCTGCTGCGAGTGAACCGTTTCTGGAGCACACGTTGCGACCGCTGCACACGATCTACCGCCGCATCGGTTTCATCCATCACACGGTCACGGCCGGAAAGGCCGACCTTTCGACTACAGTCGACTGTCATCTGTCGGTGTTGAACGCCGTTGCCAACAGGCATCTTGAGACGGCACTTGGCGCCACCGACACGTTGATCGGCTTTGTCGACTCCATGTTCGTGGAGATGGAGGCGGGCATTGATCCACGGCTTCTGGATTGCAGCATCGAGCCGATCTTCAAGACCTGATGAAGATGTCGCGGCAAGCCACATTCGCCAGGATCTAACATGGGCGCCAGATAATGTTAGGACACTAGCTGTCCATGACTTCGGCCTTAGATTTCCTCACTCAACGCCCGCTGGATGAAGTCGCCCGGATCGCTTGCGAAGTCACGATAGAGCTTGAAGTGTCGCGTCTCTTCCAGCCTCGTCTCCACGAGGCCGCCACGCGTGATCTCCAGAAGTCGCGCGCCCGGAACCGCCATTAGGATCGGGGAATGGGTGGCCATGATAATCTGGGCGCTGGCTGATTGCTGAACGCGGTGAAGCAGCCGCAGCAATTCCAGCTGGCGATTGGGAGACAGCGCGCTTTCGGGCTCATCCAGAAGATACAATCCCTGCCTCGACATCCGCTCTTCAAAGAAACGGACGAAGCCCTCGCCATGGCTCCAGGACAAAAAGTCTGGAGGCGCAGCATAGGCGTCGCGCGCGGCTTCATCGAGGTAGCGCGCCACCGAAAAAAAGGATTCAGCGCGGAAGAACCAGCCGGTTGTCACCTTTGGCAACCATGCCGCTCGGAGTGCAGCGCCAAGCAACGCGCCGCTGCGATCGACCGCCCGGGAATGATCGACAGGCATGTACCCCTTGCCCCCGCCGGCCTCGTCAAAGCCACACAAGGCGGCCACCGCTTCAATGAGAGTAGACTTTCCCGTCCCGTTTTCGCCCACGATGATCGTCAATGGCGTGCCGAAATCAAGGACGAAGTCCTTGTCGAACCAAGGCAGATTGAATGGATACTGATCGCCCAGCGTTGCGTCATCCTTGACCGAGAGACGCTTGAGATAAGGCGCGGGAAGATTGGTCAGTCGGGTCTTGCGCATCATCTTATCTTGGGCGGTATTGGTCGGTTTTTCAACTCTGAACGACCGGTGCATCTCGAGCAATCAGGGCCGAAACGCCATGGCTGGACCCACGCTCGACACGGCCATCTATCAAGGTTCCTCTTGAATGGAGACTTCCGCCCTCTTTGCCAAGCGGGTTGTGGAAAATCGCCGCAATGAAAGCTTATCGTCGCGGTTAAGACGTTGATCTTCCCTGTAGTGCCAGCATTTCTTCGAGAAGGGCAGATAGGGTCGCCTGCTCCTCGTTGCCCACCCTGACACGCAGGAGATCGAATGATCGATCGGTGGTGATAGGGGGCTTTGCAAATTGCATGATCCAAAAGACACTCTTGAGAGTATACTTGTCCGGACCCACGCGAGGAAAACGGCATGTATCGTGATCTGCAAGGCTACTATCGACAGCAACCCGAACCGCCGCAACGCAAGCCGGAGTATCGGCAGCTTTCCGAGCGCGAGCAGAAGGTGCTGATCTGGGTGTTGGTCTTCAACGCCGTGTTGGCGCTCGTCGCGCCGATTGGCGGCGCGACGGTGATCTCGGCAGTCTTGGCGCTGTTTAACGGCTAAGCGCTGACTGCATCACGCGTTCACAGTGAAGCGTCCAAAGGCGCCTCGGGCGAAGCACAAAGGATCGCCTTCGCGGTGGGCTGCGCGGAGGACGCGTCCGATAATGATCGAATGGTCGCCTGCGTCATGAACCGAAGCTTGTGCGCATTCGAAGCGGCTGAGCGTCCCCGGAATGATCGGAACGCCTTCCGCATTTCGCTCCCAGTCCAGTTCCTCAAAGCCACGCCCGCCGCGTGTGAAGCGCGAGCAAAGCGTGTCCTGTTCGGCGTCCAGAACATGGATAGCGAAATTTGTAACGCCGATGAAGACGTCATGGCGAGTAGAGGTCTTTGCTGGAGACCAGAGCACCAGCGGCGGGTCAAGCGAGACGGATGAGAAGCTGTTGACCGTCATGCCTGTGGGGCCGCTTGGCGTGGTTGCTGTGACAACAGTCACGCCTGTCGGAAAATTTCCGAGCGCATTGCGGAAGCTCCGCGATGTCGTCGCGTCAGGAATGAAGCGATGTTCCTTCTGCATGTTCACGCTGCTCGTCGATGTCATCAGGGCACCTCACGACCATTTGCCAGCGTGTAAAGCTCAAACCATGTCTGCCGATCCATCTCGACCGTCTCGGCACTGGAAATGGTGGCGATACGCGCCAGATTGTTGGTTCCCATCACCGGCAGGATCTTCGCCGGGTGTGCCAGAAGCCAGGCGACGGCAACAGCTGCCGCATCGACATCATTCTCCCTAGCGATCCGCTCCAGTGCATCGGAAAGCGGGCCTTCCTTCCCCATTAGTGATCCCCCGCCGAGCGGAGACCAGGCCATCACCGGAAGGGCGCGCTCCTGCAGATAGGCGAGATCGCCATTGGTGAAGGCAGAGGTTGCGGCAAGGCTGATTTCGATCTGGTTGGTCAACAGCTCTTCCGTCATGTTGGATTGCAGCAGTGAAAAATCCCAGGGACGGAAATTCGATACGCCGACACTTCTGACCTTGCCGGATGCCACTAACGCATCCAGCGTTTCGCCAGTCTCTTCCGGATCCAGCATCGGGTCGGGACGGTGGATAAGAAGGAGATCGATACGGTCCGTATTCATGTCACGCAACGAGGCTTCGACGGACGCGTTGATATGCTTTGCGCTCGTGTCGTAATGCTTGACGCGGGCAGCCGAATGGCGACCAACGGGAGCAACGATGCCGCATTTTGTGACGATCTCAATTCTGTCGCGCAGCGACGGCGCCTGTCGAAGGGCATTGCCGAGGATGGATTCCGCCGTGTAGCCGCCATAAATATCGGCCTGGTCTATGGTGGTGATGTCCTGTTCGAGGCACGCCTCGATCTTCGCCTGCACATGGCGCGGCGATGTGTCGGCGTCTTCGCCGATCCGCCACATGCCGTAAACGATGCGGCTGAAGGAAAGCCCGGATGTGATATCGATGCGTTGCATTAGTGGCGCTCTCCATTGCCAAGAGGTGTTGCAGGGGTTTCTGCCGGAACCCGCCCATGCGCATGCGGCAGCGAGCAGGTCTTCATCTCAGGCAAAACCTTACGGCCGAAGTGCCCGGCCTCGTCAAGATGCGGATAGCCGGAGAAGATGAAGGCGCGAATACCCATCTTCTGATAGTCCTCAAGCTTCGTCAGGACCTGATCGGTGGAGCCCACAAGCGCCGCACCGCAGCCCGAACGCGCACGCCCGACACCGGTCCAAAGATGCGGCTCGGTATAGCCGAACTGGTCGGCCTGTTCGCGGGCCTTTGCCTGATGGGCGACGCCGAGCGAGATGCTATCATGTGCTCGGGCACGAATCTCACGTCCATAGTCGTCATCGAGCTTCGAGACCAGGTGGTCGGCATATTCATGCGCTTCGGCTTCCGTGTCGCGGACGATCATATGCACGCGCAGACCGTAATCGAGTGTGCGGCCACGGGCTTCGGCACGCGCATGCACCGCGCGCATGCGCTCGGCCAGTTGCTCCTTGACCTCGGGCCACATCAGATAAACGTCGCATTGGGCACCACAGAGCTCCAGCGCATCCGGCGAATAGCCGCCGAAATAGAGCAACGGCCCACCATTCCGCTGATAGGGGCGCGCGGGTTCGGTCGTGACATTCTTGAACTGGTAGATTTCGCCGTCATGATTGATTTCATCACGCGTCCAGGCCTGACGCAGGATGTCCACCACCTCGTGGCTGCGCTTGTAACGATAGGCACTGTCAGCGACCTCACCTGGAAAATCCGAACTGATGACGTTCAGCGTCAAGCGGCCTTTCAGCATATGATCAAGCGTCGCGACGGTACGCGCCAGCATGATGGGCTGCATCTCGCCGCAGCGGATGGCAGCAAGGAAGTTGATATCCTGGGTTATCGGCGCGCATCCGGCAACGAAACTCAGCGTATCCTGGCCGACCTGATAGGAGGAGGGGCAAAGAATGTTGCGAAAGCCAAGCTCTTCAGCCTTTTTGACGATGGAGGAGCAATGATCCCAGCTGGAGCGCAGGCTGCCATCCGGCACGCCGAGAAACGCATAGTCATCGGAGCAGAGAGCCGAAAACCAGGACACCTCGGCAGCATCAAGGTCAGCTGAGGTTACAGGCACAACGGTCATGAAAATCCTCCCAAAGCATCCTATGCCTATTTGACTACCAGCCGCGATAATGTAAATCAATAGTGTATCAATTTTATGCGGCGGAGGAATGGCGCTAAAAATGAGAAGCTCCAAGGGAAGTCTGCCCGTGTATCTGCAGATCGTGGAGACAGTAGTGCGCGATGTTGCGGCGGGCCGCTTGATCGATGGCGAGAAACTGCCTCCCGAGAGAGACATGGCAAAAGATCTCGGCATTGCTGTCGGTACGCTGCGCAAAACGCTGGCTGAACTGGAAAGCCGTGGGCTGCTGGAGCGCATTCAGGGATCGGGCAACTATATCCGCGCCATCAACGATCCGCAGAGTGTCTACGCTCTGTTCCGGTTGGAGCTAATCGAAGGTGGCGGCCTGCCAACGGCGGAGGTTTTGAGCGTCCATCGTGAGACGAAAGATCCGACCCTCCCCTCCTTTGGCACCTCCCCCGAGGGTCACCGCATTCGCCGCCTGCGTCGGATCGGGGGCAAGGTCGCCGCCATCGAAGAGATATGGCTCGATGGCTCTTACGTCGATTCGATCGTGGCGGAAGACTTGTCCGAGTCGCTCTACCTCTACTACCGCACGCAACTGAATCTATGGATCGCCAAGGCAGAAGACTATATCGACCTCGGCCATGTTCCGGACTGGAAACCAGCCGCTTTTCGCCCCGCCGCCGGTGATCCCCTCCCCCACGTGCTGCGCATCAGCCACTCCCATGACGGACAAAAGGCCGAGGTATCGCACACATGGTACGACCATACCATTGCTCGATATGTCAGCCGGTTGCGATAGTGAGCCAAGATTCAGCGCGCACAGCGATCGCCACCACCCGCGATGGACGTTTCAAGCAGATCGGCGCTTCACGAAGAGAGAGTTAGCATGCATTTCCAAAAGACAGCCGACGGCTTCGAACTGGCCATCAACGCAACCACAGTTCTCCGCCACTCGGTGGACGCTCCATGCGTCTTCGTCGGCAAGGGCGAAGAGCGCATGGATATGTATCGCGGCAATTTCGATATCGAAGATTACGTGGTGGAGCGCGTAGCGCTCACTCACGTAGAGTTCGAAGGAGATCGCATCGCGTTGTCCACTGCGAGCGGCCAGCCGCCGAGGCTTCGGTTAAGCATCGTAAACGACAGCGTCGGGATCGAAGCGCTCGACCCGTCGCTTAACCGCTTCTGGCTGCGCGTGGTCGCCGAAAAGGATGAATGCGTCTGGGGCGGCGGCGAGCAGATGTCCTACTTCAACATGCGCGGGCGCAAGTTTCCGCTCTGGACATCGGAACCGGGTGTCGGCCGCGACAAGACGACGGAACTGACTTTCAAGGCCGATGTGACGAGCAAGGCGGGCGGCGACTACTATCACACCAACTACCCACAGCCGACCTATGTCTCCTCGCGTCGCTACGCGCTGCATGTGGAAACGACTGCCTATTCCGTCTTTGACTTCCGCCGGGAGGGCTATCACGAGATCGAGGCCTGGGCGGTGCCGGACCGTCTGGAATTCTTTGCAGCGGATAGTTTCAAAGCACTCGTAGGACAACTTTCGCTTCGCTTCGGTCGTCAGCCGGAACTACCGAACTGGATCTATAATGGCGCGATCATCGGTCTGAAGGATGGCGAGCAGTCTTTTGACAGGCTCGAGAAAATCCACGCGGCCGGCGTGAAGGTCTCCGGGCTGTGGTGCGAAGACTGGGTGGGCCTGCGCCACACCTCTTTCGGCGCGCGGCTCTTTTGGGACTGGAAGGCGAACGAGGAACGCTATCCGGCACTTCGACAGAAAATTGCTGAGCTTGCCGATAACGACATCCGTTTCTTAGGGTATGTGAACCCCTATCTCTGCGTTGATGGCTCATTCTTTCCAGAAGCGGAGGCGAAGGGTTATTTTGCCAAGAACGACGCCGGCGAAACCGCACTTGTCGATTTCGGCGAATTCGATTGTGGTGTGGTGGATTTTACCAACCGGGAGGCGATGGACTGGTTTGCGGAAACCATCATCGGCCAGAACATGCTTGATTACGGCCTCTCCGGCTGGATGGCGGATTTCGGCGAATACCTGCCAATCGACATTCATCTTTCCAACGGCGTCGATGCCAAGCTGATGCACAATGCCTGGCCGACGATCTGGGCAGAGGTCAACGCAAAGGCTGTCGCAAGTCGCGGCAAGACGGGCGATGCATTGTTCTTCATGCGCGCAGGTTTCACCGGGGTCCAGGCGCATTGCCCGTTGCTGTGGGGCGGAGACCAGTCGGTGGATTTCACCAGGCATGACGGCCTCGTTACGGTCATGTGCGGCGCGCTTTCCTCCGGCCTGCTCGGCAATGCCTATCACCACTCCGATATCGGCGGCTATACCAGCCTCTTCGGCAACGTCCGCACGCCAGAACTATTGATGCGCTGGGCCGAGATGGCCGCCTTCACCCCGGTCATGCGCACCCACGAAGGCAACCGCCCGCGCGACAATCTACAGATCGACCAGGACGAAACGGTGCTCGCTCACTTTGCCCGCATGACGGCCATCTATGTACGCCTCGCCCCCTACCTGAAGAGTCTTTCCAGGCAAGCGGCCGAAACCGGCCTGCCCGTCCAACGTCCGCTTTTTCTGCACCATGAGGACGACCGCAAAACCTACGACATTCAAGACGCCTATCTCTATGGAGAAGACCTTCTCGTCGCGCCCGTCTGGCAAGCGGGGCAGAGCGAGCGCACGGTCTACCTGCCACGCAATACCGAGTGGCTGCATATCTGGACCGGCTCGAGGTATGACGGCGGTCAGGAGGTGACGGTCGACGCACCACTGGGCCAACCACCTGTTTTCTATCGCAAGGGCTCCCAAAACGCCGACCTGTTTGCCAGCCTGCAGCAGATCTGAACGCAGGACGTCGCAATGTCATAGGGCCTGGTCCTATATGAGCGGAGCTCGCCACTCGCGTTTCATCGCCAGAGACCTTTTCAATCGACGGCAGTGTTCAAATGTGCCCTGCCGCGATCAAGCACAAATCATGCTGAAGTGGGTGAGTGAATACGCATTGCATCCCCCATTACCACCATAGATTTTAATCCATTGCGGGAGTCATTATCCCGTGGGGGATATTCGACCTGTAGTACACATTAAGAGTTGACTCTATTACTCATCTTTGAGATTGCGGACATGCGTTCGTTGTTGCTCTTCGGGACAGTGCGGCACGGCGCTCTCAAGGAGTACGCATCTTGTCTACAAGTAGAGTTGAAGTCACGACCCAGCACGCGAGCCGTTATCTGCAGCAATTAGCGAAGCATTGGGCACACAAATTCGAGACCGAATTCACGCCCCTTTCATCGAAAATCGCTTTGCCGCTCGGTGATGCGCAGCTGAGCGCGAATGACACCTCGCTCATCATAGAGGTCGTCGCGCACAAAAGCGAAGATCTCTCGGTTCTCCAAGATGTTGTCCAGCGTCACATCGAGCGCTTCGCGTTCAAGGAGTCGCTCGCGTTTGAGTGGCGACCGCTCGCCTGACGTCGGCGGCGTCAGCGACAAGTAGATAAAGATTTTGATGAGGGGACTAGGGGAAACATGTCGGTTCTTAAAGATAGTTTTGGGGTGAACAGCTACGGCTTCGCTATACTCGCCAGCGTATCCGTTATGGCGTTGCAGCCAGCATTGGCCCAGGCACAAGACGTGAGGCCTTCCACAAGTGCGTCGTCGACGCCAACGGTGCTGAAGCCGATCGTCATTCGAGGCGCGCGTGACAACAAGCCGGCAACGGCGACAGTCGGTCAGCCAGCGGCTGCCTTCAGCGGTGGTCAGGTATCGACCGAAGCGCGGCTCGGTGCACTCGGCAACCGCCCTGTCAAGGACACGCCTTTCAGCATTACGGCTTACACGGCCAAACTGATCCGCGATCAACAGGCACGGACCGTTGCAGATATCGCTCTGAATGATCCTTCCGTTCGGGCGGATGCGCCTCCCTTCAGTGAGCGTGACTCATTCCTGATCCGCGGCTTCCCCGTCGTCAATCTGGACATTTTCTATGACGGGCTTCCCTATATCGCCAACCCGCGCCGACATTTCCTCGAGGGGATTGAACAGGTTCAGGTGCTGAAAGGACCGAGCAATTTCGTCAACGGCGGCATCGGCCGTGTCGGCGGGACCATCAATCTCATTCCAAAGCGCGCGGGAGATGAGCCTTTGACGCGGCTGACGACGGGATATCGCAGCGATTCACAACTCTGGACCCATGCTGATGTCGGCCGCCGTTTCGGTGAAGGCGATGAGTGGGGCATCCGTGCCAATGGCTCTTTCCGTGGCGGTGAGACCACGCTCGATCATAATGATACGCGGATCGCTGTGGCATCTCTCGGGATAGATTATCGCGGCGAAGACGTCCGCGCCTCGCTTGATTTCAGTCACTCGACCCAGAAGCTGGACTCGCCGACGTCTCTGTTCAACAGCGCTTCAGCTGGATTGAGCGCCATCCCTCGGGCACCAAACGGCAGGGTCAACACGGCAAACCCGTTCGAATATCTCGACAGTTCCTACAATATGGTTGCCGGGCGCCTTGAATATGATGTCTTGGACAACACGACGATCTATGCTGCGGCGGGCGCTAGCAGGTACAGGGAAGACTTTCTGACATCGTCTTACACGATCTTAAATTCTAATGGGGATGCGAGCGTTGCATTTGGCTACAACCCCCAAGAGATCATCGGATACTCTGGCGAAACTGGCATCCGCTCGGAGTTCGAAACGGGAGAGATTGAGCACAAACTCAACGCGTCTTTGTCCGTATCACTCAATCAAAATAATCGCGGCTATTTTAACCCATCGGCCCTGGGCTTTCCGACCTACACAACAAACATCTATGACCCGACCTACCTCCCGAGTGGCTCCGTGAATACATCGGGCCTTTCCCGCTCTAACAACCTTGGAAGGTTCGCGGAGTTGCTGGCCACAAGCTTGTCACTGTCTGACACGGCATCGCTCTTCGACGACAGATTGGAGTTGACGATCGGAGGACGTTATCAAGACGTGCGCTCAGAAGGCTTCAACACACGTCCCGCAGCAGGACCGGCCGGGTTCCGCAACTATCTTTATCAAGAAGCTAGATTCAGTCCCGCCCTTGCTGCCACGTACAAGCTTCAGGACAATGTTTCTCTCTACGCAAACTACGTTGAAGCTTTGACGGAAGGAGCAATCGCACCTGCCACCGCCAGCAACGCTGGTCAAATATTCCCTCCTTTCGTAAACAAGCAAAAAGAGATCGGGTTAAAGTACGACACCGGTTCTACAATGCTCACAGCTGCTCTTTTCGAGATTAGACAAGCAAGCGGCTTCACGACCAACGGTGTCTTCGGGGTGAATGGTCTTCAGATCAATCGTGGTCTCGAGTTGACAGCGTACGGCGAGCCATCAGATGGCGTACGACTGCTCGGAGGCGTGACCTTTTTGGACGCGGAACTAGCGCGCACCAATGGGGGTACGTTCAATGGCAAGAGAGCACCAGGGGTTCCCGAAATATCGATAAGTCTCTATGGCGAGTATGATTTGCCGTGGGTCGAAGGACTGACCGCAACCGGTCGGTTCGTCTACAGTGGCAGCACCTACTACAACCAGGCTAACACCCAAAAGGTCGATGACTGGACACGTGTTGATCTTGGCGCGCGATATAAGTTTGAGCGCGAGAACGGCAAAGCTGTTGAACTGCGGGCCAATGTTGAAAACGTCCTCAACGAAAACTACTGGGCCTCATCCGCGCGTGGATGGCTTGCAGCGGGTGCTGCTCGCACCTTCATGGTTTCGGCGTCATTCGATTTTTGATCGCTCGTCTTTGCTCTCCGATAACGGCTACATGCAGCTCGTCTTTGAGGTAACCACATGAAATTGCTCTTACTCTCGGCTCTCTTGGCCATCACCTCCTCCGTCTCATACGCGCAAGCAACGGAGGTCCAAACCGCAAGAGGCATGGTGTCGATTGCCGAGAGCCCTGAGCGAGTGGCCGTGTTCGACATGGCTGCGCTCGATACGCTCGCGAGTATCGGCGTGAAACCGGCCGGTGTCCCGGAAAAACTTTACCTCGAAACGCTTGAGCCTTTGAAGCAGGGTGCCGAGATCGTCGGAAACATTTTCGAACCCGATCTCGAGGCCCTCAGTTCTCTTGGTCCAGACCTCATCATTCTCGGTGGACGGTCGTCAACCAAGGTCGATCAAACAGCAGCAATCGCGCCGACAATCGACATGACCATGCTGGGAGATGACCTCGTCGCTCAAGCCAAGGAGCGTCTGGCGACCTATGGCGCCCTGTTTGGCAAAAAGGAGGAGGCGCAGAAGGTTTCGGCAGATCTCGATGAACGTGTCCGTGCTGCCCAAAAGGCGGTCAAAGGCAAGGGAAAAGCTCTGATCGTCATGACCAACGGACCGAAGGTGACGGCCTATGGGCCGGGCTCGCGGTTCGGTTGGGTACACGCTACATTGAATCTCGAGGCAGCCGTGCCGGACATCAAGGCAGCCAATCATGGCGAGGCGGTCTCTTTTGAGTTCATCAACAAGGCCAACCCGGATTGGCTCCTGGTGCTGGATCGCGCCTCGGCCATCGGATCGGGCGAACAGGGAGCCAAGGCAACACTCGACAATGAGCTTGTTGCTCAGACGACGGCCTGGAAAAAGGGACAGGTGATCTATCTCCCCGCTCCCGAATTCTACATTGCAGCGGGAGGCGTTCAGTCGACGGGTAAGGTTCTTCAGGTGATCACCGACGCCTTCAACGCCGCAAAATGATCGATACGGGCCAAAAGGCTTTGTGGCGAACAACGCTTATCTGTGGAGGCGCTCTCCTCGCCTTAGCGGTAACCAGCCTGTTTATCGGCGTCTCAGACAGTGGGACGGTTGAACTTCTGATGGTCAGCAGGTTGCCGAGAACGCTGGCGGCCATTCTTGTCGGCGCGAGCCTGGCTCTCGCCGGCTTGGTCATGCAGACACTCGCCCGCAACAACTATGTCGAACCTTCCACGATAGGAACGTCACAAAGTGCCGAGCTTGGCGTGCTTGCCGTGACGCTGTTATGGCCATCGGCAAGCCTGCTGTTGAAGAGCATTGTCGCGACCGCCACGGCTCTTGCCGGAACTGCGGTGTTTCTCATGACGGCCCATCGCCTGCCGCCGACGCAACCCTTCCTCGTGCCACTATTCGGCATCGTCTATGGTGGCGTGATTGGCGCAGCGGTGACATTCGTCGCGTGGCAGGCAGACCTTCTTCAGTATCTCGCAATCTGGACCAATGGTGAATTCTCCGGCGTGCTGCGTGGCCGGTACGAGCTGTTATGGATCAGCGGCGCCATGCTGGTCATCGCCTGGCTTGTCGCAGATCGGTTGACGATCATGGCTCTCGGTCGAGACACGAGTGTGGGCCTCGGGATCGATTATGCCCGAATGCTCCAGCTGGGGCTATTGATTGTTGCCGTGATTTCGGCACTCTGTACCGTCATCATCGGCGGCATTCCCTTCGTCGGCCTCGTCGTGCCGAATATCGTCTCACGCCTGGTCGGGGACAACCTCCGCGGCACCATGCCACTTGTTGCGATGCTCGGCTCCACCTTGGTTTTAGGCTGCGACATCCTCGGAAGAACCCTCAATTTCCCCTATGAAGTTCCCGTGGGAACCGTGCTGGGATGCGTCGGCGCCCTCATCTTTCTCTATCTTCTCATTCATCGGCCGAAACATGCGTGATCGAAAGCTGCTGTTCCTGGCTCTACTCGCCACGGCCACCATGATGGCCTATCTGACGATTGGCCTCAAAGGAAACATTGGCTTCGTCATCGGGCTGCGCGCCACCAAGCTCATCGCTCTCATCGAGGTGAGCGTCGCGATCGCCGTTTCCACCGTAATCTTCCAGACCGTGACCAACAATCGGATACTAACCCCGTCGATCATGGGGCTCGATGCGCTTTACGGGTTTGGCCAGATGCTGCTCGTCTTCGTCTTCGGCGGCGTCGGCTACGCGTCGCTATCCCCTCACCTGAAGTTCGGCGGAGAGGTCATTCTGTTGATGGCCTTCGCCAGCGCCATTCTTCTGCCAATGCTCTTGCGCAGGATCGATATGAGTTTGATGCTGCTCGTCGGGATCGTCATAGGCATTCTGTTTCGAAGCCTCCAATCGCTGCTTGCCCGGCTGATAGATCCGAATGAATTCGCAGTGGCTCAGACCGCTGGCTTTGCGAATTTCAACGGCGTGCGCACCGATCTGCTGGCTGTAGCAACGATTTTGACGGTCGTCGCTCTTCTCATCGCATGGCGATCGAGACATGTGCTCGACGTCGTCGCTCTCGGCCCGGACAGCGCTACAGGTCTCGGTATTTCGTGGACGAAAACCACAGCGGCCCTGCTGGTTCTGGTCGCAGCGCTCGTGGCAGTCTCCACGGCTCTGGTGGGGCCTGTGGCATTTTTCGGCCTGCTGGTCGTCGCCCTTGCCGAGCGCTTCGTCAACACCAGGCGGCACGCGACACTGCTGCCTGCCGCCGCCCTCGTCGCTGTCATCGTTCTTGTTGGCGGACAAACCTTGCTACAGCACAGCCTCGGCAACAGTTCGACATTGAGCGTGGTGATCGAATTTGTCGGCGGCATCGTGTTTCTTCTGCTTCTCATCGCAGGAAGTCGCAAATGATCACTATCGAAAACGTGTCGGTCAGCCATTCGGGAGCGGAGATTCTCAAGAATGTCTCGTTGACGATCCCCAAACACGGCGTGACCGCGCTGATCGGTCCGAATGGCGCGGGAAAATCGACCCTTTTGTCTTTGATCGCACGCCTGCAGCCGCTTCAATCAGGGCAGATCGCTATCGATGGCCACCGATTGGGTGAAACCAACGATCGGGAATTGGCAAAAATCCTCGCCATTCTGCGACAAGATTCAGTCGTCACGAGCAGGTTACGGGTAAAGGAGCTCGTCAGCTTCGGACGTTTCCCCCATAGCCGCGGCCGGTTAACGGACAGAGATCGGGACATTGTCGCGAAGTCCCTCGCCCGTTTTGCGCTCGACGATCTTACAGACCGCTTCATCGACACGCTCTCGGGCGGGCAACGGCAACGCGCGCTGGTTGCCATGACGTTCGCGCAGGAGACGGATTACATTCTACTCGATGAGCCGCTGAACAATCTGGATATGTATTTCGCGCGCGAACTAATGCTGCATTTGCGTACGCTCGCGGATGAAGACAACAAGAGCATCGTCATCGTTCTGCATGACATCAACCAGGCGGCAGCCCATGCAGACAGGATCATCGCCATGAAGAACGGCTGCGTGTTGGCCGATGGCGCCCCGGGTGATATCATCAACCCGTCGACGCTCAGCGAAATATACGGCTTCGACATGCGCGTCGAAACGATCGACAGCACGCCGGTCGTTCTGCATTTCAAGTGAAACACTGCCAGCGTTTCACAACGGCCCGGTCTTCGTGCGAGTGTTCCGGATAGGAAAGACAAAGAAAAAAGCCCACCGCCACCGCAGCAGGCTGATTATCTTAAGGACGTTGTCAAGGCTCAGACGGGCTTGAACCGCTCAGGCCGGAAGGTCGCTAACATCGGATGTTCGGCACCGCTTGCGACCTCATAGGCCAGCATCTCACCGACGATGAGACCAAGGGTCGCGCCGCTGTGGCTGAACGCGACATAGTAGCCGGGAATGTCTTTCATCGCTCCGATCACAGGTTCGCCATCGCCCGGGATCGGCTTTCCGCCAACCCCGATGGAGGCGACTTCGAGCTGCGGATTTCCCTCCATCACTTTCGCGGCCTCTGCCAGTAATGCGGCAACCACAGCCTCATTGATCTGATAGCCGCCGTCTGCGTCGACGGTCACACCCTCATCGGCCGCCCAGTCTGCATCGAGCGAAAAGGTGCCTCCTGGTGCTGGACGGACCGCGACGCGAGGCGTGTTGAGGACCGCCCGCAGAGGATGTGCCAACGGCTTAGTCTGAACAAGAAGCGCAATGGGCGTATCGTCGCCAATGGTTTGTCCGCTTTCCGCCGCCATTTTCGGTACCGCCGGACCCGTTGCCAGGACGACCGCATCCGCCAGATAGAGATCACCCCTTGCGGTTTGCGCCCCGACTGCGCGCCCACCTTCGATTACCACCTTGGCAGCACCCTGATCCGTTACCAAAACGCCGCCAAGCTCTGAAAACTCCTTCAAGAGCAAACCGATCAGCGTCGGAAGATCGACCCAGCCTTCACCGGGGTTGAAGATAGCGCCTTGCGGGGTAATCGCACTGGTGTCGAGACCGGGCACGACGCGGGAAACCTCCTCCGCTGAAAGCCGTTGCGCGTCATAGGCAAGTGAAAGCTCGTGGCGATAGGCGGCCTCGATTTCGTTTCGCGCATCATCGGCATCCCAGGTCAGTCCACCGTCGAAGCGGAGCCAGTCTACGCCGGGATTCTTTGCAGCAAGCGTGCGATAGCGATCGATGCCCGCCATGCGCAACCGGTGATACGGCTCTGAGCGCATGCGCGCCGAATTCAGCCAGGAAAGCGACCGGCCGGAGGCGCCGTTTGCAGCTGGCCCGTCATTGAGGATCGTCACATTGATGCCGCGCCGCGCAAGCTGGACAGCGGTGGAAACACCAAAGATACCGGCGCCGATAATGACGGCTGTCGAGATGATGTTGTCATTCATGGGATAGGCTTTCATTCGATTGTGATTTTGGATGGAGAACCGCGTCAAGCGTCTTCCCAACGGCCGCTGGTCGCGGAGCGGAAGAGCGCATCGATCGCCTTCATGTTGGCGATCGCGTCGTCGAGCCCTGTCTCGAGTGGCGTGCGGGAGAGCACCGCTTCGGCAAAAGCATCGGCCTGTTCTCGGTACTGATCGACAGGCCCGATCACGATCTCCTGGCGACCACCGCCTGCGAGATCCCGCCCGTCGTCAAAGATCAGCATGGTCTGTTGATCCGCCGGTGCGTTGAAAGGAACGGGGATTTCCAGACGACCACGTGTGCCAAGGATCGTTACCTTCTGCGTGAGCGACAATTGTGTGGAACAGGTGAAGGTAAGCTGCCGCCCTTCCGGAAACGCCAGCAATCCGCTGGTCAACCGATCCGTGCCAAAAATTGGGTCGTTCTCCATCAGCGCAATGGCCCGGAGCGGCTCGGCGTCGAAGAGGAAGCGCGCCGTGTTTACGGCGTAGCAGCCGACGTCGAACAGGCCACCGCCGCCAATATCGGCCTGGTTGCGGACATTCTTGGGGTCATCGAGATAATAGGAAAAGATCGTCTGGATTGCCCGGACATCGCCAAGGCGCCCCTCCGCGACCATTGCCTTCGCCTTCTTCCATTGGGGATGATGACGAACCATGAAGGCTTCTGCGACCGGCAGGTTGGCTTTCTTTTGCGCGTCCGCCAATTCCATCGCTTGCGCTGCGTTGAGTGCGATCGGCTTCTCGCACAGCACCGGCTTGCCATGCTCCAAAGCCTTGATCGTCATCGGGACGTGGAGATGATTGGGCAGCGGGTTGTAGATCGCATCAATCTCGGGATCGGCGAGCAGGTCTTTGTAGCTGCCATACGATTTGCCAATACCGAAGCGAGCCGCCATCGCGCTGGCCTTTTCGGCGTCGCGCGAAGCAATGCCAGCAACCCGGCCCAGACGACTGGATTGAATGGCAGGGATGACAGCCTTGGCAGCGATACCTGCGCAGCCGAGTACGCCCCATCTTATTGTTCGTGTCATCTTTTCTTCTCCTGATACTTAGAGCACTTCTGCAAGGAAGCGCTGAAGGCGCGGGCTCTGGGGGTTGTCGAAAATTGCCTCCGGCGTCCCAGCCTCTACCACACGTCCCTCATCCATGAAGACAACCTGATCAGCCACGCGTCGGGCAAATCCCATTTCGTGCGTCACGACAACCATGGTCATGCCTCGCGTGCCTAGATCCGCCATCAGATTGAGGACGCCCTTGACCAGTTCGGGATCGAGCGCGCTCGTCACCTCATCGAAAAGAATGACTTCAGGCTCCATGGCCAGCGCACGCGCGATGGCAACCCGTTGTTGCTGTCCGCCGGAAAGACCGCCCGGGCGGTGGTGCTGACGGCTTGCGAGACCAACATCGGCGAGCCTCGCCTTGGCGATACGCTCTGCTTCCGCTGCGGGTAGACCTTTGATCTTCGTCAGCGACAACATGACGTTTTCCAGCGCCGTGTGATCGGGAAAGAGATTGAAGTGCTGGAAGACCATACCGACACGGCGGCGCAACGTTTCCGGCTTCATGCCGAGAATGCTTTCGCCATCGAGGAGAATATCGCCGCTCTTGGGCTCGACAAGACGGTTGATCCCGCGCAGCAGGGTGGATTTGCCAGAGCCAGAGGGACCGATAATGCAAGTGACGCTGCCCGGCTTCACCGAAAGATCGACGCCCTTCAGCACATCGAGATCGCCATAGGCCATCCCAAGATTGCGCACGTCGAGGCTACCGCCCTTGAAGGCAGTGCCAGTGGCGCGGGACGCGCTGTCGAGTTCGCTCACCTCCTCCAGCCCGCTGGTAATGGTGGAAGGACGCTGCTTGCCGAGACGCAGGCGATTATCGATCGCGTTGACCACATGGGTCAGCGGTACGGTCACGATGAGGTAGAAGACGCCGGCCAGCAGCAACGGAGAAAGATTGCCTGTCACCACCGCCTGATCCTGTCCGACACGGAAGATTTCGCGCTCAGAGGCGAGAAGACCGAGAAAGTAGACAAGGCTCGAATCCTTGACGTTGCCGATGAACTGGTTGACCAGGGCCGGCAGAACGCGCCGCACACCCTGCGGCACGACGATAAGCCGCATGCCCTGCCCGTAGCTCATCGACAAGGCCCGGCACGCTTCCATCTGGCCACGATCGACGCTCTGGATACCGGAGCGAAAAATTTCGCCGATATACGCGCCAGCGATCAGGCTGAGAGCAAGGATGCCGAGCGGATAAGGCGATGGACCGAAAAGTTCCCGGCCGATACGGGCAAAACCCTGCCCGATCAACAGGATGGTAACCGATAGCCGGCAAGCCGCGGAAAATGTCGGTATAGAGCCTAGCGGGTATGCGCAGCCACGGCGAGCGGGAAATGCCCATGATGGCAAGCACCATGCCAATAATCACGCCCAGCACCGTTGAGGTTGCAGCCAGGATCAGCGTGTTTTTCAAACCGACGGTGATCATGGTCGGCAGCACTTCGGCCATGGCGTTCCAATCGAGGAAGCTGCGGCGCAGGTTTTCAAGCCAGTTCATCAGAAATCCCTAGAGCATGTCGCCTAAAAGTGGCCACCGGTTTTGCGGTAACGACATGCGACAGAAGAAGGACCTAAAGCGTGCGGAGCAAAGTGAGATGATCGCGACCCGCTTTAGAGAGAAAGGCCGGTTCGACCGGCGAAGGCCGAACCGGAAGGTGGCATTACTGCTTGGGAAGATATGCCGCAGGCATGGGCGTTCCTGGGAACCACTTTTCATGGAGCTTTTTCCAGGTTCCGTCCTGCATCGCCTCTTTCAGCGCCTTGTTGATCGCCTCGCGCAGAGCGTCATTGCCCTTGCGGATGACGAAGCCTGCTGGCGCATCGAAGCTTGGAATATTGACCGCGATCTTCAGGGCCGGATAACGGGTTGCGTAATCCTTTGCAGCCTCGAAATCGAGGAAATGCGCGTCGACAGTGCCGTTGTTGAGTGCCGACACGGCGGAGTTGTTATCCGGGAATTTTACGAGATCCGTGCCAGCGAAGTTCTTTTCGGCATAGATTTCCTGAAGCGTACCCTGCACGACGCCGAGGCGCTTGCCTTTGAGACCCGCGGCATCCTTGATATCCTCGGGGGTCAGGATACTGAGGAAGCCTGCAAGATAACCGTCGGAGAAATCAACGGTCTCCTTACGCTTGTCAGTCGTGCCAATCGCGGCGGCAGCAACATCGAAGCGACCGTTGGCCACTGACGGCATCAACGCCGAGAATTCCTGCCCCGTGAAGATTACCTGGTCCTTTTTGAAGCCCATGCGCTCGGCAATATTGAGAAACAGCTCTATGTCGAAACCAGTAAAATTGCCGTCCGCCGTGGTGAAAGCATAGGGCTTGGCGTCGCCCATGGTCCCGACGCTGATCGTATTCGCGTCGATAAGGCCGAGCGGATTGTCGGCGAGTGCTGGCGTGGCAGCACCGGCGATCATGCCAAGCGTGAGGGCGATGGCAGTGGCGCGTATCTTGGTCAATGGGGATGTAAAGGCTTCAGTCAGTCGCATTGGCGTCGTGTCCTCTGGGGTTGTTGTTTGCGATGTCTTCAAGGCGCAAGGGTCCCATCCGAAAGGCGACGTAAGTCATCCGTTCCGGCCCATGCAGTTTCGCATGCTGGAAGTCTTTTTATAAATTGATACCGGTCTCTTTTTAAATGAGACCGGTCTCTTTCATTATTGGCAATTGTTATCTTCGCATTTGCCAGTCGTCAAGTTCTCTTGTAAGGCTGTCAATTATGGACAAAACCCCGCCCAAAACCTCTTCCGTCACCGTCGCCGATGTCGCGCGTAAAGCCGGCGTCTCGAAGGCGACGGCTGCGCGCGTTCTGGGTGGCTACGGGACCGTCAGTGACAGGGTGCGTGAAGTGGTGACCGCCGCAGCTCGCGTCCTCGATTATCGAACGAACGAACTTGCCCGCAGCATGACCACGGGTCGCTCCGGCTCCATCGGTGTTGTCGTCGGCGATATCGAAAACCCTTTCTTCAGCCTCGCCGTTCGCGGTATCACCGATATTGCCCGGCAGGCTGGCTTCACAGTCATTCTGAGCAATTCCGGCGAGGACATCGACGCGGAGAAGGCAGCCATCCGCACTTTGCTGTCCAAACGGGTCGATGGCCTCATCGTCTCTCCGGCGAAGGATGACGACGTCGAGCACCTGCATGAAGCCGTTCGGTCCGGGCTACCGGTGGTCCTGCTTGACCGCGGCAGCGACGCTCTTGATGTCGATACCGTCATCGCCGACGACCGGCATGCTGCAGAAAACATCACGCGGCAGTTGGTTTCACTTGGTCACCGACGCATTGCCTATATTACCGCCTGTGACACGCCGGACCATACGTTCCGCAATATTCAGGATATCAGCACCGCGTCAGTTCGGCGGCGAATAGAAGGGTATCTCAGCGTTTGCGAAGAGGCAGGGCTAGACGGCATGGGGCAGTTTGTCCGTGTTGGCGCCGTGACGCCTGATCAGACCCGGCGAATTGTCACCGACATGCTTGAATCGCCGCAACGTCCCACAGCCATCATCGCATCGGACAGCATGATCGCGCTGGAGGCATTCAAGGTGCACCGCCAACTGGGTCTCAGCATTCCGGACGACGTGTCGCTTGTGTCCTTCCACGACGCCGACTGGACATCGGTAACGTCGCCCCCTGTGACCGTGGTGCGCCAGCCTGTCTATGATCTTGGCGCGACGGCAGCCGAACTTCTCGTCAAGCGCTTGAATGGGGTGACAGACAGTGCCCGCAAGGTCGTCCTGAAAACCGAGATCGTCGAGCGCGCCTCTGTGCGAGCCGCTCTTTAAGTTTCGCCGTATAGGCGGATTGCACAATAGATCGAAGAGGAAAGATCAACGTGTGAGGTGGCGTGAAGCTACGCCACCTCACCTCTCTCATGGTTATCAAGGAAGATCGCGAACCAGTGGCTCACGATCCCAATGACGCTTGGCGCCGACCTTGAGAAAATCGTCAACTGGTACGACACCCTCATCCAGTTCGACATTTGCCTTGTCGAGCAGTGCCTTGGTGGCAGGACAGTAGCCGATCGTCTTGCAGTGACTATAGGCATCCATGAACCACTGGATTGCCGCCGCCTCTTTTGTCAGCCTCTGCGCCGCTTCTGGAGCAAGGATCGATACAACCGCGTCGAACAGGAAGGAAGGCGATCCTGCAAGTTGGCCATCGGCCGGCATCGTACCACCATTAAGTTTGACGCCTCCGACCTTCCTGGCAACAACAAACGGGGTTCCCCCTTGCTGCTTGATCTCGTCCAGGAGTTTGTCGACCGCGCTCTTATTGGATCCGTCATCGACCAGCACCCCGATCTTTCGGCCTTTCAATGTGTCCAGAGCGTTCTTCTGGATCGACAGAGCGTCTGAGACCGGCATGTCGATCGGCTGCTTCTTCGGCGTGGACTTTTCAGGAAGATCGATGCCTAGCCCATCAGCAACCCTCTGCGCCAAATCCTCCTCGATGCTACGGAGATTGGACACGACATTTTGCCGAACATGGGCGAGCTGCACTTTGGAAAGTTCGAAAACGATCGCCGAGACGATGTGCGTTCTCTCGGTCTCTGTCTGCGACAGATAGAACATGCGAGCCTGGCTGTAATGATCGGCAAAAAGTTCGTCGCGCTGGCGAAGTTTCTGTGCCGGATCGTTTCGCTCATCATTGGTCTTGAACGTCGAAAAGCCGCTGGCGACGGACGCACGTGGACCGCTGTCTTCACCGGCCTGGCTCAGGCTATTCGGCTCGTAATTGGCTCTCCCCTTGGGAACCAGTGTCTGCATCATGCCGTCGCGCTGGAAGTTATGGAAAGGGCACTTCGGTGCATTGACCGGGATTTGATGGAAGTTGGTTGTACCGAGCCGGGACTTCTGCGTGTCGAGGTAGGAGAACAGTCGGCCCTGCAGCAGAGGATCGTTGCTGAAGTCGATACCCGGAATGATATTGCTTGGCAGGAATGCAACCTGCTCGGTCTCGGCAAAGAAGTTGTCGACGTTCCTGTTGAGCGTCATACGACCGATGATCTCGACGGGAATATCCTCTTCCGGAATGAGTTTGGTGGCGTCGAGAACGTCGTAGGGCTGCTTCGCGGCCCAGTCCTCATCAAACACCTGCACGCCAAGATCCCATGACGGGAAGTCGCCCTGATCGATGGATTCAAAAAGGTCGCGGCGCTGGAAATCCGGGTCGGCACCGGCGATCTTCACGGCTTCGTCCCAGGTGGTGGACGCCAATCCAAGATTGGGCTTCCAGTGGAATTTGACGAACTTGCTCTCGCCTTCAGCGTTCACCAGACGGAAAGTGTGAACGCCGAAGCCCTCGATATGGCGGAAGGACCGCGGGATCGTGCGATCCGACATTGCCCACATGATCATGTGCATGGATTCCGGCATCAAGCTGACGAAATCCCAAAATGTATCATGGGCCGAAGCGGCTTGAGGATAACCGCGGTCGGCCTCCATTTTGACGCTGTGGATAAGATCCGGAAACTTGATGGCGTCCTGGATAAAGAAGACCGGGATATTGTTGCCCACCAAATCCCAGTTGCCGCTCTCGGTGTAAAACTTCACCGCAAAGCCTCTGACATCGCGCGGCGTGTCGACGGAGCCAGCGCCACCGGCAACGGTCGAAAAACGGACGAAGACGGGACAGCTCTTTCCTTCTTCCTGGAAGATAGAAGCCTTGGTCAGCTGTGGAATGGCTTTCGTGCATTCGAACACGCCATGCGCGCCAGATCCTCGGGCATGCACGATCCGCTCAGGGATACGCTCATGGTCGAAATGAAAAATCTTCTCGCGAAGGACAAAATCCTCCAGCAGCGTCGGACCTCGGCTACCTGCCTTAAGGCTGTTCTGGTTATCGGAAATACGATGGCCGAAATTGTCAGTAAGATAAGCCCCGCCGTCCGCACCATCCGCCGTGATCGTCTGCTGCAATTCGTCGCCTTTGCCACGCTGCTCTTCAAAGCTGGCCTGGCCGGAGCCGGGCTTAAGCTCATGTAGAGAATTCTCGGTGCTCGGCGAATGGTCCCCTTGCTTACGCTCGGTCATAGCCAAATCCTTTGTGGTTTGAAGATTGGAAGAACTGCAAGCGTCCCCGCTGCAGAGGCGTTGGCGGAGCCAAGCTAAAGGCTACAATGGACCGAGAGGACGTCGGTTCCACTTCATCAACCATGATATTCGCTATCAGGCGCTTTCGTACCCTTTCGAACCAATAGAAGGTCGTGGCAGGGCGCGCAGACGTTACGATAAATGAAGGCTCAGCGAACCATGCAACTTCCCCTCAAACCCTGGAGAAGCAAATACAAATGATGTAAAAAAGTTGGTGCATGGAAACACATGCAAGCAATTCAATTCCCCGATTTCGATCTTTAGTGAGATCAACCCGAAATTGATAATCTTTGATGATTTTATTCTTCAGCGATGAGGGCTATTACGCAGAAATATCGTGAGATTACACTTATATTTCGCGCAGCTAATCCTGTGTTTTCGTTGGAAAATAAAGCATCTTCCTGTTGAAGTATCACGATTTTGCACTAATGATTGAAGACACGCCGGGCAGGCAAACCCTCTTGGCAGTAAACCGTAGTGTAGAATGATCGAAGCGTCTTCAATACAATCTGAACGTGTCTTGAAGTGTAGGCTTGCAAGATCGGAGCAGAGGTTGGTTTCGTTCGTCAAGAGGTTTGGAGAAGTAGATCAAGCTTGTGCCTTGCATGTGCTTTGCTGCACTCGATAAGGAAAAGCGCAAACTGAGTTAGAGGCTTCGGCACGGTACAGAAGCGTCAAAAACTGAACTTTTGAAAGATCACAGATAGTCAGCATGGGGCAGAACGGGGGTGTAAAATGGGTTTTAAAGAAGCGGTTCGGACGGTTCTTAAGGAGAAATATGCGACCTTCTCTGGCAGAGCCAGCCGATCTGAATTTTGGTGGTTTCAGCTTTTCTACTATCTCGTGGGGTTCTTCTGCTTGGTGATCATGGGATTGCTTTCACTGGGCCACAATAAAGAAGAAGGTATTCCATCCTCCGTCATCGTAATGATGATCGTATCGGGGCTACTGTTCCTCGGAATGTTTCTGCCGCAGATATCCGTTACCGTTCGCCGGTTCCATGACAGGAATCTTTCCGGCTGGTGGTATCTGGGCTTAATAGTTGCGAGCATGATCCCCCCCATCAGCCCTATTGTAGGTCTTGCAATACTTATACTCGTTATCCTTCCCGGAACAAAAGGTCCCAACAAGTTTGGCCTAGACCCTCTGAACCCGCAGTCCTCTGCAGAGGTGTTCGCCTGAAACGCCAGTTGAAGCCATTGTTATGGCTGGCTGTCTTATGGTCGGTTGCGACCGCTCCGGTGGGAGCGGTGGCTCAAGAGCCATTGGGGAGCGCTGAAAATTACAAGGCACAGTGCCTCCAAAATGGAGTGCGCTGCACACTGACCTATCCCGAGGGGCCGACCCAGGCAAAGCCGGAGGCCCCTAGGCCTTCCGAGGTGTCACCGGCGGTGTCGAGCCCGCCCGCCCTCGGCGGCTTTCTGGGTGTGCTTATCGTCCTCATCGTCCTCGTTGCTATCATCGTCCTGTGGATGTTTTTCGGCAGCGGCGGTGTCTTGTTGTCGCGCGCACCGATGGCGACGCAGCCGAACCGAAGCGAGAAACCGGAAAACTGGCAAAGCACCACACGTGACGCCAACGAAAAGCCGCGCGATTTCCTGGCACACATCGCCGCCATGCCGGATCGAAGGGAGGCGCTTGTGCAATTGCTGCGGCAATGCCTGCTGCAATCGGCGAAGCGGACGGGAACGCGTGTCTTACGCTCGGATACCGAACGGACCGTATTTGTCAGACTGCCAAAGAAAATGGAACATCGCGATGAACTGCGGCGTCTTCTTTTACAGACTGAGCTCGCTCATTATGGTGGACAGGTTCCGGCAGAAAGCGACTTCTTAGACCTTTTGACGAAAGCGCAACCTCTGCTTTCCAGCGGAGGCTCGGCTCATGTTTAAGTCACGCTTCATTTTACTCGCCGCAGTCCTTTTCGGTATGCTGGCGCATGCGACGGCAGGATTGGCTGAGGACAATGCAGACCTCGATCGTTCCCCTGTCGGCTATAAAGGTTTGGAAGTCTGGCTGCAGTCCTGGGGAATCGAGGTCACCCGCGAAAATTCATCGACGGCTTCACCGGCCTCACGTGTCTCCTTGCGGATCGTTCCACTATCCTGGCCGGAGGCTGGGCAGATGATAGGCGATAGCGGAGACAACGACGATATAAAGTCGGCGTATCTTTGGCGACAAACCGAAAACCACTCCGACGCTAATCGTCCTACCGAAATGGCGTGCCGATCGTTTAAAAGATGGTATTGCGGATGAAGCCGGTCTGGTGCGCTCATCCGATGTCGACCAAATCCTAGCGAGGATTGGTCTCTCTAATCTTCATACCAAAAGTACGGGACCGCGGTTCAGACAGGCGCAACAATCTATTCTGCCGAGCCACGTCGAAAAGATCAGGCTTTTCCGAGCACAAGTCTTCGTTCGCGACCAGATCCCGTCACACTGCGTACAAATGGCCGGGCTGCAGGCCGGCCCGCTGCTTCTGAAATGTACTTCAGAATTTGTGTTCTATGTCCTTTCCGATCCCGACCTTTTAAACAACCACGGCCTTGCTCTTGGCGAAAATGCAGCTTTCGCTGTCTCCATGATCAATGAGTTGCGCGGTCCATACTTCAGGGGTCCCATTTATCTAGCAGCAACCGGCATGCCTATCGCGTCGGCCCGCGATGCCGACCGTTTCCTCACCTTCCACCTGTGGTTCATCTGGGGTGCCATCATCCTCGTGGCTGCGGTCTGCTTCTGGCGGGGTGCGGTCCGTTTCGGCAAGCCACTGACGAACGAGGCCACAACCGATCTTTCAAAAGCAGCGGCCACCGAAGCCACGGCCCGGCTTCTGCGCCTTTCCGGCAATGATGGACGCATGACCGCGCAATTCGTGCACACCCTTCTTACCGACAAAGCGGGCCTCTTGTTTGGACCACACGCAGCCAACGATGCCGGTATTGAACGGATGTTTCGCCATCTTGCCTTACGCGACCGTTCCAATGCCGAGGCCTTTGAAGCCATTTCCAAAGAGCTTATGAACCGCGGCAAATCCATGACCCAGCCTGATCTGCACCGGCATCTTGAGACATTTAAAAAACGACTAGGGAGCATTAAGCTTGAATCTAGATGAGTTTCGCAATCTGGTTGTCGCGATCCGCGGCGAAATCGCCAAGACGGTGCAGGGACAGGATGCCCTCATCGATATGATCCTGACCTCCATCTTTGCGCGTGGACACTGCCTTCTCGAAGGACCTCCCGGTACCGCCAAGACATTGCTTGCGCGCTCGGTTTCGGCCGTGATGGACCTCCAATATCGGCGAATTCAGTTCACACCCGACCTGATGCCGAGCGATGTGCTGGGGGTGAACCTCTTCAACTTTCAGACCAGCCAGTTTCATCTGACCAAGGGTCCGGTCTTCACCAACATCCTGCTTGCCGATGAAATCAACCGAGCGCCTCCGAAGACCCAATCCGCTCTTTTACAGGCGATGAACGAGCGCATGGTGACGATCGACGGCACCGACTATCCCCTGGGTCTGGACTTCTTCGTGCTCGCCACCCAAAATCCCATCGAGCAGCACGGCACCTACCCTCTACCCGAAGCGCAGCTCGATCGCTTTCTCTTCAAGCTCGTCATCGATTTTCCCAACCGCGAGACGGAAATCGCAATCCTGAAACGCCACGCGGGTCAACCGATCCAGACGAAACTGAACGAAGTGGGCATTCGGCCGCTCGTCACCAGCTCTATTCTTGCCGAGGGCCGCGCGCTGATCGACAGCATTCATCTGGATGACAGCATCCTGACCTATATCGTCGATCTCGTCCGAGCCACGCGCTCCGATCCGGAAATCCTGCAAGGCGCATCGACACGCGCAGCCGATGCGCTATCGGCGGCGGTGCGCGTGCGGGCAGCGTTCGCAGGGCGCCAGTACGGGCTACCCGACGATGTCCAGGCGCTGGTGGTCCCGGCCTTGCGCCATCGCATCATTCTCTCCCCAGCTGCGGAAATTGACGGTCGAACGACGGGAGACGTGCTTCGCACTATTTTGAACCGTATGGATGCACCGCGATAGATGCGTCCCTCTTCGTCCCTCATCGCTCTCGTTTTGGCCATGACAGCACTGACGGTGCTGACCGCCGTGTGGTGGCCAGGCGCCGATACCGTGATCATGGGCCTTTGGGCGATCGTGGGGATCGCCGTCCTGCTCGACATCGCCCTGTCGGTCTGGTCGAAGCGGATCGAGATCGCCTTTGATCTTCCGAGCCGAGGCTTCGTCGGACACAGTGTGCAACTGTCTGTAGAGCTTTCGCCCCATCGCGGTACCTTACCGCCTAAGATGGAGGCTCGGCTTGATCTCGCACCAGAACTTGTTACCCAGCACGTCACTCTCTTCGAGCACCAAGCGAGCCGAAATGCCGCCAACACGTCATCCATGGAGATCCGCCTGACGCGCCGCGGCGTGTTCAAGGTCGAGACGATCTGGCTGAAATGGATTTCACGGCTAAGGCTGCTTGAGGTCGTCGTTCGCGCACCGATCGCCCGCAAGATCACCGTCGCGCCTGACATTTCGCCCGTACTGTCCGGAGCGATCAACACTCAGATCCTGCCACTTGAAGCAGGCAGCAAAGACATGAGGCTCAGCGGACAAGGATCGGAATTTCACCAGCTGCGCGAATTTGCAGTGGGCATGGATACGCGCAGCATCGATTGGAAGCGTTCGGCCCGCATGCGCAGCCTGGTGGTGCGCGAACTGACGGCTGAGCGCAATCAGCAGATCATTCTTTGCGTCGATTCCGGGCGCCTGATGGCCGAGAAAATTGCAGGCATCGCAAAGCTCGACCGCGCCATCAACGCAGCATTGGCAATGTGTTGGGCAGCCGGACAGGCGGGTGATCTGGTCGGCTTCTACAATTTCGATAGCCAGCCTCGCCTTTTCCTCCCCGCCACGCCTGGGCGTGCCGCTTTTACGAGGGTGCAAACGGCCTGCGCAACATTGCGCTATGAGGCGCACGAAACCAACCACACGTTCGGCCTCACCTACCTCGCCGGTCAATTGAAACGGCGCTCGCTCATCGTCATCTTTTCCGACTTCGTGGATAGTACGACGGCCGAACTGATGGTGGAAACGATCCGCACCTTGGCGAAGCAGCATTTCATCGTCTACATCGCGCTCAGCGACTCCAGTATCAAAACTCTGATCGAACCCGATGTCTTGACGCTGGACAGCGTCGCACGATCGGTTGCCGCGCGGCAGATTTCGCAGGAGCGTCGAGCGGTCCTGGAAACGCTTTCGCGTCTTGGCGTGATGTGCCTCGACAGCACGCCTGATGCGCTCACATCCGATCTGATTGGGCGCTATATCGAAATCAAATCCCGCGAGATGGTATGACTGAGGCAAATATCAATCTGAATGTCGCGATCCCCAACGTGCCGACGCAGGCACCAGCGCCAGCGGACATGCTGCGTTCTGCGCGGTTTCGAGCCGAGCGGGAGGCCCAATGGCGGGTGCTCGACCAACTTGTGACACGAGTCGAAAAGCGCGGCGTGGCGACACTGAACTATGATGAGGTTCGCACGCTCACCTCCGGCTACAGGCAAGCCATGAACTCGCTCAGTGTCGCCGGTGATATCTCGCTGGACAAGGCGCTGATCTCCTATCTCGAGAGCCTGTGCGCACGCGCCTATCTCGTGGTCTATGCACCTCAGGAAAGCGTGAGCGGCCTGATAAGCCGGCTGCTGATCCGTGGTATTCCGCAGGCTGTGCGACGGTCCTACCTGCCCTTGTTCATCGGCTTTTTCGCACTGATCCTCGGTGTCGCCGTCGGATACAAACTCTATCTCGACGATCACAGTTGGTTCTATGCGCTCGTCCCGGCCGATCTGGCGGGCGACCGCACGCCTGCCGCCTCGGCAGACCTGCTCCGCTCCACGATCTATGGAAATGAGGGTCACGCGACCGACGAGTTGGCCGCCTTCATGGCCTACCTGTTTTCCCACAACACGACGATTGCCGTGTTGATTTTCACTCTTGGCATCTTCGCAGCCATTCCGAGCTTCGGACTGACCTTCTACAATGGCATGATACTGGGCGTATTTTTCGCCATGTTCTCCCAACACAGCCTTGGCTACGATGTCTTCGCCTGGCTCTCCATCCATGGAGTTACCGAACTCGCGGCCATCGCCATTGCTTGCGCGGGTGGGGCGCGTCTCGGGCTCGCCGTGTTGCTGCCCGGCGCGTTACGCCGTAGAGACGCCTTGCGGCAACAGGCCCACGATGCCGTTAAACTCGCCCTCCTTGCGGCCATCATGCTGATTGCCGCAGCTTTCCTCGAAGGTTTTTTGCGCCAGTCCATCCAAGAGCCATTGTGGCGGATTGCGATCGGCTGGGGTGTGGGTGTTCTGTGGGTGGCCTGGCTGACCTTGTCGGGGCGTGACAAGTTGGGATCGAAAGAGACTGAACGATGAGTCTGATCTTTCGCGATGGTAAGCGTGTAGAAGAATTGGTGCCGCCGGAAGGCGTTGCGCTCCACCTGAACATCGCCTCTCTCGCATCGCGGCTCGGCGCGCAGTTCATCGACTTCGTGATGACCTTCATCATCGCCCTTATCTGCATCATTGTGCTCTCCTTGAGTGGCGTATTGGAGGAGAGCGCCAGGGCGACGGCGATTACGCTCTTGGGATTCCTGTTGCGAACGCCCTATTACATCCTGTCTGAACTGATCTGGAATGGCCGCACACTCGGAAAACGGATCGCTGGCATTCGCGTCGTAAACGTAGAAGGCCGCCGTCTGACGCCGCATCAGATCGCCACGCGAAACCTCATGAAAGAGGTGGAGATATTCACGCCTGTGGGCCTGATCTTTTCTGAACCGCCTGTCTGGCTGACCTGGGTAACCCTCTTCTGGCTCGTCACCGTCGTGGCTGTCATCTTATCCAGCAATCGGCGGCAACGGCTCGGCGATCTCATGGCCGGGACCCTCGTCATTGAAAATCCCCGCTCAGTGCTCCTGCCCGATCTTGCTGCCGCTCCATCCGCCATCAAGGCGAGCCAGGCGGGCTTCGAGTTCAGTCCGGAACATCTGGATGTTTATGGAAGCTATGAGTTGCAGACCCTGGAAGACCTGCTCCGCGATCCCACCACGCGTCTGCGCGACAAGCAGATCATCGAGATCGCCCAGGCGATCATCAAGAAGATCGGTTACCGCGAAGGTGTGACGCCAGGCAAAGAACTGGAGTTTCTAAATGCCTTCTACATCGCACAACGCGAGCATCTTGAAACATTGCGGCTCTTCGGAAAGCGCCGCGAGAACAAGTTCCACAATGTCGGCAAAGACACCGCTAACCCTTAAAATCTCGCTCTGTAGCTGAGTGCGTAAACCTAAATTGGAGGACATCGCATCCACATAATACGAAAGGCTATAAAGATTTTTTTGCAGCGCAACTTCGCCCGGAACTTTTAACGACGTCTTGCGTTGTCGCTGAATATTCAGATTATTTTCAGAGGCATATCGTGGTTCAAGCTCAGAGCGCCGTTTCCGAGAACGAAGCGAAGCAGAACGGCGATCCGCAGGATCGCGAGCTTCAGACAGCAACCGACGGTCAACAACCAAAGCATGACGACAAGAAGCCATCGGTGATCCGCCGGCATCCCTATTGGGCGGCGTTCATTATTGTTGGTTTGATTGGGCTCGGGATTGCTACCTACTTCGTCTGGCTTGTCTATTTCTATCCTTATGAGAGCACGGATGACGCCTTCGTCGATGCGCGCAGTTTCGCTCTTGCGACGAAGGTCTCCGGCTATCTGGAAGACGTCGCCGTCACCGACAACGCCCATGTTGAAGCCGGTGCGGTGATCGCCAGAATTGCACCGCGCGATTATCAGATCGCCGTGGATCAGGCTGAGGCCCAGGTGGAAGCGGCCAGGGCGTCGATTATCAATGCGACGGCACAAATAGACGTTGCATCCGCTGCGATCGAGGAAGCAAAGGCACGCGAGGCTTCATCAAGCGCCGCTCTGCAGTTTGCGAAGGACGAGGCCAACCGACAGCGCCAATTGCAGCAGGGCGGGGCTGGCAGCTTGCAGACGTCACAGCAGGCAGAATCGAACCTGCGCCAGGCTCAGGCGGCTTATACGGAAGCACAGGCCAACATCAGTTCGGCCATGAAGAACAAGGTCGCCGCCGAATCACAGCGCACCAGCGCTGAAGCCAGCCTGAAGCAGGCTGAGGCCCAGAAGGAAAGCGCCGACCAGAACCTCGACTATACGACGCTGACCGCCGCACAACCGGGCCGCGTCGTAAAGATCAGTGGCGCGAAGGGGCAATTTGTCCAGGCGGGCCAAGCTATCGCGATGTTCGTGCCGGATGAGATTTGGGTCACGGCTAACTTCAAGGAAACGCAACTCGCCGATATGCGACCAGGCCAGCCGGTGGAGCTAACGATCGACGCCTATCCGGATCACCTTCTGCACGGCAAGGTCGACTCCGTTCAGCCCGGTTCCGGCACTGCCTTCTCCCTGCTGCCAGCGGAAAACGCCACCGGCAACTATGTGAAGGTAACCCAGCGCGTGCCGGTGAAGATCACCGTCGATAACTGGCCGAAAGATGTCTCCATCGGTCCAGGCATGTCGGTCGTGCCAACCGTAACCGTTCGCCCTAGAGGCTAATCCAGACATCAGGATCGAGGACCGGATATGGCAACCGCGGCAGCGACAGGCGGAACCGGCGAAATGGCGAGTGGCCGCAGCACCAATCCCTGGCTGGTCGCGGTTGTGGTGGCGCTTGCCGTGTTCATGGAGGTTCTCGACACCACCATCGCCAACGTCGCGCTGCGCTACATTTCCGGGGGGCTGGCCGTCAGTTCCGACGAAGCCTCATGGGTCGTCACCACCTATCTCGTTTCCAATGCCATCGCACTGATCGCCTCGAGCTTCATTGCCCAGCGTTACGGTCGCAAGCGGTTCTATCTCATTTGCCTTGCCATGTTCACGGTTGCGTCCGTCCTGTGCGGGCTGGCTTGGGACCTGCCCTCTCTCCTCGTCTTTCGCATGATCCAGGGCTTTGCCGGCGGCGGCATGGTGCCGGTGTCGCAATCCATTCTTACCGATGCCTTTCCTCCGGCAAAACGCGGCCAGGCGTTTGCCATCTTCGGCATCGCGGTGGTGGTGGCGCCTGTCGTCGGACCGACGCTCGGCGGCTGGCTTTCCGACAATCTCTCCTGGCATTGGTGTTTCCTGATCAACGGCCCTGTCGGCGTCTTCGCCTTCATGCTCGTTTATTTCCTGGTCAATGACTCCGAAGAACAAAAGAAAAAGCGCGAGGAGATGCGAAAGCGCGGCATTCGTTTCGATATTATCGGCTTCGTGCTGGTCGCGACGTTCCTGGGGTCGCTGGAACTTACGCTCGACCGCGGCCAGATCGAGGACTGGTTCGACTCGACCTTTATCATCGTCACAGCCACGATCTGCTTCGCGGCGCTGGCGGCCTCGATCCCCTGGTTACTGACGGCGAAAAATCCGGTGCTCGATATGCGTCTCATTGCAACGCGGCAGTTCGGGTCGTGCATGATCGTGATGCTGGCGATCGGCGCCATCCTGATCGCCACCACCCAATTCGTGCCACAGGTGCTGCAGGAGAATTATGGCTATACAGCCACCTGGGCGGGTCTTGCGCTTTCTCCAGGCGGTCTGGTGACCATGTTCATGATGTTCATGGCAGGCCAATTGACGTCCCGCATCCAACCGAAATATCTGATCGCCGTGGGCGCAACTATGGTCGCCCTGTCCATGTACGACCTGACGCGCCTCAGCCCTGACGCCGATTTCAGCTTCTTCGTCTGGTCCCGCTGCATTCTCGGTCTTGGCCTGCCGCTGATCTTCATCCCAATCACCGCCGCCTCTTACGACGGTCTAAGACCCGATCAGACCGATCAGGCATCCGCCCTCATCAACGCAGCTCGCAACACCGGCGGCTCAATCGGCGTCTCAATTGCCTCCAACGTGCTGGCCCATCGCGAACAATGGCACCAGAGCAGGTTGGTCGAGCACGTCAACCCCACCGACCCGGCCTTTCATCAAACGATGCAGAACCTGCAGGGCTTCTTCGCCGAGCGCGGCTCTTCCGTGGTGGACGCCCAAAACCAGGCCATGGCCCTCATCGGTCAGCAGGTCGGAATGCAGGCCAGCTATCTTGCTTATATCGATGTGTTTTTTGTCCTGGCGATCATTTCTCTACTCGCAGTGCCGCTGGCATTGATCCTTCGCAACGTCGATACGAAGGCTGGCGGTGGCGGGATGCATTGAGTCTTTTTGCGACGACGAGTCTTAACTACGCTCGTCGATCAGCCACCCCGTCAACTTACCAACCGTTGCATCGTTGCTCTTGGGGCGCATCAACCAATAGCCGCGATCCGGTGCATCGAGGCTCGGACCCGCGGTTGCCAAGACCCCTGCCTCAAGCAGGGGATCGATCAGGCCGGCCCAGCCAAGTGCGAACCCCTGTTCGCAGATGCTTGCCTGTACGACCATCGCGTAGTTGTTGAAACTGATATCGCCGCCGCTGTGTTCAGCTCCTCGCTCGACGCCGAAATGGGTCAAATAGTCGTTCCAGTCGTACCAATGCATCTGCGAATTGTTTTCGAGATGGATGAGCTTTCGTCGAGAAAACTCTGAATGGCCCGCAGGCGCAGATTTATTCGCAAGCATGGCAGGCGAGCAGACTGGCGTTACCTTTTCAGAAAGCAGCAAGACAGCCCCCTCACCTGCGTCCTGCTTTGTCCCGAATATGATCATCACATCGCTATCGTGCTTGCCTTGACCCAGCGGATCCTGAGTCGCAACGATCTGGATGTTCATGTCGGGGTTTAGCACGCGAAAACCATGCATGCGGGGGATCAGCCACAGCGACGAGAAGGCGTAGTCGGTGTGCAATCGGATGGTCTGGCGCTCGTCGGTTCTACGCAGCTGTTGCGTCACAAGATCTACGGCGTCGACACTACGCGAGGCAATCTCGAACAACCGCTGCCCTTCTGCTGTCAGTTCGATCCCTCGATGTTTGCGGCGGATCAGGGCAACACCAAGCTCATCCTCCAGCCTGCGGATCTGGTAGCTGACAGCGGGCTGGGTCAGTCTGAGAAATGCCGCAGCCGCCGTCAGGCTGCCACGACGGGCTACCTCGGTGAAGATCCGCATCCAGCCAAGATCAAGCGGTCGCTCTGACATTAAAAATCCTTATGCCAACCATCGAAAAATACCCGCTTCACAGCCAAAAACAATGCTGCGTTCAATAAGTGAGGCTAATAAAAGGGGAACCGCAATGAAGATCGATTCTCGTATACGTCGCATCGCCGCTGGTTTGCTTTTCTCGGTGGCAGCCTTCTCCACTCCACTGCAAGCGGCCGATGATGCGGCGTGCAAGACGGTTCGGCTGAGTGATCCGGGCTGGACCGACATTACCGCGACGAATGGCGTCGCTTCCGTTCTGCTTAATGCGCTTGGCTATGAGGCAGACGTGAAGACCCTGTCGGTTCCCATCGGCTACCAGGCGATGAAGAATGGCGAGATCGACGTCTTCCTCGGCAACTGGATGCCAGCGCAGAAATCCTTCGTCGATGACCTGAACACCGCCAAGGCAGCCGAGGTGATGACGAAGAATCTTGAGGGCGCCAAGTTCACGCTGGCCGTACCAGCCTATATGGCGGAAAAAGGCGTAAAAGACTTCGCCGATCTCGCCAAGCATGCGAGCGAATTCGACAGCAAGATTTACGGCATCGAGCCGGGCGCGCCTGCGAACCAGAATATCCAGAAGATCATCGATGCCAACGATTTCGGTCTCAAAGGCTGGCAGCTTGTGGAATCCGGTGAGCAGGCCATGCTGGCGCAGGTAGAGCGGGCAGGTCGTGACAAGAAGGCTGTCGTCTTCCTCGCATGGGCTCCACATCCGATGAATAAGAAGATCGACATCACCTATCTTTCCGGTGGTGACGCCTATTTCGGTCCGAATTTCGGTGGTGCGGAAGTCTACACACTCGCGCGCACCGGCTGGCCTCAACAGTGCCCGAATGCCGCGAAGCTGTTCAGAAACCTGACATTTCACATCGACATGGAAAACAGTCTCATGGGCTCGATCCTTGCTGGGGAAGACGCCAAAGCGGCTGCCACGGCTTGGCTGAAGACAAACCCGAAATCACTGGATGGATGGCTGCAAGGGGTGACGACTTTGGACGGCAAACCCGGCGAAGACGCCGTCAAGACCAAGCTTGGGCTGTGAACCCGGAACATAGTCAATGCCGCGTCCCAATATTCTCATCCTGATGGCCGACCAGTTCAACGGGACGTTTTTTCCCGATGGACCTGCGGATTTTCTTCACGCGCCCCATCTCAAAGCATTGGCAGAGCGGTCCGTTCGCTTTGCCAACACCTACACCGCAAGTCCGCTTTGCGCACCGGCCCGTGCCTCCTTCATGTCTGGCCAGTTGCCCAGCCGAACGAGGGTCTATGACAATGCCGCCGAGTTTGCGTCCGACATCCCGACCTACGCGCATCATCTGCGGGCGGCGGGCTACTACACGGGTCTTTCAGGAAAAATGCACTTCGTCGGTCCCGACCAGCTGCACGGCTTTGAGGAACGCCTGACGACGGATATCTATCCGGCGGATTTCGGCTGGACGCCAGATTATACCAAGCCCGGCGAGCGTATCGACTGGTGGTATCACAATCTCGGTTCGGTCACAGGCGCGGGTATCGCCGAGATCACCAACCAGATGGAATATGACGACGAGGTCGCCTACAACGCCACGCGCAAACTCTACGATCTGTCACGCCGCCTCGATGAACGCCCCTGGTGCCTGACTGTCAGTTTCACACATCCGCATGATCCCTATGTGGCGCGAAGGAAGTTCTGGGACCTCTATGAGGACTGCCCAGCACTCGATCCGCAGTCTGAACCGCTCGCCTTTGAGCATCAGGACCCGCATTCGAAACGGCTTTTGGAAGCCTGTGATCACAAGGCTTTCGACATCACCCCCGAGCAAATCCGGCGCGCGCGACGCGGCTATTTCGCCAATATCTCCTACATTGACGAGAAGGTTGGCGAGATCCTGGAAGTCCTCAAGGCAACCCGGATGGAGGAGGACACCATCATCCTCTTTTTGTCCGACCATGGCGATATGTTGGGCGAGCGCGGACTGTGGTTCAAGATGTGTTTCTTCGAGGGATCCGCGCGTGTTCCGCTGATGATCGCAGCGCCCGGTTGGACGCCGACGCTTATCGACGCACCTGTGTCGACGCTCGATGTGACGCCGACGCTCTGTGGATTGGCCGGGCTCGACATTACATCTTTGAAGCGTTGGACGGATGGCGAGGACCTTTCCCCATTGGCCGCGGGAACAGGCACGCGTGGTCCGGTGCCAATGGAATATGCGGCCGAGGGCTCGATCGCTCCGCTCGTCGCTCTTCGTGACGGGCGCTACAAGCTGTCGGTCTGCGAAGCCGACCCCCCGCTGCTTTATGATCTTGAGGCAGATCCCGAAGAGCGCACCAATCTTGCCGACGATCCAGCCTTCAGCGACGTCCTGTCAGCGCTTTCCGCAGAGGTTGAAAAACGCTGGGACCTCGACGCTTTCGACGCGGCGGTCCGCGAAAGCCAGGCGCGACGCTGGGTTGTCTACAAAGCGCTGCGCAATGGCGCCTATTATCCATGGGATTATCAGCCGCTGCAAAAGGCGTCGGAGCGCTACATGCGCAACCACATGGACCTGAACGTGCTAGAGGAGAACCAGCGCTATCCACGCGGAGAGTGAGACCTCGCCCGGCAGTGATCTTCCGCCCAAGAAGTGTCCAGCGTCGCGCCATCACCATTCTGTTCGTCGTTGCGCATGGCGATGACGAGAAGCAGCGTGTAAAATTCAAGCATAATGGCATCGTATTTTAATAACTTCTAAAACATCTAAAGCGCGCTCGTGAGTAAGAGATCAAGAAACGTCGCGCTTTTGATTGAATTCATTTTCTACTAAATCCCGAGATGCATCCCCCGCCATCCTGCAGCTTATGGATCGGCTATATTGCATTACTGCAAACACGCAGTTATCGCCGTTGTCGAGAATTTAAGCGACAATCTTCTTCCGGCGTCGTATGGTGCTGTGCACCCAACGGATCGTCGCCTCTTGCAGACTGACCGCGGTCAGCAATCGAGGACCGCGTTTGTCAGCTATTTTGAAGAATAACGTAAAGCAGTCGGGCAGCGGCAAGCGCACGATGGTTTTTGCGCACGGGTACGGGTGCGACCAGCATATGTGGCGAATGGTGGCGCCTGCTTTTGAGGATCATTTCAATGTGGTCACGTTCGACCACGTCGGCGCAGGAAACTCCGACGTGTCGTCCTATGATCGCCAGAGATATTCAAGCCTTGATGCCTATGCAGACGACATTGTCGATATTGGTCATGAACTCGGTCTCACGGACGCCATCATCGTTGGCCATTCCGTAAGCGCCATGATGGGAGCACTGGCATCCATCAAAGCCCCGGAGATGTTCTCGGACGTCGTGATGGTTGGCCCCTCGCCGCGCTATATCAACGATGGCCCCTACATTGGTGGTTTCGAGCAGGAAGACATCGACGAACTCCTGGCATCGCTTGCCGAAAATCATATCGCCTGGTCCAATGCCATGGCTCCGGCGATCATGGGTAACAGCGGCCGTCCGGAGCTTGCCAGCGAACTCGCCGACAGCTTCTGCCGGATGGACCCTGAAATTGCGCGAACCTTTGCCCGCGTGACGTTTACGTCCGACAATCGGGCAGATTTACCCAAGGTGACGGCGCGAGTGCTTGTCTTGCAATGCCGTGACGACATCATCGCCTCGGAAAATGTGGGGCGATATGTTGCCGATGCGATCCCGCATGCGCAATTCGTCATGCTTGACGCGACCGGGCATTGTCCAAACTTGAGTGCGCCTCAGACCGTGATATCCGCTATAAAGGGTTTTGTGTAATCGACGCATCGCTGCCTCCCGCCCCAGCCATGGATTCTCCCGACGCTCTGTTCGAAAGAGCGCCCTGCGGCTATGTCGTGCTGAACTCCAAAGGCGTGATCGCGAGAATAAACCAGACGCTCGCGGAGTGGATCGGCCAAGAGAAAGAAGAGCTACTTGGCAAGCGAATGACGGTCTTGCTGACCGTTGCGGGCAACGTCTTTTACGAGACGAATTTTGAGCCAACCCTTCGGCTACAGGGGTTTTGCGAGGAAATCGCATTCGATCTGAAGACGAAGAGTGGCAAGCGGCTTCCAGTCACGGTGAGCGCCAGAGGCAGACTCGGCGGCGATGATTCAGGCGTTACGCTCGTGACCGTCTTTCGCTCAGTGAAGCGTCGCCAGTTGGAACGAGACCTGCTGCAAGCCAGGCAGGCAGCTGAAAACGCGAAGGAAGAGCTGGCCAACATAAATGCGTCGCTACGCACCAACATCCGCCGAGCGGTTGGTAAAAAGCGCGAAGCGCAACGCGTTCTTCTTGCTGAACAGGAGACCGGAGAATTGCGCGAGCAATTCGTCGCAGTCCTCGGCCACGACCTTCGCAACCCGCTGGCTTCCATCTCAGCGGCAGGACGAGTTCTGGCCGCAGAAGTGACGAGCGATCGCGGCAAACAGGTTCTTCAGCTGATGGCCGGCAGCGTGTCACGCATGTCAGGCCTGATCGACAACGTGCTGGATTTTGCTCGTGGCCGGCTCGGCGGCGGCATTCACCTGACGAGAGACGCGAACGCTCCCCTGGGTCCCGTCATAGAACACGTGGTTGAGGAGCTGCGATCAAGCGCTCCCGGACGGGAAATCCTTTCGACGTTATCGATACCGCGTCCGGTCAATGCCGACCATGCGCGACTTGGCCAACTCGTGTCAAATCTCGTCGGGAATGCCATCAGCCACGGTGATGCGCAGCACCCGATCTTCGTCGATGCGGTCCTTGCCGATGACGGAACCTTCACATTGTCAGTGACAAATCGAGGAAAAGAAATCCCGCCGGACCGGATGGAGCGATTGTTCGAGCCCTTCGTTCGTGGAGACACTCGAAATGACAAGGGATTGGGACTGGGATTGCATATAGCTTCTCAAATTGCAAAGGCCCATGGAGGGACACTGTCAGCGACATCCAACGGCGAAGAGACGCGCTTCATCTTTATGATGCCACCTTTCTCGTCCGCCGACGAGGGTTGACCAGGCTCTCCCATGCGAAACCGATCTGATCTTGCTGCTTGGAAGCAAGAGTCAGGAATTACGATTGGTGACACGCATCTGCCAGAACATCACCTGGCTTGTCGAACCATCTGACAACAGTAACGTTTATGCAGACAGCAATGGAGCCCCAGCAATGACAAGATTGCTCGCTGCCCTCATAGTCGTCCTCATATCATCGCAGGTATCCGCCATGAACAGCCTCTCCGAATTGACCTGGAAGAAGCGAGTCGTCATCGTCTTCGGAGATGCAGGCGACGCAAGAGTAGAGCGACAGATAGAGACCCTTACCTATCAACGCTTGGAACTGGAAGAGCGGGACCTTGTCGTAATCCGTGTCGTCGATGATGAAGCCACCACGGCTTTTGGAAACGCAGCCGAGCCCGATGCGGTAGCGCTGCGCAATGAGGCCGACGTCAAACAAGGAAGCTTTCGGGTCGTCTTGGTCGGAAAGGACGGCGGTATCAAGTTGCGTAGCGAAACCGTTGTCCCGGACGTCGATCTGTTCGACCTCATAGACCGAATGCCGATGAGACAGGCGGAACGCGGCTGAGCGATGGCTGGAAAATCTTCCTGCGAGAGGCACGTTCATAGTTCACGGATCGACGAACTGCCTCCCATAGACGCCGGCTAACCAAGGTGTGTTCACAATGTTGGGCCGTCCTGCGCCATCAGGGGCGACAATCACGGTATCTCTATGCGAGATAAGGCCGTGGAAATGGGAACGCAGGCATAGCCCGCGCGCCCTGGTCGTCTTGGCCAATCGAGGTTTTAGTTGGCCGGGCAGTTCGTGCTACTTGTGTTGCCGCTCATCGAACCCTGGCCGCCAGTGGTGCCAGGCGGGCAGTTGGTGTTGTTGGTATCACCATTCGGCTTCTGAGAGTTCGTGCCGCCCGTGCCACCTGAACCGGGTGTCGTTGTGCCGGGCGCTGCGGTGCTTCCCGAGCCAGACGTACTAGAACCTGTGGGGCCGCCAGTTCCCGCACCTATGCCTGTACCCCCGTCAGAACTCGAGCCAGCGCCAGCCCCCCCCCAGACCCTGCGCCGCCATTTCCACCAGATCCGCCACCGGCACCCTGCGCCATAGCTAAAGAAGCAAAACTCAGGGCGAAGACCGTTCCAATCAGAACCTTTTTCACCTGCTTTCCTCCAAGCATCGTTGTTATTGCAAAGGTCCAACAACATGGCGGTGAGCCTGTTCCTAAATATATCTTTCACCGAAGAAGGAACAAAGCCGCTTCGGGATGCCAAGATCGACTGGGTGATGCTCACGCTGTCCCAGCATTGGCAGACCCCTGAGCCCGCGATGATGGCCGGACAATGATATCGATGCGGTGCTAATCGGGAGTTGAGTTACACGGGAGCATCTTCTGACGCGCGCAATTCACCGATCGGACACTCTGGCCCGATGCTGGACCGACTGCTGCGACTAAATCCCGCACAAAAATCGCAGCGATAGAGGCGAAGACACTACCCTCTGACCCAAATGCGGACGCTCAACTAATTTTCAGAATTTCGACCATCAATTCAATTGGCTTGTTATCGCCGCCGGAATGTCGATAACGTCGTACACGTCCTTCCCCACCGTGGATTTCGTTGATTGGCGAGTGCGCGGTCTTTGAGAATTATCCTGTGCTCCACTCCTTGCGCCACATCCGCGCCCATCCGCAATTGCTGCTTCTCACCCTGATGATTTTCCTTCAAGGGTCCGCCTATGGCTCGACATTGCCCTATCTCTCGATTACCGCAATTCGAGAATTAGGGATGAGCGACCAGGCCTATTCTGTGCTGGTCTTCGTGACATCGCTGGCTGCAGTGACCATCAGCGTCTCGCTTTGGATTCTCTCCGATCTGATAGGCGACAGGCGCAGGATCATCATGGCGATGGCGTTGATGGGCGTCATTGGCTACGGCGCAATTTTTCTTTTTCCATCGATCCCTGTATTCATTGTGGCAACTGCGGTCGTCATTCCGTTTTTCCAGTCGGTGAGCTCGCTGATTTTTGTGAGTGTTCGCGCTGAAACGGCTGGCCTGCCAAGCCGGGACAGTGCTGCGATCAACGCCACTGTCCGCGCTTTCGTATCCGCCGCCTGGGTCGTGATGCCGGCAGCCGTAGGTTTTGCGTTTGCCAGTTCCGCAAGCATGATGGGCGCCTGGGGCATCGCGGCTCTTTGTGCCCTTCTGATATCTGTCTCCGCTGCTTTTCTGCCAGCGAGACCCGCGCGTGATCGCGTTGCTGGAACATCGCGGACAGGGTTTTTCTCTGCGCTTCGCGAGCTTGCAACGCCGCTTATGCTGGCGCGCGTCGTTTCCATGGCCTTGCTAACCGGCACCATTAGGCTCGCGAGCACCGTCTGGCCATTGATCCTCATTGCCGACCTTGGCGGTAAAACCGGTGATGTCGGTATCGTCGCAGGCCTGATCGCATTATTCGAGATACCCTTCATGCTCATCTGGGCCGGTCTGCTGAAACGATTGGACATTCTCGCCATTCTGGCGATCGGCGGGTTGCTCTATGCCGCCTTCATGGCTGCGCTCACTTTCGCTACGTCTCCGTGGCAGCTCTACGCCCTGACCGTCCCCGCAGCAGCAGGCGCCGCCGCCCTGCTCTCCATGCCGCTCACCTATTTTCAGGATCTCTTCCCGGGAAGACCAGGTCTCGGGACCTCGTTCAACCCCATCAATTCCTTCCTCGGAAACGGATTAACCGCGGTCGTCTTCGCTTTGGGAGCGCATCTCTTCGGTTATTCGGGCACGGCTTGGCTCGGTGTTGCCATGGCATTTGCCGGCATCTGCGGGCTTATGATCCTCGAGAAACGACGGCCGCCCGTCGCTTGATCTGAAATCGAGCGTCCATTTCGAAAGGAGTTCAGTAGACGGGAAGAGGGATACCGTTGACCATGACGAACCGAACAGGCTGGATTTTTTGTAAACACAGTCGGTCTTGACGGGCTGTTCGGACAGCCTGCCCTCAACACTTCCCTTGTCCGCCAGCGTACAGTCCAGGTCAAAAATTTGCGTTTCGCCTCAAGCAGCGTACAATCCAAGCCACCATCGCCAGACTGTGATTATGACGTAGGCGGCGATGGCTAGGGGTTCATACGTGCTCTTGCCTGCCAAACAGGAGGTGACACGTGACAAACGTCGACCAAAATTATTTCCGCGCCGATTCCATCCGCGAAGTTGTAACCAACATTGCTCAACGGTTTACTCCGGTCGATGCGGCGAGGAAACTTATCATCGAGCGCACGTTGCTGATCATTATGGACCGGCCCGAACTCGACCTCGGCGATCCTGTGAGAGAGCTTCTTCCCGTTATTCGCCAGGTCGCTCTTGATCACTTCCAGGTTAAAGACCGAAACCAGGTCAGGGAATCACATCGCTGACTGCGTTTAAAAACAAAGCCCGCGTGATCTTGCGAAGTTCGGCCACGTCTCCATTGAGATTGAAACCCTCTCGAACGAAATCCCTTTTGTTCGTGGAGATCGCTGCGAAAACAAACGGGATTTTCAGGTTATCCAGCCTGTCAGCGATTTCAACGATGTCACAATCGTCGGCTCTGATGTCGATGATAACAGCGTCAGGTTCATGGATCGAAACGGCGCGAGACACATCTTTAACACTCGCAACCGGCCCTATTATACTGACCCCTGATAGGGTGAACTGCCTCTTCGAGGCATCACAGACCCCTTCATGACCGGCTATAATCAGGATTTTCTTTTCTAGCAGGTAGAAAAAATCGTTAATCTGCATGGCGTCCTCTTCGGTTCGCCAACGGACCATATGAGGTCGTTTGCGGATAATGTAGCCGAACAGGCCTAAGGCAGACTGGTTCCTTGCTTCTCGTCATCCAGCGGTAGGCGCGTGCCCCCGTGTCAGGCAGAGACTTGCTCCGACTTGAAATCCAGTCGCACTTCCCCATTTCTTGGGTGCCGGCTTTACCGGTGTGGAGGTTACGATGGCAGCAAGAACTTGGAATGCAGGTGGTTTTGGTGCGGACGCCTCGAACGATGCATCTGACTTGGAACGGCGTCTTCAGAAAATGCGCAGCCTGTCGAGTATATCCCGCCTCATGGATACGGCTATCGGCATTCCGGGTACGCGCCTCCGCTTCGGTGCAGATTCTGTGCTTGGCCTTGTTCCAATCCTTGGTGATGGGGCCGGCGCGCTCGTCGGTCTTTACATCGTTAACGAGGCGCGTCGCCTTGGCCTTCCCCGGGAAAAAATTGCGAAGATGATTGGCAATGTAGCCATGGATTCAGTCGTCGGTAGCGTGCCGCTTTTCGGCGACCTTTTCGACGTCTATTTCAAATCACATCGCCGCAATGTTCAGATCATACTCGATCATTTTGGTGTTCAGCCGGAAGAATTGCGGCGCAAGCGGTAAACGACCGATGTGCTGGGGATAAGCATTTGGATTTGCAAGCCGGTTTGGCTGCGGCAGCTGGCGGTTTGGCCGCGTAGGCAAACTGCCTCCCTGGCGATGAGCTCCACTTAAACAAGTACTAGCTCCTCATTTGGCAGAGCCATTGGATAGCGTCATCCTTGGCCATAGCAGGTGCAAAAAGGTGACCCTGCATGAGGGGGCACCCCAGAGCCCGCATTGTCTGGAGATCGTCTTCCGTTTCCACACCCTCAGCGACAACATCGAAACCGTAAGCTTCGGAAACCCGCAAGACCGCATCGATAAGAGATCGGTGGGCCGACGCAAGCGTCGTCCCTGTGACCAACATCTTATCGATCTTTACGCGATCAGCACGGATTTGATGCAAAGACCCTAGCGATGAGTAACCCGTACCGAAGTCATCGATCGCGATACGGACACCAGCCTTCGAAAGGCGCTCGAGTTTTCGCTGAACAATTTTCAGATCAATAGCAACGTCCTCGGTAATCTCTAATTCAAGTACCGCAGGATCTAAAGCCATTTCCTTGAACGCCGAGAGGATCAATTCATCTACGGCGAGTTGCGCAAGCTCGCGGGGAGAAACGTTGACAGCAATCCGCACGGCACCGGCATTGACCTCTTTCACCAGCAGCGCCATTTGGCACGCTTCATGGATGATGAAGCGAAGCAGCGGCTCAGAAAGCCCTGTCCTTGAAGCTATGTCGACGATAATGGGCGGAGCCACCCAGCCATGTTGCGCGTGATGCCAGCGCAAAAGTGCTTCGAATGTATCCGCCCGTTCGCCGCCATCTGCAACGATGGGTTGATAGTGGATTTCGAGTGTTTTGTGGGCCAGCGCCTTGGCGAGGTCCCTTTCAATGTCGCGGTAAAGTTCCGCCTGCTTCTGAAGTTCATCATCAAATAAACGCCAGCGATTACGGCCTTGCTTCTTGGCGGCGTAGAGAGCGGCGTCCGCGTAGGACATAGCTTCGTCGATCCGGTTCAAGGGGCCGATGTAAGCGCCTAAGCTTGCACCCACACGTCCCGGATCCATCTTCGGGAACGGGGCTGAAATAACCGTGACGAGTTGATTGGCAATGATCTCAGCATCTTCCTTTGAGGTTTGATGCCTGAACAGGATTGCAAATTCGTCGCCACCTATTCGCGCCAGTATCGCTCCCGGTGTTACAACATCCTTAAGCCGTCGGGCCACCTCGAGCAAAATCTGATCGCCGGATTCGTGCCCATACGCGTCATTGACTGATTTAAAACCATCCAAGTCGACAAGCATCAGGCAACCGAGTTGATCCGTACCGCTCGATTGCCTGAAAGCATCCCGCAATCCTCGGCGATTGAACAGACCCGTTAGCGGATCCTGAGCCGCCATTCGTTGCATGTCCTCAGCAAACAGAGTTTTCTGCTGATTGGCGATCTCAAGGGATCGTGACAACGCAGTCGCTTGGTTTTTTAGCTTACTGTCGTTGATGATAAGCGCCTCACCCACTCGAGTGCTACGAATCTGCGCCGCTAAATAGAGAAGTACGGTTGCCGCTAGCACGTATCGATCAAACCCACCGGCTATGACGAGGCACACGATGACAGACAGCAAAGCTGGAGTGATGAAGCACATTGGAATGGGAGCGTAAGCGAAACCGTGCGTGACAGCGCCCGCGGTGATGCCACAGACCACGGTCAGGTAAAAAAGTGTATCGGATGACGTATACCAGTCACACAAGATGGGCACGAAGCCCCATACCAAACCAGATGAAAGAGCGAGGAAGGTGTGGATCTGAAGATGGCTGGAGACGCCAGGGTATGACAATCCTAGGACGGCCGAATTCGCGTGCGCGCTGCGCTGTCGGACTGGAAGCCGGCAGAGGAGCAGGCGCGAGAGATTGATAATCGATGAGATAGCAAACCAGACGAGCGCTGTGATCGTCTTGTCAGAGTGGATCGCGACCAGCAAAGACGCCAATCCGAGCAACATATTAACCGGAATAGATATTGCGACGGTTTTTCTAACGGCGAATAGTTGATCCGTCAGGGTCGCGTCGCGCAAAGCAAGCTCAGTCATTCAAGTACCTGCTGAAATTAATAGCCTCCTCACCTCTAGACAATTGTCCCGCATATACGACGCCTCCTGCCGAGAGACGGATTATTCGCCTGCGCGTCGAGGCTTCAATCGGACCGCCCGGAAGCGTTAAGACGTACAGAAACTCAATTTTTTCGCTGCCTGATAGGAACGCCGCGTAAGTCGCGATGAGGATGAACAAATGACGTTTGGTTCAGACAACAGACCATTTCTGCTCTCAGTCACTGCAAAGGGCTATCAACTTTAAAGTGTCGTATCGACGTTAGGCATATTGATGGTATCCTTACGATGGTCGAATTAACAATCATCGCGTCTCGTCACTACAAACTTAACTAAACTGATTTTGCGCGAGTGTTTCGAAAATGAGACCACCCACAGGTGCTCATCATTAGGGTAACGTCCTGTCTCACCTGTTGGGATCAATGCCACACTTCATAGAGATACCGCAGTCTGCCAGGGCCGAAGAGAAATATTATGCTGCCGCATATAACATCGATGTGACAGCGTGACTCACAATCCGACCCCTCCGGCAGACCGGCGCGGTTCACACCCAAAGATCGTAGGTAATACGTATGCCGCCCGGGTGGCATATGCTTAGGGCTGATCAGCGCCACTTGGCACGGCATCGCTTGGGAGAACGTCAGTCAAGCACTGTCTTAATAGCTGATCCCTCCGGCGGAAATCGAGCGCTCTATGGCGGCATTTCCATTGAACACGCGTGCAACCTTAGTGGTTAGCTGCTGGAATAATCGTCTTCACAGAACATCGAGTGATGTCTCCCCTCGGATGGGAGGTTGATCGAAACGACAGGGTGGTCAAAGCTCACGGGTGAAAGCCCCAGCCAAGCCAGAAACTGGGATAACCTGTCTTCAATCCATCCTGACGATAGAAATCTCTTCCGCGAGGCTTGGTCTCTTGCGATTGAAACACGGATGAAGTTCGAGGCTTGCATTCGCGTTAAAACGGTCGAAGGGAATTATGTAAGACTGAAGAATGTCGCGGTTCCACTGATGTCAGAGGAAGGTTCTCTCGTTGAATGGATTGGGTGCGCCTCCTTTGCGGAGAATGTCGAAACCAGAAGCGGTACACTGGATATCCAAGCCGAACAAATACGTGCGGCGCGCGCCATGCTCGGTTGGTCGGCCTCGCAGCTAAGTCGCAACTCAGGCGTGTCTTTCTCGACGGTACGGAGGATGGAAGTTTCGACTGAAAACATCCGATCCGTATCGCTTTGCCGGATTCGGTCCTGCTTGGAAGCGGAAGGTGTCAGGTTTTCTTCCAGCTTTGACGGAACGATGTCAGTGTCCCTGGGGAAACGAGATCAAAGATAGGTCGTCGGGCGGGTGCCCGGACAAATCATGCCCATGAGATAATCTCGCACTCAGGCTCACGCCTTTCTTTTGCTATTCCACACTTGAAGAGTGTCGCGATCTTTCAGATTCGCTCATACGCTTTAGGTCCTTGTTTTACCGAATGCCATTATCATACGGCGGTAGAGGTGAAACTCTCAATGAACTTGCCTGTCGAATGACCCGCTCGCGCGAACGGGAACCTAACGCCTCCCGAACTAAAGGTTCACGACGTTCGGGGGGAGAAGACCGTCGAAATGCGCAGCAAGGTTTTTGAGTACGAGATTGCCCATAGAAATCCGGGTCTCGTATGTAGCGCTGCCTTGATGCGGCATAAGAACTGTGTTCGGCGCGGTGAAGAATTCTCTTCGAATGTTGGGCTCGTTCACGAACACATCGAGACCGGCTGCCGCAATAGTCCCACTGTTGAGCGCCGCCAATAGTGCATCTTCATCAACGACATTTCCTCGGGCGACATTAATGAGCACCCCCTTCTCGCCAAGAGCTTTTAACACCTCGGCGTTAACGATGTTCTGGGTGGAAGGCGTGGCCGCAACGCAGACGGCCAGGATATCGCTTTCTCCAGCGAGTTCGGTTGGAGATGCAAAGTTTCTCCAATGGGTGCCAGCGACATCTGAACGGTTCCAGTACTGAACCACCATGCCAAATGCCTCGGCACGCTCACCGAGGGCCTTTCCAATCTGTCCCAGACCAAGGATACCGAGCCGTTTTCCCTTCGGACTGCGACCAAGAGGAAATCCTTGGTTAGACCAATGTCCCTCTCTGACGAAGCGATCCCCCTCCGGCACGCGGCGCAGTACCGCAAGTGTCAGCGCAATGCCGAGATCCGCGACATCGTCTGTCAGGACACCTGGCGTCGTGGTGACGTGAATTCCCCGATCACGCGTGAATTTCAAATCCACCTTATCGGTGCCAACACCGTTTATGGCGATAACTTCAAGAGCCGGGAGCTTCTGCATCCATTCCGGCGACAGGCCACTGCCACCTCCCGTCACCACCGCACGAACATCTGGCAAAGCCCGTTCGACGGTATCGATCTCAGCGGGCAGATATGCGCGATCGACTGTATATTTTGCTTCCAGCTCTTCTTCGATTGAGGTCATCAGAGGCTCGATGAGCAGTATATGCGGTTTCATATCCTGACCAATTCCATATGAGTACAATTGTCGAGCCACCACTGGCTCATTCGTCTTCCGGCCGATGGAACATTCATCTCAGGCTCTCGGGCTTCTTGGGTTCTGCAACACGTCCGGTCGAACCACGCACGATCAGGGATGTCTTGGTGATCGTCGTCTGGCTGATGGCGTGGCCCTCTTGAATACTTCCGAGCACGAGCCTTGCCGCTTTCTCACCCAATTGACGGGCTTGCGTATCAACCGTCGTCAAGGGCGGCATCGAAAAGGCGGCATCGGCGACATTGTCGAAGCCGACAACCGAAACGTCATGGCCGACCTTGAGGCCAAGACGCTCCAATCCGTTCATCGCCCCCATGGCGACGACATCGTTGAAGCATATAAAGGCGGTCGGCAGTGCAGCGCTTCGGTGCAACTCGGCTACTGCCTCCGCAGCACCTGCGCGACGCAAAACACACGGCACATGCTTTGGTTCAAGCCCCCGCTCCAGCATGGAGGACCGATAGCCGCGAAAACGCTCCTTGGCCGCGGAATGGATGAGCTCGCCTCCGAGAAAGACGATGTCCTTATGACCGAGCTCATGGAGATGGCTTACGGCCAGAGAAACGCCGTCGGCATAATCAATCCCCAGATAGCTTGTTTCATCGTCCATGCGCCTGAGCACCTGAAGAACACGCAAGCCAGACCGCGAAAGGCTTTCAGTGGTGGCGTTATCGGAGTCATTGGTCGGACAAACGATCACCGCATCCACATTGTGTTCGTGCATTCTCCGCAATATCTTTTCCTGGCTGGCGGCAGATTCCCAGGAGTTTCCGAGGAGCGAAATCCAGCCAGCTTCATTGAGGACCTGATCGACACCAGCGGTCAGGTCGGCGAAGAACGGGTTGGTCAAATCCGGAATGATGATGCCGACAAGATTACTGAGCTTTGCACGAATTGCCGCAGTGCGGTTGTAGACATAGCCGATCCGGTCTGCAGCTTCCCGCACGATGATATTTGTACGCTCTGCCACGAGGTCGCTATTTCTGAGCACCAAAGATACCGTGGAACGCGAGACCCCCGCAACTTTCGCAACGTCATCAATGGTCATTCGGCGTTCGGTGTCGTCAATCACTTGCGCAACTCCTTGGTCCGATCATGGGATTTATTCATCGATAACGCCTGAATAACCCGGCCCGCCTGCTGCAAGATAGCCTCCGCTTCGACCATCCTCGGATTGGCTCACCCAGAACGAATACAGATGGGAATTCTCGAGCACGAAGCGGAAGCGGACGGCTTTACCTGCGAAGGCGCCAATGTCGCCCCCCTTCCACTCGACCGGACATGTCACCTTGTCGATTGTGATCGCTTTACAATCATCGAGGTCATAACCCGGAAGAGCCCGCCCTTCCTCGTCAAGGACAGCGACCCTCATGCGGCCAGCGCTGCAATCGGCGTTGATGAAGAAGTGGCGGCCCGAGAAGATCAAAGGTTTTGTCACCATCTCAGCCGTTTCGTTCGCATGCAGCGAAACGAACCCATCACGTCGCAACGTCACCAGTGCGACCGATCCACCAGCATAACAATGCGTGCCCAGATTTGGAGAAATACCAGAGAACCCGGATACGTAGAAATAAAGTTCGTCGCCTACCACCAGGCAGACGCCACCGGTCGCATGGAGGTAGCCCCTGTCCCACTGCCCTGGGATCTGTGACGGGGCAAGGAACGGCTCTGTGCGATTGGGACGGATCCAATCCAGACCGTCGCGGCTGAAGCCAATCTCCAGATCCGTGATTTTCGGCAGGCCTTCATAGAAGCTCTCGGGGTTCTGCGGACCGCGGAACATGCCATAGACCCCGAGCATCACGCTCTCATAGGCTACGGCGTCAAAATTATAGATTTCCGATGGAACGACGCCCAGCGGGCTTGCATGGTCTATCGCATCGGGAACAACGAGCGGTTTCCGCTCTTCTTCAGTCCAGTTGCGACCTTCGACAAAATCATCATGGGCGATATAGCTGCGCTGACGGCCCATCTCCGCGTGGACGCGAAGCGAGTAGTACCATTTTTTATCGAATGGATTATAATAGAAGTTGCTATTATCCCCGCACAAACCGGTCCGTCCACGCGCTGTCCAGTTGATCGCGTCGGGCGAGGTGTAGACCTCTGCATACTGCTCTTTCACACCCTCGAAATCGTAATCCACATAGGGCATGCTCGGATGCGAGCCACGCCGGTAATAGACCATCATCTTGAAGCGTTCTGCGGGATCCTTGGCGAATGTGTCGAGCCAGAAACCGGCACCATCGCGCATGCGCGGGTAGCCGATCGGCAGGATCCTGTTCGTGACACCATCAACAGGAAGCACCGGGCGATCCCAGTGGATCCCATCCCGGCTTGTTGCAAGCGCGGTCGCGGCAAACCACCCTGCGTGATAGACCATCTTGAAAAGCTTATCTGCAGGATCAAAGAAAACACCATCCTGAAAGGTGCAGGCAACCGGACAATAGCCGGCGTTCATCTCTAGCGGCGTCTCCGGCTTCAGGACGGGTGTCGCAGGATGGACCTTCGGCTTATGGAAACTGCGCACGAGTTGCGAAGACTCGATGAGGTAATCGTCGAATAGAAGTTGACGACCCGCTCCCAGCGTTAAGCCAGCTGTACTAGATTCCATTTTTCGGGCCTCCTCCGATATTCCTTTCGACGTATTTTAGACCGTTCCAACTGTCAATTACCAGGCGCATAAATAAATAAGTTGACAAAATTAGACCGATCTAAGAGGTTCTCGATCAGTTGGATCGGTCGAAATTCATTTGATCGCCACTTCTGGCCGTCTAAGGGTGAGGAGCTCTGGCTGCCGGATTTTTTAGCGGATCCAGGTCTGGACTTTGGGAGGATACAATGAAGCGTAAGTTCCAAATACTTGCCGTCGCCATGCTGACGGCGCTGTCATCAACAGCACTCGCTCAGGAAAAGAAGCTTACGCTGGTGGGAGTCAATATTCATGATTCTTCCATGCGCGGCACTGGCCTTAAGACGGGCGTCGACGCCATTGCCGAATTTGAAAAGCAGACCGGCACCAAAGTCGCGGTGAATGTTGAGACCGGCCCCGGTATCCTCGAAGCGCTTCCTCGCCTTGGAACCCTGAACAAATCCGCCGAAGACATCATCATGGTGTCACAGCTTATGGCCAATCCGCGTATCGCGGCGTTCCTGGAGCCTCTCGACAAATATATGGACTCCGATCCGATTTCAGGCTTCCCGCAGGACTGGGTCAAGGCTCCGGTTGCATCTGGAACAATCAAGGACAGGCATTATCTTGTTCCGCTGCGCTGCGGTGTCTGGATCTTCTGGGGCAACAAAAAATACCTCGCAGATCAGGGTGTCGCAGATACTCCCACGACACCTGAGCAGCTTTACGACGCGGCAAAGAAGGCAACCTTCACCAAGCCAAACGGCGAGAAGGTCTATGGTTTCGCCGTTCGCGGTATCAGCGACCAGGTTCCATCCGGGTTCGCCACGATCGGCGCGATGTTTGGCGGCTCGATTATCAATGAAAATGGCGAAGTGGTCGTCAACAGCCCCGCCATGATCAAAGCCGCGGAATATATGCGCAAGCTTTTCGCGGAAGGCATCATGCCGCCCAACTGGACAAGTATCGACGCCGACCAGATGTTCACCCAGGGCCGGCTTTCAATGGTCGTCAGCAATGACAACTTCACCTCCCGTTTCGAGTCTCAGGAAGCGCTGGGCAAGGGCGGAACCGTTGCCTTCCATGTCCCGCTGGAGGAATCTCTGCGCAAGAATGGCATCAACTATGCCGGGAGCCAGTCTTTCTATTGGGGTGCCGGCATCCTGAAGGGATCCCAGAACAAAGAGCAAGCCTACGCTCTGCTCAAATATCTCGCTGGTCCTCAGCCGGAGGCCATGATGATGTCCAATGGTAACCAGCCCTGCCGCGCAGCCCCCCTCGCCAAGCTTGGTGAAACGGTAGCTGCAAACAAGGTCGGCATCGATACTCTGGCTATCTCACGCCCCCCTCTGCCCGGCAATCCGCGGATTGGCGAAGCAAGCGACGCGATTGCGGTGGCTGTCCAGAACATCGTCGTCAACGGCGCCGACGCCAAGCAGACCCTCGACACTTTGTCCGATGATCTCAAGGGTATCTACGAGTAAGTCTCTGCAAGACAAAGGCTTGGGTCGAAAAACTCGGACACCGCTCAACGAAAGCCAGCCTAGGGATCAGCGTCCCTAGGTGCCCGCTAAGCCGCTTGGGTTTCGTAGTCTTCTCGCCGAAGCCGTTCTCAATCCCAAATGACAAACCGGTTGAGGGCGCACGCCCTCCATCGTCAATCCCTTAAACTGGAAGACCAGCATGGCTACGAACGGCTCTCCTGCTGCCCCTATTCCGCGTCAGAACAAAAGAAACAGGCACTCGGAAAACATTCTGGCCGCGACAGCCGTAGCGCCACCGATCCTGCTGTTGCTCTTGTTCATCGGCATTCCGGCTATCGCGCTGCTGGCAACTGCCTTTACCGATTACTCGCCGGGCATCGAACCCGAATTTGTGGGTTTGAAGAACTTCACCACCCTGTTCAACAGTTCGGTCTTCTATTCCATCCTTCTACGGAACATTGCCTACGTCATTGGGGTCGTAAGCCTCCAACTGCTCGTAGCGCTTGGCATCGCTCTCATCCTCGATAACGAGCTTCCGTATCGCAGAATCTGGATGGCTTTGCTGATCGCACCCTTCGCGATCAGCCCCGTGGTCGGCGTGGTCATATGGAAGAACCTTCTCGATCCATCCTACGGCCTCGTCAACTATGTCATTTCGTCATTGGGCTTGCCGACGGTGCCATGGATGTCGACGCCTCTAACCTCGATGATCGCCGTCGTGATCGTTGCAGTCTGGCGCGGATTTCCTTTCATCGCGATCATTTTATTCGCGGCGCTGCGTGGCATTCCGACGGAAGTCAAGGAAGCGGCCAGAATAGACGGCGCAACCTCGTTCCAGATCTTCTGGCATGTGAAGCTGCCATTCATCATGCCGGCACTGTCCATCATGGCATTGTTCGAGACAATTTTTGCCGTCCGTGAGTTTGATACGATCCAAACCATGACAGGGGGTGGGCCCGGCACCTCCACCTCGCTCCTGTCGCACTACCTCTATCGGACGGCCTTCGGCACATTCCGGTTCGGTATGGGCGCAGCGGTCGGCTGGGTGATGCTCGCCCTTACGATGCTGATGGCGGCACTGATCATCTGGCGCGCCTATCGCGACATGTTTCCCAAAAACAAGGCTTGAACAATGAGCGGAAATCCAACTGGACGCATTCTGGTCTTCGCACTGCTTTGCATCGCAGTCGTGTGGGCATTTTTCCCGATCCTGTTCATGATCAGCAGCTCGTTTAAACCGGGCAACCTCATATGGTCCTATCCACCGAGATTGATCGCAGATCCGACGATCGCGAATTATGAGAATATCGCCACGCTGTTTCCACGTTTCTGGAAGAGTTTTTTCAACAGCGTCATCGTCACGGTTCTCACCACTGCCTTGACGCTCACCATGGCAATATCATCCGCCTTCGTTTTCTCGCGGCTTCGTCAACCCTGGTTGAAAGTCCCGGCATTTTTGATGGTTTTCGTCAGAATGTTTCCGGGTATCGTGGTTGTCATTCCACTCTATCCCGTGTTCAACGAACTAGGCTGGCTCGATACTGTCACACCCCTGGTGTTATGCGGCGCCGCCTTTGCGGTCAGCATGGCAACCCTGCTCATCAAAACATTCGTCGATGACATCCCGGTCGATCTCGAGGAGGCCGCAATGATTGACGGGTGTTCTCGCGTCGGCGCCTTCACCCGCATCACCTTGCCTCTGCTGACGCCTGCAATCGCTGCGGTGTCGCTGGTCGTCGCCATCGGTTCGTGGAACGAATATCTGTTCCCGCTGGTGTTCACATCGAATGATGCCAGAACTGCACCGGTGATCATCGCGATTGCGATGAGCAACGAGGATGGTGTCGCCTGGGGCGGCATTATGGCCATGGCGACTGCCTATCTTGCGCCGCCCCTTCTTCTCGTCCTCATGCTGCACAAACAGATCACCAATGTCATGACCATGGGCGCTGTCAAAGGCTAAAAATACCGCACCCTTTTTTTGAGACGATCGGGTTTCCCTTGGGCAGGATCAAACGACGTTTACGTGTCTCGCCCGCAACTGAATTACCGAACCATTCACAGGAGAAGCGCATGTCGCGCGTACAGATCAGACAGGCCGGCAAGCGTTATGCAGCGCTCGAGGTCCTTAAGGGTGTCTCGGTCGATATCGAGGACGGCCAGTTCGTGGTGCTTGTTGGACCATCCGGCTGTGGAAAGTCGACGTTGCTGCGCATGATCGCAGGCCTCGAGGAAATCTCATCTGGAGAAATCGATATTGGCGGCCGTGTCGTCAACAACCTTCCTCCGAAAGATCGGGACATTGCCATGGTGTTCCAAAGCTATGCGCTTTATCCGCATAAGACGGTCGCCGAAAATATGGGGTTCGCGCTCCGTCTGAAGAAGGTGCCCGTGGCGGAAATCAACGCCAAGGTGACACGTGCGGCCGAAATCCTGAGCCTGACCAATCTTCTAGACCGATACCCGAAACAGCTATCGGGCGGTCAGCGCCAGCGTGTTGCCATGGGACGCGCCATCGTGCGCGATCCTCAAGTCTTTCTGTTTGACGAGCCACTGTCGAACCTCGACGCTAAACTCCGCGTTCAGATGCGCGCCGAGATCAAGGAACTCCATCAGCGCTTGAAGACCACGACGATCTACGTCACACACGATCAGGTCGAAGCGATGACGATGGCTGACAAGATCGTTGTCATGCGCGACGGATCGATCGAACAAGTCGGCACGCCACTCGAGCTGTACGATCACCCTAAAAACATGTTTGTCGCAGGTTTCATTGGTTCGCCTTCAATGAACTTCATAAAGGGCAAAATGGACGCCGCCGGTTTCACGACAGATGATGGCATCGCCCTTCCATCGCCGGACCGACGGCCGACGTCCGCAACGGTCTACGGTATAAGGCCCGAAGACCTTCAGCTAGCCGAAGACGGAATACCGCTCGAAGTCGTCGTGATCGAACCGACTGGATCGGAGACCATGGTTCTGGCGAAGCTCGGAAAGCAGAATATCACGTGTGTGTTTCGCGAGCGTGTTTCGGCACTTGCCGGATCTATCATACGGGTCGTCCCCAGGCTTGAGGCCGTTCATCTATTCGACGAGCACGGCATCGCGATCCGCGAGTAATGTCGAGGGTGGTTTGCTCAAAACTGCTCAGGGAAGCTGATCATGAGTTCATTTCACGAAAGAATTGACGTGCAACCGCCGTGGAGCCAATCGCGATATAGTGAAAATTTCAGACGTTCATCTGGTGTAGTCGGCGCGTCGGCTTCTGAACCCATTTGAACCTTTGACCACGGCCCAAAGCGTCTCGCAATCTTTCAGACTAGCTCACCACGCTTCAGATCCTTGTTTTATCGCATGTCGTTATCGCAAAACCGCTGCACAATTTTGCGCGACATGCTTTAAAGCCGCAGATCCCTGGAAATTCCGACTTCGCACAACCCCTTCAGCTGCCTGCGTGACGCATCCTCGGCATAAGAGCCGCGTGATACCGCGGAACAGCTCGGTACCAGGGTACAAACGACCTAAAAACGAAAAAGCCTGCCGCGGGAGGAGGTGCGGCAGGCTTTTCGAAACGATGAACAACGGCTGGGAGGAGGAGTGCCGCTGTTCTCTCAGGCTTCCCTTGGGAGGAGGAGTGGGTCGCCTGATAACACGAAGCTTTGCGGGAGGAGGTGCATCGCTTCGATGATCTGAAAATAGCAGAAGCTGGCTTGATCGCCAGCGTACAGATTGCAGCGCAGCCATGCATTTATTGCAATGCAATATGAGCTAAGTGCTCACTCTTTTATCAACGCCTGGAAATCGACACGCGCGCGGAAAAATGGTTCGAAACCAAGGACGAATTGAACAACCTTTGTGGAGGACATTTCGCATGGCTTCAGGATCGCACCCGACCCGGTCAAACGATAGAGATTGAAGCTGACGATCTCCGTTCCACAAAGCGCCTCGCCGTAAAGCCAGACTCTTTTGCCATCCTCCGATCGCTTGACTGTCACGCCCCATGGTCGACCGCGAAAACTTCCGTCAACATACCCGTCCGGCAATCTGCCAAGCGCGTCTTCGAACGTCGCCGAAACGGTGGACATTGGTTCACCGACGCCGTTCATGGTTCCAGACATTCTGTACAGCAGATACCACAGCCACCCTCATTGAGGCTCGATGCCGATCCCAGTTCTAGAAACAAATGGAGATCCTTGCATCCGAAGCCAACATCTCTCCACGGTCGGTCGGAAATTTCAATATAGACCTGCGGCAGTATGGCGGCCGCGCCTCGATCCGTGGTGACGCTCCAGCTCCAAGCCTACAACAGAGATAGTATGCAGGAAGGGCCGAACAAGCCGGCAGAAGGCTGGTAGGGCCGAGCGAACTCGAACACATTGACCATAGAGCGATCATCTTGGCGATGCTCCTGCCTAAGTGTCCGCTCCCACCATATTCACAGCCGCGAACGCCGCGCAGATGACGACGATTCTCGTGTCTTTGATCAACCAAAGGTTCGACTGCTAGACTTCATTAGAGTAATTTAAATTAAATCATTGGTTGACGAAACTATTATAAAAAGAAAATTTTTAATCAAAAATAAAATTCTCTGGTTATCTATGAAGCAAGGATCTTTGAACATTTGGCTTCTAGATATTGAGAGCTTCCATGAAAAATATACCTATTGCCGGAAAATTCCTGGTCGTCTTCGCCTTATTTGGCATCTTTGCGCTTGGTATCGCTGCCTACTCTGCGACGCAGATTATGAAGATAGACACGCGCTACAGCGACCTTATCTCAAGCGATAGCCAAGCCAGTCTAAATCTCGCCCGCGCCAGCAGTGCGCTTATGAACGGGCGTGCCGCGTTGGCTGACATGATGATTGCCTTCACGGAAGAAGGAAACTCGGCGGCCGAGGTCGAAACCAAGGCGACGCGCGAAGAATTTTCCAAGCTCATGGATGAAGCCATTCAATTGATGCCGGAAGACAAACGTCTGACTTCGTTAAAGCAGGAAGGGCTGGCGCTTTATGATAAGACCTGCCAGAATGCATGGCATTTAGGTCGCACATCATCGAATGTCGATGAGGCGCTTGCATCTCAGAGGGCTTTTGGAACAGAGTGCCAGCCGATCTTCGCTCAGATCGGCAGCCAATTGAAGGCGATCGCAAATGAGATCGCCGATAAAAACGACAAGGAAAGTGACTCGCTGACGACCCTTAGCGGTCGGAGCGCAACGACAACTGTCGCGGGTGTCATTATCGGGTTCTTGATCATCGCCGGTCTTGGGTTCTTTTTGGTCAGGAAGTGGATCGTCCTCCCGGTTGGCGTCCTCTCCCGCACCATGTCCACGCTGGCGGAAGGAAATCTTAGTGTTGACGTTCACGGAATCGACCGTCGTGACGAAGTGGGCAGCATGGCGAGAGCAGTGCAGGTTTTCAAGGACAATGGTCTGAAGAGCCGCGGACTGGAGGCAGAAGCTGCCGAGACACGGAGGGCAACCGAAGCCGAGCGCGAGCGCGTAGCGGCTACGGATCGCCGTCGGGCTGACGAAATGGCTGAGGCCACCGAAAGCTTGGCCGCCGGCCTTCGCCAGCTCTCTTCCGGTGACTTGACCGTTCGCCTCGATAAACAGTTTGCTTCCGATTTCGAAGGATTGCGCGCCGACTTCAACGACACCGTCAGTAACCTTCGCAATTCGCTCAATGCCGTTTCGCAGGCAACCCACGCCATCGATAACGGCTCACGTGAAATGAGCGGCAGCGCCGACGATCTTTCTCGCCGGACTGAACAGCAGGCGGCTTCGCTCGAAGAGACTGCTGCTGCGCTGGACCAGATCACAAGCAATGTTTCGAATTCCACCACACGGACTGAAGAAGCTCGCGGCGTGGCGATCGAGGCGAACAGATCGGCTGCAGCATCCGCCGAGGTTGTTTCGAATGCAGTCAATGCAATGCAGCGGATCGAGGCATCGTCAAACCAGATATCGAACATCATCGGAGTGATCGACGAAATCGCCTTCCAAACGAATCTTCTTGCTCTGAACGCCGGTGTGGAAGCGGCCCGTGCCGGAGAAGCGGGTAAAGGCTTTGCAGTTGTTGCCCAGGAGGTCCGCGAACTGGCCCAACGTTCAGCACAGGCCGCGAAGGAGATCAAAGAACTCATTCGCAGCTCCGCTGACGAGGTCGATAACGGCGTGAAGCTTGTGAGCGCCACAGGTGAGGCCCTGAAGGGCATCCAGCACCATATTGTGGCGATTAACGCCCAGCTCGACGCCATCGCGACCTCTGCGCAGGAACAGTCTGCTGGACTGTCTCAGGTGAACATCGCGATCAACCAGATGGATCAGGTCACTCAGCAGAATGCGGCCATGGTGGAAGAAGCGAATGCAGCCAGCGCTTCGCTTGCCAGTGAGTCCGATCGCCTCCGGCAGATCATCAGCCGTTTTCGGTTGGGCGGCACAGAGACCGAGCAGTTCGCCCGCGTGAGCGCTCCGGCAATCCCCACCAAAGATACACGGCCAGTATCCTCACCGGCCCGACGCATGATGGGTAAAGTTGCTTCCGCTTTCGGTGGCGGCGCAGTTGCCGTTAAGCAGGAAAACTGGTCCGAGTTTTGAAACGGCCTTGCAGAAGCAACACATAGCGGATAAGCGGGACGTTCCAGCGTCCCGCTTTTTGTCTGACAGGATGCCCCGCGGCGAGAGCGGAGGCTGCTGAATCAAGTCTGCTTTTGGCAAAGGTCGCACGGCGGGCCAGCGGCTCGCCGTCGAATGAGGCTTATCATTCGGGCCAACGGCCCGTGCCCATTCGACCGGATGTTTCAGTAGCCAGGATGGCCGCTGCAACGGTCGCCACTCGACCATGTTCCTCGAGGCCCTCCCTCGGTCGTGGCCGTGTCTCGATTTCCGTTAGCAGTCCGCCGACACCCATGCCTGTCAGATCGCGGGCATCCGGCCTCTCACCAGCCAGAATGCGATCCAAAACCCAATCGAAGCCATTCTCCTTGGGGCTCCGCGCGCACCCAGGCGCCCCGACGACATAGGTCTCGCCGATCCGTCCAAGAACAATGAGATTGCCGGGATCGACGGGCATACCCACGCTCAAAACCTCACCACCCGCCTGGCGGATCGCTGCAGGGATCACATCTTCCTCATCGATGACCGCTGACGCTCCAAAGACGATAACCAGCTTTGGTAAGCGTTCATCGGTGGCCATCACCTGCCTGATGGCGGGGGCGACTGTGTCACATCTGTGAGCCACCCGCTGCTCTCGCGCCAATCGGTTGCCGTATATAGCCAGCCGCCGCTCGAGGATCCGTGTTGTCTTATCCATGACGGCAGGCTTAAGCGATGGCAATTCGGTGGCGACAAGCGACACTGCGTATTCTGTGAACGGTTTGACGTGGAAGGCCGCGGTCGTTCTCAAGGCGTCACAGGCGGCATCCACCATATTGCTCGGCAGAGCAAGCGGAATGATCTTGAACGTTGCCACCATATCTCCTGCCCTGACACGCACATGATCGGCGAGACAAGCCAACGTGATCGCCGGATCGATCCGATTGACGCGATCAACGACATGACGATCTGCAACGAAGAGCCCATCACTGGCGGCGTAGACATTTACGCGGCCAGTCGCAGCCTCGGAGAAACGCAGGTGCTGCAGCGCGATCGCTGCGGCAAGTCGGCGGGCTGCCTCGTCTTCGTCGAGGTCGCCGTCCTCGATCTGCGCTGCGATAACACTGGCGATACCGGCCTGCTTGAGTGCTTCGACATCCGCTGAAGAAACGCGCCGCCCTTTCCGCAAGGTCTGCTCCGGCAATCGGACCGCATGCGCCAGCATAAGCCCCTCCGCAAAGGCGGTTGGAAATTCACCGAATTTCATTGAATATCGCCCTTTCGCGATACGGTCTCACGCGTTCGCAACGCCTCGATGATCTGTGCGAGGATGGCGACCGCGATCTCAGCCGGACTGGAAGCGCCGATAGGCAGCCCGACCGGCCCGTGGATGCGAGTGAGCGCCTCATCGGCAAATCCCTGAGCCCTCAGCCGATCCAGACGCGATGCATGGGTTCTCCTGCTGCCGAGTGCCCCAATATAGAAACACCCTCCACGCAGGGCCTCCGCAATCGGGAAATCGTCTATTTTCGGATCATGCGTCACCGCTACGAGCGCAGTGTATGCGTCGAGTGGCTTGTCCTTCAGTGCGTCTGAGGGCCAGTCAGCCACCAGGTTGATCCCGGCAAAACGGTCGGGCGCCGCAAATGCCGTCCGCGGGTCAATGATACGCACACTGAAGCCAGCGAGCGCCGCCATTTTTGCCAAGACCTGACTGATATGAACGGCTCCGATAATGACGACATCGGGTGGTGGCAGATAAATGTTGAGGAAGAAACGGCCACCGTCCAGCTCAACAATGCTTGAACGCCCGGAACGGAACGCAGAAGCCACCGCTTCGCCGAGGCCACCATCAAGCTCATCACCTTCTGAAATGACGCTCACATTGCCGGTGCTGAGATCGGTGATCAATGCAGCCGCAACCCGCGCCCGCCTATAGGCGTTCAGCCGCTCGAGCGTCGTGAGGTCCATCAGCCAAGCCTTTCCACATAGACGCGGATCCGTCCACCGCAGGAAAGGCCGACTTGCCAGGCCGTCTCATCGGCGACGCCGAACTCCAGCATCTTTGCCTCACCGGTCTCGATAACCTCCAGTGCCTCGGTGATGACGGCACCCTCCACGCATCCCCCGGAAACAGAGCCCTCGAAATTGGCATCGCTATCGATCACTAGGTGGCTCCCTGCTGGCCGCGGCGCCGAACCCCATGTCTCAATGACGGTGGCAATCGCCACCTCACGGCCATTCTTCCTCCAAGTTTCCGCAATCAGCAATGGATCCAAGCTTATCATCCTCTCTCTCCCCCGACGCTCGTTACGCAAGATGTGAAAGCACAAAGCGGATTGTGTCATTCCTCGAGGGTTGACGATCGCACGCTTTCCCGGTCCACGATACACACTCGTTATTTGAGCGACTTGAGGTACGAAATGAGATCAAGCCGATCCTGTTCCTTGGGAATCCGCACGGTCATTGTCGTTCCGGGAACAAGGGTGGCGGGAGCAGCGAGATAAGCGTCGAGAGTCTCGTCGGTCCAGACGAGGTTGGACTGGGCAAGAGCCTTCGAGTAGCGCGCGCCTGCGACCGAACCGGCCTTGCGACCGACCACACCGGACAGCGATGGCCCCATCTTTTTCTCGCCGTTGACTGAGTGACACGTGCTGCAGCGGGCGAAGAGCTTTTCGCCGCTGTTTACGTCGCCTTCCGCAGTGGCGCCGGAGGGACAGAGCGCCAACCCGGCAAAAAGGATCAACATCCCGGTCTGGAGCTTGGTCATATGCGCGTTATCCTTTCGACTTCGAAGGTCTCGCCTTGATGCGCATCCAAGACGAGGTGTCAGGTCTCGAGTGCTTGTATCGGCCTCGATTCGATAGCAGCGTTTCCTCTAACGGGTTAGCTCGATCGGATATTATTCTTGCCTGATCCTCTCGGCATCAAGAATTCGTGATAGACATCGTCATCGTTCTGGACATAGAACTGCCTGGCAACAGGAGACGCCAATGACTGAAACGCCGTTCGACCGAGACCATCTTCGCAGGCAAACTGCAGGCGTTCGCGAACGGATTCTCGAAACGCTGTCAGCGCTGCCCCTGGATGGCGTCAGCTTTATGCACGGGATTCCAGGCCTTTCCATCTACCGTATCACGGAGCCCGTCGGCCCATTCTACACCGTATACGAACCGAGCCTGTCGTTGATCATCAAGGGCAGCAAACGCGTCAGTGTCGGCGACGAGACAATCGTCTACGATGAATCGTCGTTTTTGCTGACGGCTATCGGACTGCCAATGAGAGGCGAAATCAGCGCGTCGAGTTTGGCGGAACCCTACGTCGCTGCGATGTTGCGCTTGAACCTCGAGGCGATAAGGCGCCTGATCGTCGACCATGATCTGCGCCCGGTAAATATGGCGGATCGCGACCGCGGGGCAGCCGTTGGAGCGGCCACGCCCGAGTTATTCGACGCGTTCCTCCGAATGATTTCGCTCCAAAACTCGCCGAACGATATCCCCTTCCTGGCAAACCATATCCAGAACGAAATTCTCTACCGCCTGCTCACCGGCGATCAGGGTGCACGGCTTCGGCGCTTCGCACTGTCCGGCACCAACAGCAATCGGGTCGCCAAAGCGGTCGCCTGGCTGAAAGAGAATTACACTCGCCCACTTCGCATCGAAGATCTCGCCGACATGGCTAATATGGGTGCCTCAACACTGCACCACCACTTTCGCGCCATGACGGCCATGAGCCCGCTGCAATTCCAGAAGCACTTGCGGCTGCATCACGCACGCGAATTGATGCTTTCCGGATCGTTCGACGCCACCACCGCGGCGCTGGCAGTCGGCTACGAGAGCCCAACCCAGTTCAACCGCGAGTATCGCCGCATGTTCGGCCACCCTCCCCTTCGCGATGTTAAGGCGATCCTCCAATCGGCCGGCTCCACCACGCGCAACGCTGTCGGTTAATCCGGCAGCCGGCCGGCTGAAAAGAAAATGTGCTGACGGGCAGCGCAAGAAGAACGGTTGTTTTCAGCGCCGTCCGACAGAAATGGGCAATAATCCGGCAGGATCGAACCTATGACACATCAGCGTCCTCTTATAGAGTTCCTGGTGGACGACGAACGTCAACGGGTTCGACAAGGCCAGTCCAGATCGAACTCTGCGCGCGCCCCGATGCAAGGAGAGAACCATGGTAACATTAGAGATCAATGGGACGGCACATGAGATCGACGCCAATGCGGACATGCCGCTTCTGTGGGCGATCCGTGACCTCGTCGGACTGACAGGAACGAAGTTCGGCTGCGGCATGGCCCAGTGCGGTGCCTGCACGGTGCTGCTGGACGGCACCCCGGTCCGTTCCTGCCAAACATTTATCGGCGATATCGGTCAGGCGAAAGTGACGACCATCGAAGGGCTAAAGGGCAAGGTCGCAGAAACGGTCCAGACCGTCTGGGCCGATCTTGACGTTCCTCAATGCGGCTATTGTCAGTCAGGACAAATCATTTCGGCGACCGACCTGCTGACGAACAACGCCAAACCCACCGACGCCGATATCGATGCCGCAATGACGGGCAATCTCTGTCGTTGTGCCACTTACCACCGGATCCGAGCCGGGATTCATGAAGCTGCAAAGCGTTTGGAGGCCTGAACAATGATCCCGAAACTGATGCAATCTTTCGCTCTTCCTGTGGAGAAGGTGCAGGCATCCCGCCGGCAATTCATGCTGGGTGCGTTGGCAGTGGGCGGCGGTGTCGCCGTCGGCTTCCAAACGTTATCCGCCCTGCCTGCCATCGCCGCTGAGGCCACGACAGACGCGGATGGCGCGCTCGCCTTCACACCCTATCTGACGATTGACGGCCAGGGCAAGGTGACGGTTCTTTCGTCGCAGTTCGAGATGGGCCAAGGTTCGTATAACGGGTTGGCCACCCTGGTGGCGGAAGAACTCGATGCCGACTGGGCTTCTATTGAAGTGCTGGGCGCCGCCGGGAACGTCAAGGCCTACGGCAATCTCGCCTTTGGCGGTGCCATGCAGGGAACAGGCGGATCGACGTCGATGATGACCTCGTGGGAACGCTACCGCAAAGCGGGCGCCGCGGTTCGAGCTATGCTGGTCGCCGCTGCCGCCTCCGAATGGAAAGTCCAGCCTTCTGAGATAAAGGTTGCGGATGGTATCCTGTCTCACCCCTCAGGTCAGAAAGCTGGCTTCGGTGAATTTGCTGCCAAGGCTGCAACGATGCCTGTACCAACAGAGGTAAAGCTCAAGGAGCCTGGTGAGTGGAAACTGATCGGCAACGGGAAGCTGAAGCGGTTCGACAGTGCCCGGAAAACCAACGGAACTGAGCATTATACGATCGACGTCAAACTGCCTGGCATGCTGACCGCCGTCATGATCCATCCGCCACTGTTCGGCGCCAAGGTCAAGTCCTTCGATGCCGCAGCGGCGCGTTCAATCAAGGGTGTCATCGACGTCGTCGAGACACCCCGCGGCGTGGCCGTCGTGGCGGAGCACATGTGGGCTGCTATCCAGGGACGCGAAGCCACCAAGGTCGAGTGGGATGAAGCGACGGCCGAAAAGCGCGGCACGCCCGAGCTGATGACAATGTACAAGGATCTTGCGCGCAAGGCGCCCTCCGCCATAGCACGCAACGACGGCGACATAGAAGCTGGGTTTGCGGCGGCGGCCAAGGTCGTTGAGGCGAGCTTCGAATTCCCTTATCTCGCCCATTCGGCGCTGGAGCCTCTCAACGCGGTCGCGCGCAGGAACGATGATGGCACTCTTGAAATCTGGGGCGGACATCAATTCCCAGATGTGTATCAAGCACTTGCAAGCGAGATCGTGGGAGTTACGCCCGACAAGGTGCGACTGCACGTGCTGAAAAGTGGCGGCAGCTTCGGCCGCCGTTCAGTGTTCGACGGCGACGTGATTGTTGAGTCCGTCTATGTCGCCAAGGCCATCGGATTTCGGGCGCCCGTAAAGGTGCAGTGGACTCGCGAGGATGATATGCGCGCCGGGCGATATCGCCCTTCCTACGTGCATAATCTCAAAGCCGGACTAGACGCCAACGGAAAACTCATCGCCTGGAGCGATCACATCGTCGGACAGTCGATCGTTGCAAAGACGCTGTTTGAAAGCGTCGTCAAGAACGGCGTCGATCCGACATCCGTCGAAGGAGCCAACAACCTGCCCTATTCCATTCCCAATCAGATGGTTGGCCTGACCACGACGGAAGTAGGGGTGCCGGTTCTGTGGTGGCGTGCAGTGGGTTCGACGCATACGGCGTTTGCTGCGGAAGCGTTCATCGACGAACTCGCAGAGGCGGCCGGGCGCGATCCCATCGAGTTCCGTCTTTCGATGCTCGAACCGCAGTCGCGACATGCTGTCGTCCTTAGACTTGCAGCGGAGAAGGCGGGGTGGACGAAACCGCTGCCGAAGGGACGCTTCCGCGGTGTTGCTGTTGCCGAAAGCTTTGGCTCGGTCGTGGCACAGATTGCCGAAATCTCGACAGACGACGACGGCGGCTTCAAGGTCGAGCGGGTCGTCGCTGCGGTGGATTGCGGTCTTGCTGTCAACCCGGACCAGGTTCGCGCCCAGGTCGAGGGGAGCGTAGGGTTCGGTTTGGGCGCCATCATGGCTGAGGAAATCACCCTAACGGACGGCAAGGTCGATCAGGGCAACTTCGATATGTATACGCCGCTTCGCATCGATGCGATGCCCGACGTGGACGTGCATATTCTCGCGTCCTCCAATCCGCCCTCGGGCATGGGCGAGCCGGGTGTGCCACCGGTGGGTCCAGCCGTCGCCAACGCTGTCTACAAGGCGCTGGGGAAACGCATTCGCGTCATGCCCTTCACCAAAAGCCTGAACGCGTGATTTTTCCTTTCCCGGCCGCGCAGGCAGCCGGGGATGTTGTTCGCAGGATCTGGGTCCAGCGACGGAGAGCCAACTCTTTTCGAGGCCAGCTTTACTGTGCCTGCCGGACCGACGGGCTATCGCTTTATTTTCATTTCCCACAGTCGTCTCGACGTGTCCTATGGTACGCTCAGCGAGTTGTCAGTGGGGTAGACCGACATAGTTCTCTGCAAGTGCGGTGGCGGCCGCGCGTGACTGGACGAGATAGCCGAGTTCGGCCTCTTGTAATTTCTGTCCGAAATCGCCAGCGTCTGGGAAGCGGTGCATCATGGTTGTCATCCACCATGAGAAGCGCACGGCTTTCCAGACCCGCGACAATGCGCGCCGGGAATAGGCATCAAGCCCTTCGTCCGAACGCTCCTTGTAATGTTCGATTATCGCGTCACTCAAATAATGGACATCACTCGCCGCGAGGTTGAGGCCTTTTGCCCCCGTGGGAGGAACGATGTGCGCTGCGTCTCCCGCAAGGAAAAGACGCCCGAATCTTATTGGTTCGCACACGAAAGAGCGTAGTGGGGCGATGGACTTTTCGAAGGACGGAGCCGTTCTCATAGCCTCAGCGTGGTGAACTGGAAGACGGGTTCTGATTTCGTCCCAGAATCGATCGTCGCTCCATTTCTCAACTTTCTCATCCAACGGACATTGGATGTAGTAGCGACTACGCGTGTGTGATCGCATGGAGCAAAGTGCAAATCCACGCGGATGGTTCGCGTAAATCAACTCGTCATGAACAGGCTCGACATCAGCGAGAATTCCAAGCCATCCAAATGGATAGACCTTCTCGAACTCCTGGATCGCACGACGAGGAACGGCTTTGCGGGCAGCGCCGTGGAAACCATCACAACCCGCGATGAAGTCGCAATCGATACGAAATGGTGCACCATTCTTCTCATAGGTCACATATGGCTGGTCACCATCAAATGCATGAGGTTTAACATTGAGCGCGTCGTAAACCGTGAGATAACCGCCGCGCTCGCGCGCGTCCATCGCGTCATGTGTTACCTCTGTCTGGCCGTAGACCACGACGCGTTTTCCTGCCGTCAGATCCTGCAGGTCGATCCTGTGGTCGCCGCCGTCGAAGGCGAGTGAGAAACCACTATGAGGAAGACCTTCTGCATGAAGACGTTCGGCCAAACCGGCTTTTTCCAACAGCTGGACTGTGCCCTCCTCCAGCACCCCGGCGCGTACCCGCCCAAGGATGTAGTCTTTTCCGACACGATCAAGGATGACGTTGTCGATACCGGCATTGGAAAGACTCTGGCCTAATAGCAATCCCGCTGGCCCGGAGCCGATGATGACAACCTGTGTACGCATATTTCCTCCCGGTCTTTCTCTAACTTGGTCAATGGGATTGTGAGCGGTGCAAAATCACGTGTGCCGAAGCTGACAGAGGCTCCGCCCTGATATTCGTGCTCATTGAATTCCGCCAAATGGCGGTCGCTTGGCCTTGCAGACAAACGCCTCATCTCGCTTCAACGAAACGACATCACGTCACCCTGCCAACACCTCCTGCCGGGTACGGCGAAGCATTCTGATTTGTCATCACGGCGCATCGCCCGCCATGTAAAGCGGCGGGTTTTCGGCCCCATCGACGGGAAGCAAAACACCTGAGATAAAGGCTGCCTCATCGCTCGCCAGAAAGGTTGCAACATTTGCGACGTCGGAAACTTCGGCAAAACGGCCCAGGGCGATGGTGCCAACGATGTAGTTCATCAGCGGTTCGTTATCGGTGAGCTCACGGGTGAGCGACGTCTTCACCATTGTCGGGCAAATACCGTTCACGCGAATGTTGTACCTGCCGTATTCGAGGGCAGCGGACCGGGTCATCTGTGCGGTGGCGGCCTTCGACATGTTATATATCGCTTGCATGGGAGGTTGCCTGATCGCGGCAGTCGAAAGCATGTTGATGATTGATCCTCCGCCTGCGGAGATAAAATGCTTGGCAGCCTCCTGTGTGCCGAACCACGTGCCTTTGACATTCACGTCAAAGGTTCTATCGAAATCGGCGTCGGAAAATTCGTGGAAGCGCTTGCCTACTATTCCGATCCCCGCATTGTTGACCATGATGTCCAGACGGCCAAACGTCGACAGAGCAGCCTCAATTGCGCCTTGTGCTGCTTCACGCCTTGTCACATCGTAATCGACAAAAATCGCGCGGCCTCCGATCTCAGCAATAAGGTCGGCGGTCGATAGGTCGGGGCGCTCGTCGAAACTCCCTGGCCTAGGCGTCGTGATGATATCGCCGACGACAACATTGGCGCCTGCCCGCGCAAAGGCCACCGCGATGCCGCGGCCGATTCCCGTCGCGGCTCCAGTTACGATTGCCACCTTTCCATCCAGCGAAACGTTCATTCTTCGTCCCTTTGTTTTGTGATTTTGGTTTCAGCGAGACATGGAGCGCTGCCTTGCCCTTCTCAAAGCGCCGTGGCGCCCCCGTCGATCGCAAGAGCGGCGCCATTGATGAACTCCGCCTCGTCCCCGGCCAGGAACGCCGTTGCCGAAGCAACGTCGTGGGCTGTACCTAAGCGCGAGAACGGCGTTGCCTGTCGGAACCGTGCGGCAGTCTCAGGATCGTCCAGCGCGGAGCGGGTCATCGCTGTTTGAATCGGACCGGGCATGATCGCATTGACGCCGATTCCATGGGGACCGAAGTCGACGGCCAGCTGCCGAGTCAACGCAAGCACAGCACCCTTGGACGCGCAGTAAGCTGGCTCCAGCGGCAACCCGGAAACTCCGGCAGCGGAGGCGATGTTGATCACGCGACCGCGGGAACGGCCTGGCAGCGGCTCCTGCTGCATCATTTGACGCAAGGCGAATTTGCAGCCCAACCACACACTTTTGGCGTTGACCGCCATGGTCAGTTCGTAGTCCTCCTCAGACTGCTCGATCACAGTCTCCAGCCGGGTAAAGATGCCGGCATTGTTCACCATGATATCGAGGCGGCCAAACGTAGACGCCGCAGCCTCTACTGCGCCCGATACCGCCGCAGATTGGGTTACATCACATTCTACGAAGATTGCGTCTCCGCCGATTTCGGTGATGAGTTCCGCTGTCGAAAGGTCGGGGCGCTCGTCATAGCTGCCTTCCTTGGGAACACGAATAATGTCGCCGACAACAACCTTGGCGCCGGCCCGGGCAAGCGCAACCGCTATGCCGCGCCCGATCCCGGTCGTCGCCCCGGTGACGACTGCAACTTTTCCATCCAGCGATGCGCGCATGCTTGCTTCCTCCGTCGTGCGAACTTGTATTGAGAAAAGAGAGAGACGTTTCCGCTTCATTCCTAGACGGCGAGCCGAAGGTGCTTGTCGAACCAGCCAAGTGAAGCCTCAGCGGTCTGGAAAAAGTAATCGTCGTAGCAGGAGTAATGACCGCAGGGGAAAACGACGAGGTCCTTCTCCGGGCAGGGCGCACGTTCGAAGGCTTCTCGCGTCAGAGCGATCGGGATCAGGTCATCGTTTTCGGCACCAATCAGAAGGAGCGACTTGGGCGTGATCCTGCTGACATAGGCCATCGGCTCGAATCCGAACTGGGATTCCAGACTGCGGACTGTCACTTCGTTTTTCCAGTTCGGTGCGACTGCCGCAACTCGCATGCACCATTCCCAGGACTTTTTCGTCGGAAGGATGCACGGCGTTCGAGCAGGATCTTCGGATGCAATCGCTACAGTTTGCGGCGCTTGGCCGGCCGCACGTTGTGCGCGGTCCGTTTCGAACAGTCGCAACATGTTCTGGCGTATCTCGGCTGGCAGCATGTTCCAAATCGCGCCTCCGCTCAGGAAAGGCACGGTGCTGATCAGGCAGTGCACCCTCCTGTCCATGGCCAAAGCCTGTATGGCCGTTCCGCCACCATAGCTGGCGCTCCATACGCCGACGCGTTGAGGGTCGACGCCCGGCAGAGTCAGCGCAAAGGAAATGGCATCCCTGAAGTCAGAGACTTGCAGGAAGGGATCGATTTCCTGCCGGATACGTCCGCCGCTCTCTCCCAGGCTTCGCGGATCGTAGGTCAACACACCGAAGCCCGCTGCGGCGAAGTATTCCTCGAAGAAGTGCTCCGGGTAACCTTCCTTAACCGCACTGAAACCGTGGTGCATGATGATAAGCGGCTGCGGCGCCAATTCCGCGGATGCAGGCAGAAAGTGCCAGCCGCGCAGAGTGATCCCGTCGTCTGTGCGGAAGGCAATGTCGGTCCGCTCGTAAGTCCCCGTTGGCTCTGCCAATGACATAATGAATTTCCTCCTAGAATTGACGATGCAGTGCCCAAGCTGTCTGCTGCGGGCGTAGCATCCGAATGGTCTGTCGACGGATTAAGAGATCATCCAGCTCGGTTGCCCGAGCGCGCCCTCGCTTTCGAGTTGCGAGTCCGTTGTCCTTTTTCCATTTTCTTTTCCTCTCCCTGAAGCTCTCGTGCCAGATATGCCGGACGACACCGACTTCCTCGTCGACCCGGACACGATGCGATTTGCTTCTCTGCCTGCAAGCATGCCCACTCGCCGAAGTCGTGTCTTTGCACTGGCGGCCCATTAAATTTGCTTTTTGGGAACTAACGGCCACCAGCCTGCGATGAGCGGCGACTCCTACTTTGTGAAAAGTACATATTTTTCTGATGCTTAAAGATCTTTCGTCTTTCCTGAAGGGCCGTCAAATTGACACGAACCCCCAACCCCTTCACAATTTTCCGAAGGAGTTGAATTGGGAGCTGTCAGTGAAGTTGCGCGCGCCAAAACGGTCAGACGAAATGATCCAGGTCAGCGGTAATTCCGATGCCTGGGCAGCCTCGCTCGGCGCCATCTTCGTCGAACTCGACGTGGAGCAACTTGAGACGAAAGCGCCTACCGGGCGTATGTACCGCTACCCCTTCGGAGAGATGACGTTTATCCGGGCTATTACGCGCGGAGGTGCTCACCGCGCCGTGCGGTCACGGCGATTAATTCAGGCTTCGACGAAAAATGACTTCGTCATCGGATTCCTGATCAGCGGCAGTATGACCCTCACCCAAGGCTCTGGCCAGGCGGTTCTCAGACCCGGAGATATGGCCATCTTCGACAGCACTCGTGAGTACGCTATTGAGGTTTCGCGGGGATTTGATGCTCTGTGGATAGGCGTCCCTAGACACCGCCTTGAAGGCAGGCTGACTGCGGCGACCGAAGTTCTCGCCCAGCGCATCGACGGTGAGGCCGGTGTTGGTCATGTCGCGAGCAACATGTTGCGTGCAGCGTTGGAAGAGGCCCCCCAACTTCTCCCGGCAGAGGCAAGCCGCATTGCCAATCACCTGCTGGATCTGCTTAGCTTGGCCCTTGCCTCGCCCGGACGGGCCCCACCTCCACCAAGCCAAAGTCGCTACGTATCCTCCACCCTTCGGCGGGTTCAGGGCTTCATCGACACTCATCTCGACGACGAGACTTTGACACCAGACGTCATAGCCCAAGCCCATTACGTGAGCGTTCGCTACCTCAACAAATTGTTCGAGCGCGAAGGAACGTCCTTAGCTCGCTGGATCCGCTTACGGCGGCTCGAGCGATGCCGATCGGACATAGAAGATGCGTCTCAAGCTCAGCAGAAAATCAGTGACATCGCTTACAATCACGGCTTCAGAAACGTCAGCAGCTTTAATCGCCTGTTTAAAAGTTATTTTGGTTGCTCGCCACGAGCTTTGCGCAACCCCCGATAATTCGGCAAGTGGGACACTGAAACGGACTTATCAAGTTCGAGTACGACTTTGGCGCGGTCACCGCAGCTCCGGCAGCCTGCCCGGGCTTGAGGCTTTCCAACAAGCCTTTGATCTCCCGCGTGCACCGATTCAGCACAACAACGCCCCTTATTTCTTCTTGGGGAAGGTAAGCGGCTGAGAAAGCCGATCTCTTGAGAGATGGCCCGCACGGCATTCCAAAGGCTGCGTAGGATGTTGTGGAAAGCGTCATGAAGCCGTCATAGACTTCGAAAGGCCATTGCGGAGACGTTAAAAATCAGCGATTCCTATCCGAATGAAGCGTTCACGAAAGGACCGACCGGAGCCGTCTCGCAAACCTCGCTCGTTGCTACAGCAACTTGCCTTAATGCCAGACAAACTGTTCAACGGCGGGTTCCGATTGCAATATGGTGCCTTATGCTACCGATGGATTGCAGCAGATGACTTCCAGGTGCTTCTCATCACCTCCAGAGGAACCGGGCGGTGGGTGATCCCGAAGGGCTGGCCGATGAAGAAGAAGAAGCCCCACGAAGCGGCGGAGATCGAAGCCTGGGAAGAAGCTGGCATTCGTGGTCGGGTCAGGAAAAAACCGGTTGGCCGTTACACTTACCTTAAATGGCTGGATAACAGCGATGTCGCGCCCTGCGTTGTCGAAGTCTTCGAAATAGAGGTCAAAGACGTCGTATCCGAATACAAAGAGCGTGGCCAACGACAACTGGCGTGGGTGTCTTCAAGCGAAGCGGCGCGGCGCGTCCGGGAAGTCGAGCTCAAATCACTCCTGATAGATTTCAAACCGAAGAGCAGTTGATAGGAGGCTGGAAGCGCGGTTTCGAGGCGACCGACGTCCCTGCTAGAGCGCAAGTAGCCGATTGATTTAGAGCGCCCCCTTTCCTGACAGCACGGATGGGCAACTCTTCCGTGAAGAGGTTGAGGCGCAGAAATGTCCGTCACCCGAGGCGCTGGTTCCAGCTAGCGCCTCTGGCGGCGTCAAATTCAGCGAGCCAAATCTATCATCGTATCTTCGCCAATGGCTCCATCCTTCCGCATCTGCTCGCAAGTCGGTTCGATGCTTGAAGAACTCTGCTTGGACACGCGCCAGCTTCCAGTGCCTGACGCATATCTCCGTCGGTCTTCCTGTAGCAGATTCTCACGGTATGTTCCTTGACGAAGGTGTCATTGGTAGGGTGGCATGTCGTGAATACAAATGGATTGATGGACGCCTTACTCAAGTCGCGCTTCATCGTTTCTTCGACGGATCGCCAAGCGGATCGCGCAAATTCATCGTTACGATTGGGAACTGTGTCACACCATCGAAGTGTCTTTGGAATCCTATCAGTCTGTTACGCGTCAAGGCTCTCGGTGCTGTATACTTGTTTCGGCGTAAGCCGAGCTTCGCGCAACCAGGGAACAGCCTCAAACTGACGTAACGTAAAGATAAAAACGCCTGTTTTCAACGACTTAATCACTAATTAAGTTATAGAGTGATATCACTTCTGACATCAACAATTCTCTGGGGTGATAATGTTTTCACTGAACAAAAAGCGGTCGATTGCCGAGTTGGAAGCTCGACTGAATGATATTAAGGAACGGTCAGACCTTCTTGATGAAGCTTGCGGTATTGGACTTTGGGAAGCCGTGCTTCACAATGGGGATGCTATGCATGCCCAAAGCATCTGGACTTGGTCGCAGGAGTTCCGCCGCCTGATCGGCTTCAGCGATATTCAGTCCTTTCCGAACGTCGTTCAATCCTGGTCGGACAGGCTTCACCCTGATGACGTTGCTCCCACTTTCGCAGCTTTCGCCAAGCATCTTGAGGATAAGACCGGCACGTCCAGATACAATGTCAACTATCGGCTCAAAATGCGCGACGGTTCTTATCAGTGGTTCAGAGCGACAGGCGGTTGTGCTTACCAGCCCGACGGGAAAACCATCAGGGCGTGTGGCTCCCTTACGAACATCAATGATCAAATCGTGCTGAAAGAGCAAATGGAGCGCGAAGCCGCAAACGATCAAGCAGCGGTACTCGCCCTAGCCGACGCACTAGCACAACTCGCGCAAGGCAATCTGACGCATCAGATCACTGCCGAACTGACTGCCAAAACAGCTGTTCTGCGCTCCGATTTCAATGATACGACGAGCAAGCTACGCGAGACGCTGGAAGCGGTCACTGAGGCTGCGTCCAGAATTTTCGCCGGCTCGACCGAAATCCGCACTGGCTCGGACGATCTCTCCAAGCGGACTGAACAGCAGGCTGCATCATTGGAAGAAACCGCCGCTGCGCTCGATGAGATTACCGCCAACATTGCCAACTCTTCGAAGCGGACGGATGAAGCACGCTCCGTTGCAGTCCAGGCAAGCGCCAGCGCAACGCAGTCTGGTGATGTCGTCAACAAAGCTGTTGATGCCATGCATAAGATCGAGAAGTCGTCGAACGAGATTGCCAGCATCATCGGCGTCATCGACGAAATCGCCTTCCAGACCAATTTGCTGGCCCTCAATGCCGGCGTTGAAGCGGCGCGCGCCGGCGAGGCAGGCAAAGGCTTTGCTGTCGTTGCCCAGGAGGTGCGCGAGCTCGCCCAGCGCTCGGCCAAGGCCGCTAAAGAAATCAAGGAGCTCATCCGCAATTCCAGCGATGAAGTCCAAAGCGGCGTGAAGCTGGTCAGTGAAACCGGTCATGCGTTAAAGACGATCGAAAGCTATATCATCACCATCAACCAGCACATGGATGCGATCGCCACGTCGTCTCGTGAGCAAGCGGTGGGCCTCGCCGAAGTCAACACGGCCGTCAATCAGATGGACCAAGTAACGCAGCAAAACGCTGCAATGGTCGAGGAAAGCAACGCAGCCAGCGCTGGTCTGGTAAGTGAGGCCGAGAGACTTCACCACCTAATCTCGAAGTTTCAGCTTGGTGGCGCCCGCCACAACTCCTCGGCGGCTGGTGTTGCAACAGCTGAACACCGCGCAGTCGCTTCTCCGGCAACGAAGCTCGTTCGGAAGGTCGCCAAAGCGTTTTCGGGAAACGCCGCTCTTAAGGATAGCTGGGAGGAATTCTAAGTCCGATCCTACCTTTGATATCAAGCGCTGTTACAGCGCTTGATATCAGCGCGAGAAAGCGCATATTTTTCAATGAGATGCCGCTTTGTTGAATAATCAGACCCAGCGCAACGAACTGGCACAGGTGTGTTTCCAGCGTAGCCCTGCGGGCTACATCCTATCTTTAAAAACAACACCCAAAGAAACTTCGGTCCTACCGACATCCGCCGTGCATGCAAGGCATTCCGGACGCCGCTCCAAGGCGTTCCATATTTCTCACCAGCATTGAGTTGTATTGCCCGAGCCTATTCCAAGAGATGGCTAATCACCTTGCGCGGAAACACTCAACTTTCAGAGAATCCAAGAAAACCCCCATAAGGCGATCGCGGGAGCCCCACGCTTATCACCTGTCCATGCAACAGCACTGAAGGTCTCAAGCCTGAATTTCCGACCGACGGCTTCGATGACGCTGCTTCCCCCACAGAATACCCCTCCCGTTCTATGAGAGCCGCGTTGGGCTTTTGTTTGTTCGGATGATCTTATCTTTGAGCCGAGCGTTCTTCATATATTGGAGAGCTAGCGGCGGAGTGATCCTCCTCGCTAAAGAGTGCTTGGAGAGACTCCAAGCCGATAGGCTTACTAAAGAAGTAGCCCTGGAACTGGTCGCAACCTTCGGCCTGGAGCTGGGCGCATTGCTCTGCGTTCTCAACACCTTCAGCGGTGACGACGGCTGAAAAGCTCCTTCCCAGCCCAATCACAGCGCGCACGATCGCCAGGCTGTCTTTACAGTGTGCAACTTCGCTCACAAATGCCCGATCGATTTTCAGCTTGTCGAAAGAGAATTGTCGCAAATAGGCGAGACTGGAATAACCAGTGCCAAAATCATCGAGCGCAATTCTCACACCCAGATTTTTCAGGTCACGCAGCAACGCGATGTTTTCGTCGGTATCGGCGAGAAACACCGATTCCGTAATCTCAAGTTCCAGTCTGTCTGGAGCGAGACCGGACTTGGAAAGCGCTCTCGCAACTGACGCAGGAAGACCGAACCCGGAGAATTGCTTGGGCGACAAGTTCACGGCAACCGTGATCGAGCTCGGCCACTTTGCAGCCTCCATGCATGCTCTTTCGAGCACCCAGTTGCCGATGTCGTTTATGAGACCTGAATTCTCTGCAGCGGGAATAAATTCAGATGGCGAGATCGGCCCGTATTGTGGATGGGTCCAGCGCAAGAGCGCTTCACAACAAACGACTTTCCTTGTGACGGCATCGTAGATCGGTTGAAAGTTCAGATCCAGCTGCCCAGTTACAAAAGCGCTTCGGAGTTCGTCCCGCAACATTCGGTTCCTGTTAGCTCGCTCTTCCAGGACAATATGAAACAGCCGAACCCCTCCCTGACCGGAGGATTTCGCAGCGTAAAGAGCCAGATCCGCACGCTTGAGCAGTAGATCGGTACTTGCTCCATCCTTTGGGTAAGTGGCAATGCCGACACTGCATCCAATGCTCACCTTTCGCCCGTCGATGGTGAAGGGTTGCGAAAGAGCCGCAACAATGCGCTCTCCCAGCTTGAGCGCACTTTGATCGGTCCCTGTCTGCATTCGGTGGATCAATGCAAACTCGTCCCCACCCAACCTGGCGAGAACATCTGCTTTCCCTGCGATAGACATCAACCGCGCTGCGAGTTGACGCAAAAGTTCATCGCCGCCGTGATGACCTATTGTGTCATTCACGACTTTGAACCGATCAAGATCGAAAAGTAACACTGCGAACGGCTGCGGCTTCGAGATATGGTTTTGCATCTCGATCTGGAACGACCTGCGGTTAGGGAGGTCCGTTAAAATATCGTGGTGCGCGAGGTATTGAGTTCGTTTTTCAGCTTCTGCCGCCTCGGTTATGTCCTCGGATATGCCCAGGAGATAGCGAGCTTCCCCATCTGCATCGGGTACGCCAACTTTCTGCGTCCGCAACAGGCGCAGTCCTGCAGGTGTGGAAATGGTTTCATTGATCGTCGTGATCTTTTTACCGGCATGAATCGCTGTCCGGTCCGCATCGCTAAAGCGCTCGGCATCGGCGCTGTCGAACAGATCAAAGTCGGTCTTACCGACAAATTTATCTCTGGTTGTCCCGAGTAACTTCTCACCAGCCTTGTTCAGCAATACGAACTTTCCGCTGGATGCCTCCTTCACGAAAATCATCGAGGGGATGCTCTCAATGACAGCGTTCAAAAAAATCTGGGTGCTTGCGAGTTCGCTCTCCGCCTTGTCGCGCTCCGTCACATCTATGTTCGCAACGACAACACAATCCTTACCATTGTGGCGAAGACGGCGTGCGAAGGTTAGGATCTTCAGGGCCGTTCCCGAAGCTGTGATATGCGTTCCCGGCGACGAGGACTCATAAGATTCCCCAAAAGAGCATATGGTGGAACGAATAGCCGCGCGCTCTGCTTCCGGTCGTACATCCAGCGCCGTTTTCGTGAGAGCTTCCGCCCGAGAATAGCCGTAAAGTGCGCATGCCGCATCGTTAATCGCCACGAAATTAAGGGTCTTGGCATCAAAAATCCACATCGCGATCGGGTTGCGATCAAATAGCATTTCGAATGAGGCCTGCCTCATCTTACGCTCAGTGATGTCGCGAACAATAAGCCCCACCGACATGTTTTCCGCGCTCTTCCAAGCCCCAGCGGAAACCTCAATCGAGATCTGTTTCCCAGTTCGTGTTCGTCCCGTGCCTTCATATGGAGGAAGCGACAGCTGGTCTGTTTCTGAGACTGCGAATTTACGTAGAGCTGCTCGCAATTTTCGGTGGAACGCCGGAGATATCAAGCAGTTGATCGAACCATTGACCAAATCGCCATCCGCATATTCGAAAATGCGGTGAGCGCTCAGATTCGCATAATTCACCGTCCCCTCAAGATCGAAATGAATGATAGCATCCTGCGACGTACGGTTCAGACAGAGGGCGGCGCGTTGCATTTGCGATAGACGCTTGAGCTCCAGTTGATCGACTGCCAGCTTCGCCAGCGATGCGAGGATCCTCTTATCCTCATCTGAGAAGACCGCTCTCGGCACGATGTCGATGATACATAGCGTACCAAGGATGTTGCCGTTTGACGTTATTAGAGGCGCACCAGCATAGAACCTTATGAAGGGCTCACCTGTCACCAATCCATTGTCACAAAACCGCGGATCGGACTTGGCATCCGGCACTACCAGGACGTTGGTGCTCTCCAGCGCATGTGCGCAAAACGACACATCGCGAGAAGTCTGGCACGGATCAAACCCTTTTTGTGCTGCAAACCATTGTACATCTTCTTCGACCAGGGAAACCAATGAGGTCGGCGTGTTGAATATCCTTGCAGCAATTCCGACGATCTCGTCGAAAGTGTCATCTTTCTCTGCTCTGAGAAAATTATAGGTGCGAACCTCCGCCAGTCGAGCACGCTCGGTGGAGGCATTCAGACTCGATGAGGGAGATCGCATGACTAGGCCTTAGCAGGTCCGAGAGGTCGTTGGTTTATCTATACTTTTACCGCATAGATTTTACGGACCGCTAAATAATCGAAGTTAATAAAATACGGAAAAACGAAAATGACATGCTCTTCATGCGTGGCGTCAAGCAACTATCGCACTTGAACGCCCCTCAGCTAATACTCGCTCTCGGTACTTCTAAGATTGTTAGCAAGCAATGTCCGACAGGGAATGTCGAAAAATCCGGGCGTAATAAACGCTATAGGGCGTCAATCGACCGCGTTTGCCGTCCGGTTGGTCGAAATATCAGCGTCACGAGCTATCGATCACTATGACAAAGCAACCGCGGCGCAAACCGGCCTACCACCGCGCATCACGGGTCCGTTGCTGCAACTCCGCAACCAGCGTCCGGACCATGAGTTCGATATGCTTTTTCGGAGAAGCGCCTATCTTTTCAACGATCTACATCGCCATCCCTTCAGGGCGAAAGCCATCTGAAAGAATTTGAAATTCAACATCACAAAAGGGTATAGTCGACCTCGCTATAGGAAATTGTTTTCTGCAGGTGATGCGAGATTTGTTCACTGCGTGATCAATCACTGTGGAAGGCCTGAGCTTTGGCCTACCATACGTTTAGACCCCGTTCTTGCGCTTGAAGGTGATTGTCACGGCCATCCCCGAACCCGGCTCGGATGCCACGTCGATATCCGCCTTTGCGTTGTGCCGCACGGACTGCACGATCATTGCGCTGAGTTTTCCGCGGCGTGGCCAATCGGTCTTGTCAGTCAGCCCGATGCCATCGTCCGCCACGAGGACCTTGCAGCCTTGGTCGTCAACGGTACAACGAACCTTGATTTCCCCACCATCCCGACCAGCGAAGGCATATTTTAGAGCGTTCGTCATCAGCTCGTTGACAACAAGGCCGACGGGCATGGCAACGTTGACGGAAACTGGCCATGTATCGACCTTCATGTCGAGACGGATTCCCTCAACGGCATGGGCCGCCATGACGGAGGAGGCTATCTGGCTGACATAGATCCCAAGATCTACGGTTTCCGTTTCGTTGCTGCCATAGAGCGAGCGGTAAAGGATGGACAGAGCCTCGATACGACCAGCGAGTTGGCCAAAGCGCTCACTTTCCTCCTGCCGCTGCGTATTACGCGCCTCGATCCGGATTAGCGCAGTAATCATTTGCAGATTGTTTTTGACCCTGTGCTGAAGCTCCTTGAGGAGTATGTCCTTCTCGGCCAGCGACTGCGTCAACGATGTTTCGATCTCCGATCGTTCCCTCTCAGAGATTGCAAGCAGCCGAAACAAGGGTGTGCCGGCATCGTTGACGATCGTGTTCGACCACGCATCGACGGTCCGCACCGCGTCTCCTGCCTCAATGGCGAAAGCGCCAAGATACTCTTCAAGTTCGAGCAATGCGTCGGCGAGCTCTGTGCCGTCCGCCAGCGATGGAGAGGTCGGTAGCACCTTCCAACTTTGTCCCTGCAAATCCTCAGCACGAAGGCCGGTCAGCCGTTCAAACTCGATGTTTCCATAGACAAGTCGTTCGTCTTGCCCCAACTCTGACACGGCGACGGCAAATGGCACATGATCCAGAAACTGCCGGAACCGGTCATCATCAAGCGCTTCGGCGAGATGCGGAAGATCGGCAATATTGGCAGGCGTTGCTCGCTGATCTTCGAAATCTGTCATGGGGAACTTTACGTTTGGAGAGAACAAACCGTGCATATCAGGTCGCGCTTTCGGTGGCTAATGTTTTCACGAGGCGGGCCAACGACACTTCACCTTAGAGCAAGAAGATTGCGAAAAGCACCGATGACGGTTTGATGCAGATAGGGCTTGGGCCACGGCTGGGGTGACAACTTTCGGGACAGAACCGGAAGGCCCTTAAATGTGAGCTTTCAGGAGGGTGTCCTTTCGGAACGGATTTAGGACACCGGAGTTACCACACCTGAGGCTGTCGGGATCACACCGACTGAGCATTGACTAGAATGCCAGACTGACGCCTTTGCGCCTGGCCGTCGAGAGGCGCTCCGAGGCGCAGCGTCTCAATTTCCCGGTAAAGGCTTCTGTCCGGGACACCGAGTTCCTACGCCAGCTTGCGGGCCGTCGCTGGTCGTCTTCGTGCGCGCAATACACGAAGCATTTCGAAAAGGTGGCTTGCCCTCGAGATTCAGCAATCTTCCAATGATTTGCCGGGCAGATATCTATGATCAGACGAGGCTACAGATCGCGGCTTCCTGTCAATCCATGTTCTCACCTCAGGACGATTGCTGAGCTTCTGGCGTTTTGTGCTGCCTCGAAAAGGCTTTTACCCGGGCCATTGCGCGCCGAAGTGCTCGAAGAGTCGAACCTCAGATCCGTGCCTCACAGACGCTGGTCGATTGAAAAGCTTGGCAGCACTGCATAGCGCGGTTGTGATGCGTCATACCGTTCTGTTAGGCAGCTTCAATGTGTGGTTTGAGAGCCCACTTTGCCTTAGTCTCTGGTCCTTTAGATCGTCGTCATTCTGTCCAATACCCCGGCAGTGACGCATTTTGAAGACATCACTATCATCGACCATTACGTGCGCTGTCTTTGCCAGTAGGCCGCGATCAAGCTCTCGATGTTGGAGCGCCCTGTCAAACGTTGGCGGAGCTGTCTGGCTACTCTCTGTTCGCATCCAGCCCATACGAAAGCGGATTTGCTGCCCATGCTTGCAAGCTTTGCCTCCAGCATATGGGCGAGTGCTGTAGGACAGTGCTGCTGCTCGTTTCGACAGAGCCATGTCAGCGTCGATCCTGCGCGCGCCGTGAGATAGGCTGTTTCGGCACTGCACTCAACGGCGATAATAGCCTCGATAGCTTGGCTAGGTGCTGCCCCCTCGATAATTCGGGCGATTGCCGGCATGGCGGTTTCGTCGCCGAGCAACAGCAGCGGCTTGTCGATGGTGGGCATGCCGCTGCCGCCAGGGCCGAGCAATCCTGCCAGGTCGCCGGCCCTGGCATTCCCGGCGAAATGCGTTCCCGGTGCACCGGTGTCGCTGGGATGCAGTACGATATCGACGGTGATCGTCGATGCCTCGCAATCGACCGCACGTAAGGTGTAGACGCGGCTGGCCAGCATGTCGTCACCATCAGGCCAATCGAGGCGGCCGTCGTCCTTGAGCGCGGGCCAGACCGGTGTGCGCCCCGACGGAGGAATGAGAAGCCGGATGTGATGGTGTGCGTCACTCGCCAGGGCGGCAGCGTTTTCACAGGAAAACCGGATGCGGCGGATGCGCGGTGTTAGCGTGAAGGCGTCGATCACCTCCAGCATCTGAAACTGTTGCGGCCGCCGCTCGCCGGCACCTGCCCCCGACCAGACGATCCGCGCATCTGAGGAGAATTCGAAGATGTGATCAGCCAGGAACGTGCGGACGGTGGCGAGCGCCGTCGGGGTCGGACATGCGGCCTCAATGGTGAGACCACCCTGTTCGCGCGTCAGCAGCACCGTGCCGTAGGTGCTGAGGATGCGCGCCCCGCCCGGCACATGGATGACCTTGGCGTGGCTTTTGAGATGGGACAGAAGCGCATCGGTGAAGCGCTCCGCGTCGGCAAGGGTGACGCGGGCGCGGGCGGTGAACGGCGCCATCATAACGCCGCCGGTTGAAGCGCCTGCCGCCGGGTGAACCGGCGAAGCTGCTTCAGTGCAAGCGCAATGCCGACGGCGGATATCAGGGTCGCGGTGCCGAACAGCACGGGATAGCCGAGCGTGTCGGCGAGATAGCCGGCAACCGAGGCACCGATCAGATAAACGATCAGTTCGGCGCAGGCGAGGATGGTGAAATCGGTACCCGGCTGATCGCCTGCGGCGGCCTTCATAAACAGAGAATAAATCGCGACCAGCTCCATGTAACGGATCAGCGTCTGGAAGGCAGAGGCGCTGATTGCGGTCTCGATGCCCGGGAGGATATGCGCGGCGCTGAGGGTGAAGCCGAGGAAGCAGAGCGTGCGCAGCGTTCCGAGCAGCACCAGCGTCGCGGTCAAACCCATGCGGGCGATCACCACGGCGGCGATCCCTGTGCCGATCAGTCCCGCTGTCGCCGCGGCGCCTCCACTCAGATAGCCGATCCAGGCAACCGGCAGGCCCATATCGACAAGGAAGGTGCCTTCCATGCCGCGCACCAGCCCCTCGCTCGCCCGGTAGGTTAAGGCAAAGCCGAGGATCGCCCAGGCATTGGGGTTACGGAAGAAGCGGCGCAGGCTGGCGCGCGGCCTTGGTGTCGCGTCATTCGTCTTCTCCCCGCCGTCTGGGGTCTCACGCATCCACAGCGCCCCGAGTAGCGGCAGCAGTGACAGCGCCGCAACCAAAAGAATGGTGGGCGCCCAGCCGAGGCGATGGAACAGCACCAGCGCCAGCGTGCCGCCAATGAGGACACCAAGCGCTACAGCGCCGGCCTGGATGGCATTGCCAGTAGCGCGGGTGCGCTCACTTAAATGCCGGACGGCATAGCCGTCGGTGGCGATGTCCTGCAACGACGACAAAATGGTGATGGCAAGGCAGAGCGCAAACAGCGTTCCCGGCTGACCGGGATCGAACAAGGCCATAGCGGCAATCAGGGCACTGACGAGAAGCTGGGTTGGGATCACCCAACCACGCCGGTGCCCAAGCCGCGGCAGCGGCGAAAACCTGTCGACCAACGGCGCAACCGCGAATTTCAGGATCAGCGGCAGCATCAGTAGCGAGAACAGGCCGATGGCGGTGCGCGAGGCGCCGCTTTCACGCATCAGCGGCGGCAGAGCGACGAGCAGCAGATAGGTCGGGATGCCCTGCGCGAGATAGAGGCCGGCCAGCACCGCGTAGAGCCGGCCATCTTTACGGGTAAACGCACTCATCAGAAGGTCTTTGTCAGGGAGACGGCAAAGGTGCGACCGCGTCCCTTGTAGTCGAAGATCGATTCGTCGGCGAGCCCGCCATAGAGCGCCTTGGCGCGCGAGCCCCATATCGTTGTGTAATCCTTGTCGAACAGGTTGTGCACGCCGAAATTGACGGTCGCGTTGGCGGCTTCGAATTTATACGCGCCGGTCAGATTGAACAGCGTATAGCCCTTGATACTGTAGCCGGCATCGTCCGCCAGGTCGAAGATATGTTCGCCCTGCAGGCGCAGGCTGAGCGCATCGCCCGCCCACCCGACATGGCCTCCGAGTTTAGGGACGCTGGCCGAGCCGACCGTGTAGCGGCTCCAACCGCTGGGGTCCTTGACCTCGGTCTTGACCCACTGGCCGAGCATGCCGACGTCCAAGCCGTGAGACAGTTTGGCGCCCACCTTGCCCTCGAAGCCATAGACCCGGCGCTCCTGGTCCTGCATCTCGATCGCCAGCGTCGTGCGGTTCAGAGAAATCGAGCGGTCGGACAGCGAATAGAAGGCGGCGGCGGCGGCATTGTAGGTGCCGTCGTCGAAACGGTAGCCAAGTTCGAAGGAATTTGGCTTGATGGCTTCCAGCGCCGATTGCGCGACATTGACGCTTCTGAGCAGGCTGTAGTGCCCGCCGGATAGGGTGTAAGTGCCGACACCGTAATATTTTGCGGGATCGGGCAGTTCGAAGCCTTGCGCGAAGTTGGTGTAGACCTGCTGGGTGTCCGACAGGCTGTATGTCGCCCCGGCATTGAACAGGAAAGCGTCGTAGTTGACAGAACCACCGGCAATGGCATCCGCCGACTGCGCCGTCCCTTGCAGGATCGCCACCTGTTGCACCGCACCGACGAAATCGCCGACATTCGTATAGACATGCTGGTAACGGGCGCCGCCACTCAGCGTCAGCGCGTCGGTCAATTCATAGGACACGTCGACGAAGCCAGCGATCGTGGACACGTCGATCTTCGGATAAAGGCCAGTCACGCCGATCGTGTCGAAATCCAAGGCGCCGGAGCGCATCGCGGTCAACATATCGAAAATGTTCTGGCTGGACGAAAAAGAATCACGGTCGGCGTCGATGCCGTAGGTGAGCTTCAACCGGTCAGCCGGCTCGGAAACCATCGCAGCCTTGAAACCGTAATAGTCGGTGTCCTGCGAACTGCCGAAGAAATAGGTCGAGGAAGGGAACGGATGGAACTGCACGCGCTCGGAGCGATAGAAACCCTGCAGCAACAGGTTCTGGCCGAGAAAATCGTCGTCGGTGTAGGTCGCGTTGACCATGGCTCGGCGGGTGGCTGGGTCGAAATCGGAGCTGTAGCCGTCTCGGGTCTCGAACAGCCGCGGATTTCGGATCGCTGCGAGATTCTGGCCGAAATAGATGCCGTAATCGGAGCTTTGCTCGCTGTCATAATATTGCCCGCCGATTTCAAAACGTCGGCTGGCATCGATCTGGTAGCCGATCGAGCCCATTACGTCTATGCGCTGCGTCGATGCGGTCGAGGTCTGGGTGATGTCGGGAACCAGCAATGTGCCGCTGCCGTCATAATAATTGCCGGTGCGGCTGGTCGAGACGGAAAAGCGCGCATCCCAGTCGTCCTTGTTATAGGTCACCGCGGCCGAGCCCGATCGGTCGAAATCCCCTGAGCCGCGAAAGCCGCTTTCGACGCCTGTGGTGATCTCGGCATGCAGCCCGTCTTGCGCGTCCTTTCCCTTCTTGGTGATAATATTGATGATGCCGCCGGTGGCGTTGCCGCCATAGATTGCGGTGGCGCCAGACAGCACTTCCACACGCTCGATGTTGAACGGGTCGATGGAGTCGAATTGGCGGCTGACACCGCGCGCCGAGTTCAGCGAAACGCCGTCGATCAGGACCAGGGCAGTGCGCCCGCGCAGGTTCTGGCCGTAAGAGCTGCGCGCACCGTAGCTGGCGGCGTCGAAGCTCGGAATCTCAGCGGCGAGGATCTGTTGCAGGCTTTCGCCGGAGCGGGCCCGTGACTGGATCTCATCCGCCTCGACCACATGCACAGTCTTGGCCGTCTGCGAAATCTGCTGCGGCGCGCGGCCCGCTGTTATGGTGATGGTCTGCAACACTGTTGCACTGCCATCCTGTTGTGCCTCGCCCGCGTCCTGCCCACGCGCCTCGGCCACCAGGGCGATGGTAATAATCGAAACACCAAGCGCCAATGTCCCACGCATGAATAACCCCCAAAATTGACGGTCCCGCTTTCCGAAACAGGCCGTTGCAAAACAAGACTTTCGCAGTCATCTTTATACAAGCCGTCCTTGGAAAGCGCAGATTGAGGCGAACCGAACTTGGACGAGAACGAACCGAACGGGATTTTTGCACAGTGAAGCATGCTGCCAACCTCACTCCCCTGCGCTTCGGCGCGGCCGCCGACCGCCCGGTAGCGAGGGACGCCACACAACCGATGTGGCGGATGATTCTCTCGGAGATGCTTGGCGAGGTCGACCACGATGGTCCAGCGCCAGAGGACGACATTCCCGGTCTGTTCTGGGGACGGCTCGGCCTGTCGCTGACGACGCTCTATCCTCGTCCCGCGCCGGTTCGCATCGCGTCCTCGGGTCTGACAGGACCGGGCATCGTCATCCTGCGCGCCATGGAAGGGCCACTTCGCGTCGCGCAGGGGCCGCGCATCGTTCTGGCTGCTCGGTCGGAAGTCGTGTTTGCCGCCGCCGACCAGCCGCTGTCAATCGAGCTTTCCGAAGGCGGGCGGCTGGATTGTGCGCACTTGGCCGACCATGTCCTCGGGCCCGCGGCAAGCCAGATGTCGGTCTTGATGCTGCGGCCGATTTCGAACGACTGCCTGCCTCTGCAACTGTTGATCTGCTATGCTGGCTATATGCTGCAGCAGCCGCACCAGACAGATGGCCATGCGGACATGATGGTCAGGCATTTCTACCAGCTTCTACCGGTGCTGATCGCCGAACTTGCCGCTGGAGTCGCACGCGGCGGGCGGCCGGATCGGTTATCCGCCATCAAGCAGTCGGTCGGCGCGCATCTCTCCGACAGCGGATTTTCGCTGGCCGACGTCGCCCACAGCGAGCGGATTTCGGCGCGAGCGGTGCAGAAACTGTTCCATCGAGAGGGTACGACCTTCTCCCGCTACCTTCTGGAGCGGCGACTGGAGGCGGCTCGGCAGGCGCTTCTGCTGCGCGGCCCGGGCGAGGCGATTATGCAGATCGCCTTCGATTGCGGCTTCGATGACCCCGCTTATTTCAGCCGAGCGTTTCGCAAGCGCTACGGAATGCGTCCGACGGACATGCGCCGGTCGGCAAGGCTAGCCTCCCAGGCGCCAGCGATAAATCGCTAACCGGGCACAGCCTGCGGCGCGAGTATCTCCTATGAACATCGTCAGTTTTGATAACGACCGCTCCAGCCATCGTTCCGCTCATCAGACCCGATCAAAAATGATCGCGAAAACGGGACGCCTGACGGCGCCCCGCATTTCTCAAAATCTCAACTCCAGGCATGGAGCGGCGGCTTCTCACCGTTCAGAAAATACTTGCCGAGAATTGAATATTTCCATCGTACCGGATCGTGCAGCGTGTGGGTGCGGGCATTGCGCCAATGACGATCAAGGTGATGCTCAGCGAGCGTAGACCGCGTGCCCGCCAGCTCGAAGAGCTTGTTGGTCGCTGCAATGGCAATTTCCGTCGAGAGGATCTTCGCTTCGGCTGTGACGATCTGGGCCTCAGCAACCGTTTCAGCATTTGGGTTCTGGATCGCTCGGTCAATGGCGTAACCGGCCTTTTCCAGCAGAGCCTGCGCGGCATGCAGGCGCAGCGTCAAATCGCCGACCGCCTGGATCGTGTAGGGATCGTCCCAGGCGTTGTCTACGCCGCTGTCTACCCAGGCGCGGCTCTTGGTGCGCACGAAGGAGACGGTCTCATCGATCGCCGCCTGCGCAATCCCGGTATCGACCGCGACCTGGATAATCTGGAAAATCGCACCATCGGCGGTCGGCTCCGCATAGCCCTTGTAGCCGGGGACCAGATGGGTCTTGGGCACTTTGACATTGTTCAGGATCACAGTGCCGGACAGCGTGGTCCGCTGCCCGAAGGACGACCAGTCATCGATCACGGTCAATCCGGGTGCGTCGCGCTCGGCAATCGCATACCAGGCCCGGCCTTCATCATCGAGCGCAACGATCGGTACGAGATGGGCGAGAAGCGCACCGGAGGAGTAAAATTTCTGGCCGTTGACGATCACATGGTCGCCAGCATCGACAAACTTCGTTTCGAAATCCGCCGCCCGTTTGGAGCCGAATTCAGAGAAGGCATTGCCGAAGCGCGTTCCTTTCAATACCTCAGCGAACAGCAGTTTCTGCTGCGCTTCGTCGGAAACCGTGCGGATCGCCGCGACGACGCCGAGATGGTTCTGCGCGATCTGACCGATCGAAGAATCCGCCGCAGAGACGATCTCGATCACCTTGGCGAGCGTCACATAGGAGACCTCCGGGCCGCCGAATGCCTTCGGCACGTTGATCGACCAGAGACCGCTCTGCGAGAAGGCATCGAGTTCCTTCACCGGCCAGATACGATCGCGGTCGCGAAGGGCTGCACCCGGGGCTATTTCGGCGGCCAGTTTCTTCGCGACGTCGATCGCCTCGGCGTCGCTCTTGATGATGTGTGCCGGCTCGCTCGGCCGCGACACGGCCGGAACGCCTTGAGCCGCATCTTTCGTCTTGATGTTAGAAATGGTCATGCCACGTCTCCTTTTTCCTTTGATTTTCAGTGAATGTGTGCGACAGGCGCGGCCGGCTTCTGGCCTAGGTAAAAAGCTTTCACGTCATCCCGCGCCTTGAGTTCGGCAGCCGTGCCGGACAGCACGCTCACCCCGTTCTCCAAAACAATGGCACGGTCGGCATAGGTCAGCGCGACTGCTGAGTTTTGTTCGGCAACCAGAATCGAAAGACCTTCTTCGCGATTGAGACGCCTCAGCGTGCGGAAAATGTCCTGCACGATAAGGGGCGCCAGCCCCATCGACGGTTCGTCGAGCACCAGCAGTCGCGGCCGCGACATCAGCGCCCGACCGATGGCGGTCATCTGCTGCTCGCCGCCCGAAGTAAGGCCGGAAAGCACCCGGCGCTTTTCCTTAAACCTTGGAAAATGCGCGTAAATTTTCTCGAGATCGGTCGCAATTTCGGTGCGCGTGGCGGACCGGCCAAGACCGCCGGAGACCAGATTTTCCTCGACCGTCAGCGTCTTGAAACAATGGCGACCTTCGAGCACCTGTACAAGACCGAGACGGACGAGGCTTGCCGGAGTTTCGCGCGTGACATCACGCCCGTCAAACAGGATATGGCCAGCAAGCACCTGCCCGCGTTCAGCCGGAAGGAGGTTGGAAACCGCCTTCAGCGTCGTCGACTTGCCAGCACCGTTCGCACCGAGGAGGGCAAGAATTTCCCCTCGCCCCAGCGAAAGCGTGACGCCTTGCAATGCGGTGATGGCATGATTGTAGGTTGCATGGAGACCCTCCACAGTGAGCAGCCTGTTCGCGTTGGTCATCACGATCTCCTTGGTGCGTTTCGAACGTTGTGGCCGGACCGTGAGGAAGCTGGCCCGGCCACGCGAACATCAGTTCGTCACGGAATTCGCATCTTCCGAGGTCCGAAGCTTGATGCCCTTTTCCGCTGCATAGGCCTCGGAGGACTTCTCGATGATCGGGCGTAGCAGAGCCCAGTCCGGCGCAATCCAATCGGAAACCACATTCCACTTCTTGCCGTCCCACTGCTGGAACGTCACGTAGCCGTTGCCCTCATGGTTGTCCCAGGTGACGTTGATCGAGTGGAAGAGATCCTTAGCACCCAATGCCTCCACACGGGCCGGGTCGAGCTGCAGATGCTCGAAGCCCCAGCGAACCTCGTCCCCGGTCAATGTCCGCTTGCCGAATTTCTCCTGGGCGATGCGCACGGCCTCGACATTCAGGATACCGTTGACGATACCGAGATTGTGGTAGACGGAGCCGATACGGCTCTTGTCATCAAGGTTGCCCTTGCCGGCGTCGTAGACGGTCTTCACGATTTCCTTGACCACCGGATATTCGGCGCCGGATGCCTGGGTCGTGATGGCGGTGTAGCCCTTGGCCGCATCTCCAGCTGGAATGACGTCCTCTTCCGAGTTGGACCAGACATTGCCGATGATATGATCGACCGGGAAACCGGTCTTTGCCGCCGTCTTCAACGCCACCGGGTTCATCACGCCCCAACCGCGCAGCACGACGTAATCCGGCTTGGCACGGCGTATCGTCAGCCACTGAGACTGCTGCTCGTTGCCCGGATGCGGGACTTCGATCTGCTGGAGGTCGAAGCCATACTTCTTGGACAGAAGCTCGTAGATCGGGATCGTTTCCTTGCCATAGGGCGAGCCGTGATAGAGCACGACGATCTTCTTGCCCTTCAGTCCCTCAAGCCCGCCTTCCTTGGAGGCGATGTAATTCACGATGCCGGAGGTTTCGCTGTAGGGGTTGAGCAGCAACGGGAAGACATAGGGAAAAACGCGGCCATCCGTCGAATCCGTGCGACCGTGATTGATGGTGATGAGCGGCACCTTGTCCTGGGTGATGCGATCGATCATGGCATAGGCGATGCCGACCGACAGCGGGTTCCAGGCAGCAACACCGGGATTGCTCTTCAGTCGTTCATATGCCTCGACACCTCGTTCGACCTCGTACTGCGTTTCGGCCTCGGACCAGGTCAACTTGACGCCGTTGACACCGCCGTCCCTGATATTGATGAGGTTGAGATAATCGATGAACCCACCGAAAAAGCCCGTGCCACCCGCGGCATAGGGGCCGACGCGGTAACTCTGGAGGGGAAAGTACTGTTCATCGGCCAAGGCCGGGACGGCGATGGACGCGAGGCTGATTCCGGCAGCGAAGGCCGCGGCTTTGATTTTCGTATAAAAGGTCATATCTGGACACACTCCGTCTGTCGGCTGGCGCTCTGCCATCCGGTCTGATTTCAGGGATTCATGCGCGTTTCTTGTTTGGGTTTTTCTTGTTGGAAGCCCTTCGGCCTTCGCGGCTGGGGCTTCGAGTCCCTCACGCCCGCCTGACGGCGGCTGCAATGCGTGACCTCAAGCGATCCCACAATGACACGAGGCCATCAGGTTCCAGGATCAGAAAGAGAATGATCAAGGTGCCGAGAACGATTCTCTGCGTCATATCGAGCACGCCGGAATTAAAGACATCGCCCAACAACCAAGAGCCAAGCCGTGACAGGACGAGCGGAAAGACGACGATCAAAGCCGCGCCGAAGAAGGCGCCCCGTATCGAGGCAAGCCCGCCGATGATGACGATGAAGAGTATCTGGAACGACCGGTCGAGATTGAAGCCAGCCGGCTCCACAGTCCGCAGGTATGCAAAGGCCCAGATTACTCCGGCAACGCCGATGATGAAGGATGAAATCGCAAAGGCGAGCAGCTTGGTGCGAAGCACCGGAATGCCGATGATGCGTGCGGCGGTCTCGTTGTCGCGCACGGCGATGAAGTTGCGACCTGTCTGCGACGACACAAGGCGATAGGCGAGGAACGTGAGGACGGCAACGATGGTCAGCGCGAAGAGATAACGCCCGACCGGCCCTTCGAAGGAAATCCCGGCCAGTGAGAGCGCCGGTGCATCGATCACGCCGGAGGCGGATTCGTTGGAGAACCAGCTGAATTTCGTCAACGCCCATTGCACGAAGAACTGCGCCGCGAGAGTGGAAACCGCGAGGTAAAAGCCACGCAGTCGCAGGCTCGGCAGGCCGAAGACGATGCCAACGGCTGCTGCGGAAAGACCGGCGAGCGCAATCGAAACGATAAGCGGCAGCGCCTCGACCCGCAGATTGAAATTATAGGCCGCGAAGGCACCGACGGCCATGAATGCGGCCGACCCAAGCGACACCTGCCCCGCATAGCCAGTCAAAAGGTTTAGACCGACCCCGGCGAGGCTGAGCGCGAGAAACGGCAGCAGGATTGCCTCGAAGAGGTAACTGGTGCCAATGAACGGCATGACGAGATAGGCGATGGCGAGCACCGCGGCCACGCCGGCATGGCGCGGCAGGGAAAACGCTGGCGAAAGATCGGCTGTAACAGCGGACATATCAGACCCTTTCCACGAGCTTTTGACCGAACAGGCCGGATGGGCGGATCAGCAGGAAAGCAAGCGCCACAACATAGGCAAACCAGCCCTCGATACCGCCGCCGAAATACTCGCCGATATAGACCTCGGCGAGCTTTTCAGATGCGCCGATGAGCAAGCCCCCGATGATCGCTCCGAGAATGGAATCGAAGCCGCCGAGAACCAGCACAGGCAGCGCTTTAAGCACCACCAGAGACAGCGAAAATTGCACCCCGAGCCGCGCGCCCCAGAGCAGCCCGGCAACCAGAGCAACGAGACCTGCTGCCGCCCAGACACTCGCCCATATCCAGGGCAGCTTGAGACCGACGGCCAGGGCCGCGAACTGGTCATCGGCGACAGCACGGAAGCCGAGGCCAATGCGGGTGTACCGGAAGAAGGCCGAAAGGATTGCCACCATGCCGGCCGCCACGAGAGCGGCAAAAATATCGAACTGGCTGATGAAGACGCCGCCGACATCGAAGGGAATGTCCTCAATACCGAGATCGAGCCCATGAACCTGCGTGCCCCAGAGAAGCTGGGCCGCTCCTTCGATAACATAGGACAGGCCGAGCGTCGCCATGAACAGGGTGATCGGCGGCCTGTTCGTGAGTGGACGAAGCACCGCGCGCTCAATCGTGATGCCGAGGACCACCATGATGGCAAAGGTGATGACAAAGGCTGCCGCGAAAGGCACGCCACGCTCAACAAGGCTCACGAATGTCAGCGCCGCAAACAGGAGAAGCGCGCCCTGCGAAAAGTTCAGGACACCCGATGTCTTGTAGATCAGCACGAAACCGATCGCGACAAGCGAATACATGACCCCGGAGAGCAAACCTCCGACCAGCACCTCGGTAAAGAACAGCCAATCGAACTCGGCCATCATATACCCTCCCCGCCTTCATTTTCCGGCGCAACACCGAGATAGGCATCGATGACGCGCTGATCGCTGGCAATCTCCCCAGGCGTGCCATCTGCAATCTTGCGCCCGTAGTCGAGAACCGCGATCCGGTCGGAAAGCCCCATCACTACGCCGATGTCATGCTCGATCAGGACGACGGTGATGGCATATTCGTCGCGCGCAAGCCGCACGTAATCAGCAAGTTCGTTTTTTTCTGCTGCCGTCATGCCGGCCATCGGCTCGTCGAGCAGCAGGATGCGCGGCTCGGCGGCAAGGGCGCGGGCGAGCTCGACCCGCTTCTGCAGGCCATAGGGCAGCGTGCCGGCAAGCCGGTCGACATAAGCCGTCAGGTGCAGGAAATCGATGATGCGTTGCGCCCGCTCGCGGGCATCGGCCTGCTCCCGAACCGCACGCGGCAAACCTGCGATCTGGCTGAGAAAATTCGCCCGCCCGACATAGGCCCGCCCGGTAGCGACGTTGTCGAGAACACTGAGACCCTTGAACAGGGCGAGATTCTGGAACGTCCGCGCCACACCGAGGCGAGCGAGCTTTTGCGTCGGTACGGTTCGATAGGCTGTCCCATTGATCGCAACATGGCCGCGATCCGGGCGATAGACGCCGGAGATGACGTTGATCAGCGAACTCTTGCCCGCACCGTTCGGCCCGATGATGGCCCGGATTTCGCCATGCCGCACGGCAAGATCGACATCCTGCAGAGCGACGACGCCTCCGAAGGAAAGGTCGATACCGCGCAGCTCCAGCGCAAGCCCTTGAGCAGGAAGCGACGCGCTGCGGTCGTGCTCGACGCGCTCGCGATGAAGGGCGGTGTGTTCACGGATATCCGGCGACACCGCCACCTCGCCGCCGAGACTTACAGGCAGAAAATTCGATGCCGACATCGTTCAATCCATGCTTCGCCCAAACGGACACAGGTTTTCGATCACGGACGCCATCACGCCCGCGTTGCGGACAGTAGCCGAAGCCGCTGCCCCTTCAGCTTTGCGAGACTTACTCGGCGGCGATTGCCGCGCCTGCTTCCACCTCTTCCAGTTCGCGCACGAGCGGTATGACGTGCTTGCCGAAATATTCCACCTCCTCCTGGAAATGCAGGAAGCCCAAGAGAATGAGGTCGGCACCGGAGCGCTTCAGGTTCACGATGCGCTCGGCCACCTGCCGCGGCGTACCGATGAGATTGGAGCGGAAGCCATCATTATACTGGACGAGGTCCTCGAAACTGGACTTTGCCCAGTTGCCCTCACCTTCGGGGGAAGACTTTCCGGCATTTTTCACTTCATGGCCGAAGGCGTTGACCGCTTCCGGATTGGCCTTCTCGATGATCTCGGCGAGCACGGCCTTAGCCTCTTCCTCAGTCTCGCGCACGATCGCGAAAGCATTTACGCCAACCTTGACCGAGTGGTTGTTTTCCTTGGCCTTAACCCGGATGTCATTGACCTGCTTGGCGATTTCCTCGGGTGTATTGCCGTTGGTGAAGTACCAGTCGGACACGCGGGACGCCATGTCGCGGGCCGCGCGTGAGGAACCGCCCTGGAATATTTCCGGCTGCGGATCGATCGGCTTCGGTTTCAGCGAATAATTGGTGAAGCGGTAGAAATCACCCCGGAAGGTGAAATTGTCTTCCGTCCAGATACCACGCAGCGCCCGGATAAACTCTTCCGAGCGACGGTAGCGCTCGTCGTGGTCGAGCCACGGCTCGCCGATGGCGTGGAACTCTCCACGGAACCAGCCGCTCACGATGTTAACGGCGACGCGACCGTTGGTCAGGTGATTGATCGTGGCGATCTGTTTTGCGGCAAGCGCCGGGTTCCACGGGCCGGGCAGGATGGCGGCGATGACCTTCAGAGTCGTCGTGGATTCGAGAAGAGCGTGACTGAAGGACACGGATTCATGTTGGAACTCGGCGCCATAACCGGCGGTAAAGCGGATCTGGCTGAGCGCGTATTCGAAGCCGCTGGCTTCGGCGATCTGCGCCAGCTTGCGGTTATACTCGATGGTCCAGCTGGTGCGCTGTTCGATGTTCGAGATGACGAGGCCACCGGAAACATTCGGCACCCAATAGGCGAATTTCACGGGCTCGGCGCGGTAATCAGTCATGGCAGGTCCTCTTTCCTGATGTTAGTTGGCGGCCGTTTCGCGCGAAACGACATGAAGGGTCGGATGGTGATCGCGGGCCACAGGGCTCGCTGCTGGTAGAAGGTCGACCAACTCGGCGACAGCACGCTCGATGCGCGCTTCGACCGCTGGGTTCGCAAGCGTGTATTCGGTGAAGTCCGCTTCAACGGCATAGATCGTCGTCGGCACGGTAACGGCGCCGAAGAAACCGAATAGCGGCCGGAACTGGTGCTCCAGCATCAGACCATGCAATGGCGTACCGCCCGTTGCCGCAAGGATGACCCGCTTGCCTTGGAGCGCACGGAAGTCGACCAGATCGAAGAGATGCTTCAACGCCCCAGTGTAGGATGCGCGGTACACCGGCGAACCGACAACAAGCACATCGGCAGCCTCCACGGCATCGATTATCCTGCGACCTGCCTCATCCAGTTGATCGGCGCGCAGGGCTCTGAACAGGATCGGTGCTGCCACGGCCAGATCGATCGTGTTCACGGAAGCGCTTACTCGTCTTTCGATCGACGCTAAAATATCCGAGACAACACGCGCCGTGCGTGACGGTTGTTTTACGCTGCCGCTTATGCCGAGTATGTTCATCTCTCGCCTCACATTCATTGCCTTCAATTTCTATTGTTTTGATAGATTATCAAAGGTGTGTATTCCAAACTGAGCGCAGTTTGAGGAATTCATTCTTGTGCATTAGCCCTGTTGCGCAATTCACTGAAGCAGTTGGAACAGTGTCAAACAGCGCGCCGTTTCAGCAACGCCCCCAGACCAAGACCATCGGCTTGAAGACGACACACGCCGATTTGAGCAAATCCTTAGAACTACCACCGGAGAGCAGCCTTGTTTGTCGGCGAGCGAAATTTGGGAGATCACCGCCTGGCTAGCTACTCAAGCCAGTCTCCGCATCATCCAAAGGCGTTAGGTTGCCAGGCATTATTCTACTGGCTTGAAAAAGCAGCCGCGCTTGAGACCGATCAGCGATAATTGCTCTGACCTGTCGGCACCCTCCTTGATAACCAGAGAGTTCTCTCGGCCATTCAGCGTTCGACGCAGCTCTTCCGAATGCAGTACGACGGTATCTAAAATATCAGAGATCTTGATGGGACTCGAACCATCACCTGCTCAACGTTGATGCACTGGATGCTTCGAAGACATCTCTTCTGTTGATCGAGGCTTTGACAGTGTGGGCGAGCCTCAGCTACGAATATTGGCAGTCACCGTACTCTCAAGGAGACAAGGCTTTGGTTCATCGCGCCGCTTCGGACGGTTATTCCACAGCTGCTGACGTTTATGTCCGCGGACGGCCAAGTTATCCACCAGAGGCTGTCGATTGGTTGCGAAAGACGCTTGGACTTCGCCTTGGACGAACCGTTCTTGAGGTAGGAGCAGGCACCGGCAAGTTCCTGCCGCTTCTCCAAGAAACCGGTGCAGAGATTATCGCGCTTGAGCCGGTGGACGCCATGAGGGCCAAGATCGACAGCGCATTCGATGTCAGGACATTGGGCGGTTCTGCCGACCAGATTGGCTTGCCTGACGCCTCTGTCGACGCTGTCGTTTGCGCCCAGGCCTTTCACTGGTTTGCCACGGCCGAGGCCGTTACGGAGATACGACGCGTGCTGAGGCCCGGCGGTGTGCTGGGTTTGATCTGGAACGGCCGGGACGTGGGAGTTCCATGGGTGGCTTCGATGGGAGCAATTTGGACCGATATGAGGGAGACACACCTCGGTTTCAGACGGGACGGTGGCGAACCGTGTTTCCGGCAGAAGGCTTAACGCCCTTACCCGAGCGGCACGCTACCAATGCCCACACGGGAAGCCCGGATCGGGTGATTATCGACCGCGCCCTGTCCACGAGTTTCATTGCCGCGCTGCCGGCAGAAGAGCGTGCCGACGTCGAGCGGCGTCTACGAGATCTCATTGCCGAAACGCCGGAGCTTGCGGGCCGCAGCGACGTTACACTGCCATATGAAACCTTGATGGTGGCTTTCAGGAAAGATCACCGGTCCGAGTGCTAAACGAGGGCGTGCGACGCCTTCCTTATCCCCGTTGCCCAACTTGCCTCACAGTTCCGCGCTTCCCGGCAATGCTGTCGCAAGCGCATCTATGGCGTACCGGACGCGCAGTGGCAAATGCGGCGTCTCTGGCCACAACGCATGGGTAGAGAACACGAGGCGTGGGACATCTTCGAGCAGCGGTACGAGCATGCCGGCTCGCACCCGTTCGCGGATCAGCCAGCAGGGTAGCCAGGCGAGACCGAAACCCGCTTCTGCAGCGTCTGCGATGGCTTCGAGATCATCGAAGCGCAGACGGCTTGGGGGCGTTGCCTCCACTCGGTTTCCGTTACCGATCGGAAATTGCCATGCCCTGATCCGGCCCGACCGGCCATAGGTGATCGCGCTATGGTTCGCGAACTCGTCAAGGCTTTTCGGCCGGCCGTGAGCGTCAAGGTAGGACGGTGCAGCGCAGACGGTCATGCGTTGCAGACTGATCGTGCGTGTCATCAACCCAATGCCATCACCCACCGCGCCATTGCGGATCGCCAAATCGAAACCATCCTCGACCAGGTCCACGGGACGATCGCTGAACGACAGGTCTAGTTCAAGCCTCGGATGTTCTGCCGCCAGCCTCGCCAGCACGGGCGCAATGCAGCGGCGTCCGAACAACACCGGCATAGAGACACGCAGACGCCCCACGACTTCCTTTCGACCTGAGTCAAGAGCCGCTTCACCAGCACGCAATTCTTCCAGAGCCCGAACGCAACGTTCGTAATAGCCTTGTCCGTCTTCGGTCAGCGCCAGGGTGCGGGTGGTACGATGGAACAGGCGCACATCGAGCCGTGCCTCGATCCGACCAATGGTCTTGGCGACAGCCGATCGTGTCAGATGGAGGCGCTCAGCCGCCGCAGCAAAACTCCCTGTTTCCACCGCTGCCACAAAAGCATCCAACCCGCTCAGCATTTCGCTCATGATTGTCGTCCAATCGGAACCTATATGCGGACAACATATCAACACTGGCTCCCTGAATTCAACGATATGTTGCGCTGAGTGTAAATCCACCGAGAAGGAACAGAGTATGACGGACACGATGCAGCGTTGGGAAATGGATGGGATCGGGCGCAACAGGCTGGCTCTGAAGAGGGTCACCATTCCCAAACCCGCTGATGGCGAGGTGCTGGTGAAGGTGGCGGCAGTGTCACTCAATTATCGTGACAAGCTGATGATCGACAATGGCATGGGCTTGCCGCTCGACTTTCCTTTCACGCCGGGCTCCGACCTGGCGGGGACGGTTCAGGCGGTCGGCTCCGGCGTGACGCGGTTTGCCGAGGGTGACCGGGTGATTTCCACCTTCGCGCCGGGCTGGATCGACGGCAGGCCAAACGGCAACGGCAGGGTGCCCCCCTACAAGTCGCTGGGCGGAGTTTATCCGGGCGTGCTCGCCGAATATGTGGTCTTTCCGGAGGACTGGTTCGTGCGCGCGCCGTCGACGCTGGATGACGCCGAAGCCAGCACCTTGCCCTGTGCGGGCCTGACAGCCTGGTTCGCGCTGATCGAAAAAGGCCGCCTCCGCCAAGGCGAGATCGTGCTGGTCGAGGGCACCGGCGGCGTCGCCCTGTTCGGCCTGCAAATCGCCAAGGTCCACGGTGCAAAAACCATCGTAATTTCAGGTAATGCAGAGAAGCTGGAGCGTGCCAAGATCCTCGGCGCTGATCATGGCATAGATCGGTCGGAGGAAGATTGGGTGGAGACCGTCTATCAGCTCACCAACGACCATGGTGCCGATCATATCCTGGAAATCGTCGGTGGGGCGCATCTCGCAAAAGCCGTGCAGGCGGCGGCAATCGGTGGCCACATTCACCAGATCGGTGTGCTGGAAGGGTTCGAACTCGCGGCACCCGCCGGCACCCTGATGCTGAAGAACCTCACGATTCAGGGCATTGGCGTCGGCCACCGTCGGGCTCTGGAAGATCTGGTTGCAGCGGTCGACCGCACCGGCATCAAGCCAGTGATTGACCAACGCTATCCGCTCTCCGAGCTTCCCGCAGCCCTCGATCATCTCGACCTGGGCGCCTTCGGCAAGATCGTCATCGATTTGGCGTAAGAGGGATCATCCACAAACCTGCGCGGCCAATGGCAGCACCGTCGTCAGAGCGGTCCCTGTGGCGCTTACATCGCCGCAAACGACGACGCTTCGGCGGCGTCGGGCCGCGCGATCTACAGCGCAGCGAGCGTGGTCTGCGAAGACTGACCTTGCCCCGTTGAAATAATCCATTTTGAAGTAAGGTCTGGCCCATTGAGAGGACCAGGGAATGAAGTGCAATCGTTTTCCAGACGAACGGATCATCGGCATTCTGAAGGAGCACGAGGCTGGCACGCCGGTTTCGGAGCTTTGCCGCAAGCACGGCGTCAGCGATGCCAGCATCTATAAATGGAAGGCCTAGTTCGGCGGCATGGACGTATCCAAAGCCAAGCGCTTGAAGACGCTGGAAGACGAGAACACGAAGCTGAAGCGGCTCCTGGCAGATGCGATGCTGGACAATGCGGCTTTGAAAGACCTTTTGGGAAAGAAGTGGTGACGCCCGCAGCAAGGCGAAAAGCTGTCGCGCATCTAATGGACCACCACCAGATGAGCGAACGGCGGGCGTGTAAAGCCATCGGCTTTTGCCGGATAACGATCCGTTACGAAACCAGACGCAGCGATGACTATGACCTTCGCGAGCGGATGATGGCGCTGGCGCATGAACGCCGCCGCTTTGGATATCGACGCCTTCATGTGCTGCTCAGGCGTGAGGGTCACCTTGTGAACCACAAGCGGCTCTTCCGGCTCTATCGGGAAGAGAAGCTGACGGTGCGCAAGCGCGGCGGTCGGAAACGAGCGATCGACACAAGAGAACCGATGCTGATCCCGCTTGCCGTCAATGATCGCTGGTCGCTGGACTTCGTATCGGATCAGTTCACCGATGGTCGCAGGTTCCGGGTGCTTACGGTCGTCGACGATTGCACCAGGGAATGCCTGGGCCTCGTCGCCGATACGTCGCTTTCCGGTCTGCGGGTTGCCCGTGAGCTGGACCGGATCATCGAGGGACGAGGCAAGCCGAAGATGATCGTCAGCGACAATGGCAGCAAGTTCACCAGCAACACGATCCTGCAATGGACAGATCGGACCAAGGTGGAATGGCACTACATCGCACTGGGCAAACCGATCCAGAATCCCTTCATCGAAAACTTCAATGGGCGGCTGCGAGACGAGTTCTTGAATGAAACTCTATTCTCGTCACTGACCCAAGCTCGATCAGCGCTCTTAAACTGGCGCAGCGATTACAACGATCACCGACCGCATTCCGGCCTCGGCTGGATGACACCTGCCGAGTTCGCTTAGACAATCAACCCGCGACGTGATGCGGTGCTGCGCAGCCGGAATGGCTCCGCACCGCAACCCGCCGCTACCGCCCCGAATACAGCAACCCAAAACCGCTGGAGCGAACTCAAAACTGGATAAAACTTGGGGGCAACGTCAAACCGCACACGTAGACTAGCATACGGCAGGTGGATTGCATCATAGAATGGAGCAGCGACAAAGACCTATATCGTCGTTGAGACACTTCGGGCGGCACATCCGAGAAAGTTCCTGTCGGAGAGTCGGTTTTCAACTGGCGAATGGACTTGTGAAGCGCAGCCCCTGCCCTCAAGGGGAGCGCTCTAATTGCAAGCCACACACCGACGCTGCTTGTTACAAACGCGCATCGCTTTCCGCAAAGACCACCCCTAAAATCACAATGTCACTGTTTAGAATTTTGCCGTCAGCGAGGCGTAGAATGTCCGCCCCGGCCCAGGCATTGTAACCAGACTCAACGGATCGACATAGTAGCGGTCCGTTAGATTTTCTATACGGAACGTCGCAGTGAAGTTATCGTTGATTTTGTAATCGGCGAATACATCCACTAACGTATAAGGCTTCCAGTTTACGAGCGAGATAAACTGCGACGCCCCTTGGGCCGTCACATCGCCATGTCCAATAGCCCGTGGCCCCACATGAGAAACTCGGGTACCCAGGGTCAAGCGCTCCTCAAAAAGCTGTTGTGTCAGCGTCAGGCCTAGAGAATATTCCGGCGGCACCTGGTTGGTTGCATAATCTGCATAGAGTGACTTATTCGAGCAAGTCGACGCTGTTCGGCAAAACTCGACATCAAGGTAGTAATTGGCCGTGAGGTTGGCAGCAAAGCCGCCGCGTTCGTACCGACTGGAAAGTTCCAGTCCTTGAAAGTGCGCGCTGTCTATATTGTGAATGCGCATGGTGCTGACGTTGTCAGGGGCCGTATACCACTCTCGGGAAATGTAATTCTTTACGTTCCAGTCAAAGAATCCCAACTTCAGCATTGCCGTGTCGTCATGAGCGAAGATCCCTTCCTGAACAAAGTTCGTCCCCAATTCCCAGTTGCTCGAACGCTCCGGCTTTAGATTAGGATTGACCTCCATCGTGAAAGCGGACACGGACTCGAACAGGCTCGGCATGCGCAGCGCATTCGAATATTTGACGTAGAACTGTGTGCCGTCCCAAGGCTCCAAGGTTGCGCCCACGGTCGGGCTAAAGCCACCTTCGTTTCGCTCGTTGGTGTAATTGTATCCCCTTTCCCACAAAGGCTTGTTGCGATCCTTGGACCAGAAATGGGTATAACGAAGCCCGCCATTCAAACTGAGCCAGTCCGATGGTTTCCAATCAGCCTTGGCATAAGCCGCCGCTTCCTCACGTTCGCCGTCACGATAATCCAGCCAAGTTTCAAGCTCCTTTGTCATGGGACCAGGAACGGTGTCCTCGCTTTTGTAGGAAAGGCCATACGTCGCATCCAGAGAACCCGCATCCGTCGCAAAAGTTGAGCTATTATCAACTGCTGCGCCCCACATTGTCGTATCTGACCCACTACGGTCGGAAGGAGGAGTACCAAACGCAGTCCGTATGGGATTGCGTTGTTCAAGCCGCGTGAGATACAGGCTGGCCTGGAGGTCGATCAGATCATTATCTTCGGGATTTAACCGATACTTCAGAGTGCCGGTATCAACCTTCGCGCCCGATGTGAGGGCTTGTTGCTGTGCCTGAGCGGTAGTGCCGGCGAACCGGGACGCAAGACGGTCCCCTGCTTCGCTCCTGAACCCGGTATATCCAGCTTGCAAACTTTGCCCTTCGCCAAAGCGTATGGTCGCCTTGGCAAGAAAGGATTTCGTTTCCAATTGCGAGTTGAGAACCTCTTCGCCTGCGCGATAACTACTCAAACCCGTGTTGATAACATAGTCCTTGTAATCCAGAGACGGAATGCAAAGCCCTGAAGAGTAACAAAATGGTTGCGGCCCAATACTTTCTGGATTGGCGCTATCTCCATGCGAGCCCGCGTAATAGTTTCCACGTTTACGATAGGCATACCCTGCGAGGAAATCGAAAGTTTCATCGCGTATTGCCGCGACGACGCTGCCCGAACCATCGGTAGGCTGCAGAAACGGCGAGCGATCTAAGCCGTCTGGAGAGGCCGTAACCAGAGCTGTTCCACCAGCACGATTGAGAATGCTATATCCTCCCAACGCTCCGTCCTGAGGGCTGGTCGTATTGGTACCGAAACCTCCTTTCAGTCTGACGCCGAAGCGTTCTCCATCCTCTATCACGTCCTCCACGCTCAGGGTCCGCATAGCAACGGTACCAGCGATGCCACCAGACGACACATCTGAGCCTTTCGTGATGTCTACGCCGGCAAGCAGGTCTGGATCGACATAGGTCCGGTTCGATATGCCCTGATACCCCTGATAAATCTGCAGGCTGTTTTCAGCGCCATCAACGGTAACGGCGACGCGACCCATTCCCTGCATCCCGCGGATATTCACATCGACAGAGCCTGCGCCATTTCGTGCCTCGCCCGAAGAGACGCCTGGCGTTCCTCTGAAGATGTCGGCGGGGCTCGATCCACGGAAATGTTCGATATCGTCCTGACCGATATAGCTTGTCGGCGCATCGGTGTAGTAAGGGGCCTCCCTACCCCACAATCGGTCTGACTTTCCGCTGATGACAATCGGTCTGAGAACGGTAGCTCCTGCGACGCTGGTATCGGAAGCGTCCGATTGCCCGCTGCCTATCTCAACTCGGTTCGCCGCAGTGAAGCGATAGGCGACGCCTGTATCTGCCATGATGCGCGCGAGTGCTGCTCTGGCATCGAGACTGCCTTTGACGCCGCCAGTCCTTCTGCCGGTCGTGACATTACTTTGATAAAGGAGCTGAAGCCCGCTGATCGAGCCAAAGCGCGTCAACGCCCTATCCAGCGGTCCAGCCGGAATATCGTATGCTATGACAGCTTGCTGCGCCTCCAGTCTTTCAGGCTGCAGTAAAAGGGCAGTCCAAGATACGCTCGCCATTAGAAAAAGAGCACCGAACCCTGCTCTCCCGACAGACCGTCCGGCTTTTGCGTCCCTTGAAAGATGATGCATTCCAATCCCCATTGAAGAATGGGTACAGACTTATGTACCCCTCAATGGGGAAAACGATGCCGGCGTAAAAACCCGAAAAATTTGTTGATTTTTTATATCAGGATTACGACGCCGCCCATGAGATGAAAGCTTTCGACATGCAGCGTCTGCGTCAGTTGCGCCAGAATCTCGTCCGGTCGGTTGAGATGAAAAACACCGGACATGCGAAGCGTTTTCAATCTGGGGCGCGCGATAACCACTTTTCCTGGGCGATGGCGATTGATGTCCAGAACGATGTCTTCCAATGCGCGATTCTCAAACACCAGTAGCCCCCGACGCCATGCTGCCGCTGTCGCGACATCGATGTCGGAGACGGAGCCAAGACCATCCTGCGAATATGTTAAGCCATGACTCTCCGCCAGAAGCTGGCTTCCAAGACAGTGGACCGTAACCCTTTTCGACAGACACTGCACCGAAACGTCATCTGTATCGAGAGAGACGGAAAATGATCCTTCGGCAGCCTCCAGCCTTCCGGGTCCGGCGGTGACGGTGAACGGTCGCATAGTCTCTGAGGCGACCTCAAAAACCGCTGCGCCAGACATCAGTTCGACGCCCCTCTTCTCCCCGCCGAAATCTAAGGACATGCTGGTGCCCCCATCCAGAAAAGCACGCGAGTTGTCTGGCAATGTCACCGTCAATTGCTCTCCGGTCGAGGTGAGATAGTCCGGACTACGCGACCAGATCGACGGTAGGAGACCGAATGAGGATGCTGCGAAACCAACACCCGCAAGACTTGCTGCGACGCCCGCGCCTGTCATAACGGCACGGCGAGAGAATACCGGCTTTGACGCCCGCTCGATCTCCAGCGCGTGTCCCATGTCGCGCCAAAGCCTGGCTTGATCGCGGAACGCGGCTTCGTGCTCTGCACTGCGCTGCCGCCACGAAGCCAAGGCCTTCGCATCTTCCTGTGTTGCCTCTCCCGAGCTCAGACGGGTAATCCACGTCAAAGCCTGCTGCCTCAGTGCCTCCGACCGCTCGTCCACATTGTTCTCCAACGGCTTTGCTGCTTCGAACCGACGCTTTTTATCCCTTTTAACGCTGGTGAACCATAAGCCCGCAATTATTTCCGGTTGAAGCGCGCCAAAGTCTCGCGGCAGAAATCATGAGCCTTGCGAATATCCATCTCGACGGTTCTGACTGATACACCAAGCGCGGCGGCGATCTCGGAGTGTCGTTGGCCATCCACCCTCGATCGTCGGAACGCCTCTCGTTGACGTTCGGGGAGTTGTCCGATGATCTCCAGCAACCGGTTCAATTGCTCCCGATCAATCAACTCGCGCTCAACATCAGGTTGCTGGTCCCGTATGTCCAGTATCTCGTCGATCTGAATCTGAGACAATCGTCGGTTTTTCTTGCGCGCATGATCGATGGCGAGAGAGCGGACGATGGCACCAAGATATCCATCCAAGTAAAGAGCCGAGACGGCCTCGTTTCTGGCAAACTTGATCCAGGCCTCCTGCGCCAAATCCTCAGCGTCCTGTAGCGACTGAGTCTTGTTGAAAAAATAGCGTTTAATACGGACTTGAGCATTCAAAAACAGCTTAATTATCGTGTCATCGGAGGTCGTCATGAAGCGTACTCGACAAAAACATTCGAGGCTTCTTAAGGCAGTTTTTCGACATTGCCAATAAAGTAGATTTTTATAATCATATTTTGTCCGGCCCCTCACGAGTGGGCACAGGCACATTTCATCACAGCCTTTCGCGGCGCTGCTTATTGCGAGGATAAAGACGTCCCCCCCAAAAAACATGTGAAGCTTCAGACTGCACACACCCATCGACTTCACGAGCTCACAGGATGCTGGCGCCGTCGGTTGGCTTGGCGAGTGCCTCTAGCGAAACCAACAATTCTTCCAGTTCGTTGATCAGAGGATGAAAGCCCGTCACTCCACAGGAGCACTTTAAGGACGATTTATTGTGGACTGAAACTGCTCCTTCATCACAATCTCTTCGCTCATCAGGCTCCTGAAATTTGGCTCTAATGCCGCTGCTTCACTCGCGGGGAATTGCGGAACCCTTCTCGGGATCGATGTGATCCATGCTTCAACAGAATACGGGATTTTTGTTTCCCAACTCCGAGACGCATGGAGCAACATCGGGCGCACTGTATCGCGGTTATGTGACTGTCCTGCTTATCACCATAGTCTTCGCGAAACCTGCGCATTCCCTGCCGATTGTGGAGGCAGCGCCAAATGCGCGGACTGACTCGGCAAGCGAATGCAAGGGGCTTCCCCGCATCTGGCGATAGTCCAAGCACCGATACGACTCTCGCGAGACAGGCCCGCGTGTACCGTCGCATTCGATCAGCCGGTAAGCCCTTTTGCGAAACGCACCCTTAGATTTAATGCCGGCACTCAACAACACGCTTAACGTTACGCCAACCATGTCGGCAATATGAGAAGCGATGTAAGGAATCTTATAAAGATCACCCTGTAGGCTTTGACGTAAGGCAGGCAGAGCAATGCAGATCGATTTACAAACCCTTTGGTACTTAACTGTCGGAACGCTCCTGGTGTCAGCGTCGCTTCTCCTTTGGGAAAGGCAGGCTCATCCAGGTCGCGCACGCGTGCTCGATGTTCTGGTCGCGGCACTCTTCGTGTTTGTTCTCGGCTGCATGTTTGCAATGAATCGCAGCCACTTTCCGGTCGCGCTCGGCATGGGGACGATCAACATCCTAATGATGTTGGGCTACCTTCTGGTCCTTAATGCCTTCGCTGGCCTTGACGGTCACCGGTATTTCTGGTCGTCCGCCGCAGCGCTAAGCTTCCTGGCCATCGCCTGGGCGATCGTTGGCACGCACTTCCCTGCCGCCTTCTGGAACCATGTCTCGTCTATCCCCATCGCCCTGACCTGCGGCCTGACAGCATGGATACTTCTGCGTAGCCGCACGGTCCAGCGATTGCGCTCACGTCCGATCGCCGTATCGATCTCGGCTTTCCACGCCCTGTTCTACCTTGGCCGGGCGTTCATTGCCCCTGTCCTCCTTGAGCGGTACGGGCAAGATATTATCTCCATCATCGGAAAGGCGACGATGTACGAGGCTGCCTTGTACTCGGTAGCGATGCCGATGTCCTTTCTGATGATTATTCGAGAGGAGGAAAAGCTCCACCTGCTCCGCATGTCACAAACCGATCAGTTGACAGGGCTTGCAAACCGTCACGCCTTTTTTGAGCAGGCATCTCGGATCCTCCGCGAGCGGCATGGTGACCCCGTCTCCTTGCTCGCCTTCGACCTCGACCACTTCAAGGCGATCAACGACCGTCATGGACATCCAACCGGAGATAAGGTTTTGCAGCTGTTCGCCGAAACCGCCCGCGAAGAAGCGGGGCCCGAAGCGCTTATTGTCCGGCTGGGCGGTGAGGAATTCGCTGCGCTTCTGCCAGGGTGCGACAATTCCCAAGCTCTCAGTCGCGCCTCGGCGATCGCAAGCCGGTTCGCAAAAGCAGCCGCTCAGGCAGAGGGCTTGAAAACCCGGGCCACCGTCAGTATCGGCCTTGCGGCACCGGACTGCCACGACCTCGCCGAGATGCTTGCAAGCGCCGATGGCGCGCTGTACCGGGCAAAAACCCTTGGGCGGAATCGCGTTGAGACCGCACCGCCGAACGAGTTGCTGCTGCACCCTTCAGCCGATCCCCTGCATCATCAGTTGCGGGTAGTGGCGACGGGAGCATCCTGATTGGATGTGGCGCTGGACGAGAGCGCCTTGAACATGCACCAACCCCTACCCCCGTTAAGTGATGGCACTCGAACCTAATTCCCAAGCTGGGTTGCCACTTGAGGGTGGTGCCACAACGGCCTCCGTCACCCTGGGCCTTCATTCCAGAAATTTAGCCTCTCTGCGGCCGAGACCAGCAGCCCATCGCCTCCGTTCTCATCCAGAAGCGTCAGAGCAGCGCTTGCTAGACTTAAGTAATTTTTGTTGAATTCCCAAATGTGCATATACTAAAGATTGAAATTTTACTACCTTTCAATACAAGCTGTGTATTAAATTCGTGTTTCCCGAGCTACGCCGACGGCGTTTCTCTGCAACATAAAAACCGTGTCGTGTTAGGAGTTCATCCATGGCCCCAAAAAGAAGTCCCGATGCGATCGATGTCTTCGTCGGCGGACGCATCCGGATGCGTCGCATAATGCTGAAGTTGAGCCAGACGCAGTTGGCGAACGAGCTCGGCGTGACGTTTCAACAGGTCCAGAAATACGAGAAGGGCACGAACCGTGTTGGCGCAAGCCGCCTGCAAAAGATCGCAAATGTGCTCGGCGTTCCACCAAGCTTCTTCTTCAATCAGGAGAGTGAAGAACCGGTCACTATGGCAGGGATCGGCGACTTTACGGCGATGAGCTACGTCTCGCAATTTCTTCAATCCCGCGAGGGTATGGCCCTAAACCAGTCGTTTCTAAAAATTCCCGATGCAAACGTCCGCCAAAAGATTGTGGCGCTCGTAAAGGCTATGGCCGAGATGGACGAGCTTGTAACGATTGCCCCTGAAGGGCGTTCATCGGTGGAAGTCAGGTTGAACAGCTAGATCGCAGAGCTGGGCTTTCGGACAACCATCACCGAACTGTAGTGGGGAGCAATGGCGTTCAGGTTGCTGACATTAGGAGAGTTGAGACTCCTCGATCCTTCGGGGAACGCTGTTTCCTTCCCCGAAAAGGGCTTGATCATCCTTGCCTATCTGTTTGCTCACCTGCAACCCGCTCAATCGCGGGCGGCTTTGTCGAAGCTGCTATGGGATGCGGTCGAGCCGGCGCAGGCATATACCAATATGCGCAAGTCACTATCGAGGATAGACAGCCGCCAACAGGAGTTGGGTCAGCAATTCGTTGAAATTACTACTTCCGATGTAAAGCTCAATGCCGAGGCGATCGATTGCGACATCGCGGGATTGCAAGCCCCGACTTCTTCGGACCCTCTGATTGATCTGCGCGCGTTGATTGGCCTCTTCAGTCACGTGTTTCTCGAAAACGTTGACAGCACAGGAGCCGCACTTTCAGCCTGGATTGGGCAGCAAAGGGCACAACACCTGTCCCGGTTACGGGAAGCCTTGATCACGGCGATACCGGTCGTGAAATCCACGCAAGATATCGCGCTCGTCAAGGATGCGGCGCTACGGATATTTCAGCACGACCCGGACGATGAAATGATCGTCAGCTTGCTCGCGGAGACCTACTCCACCGAGGGAAAGGTAGAGGCCTTCCGAAACATCTATGACGGCCAGAAACAGAAGCTGTGGGGCGACCTGACGCTTGGTCCTGATGTTCATGCCTTGAATGTCGTCAAAAAAGTCTTTGAGAAGCAGCGCAGTCTTATTTCCATTCCGCAGCAAGGGATTGAGGACCGGTCGGGCGCTAAAGCAGACGCAGGTCTTAAGCGGCCCATCCCGAGACTTGTGCTCCTGCCGCCGGTGGAGAGCATTACCCGTAACCTGCCGTTTCTCCCTTTCGCTGATGCCCTTATCGAGGACGTCACCATCGCGCTGTGTTCCTTGACCTCAGTGTCTGTGGTCGCTCCCTACACAGCCGCCCAGATCGGGCGGCATTCGGACAAGGCCAACACAATCGCGCAGCATTCCATCTCATACGTGCTGGATACCAGGCTTTCAGGCCGCGGCGCCCAACGCAGCCTCTTCGTACAGCTGGTTTACTTCGCAAACGATGAGGTCATCTGGGCGGACCGTTACGACATGGACAAAGATAGTCTGGCGGTCCAGCGTCGGCAGATAGCCCGCCGAATTTCCATGGCGATCACCGGAGAGATAGAACGCAACGAGCTGGCACGAGAATATTTTGAGCAAATCCCGGCCGCATACCACCACTACCTGCTCGGACAGCGACATCTCAAGAACCTTGGTCTTCCAGAGATTCGCCGTGCACGCAAAGAATTCCGAACAGCGCTTAATCACGCTCCCTATTTCGCGCCAGCATTGAGCGGTATTGCTCGAACATATTCAAGGGAATGGCTGATCACGGCGCGCGGAGACACTGAACTCCTCAAAGAAGCCGAGAAACATGCCAACAAGGCGATCGCGGCCGGCCAAGACATGGTCGGGGGCTACAGAGAACTGGGTGTTGCCAAGATGCTCTTAGGCGCCATCGATGAAAGCGTCGAGGCCTTGGAGCTGGCCGAGACGCTGAGCCCCCATTATGCCGACGTCACCGCCGACTACGCTGACACGCTTGTCCATGCGTCCAAGCCCGGCCTGGCACTTGAGAAAATCGAAAAAGCTATCGAGCTCAACCCCTTGAGCCCCGATGTCTACCTTTGGACAGCAGCCGGCGCGAGCTACTGCTTGGAAGAGTACGAGCAAGCCTTATCCTATATCAAACGAATGGCCGACAGTGGGCTTGCTAACCGCCTGTCCGCTGCAAGCTGGGCGATGATTGGCGACCAGAAACGGGCGAAGAGCTTCGTGCGCAAAGCTCGGGAAACCAATCCCGACTTCGATGTGGATACCTGGCTGACCGCCGTGCCTTTTAAGGAGCAATGGCAAAAAGATCACTACCGTGATGGCCTGCGTAAAGCAGGGTTTTGAAGCAAATGTGCCAAAAGAAGGATTTTTAGCATGGCAAGAATCTTCGTTATCGGAGCGCCAGGGGAGTCTGGCCTATGGGTTGCAGATCTTGATGCGGGAACTGTCAAACCGTTTCAGCCCCCGGCAGGAAGCGCGCTGGAGGCGGCGACTAAACTGCGCGCTGGTGGAGCCGCGATCATCAAAGGCGTGGATTTCGCTGTCGCCGTGAAATCAGCAGACGACGCGTTCTCCGGTCATCTCGACGGATAATTGAGCCAATGACGCGGCCTCGGGAAGACAGTGTTGTTAAACGATCAAATGCCGGAACTTCCTGAGGCCCGCTCCTCCACTTACTCGGCCCGTCTCTGCACCCCCGAAGAGACGCTGGGTCGGGTCGCATCCTTCCTGCCACGCTACGGGATCACTCGCGTATCTCGATTGACCGGTCTCGATAACATCGGGGTTCCTGTCTGGAGCGCGGTCGCTCCAAACGCTCGTTCGATCGTCATCCATCACGGCAAGGGCATCACTGATGCTGATGCTAAAGTGTCTGCGACGATGGAGGCGCTTGAGCGCGCCATCGCCGGCAGTCCATCGATCGACACGGTCACTGCAACACAAGCAAGCCTCGAACTGGAAGGGCGGGTTGTCGATAACCTCGCGGGTCTCATCGCCCAAGGTCAGAACGACGTAGCTAACGACGAGATGCTAACATGGGTTCAGGGACGAAATGTTCTATCCAAAGCTGAAACCTGGGTTCCCTATGAAGCTGTCATCCTGGATCGCACCCCCGAGACACCTCGGTTCTGGCAGTCTTCTGATGGCCTTGCATCTGGAAATACGCTCCTGGAGGCAAGCCTCCATGGAGTGCTGGAACGCATCGAACGCGATGCGGAAACTTTGTGGAACATAGCGAACGCGGAACAGCGCCTTAAGACCTGCCTCGACCCCCGCAGCCTTCTGGATCCAATTATAGATGGGCTCATCACCAAGATTGAAACCGCGGATCTGAAACTCCGTTTATTCGACATTACCAGCGACATCGGCATCGCATGTTTTGTAGCGTTTTTGGGGCCGACCTCAACCACATCAAGAAGCACTTCGCGCTTTATCGACGTAACCAAGGGAAGTGGTGCGCATCTGGATCCTGCGCGGGCCGCGATCCGGGCAATCACGGAAGCGATTCAATCCCGCCTCACATATATCAGCGGCGCGAGGGATGACATCTATCCGGACACTTTCGAGCGCCCCCTCCCACGGGAGATTTTGAGCTACATGAAAGCTGAGCCGAAGCCTCTCCCTTCCCGCAAGACGATTGGCCTTGGACCGCTGGAAGACATGTTCGATACCGTGCTCAAGCATCTTAAAGCTGCATCTATTGATTCTGTTATCGTCGTGCCTCTGACACCAACGGACTTTCCATTCTCAGTCGCCAAAGTCTTGGTGCCCGACCTCGAGAATCCGCCGGGAGAGCGAAAAAGACGGTTTGGGGCTAGGGGCATATCGAAGGCGCTATTTTCACTATGAAGCTTGTCTTTGTCGGCCCCACGCTTCCGGATGCAGTGAATTTGGTCCCGGCGGACGTCGAAGTCCGCGGGCCGGCCAAGCACAGAGATATCCTGGCCGCGGTTAATGACGGCGCGACTGTGATCGGCCTGATCGACGGTAATTTTGAGGATGTAGCTCCGATCTGGCATAAGGAAATCCTATTTGCTCTCTCGCAGGGCGCTCGCGTCTATGGCTCAAGCAGTATGGGCGCTCTGAGGGCTGCGGAATGTGCAGCATTCGGGATGATCGGGATTGGTAAAATTTATAGCCGTTATGCCAGTGGCGAACTGGTTGACGATTCCGATGTCGCCCAAATCCATGGTCCACGGGAGATGAACTATGTGTCGCTGTCCGAGCCCTTGGTGAATGTCTTCGCAACACTCGATGACCTGTCGTTGCGGCGTGAACTTGACCACGCGGAATATGCGAGCCTCAGGACAAGCGCTGAACTCATGTTCTTTAAGGAGCGAACTTACCGGGCGATCGTCGCCAATGCCAACCTGCCGGAACATTCATCGCGAGAACGCCTAGAAGTGTTGTTGCGGACTAACGCTATCAACCAGAAAAGGCTCGATGGATTAAAATTGCTGGACGCCATAGCGGCGGCTGACGACAAGTGCGTGCAAGTTCCCGCGGACTGGACCTTCGCCTCGACAATGCAGTGGCGGAAGATCCTGTAGCGTGGCCGGTTGTAATCCGATCCTGTACGGCACTCCAAGCTGTGTCACGCCTATGTCACGCGCAATCGCAGAAGTTCTAATTTATCCTTTGTCGTAGAATTTCGGTTTGGAATGAAGGATTAATGATGGCGCTCGACACTCTTGAAAAAAATACTGGCGAAAACGGCGATATCGCACACGAGCTGGTTTCGATTGCTCGGCTTGTCACTTATGCGCGCAACAGTGCCAAGGAACTCGAGCTTGAGTTTCCGACCTACTGCCTCGATTTGGCTTTAGGTTCGCTGGTTGAGGAAATCAGCAAACGCGGAGTGGATGGTGCCGAAGGCACCGGTGAGGGGGATTACGTGCCGAGCTTCATCTCCGGAGCATCGCACTAACGTCGCGCCTAGAGCGTTTCGCTGACGGATTGAATCAAATTGATTCTCAACTCACTTTCATTCTGATTCAAACTATCTGCCGATGGAGGTCGGCAGATATGGCGAAAGCCCTTTCCGTTGGTCTTCGCATGCGCGTGCTTGCCGCAGTTGACGGCGGCGCTTCGCATAGGGAGGCTGCCGAGGGTTTCGGCGTCAGTGCGGCCAGCGCAAGCCGTTGGCATAGGCTGCAAATCCGGTAGGGGAACGTTCGTTCCAGTCTGCTTGGTGGCGACCGCAGCTCCCACAAGATCGAAGCTCATGCCCTCTCATCATGGCCTGGCTTGCAGAGCACCGGGATGGGACGTTGTTTGAGCTTCGTGACGCTCTTGCAGCTCAGGGGATCATCGCGAGCAAGTCAGCCCTTCATTTTCGGTAATCTATCCAGCCACAAACAACCTGCAGCGCGAGAAATGATCGAAGCGGCAAGTGCGACCATGATGGCCCTTCCGCCATCTAGCCCTGACTTCAATCCCATAGAAAAGGCCTTCTCCAAGCTGAGGGCACGCCTGCGAAAAGCTGCCGAGGAACCGTAACCGGCCTATGGGATCGCCTCGGCACGCTGATTCGTCAGGTCCAGCCACAAGAGGCCCGGAACTATTTCAACTCATGTGGATATGATCCAGCTTGAAGGGGAAACGCTCCAGCGCTTATGCAAGACGAAGGCGATAATCTTAAGCCCGTCGCGACTGCTGGAGAATCTCGTGTTCATCAGAAATTCTCCCATCCATCTGTGCTGGCTTCAACCGCTGCATTGCCGGAAAAGGCCGATGCGAGCCTGCGGTTAAGTGAGAGTGCCGGCGAGCGAACAGGAAGGTCGCGACCTTGCGCCTCGCGGATCTGGTCGGAACCGCTGCGCTGTTGAGCATCTTGCGAGAAGCGGAACTGAGATAGAAGCCGGTTGAGCGCGCTCACCTCTCTAGCGAGGCTGTGGCTGGCTGCCGTGCTCTCCTCGACCATCGCTGCGTTCTTCTGCGTGTCCTGGTCCATTTGGTTGACCGCGGTGTTGATTTGATGGAGACCAGATGCCTGCTCCTGCGCCGATTCAACAATCGCCGAGACGTGTCGGTTGATCTCCTGCACTTCGGCCACAATCGTTGTCAGCGCTTTACCCGTATCTCCAACCAGTTGAACACCCTCGCGAACCTGATTATTCGAGGTGGTAATGAGCCCTTTTATATCCTTGGCGGCGCTGGCAGAACGTTGAGCGAGTTCGCGAACCTCTTGGGCAACGACGGCAAAGCCCTTGCCGGCGTCTCCAGCGCGGGCTGCCTCGACACCGGCATTCAACGCCAAAAGGTTCGTCTGGAATGCAATTTCATCAATCACGCCAATGATATTCGAGATTTCACCGGATGACTTTTCAATCTGCTCCATCGCGGCAACTGCGCGGCGCACCACCTGACCAGACTGTTCAGCGCCCGCTTTGGCGCGCGATACCAGTTGGCCGGCATCCAGGGCGCGCTGGGTCGATGTCTTCACCGTCGTTGTGATCTGCTCCAAGGCTGCGGCCGTTTCCTCGACGGCAGCAGCCTGCTGCTCGGTACGCTTGGCCAGATCGTCGGCTGCGGACTTAATCTCGTTGGCGCCGGCATCGATACCGCGGGCATTCTGCGCCACGCTAGTCAGAGCAAGCTCGAGCTTTTCTGCGGATCGGTTGAAGTCGCCGCGTACCGTGTCAAGCTTAACAGCGAATGGCTTATTGATGCGATAGGACACGTCGCCATCAGACAACTTTGAAAGGCCAGTGGCCAGATTGTCGACTGCATATTGCACCTCGGCGGCCTCCTGTGTCTTCTCCTTCTCACGTGCGATCCGCTCTTTCTCCGAAAGAGACCGGTTCGCCTCCGTCTCCTGCTCCAACCGGATCCGTTCGATGGCATTGTTACGGAACACCTCAACAGCGGCTGCCATTTGACCCACTTCGTCATTTCGGGAGAGCCCGGGAATCTGGTGGGCGGTCTCACCTTTAGCGAGCGTCAACATGCGCGCGCGAAGTTGGTCTATCGGGCCTGTTATGCCACGAGAGACGATGAAGAGAGACGCTACGATCGCTGCGAAAAAAAGCACCGCAATAGAAATGAGTGAGTTCAAGATCATGCTGTTCGTGTTCGCGGCAAGCCGATCCGTCTCTTCGACAATTGATTGCAGCCCTGCGTCGTTCCAGCCACCGATGGTCTTGCGCCAGGCAACGATATCGCTGCGCACTCCATCAAGCGTCGAAAGCGACGCATCTTGCTTGCCTTCGAAATGCAAAGAGAGTGCGCCATCGATTTTTGCAAATATGGCCTTAGCCCCGTCTTGCGACGCCCTGATTAAGTCAGATTTTTGCGGCACGAGCGTAAGTGCCAGTTCAGCCTGTTTCGTGAAATTTGCTTTGGCAGCGTCATAGGCCGCTTTGGATTCACGCTCGCTCAACGAACCTGATGGCGCCGTAACGACCTGATATGCGGAATAACCCGCCGTAATCATTTGTGACGGCATACGGGTGATCACGACTGCCGACATATTATCTTTTGATATGAAGTCAGAATAAATGCCACCGGCTACTTTAAACTGATAAGAAATAAAAGCAGTGCCAGCTACACCGATTAGACATACTGGCAATAGGACTGAGAGAATCTTCGTACGAATTTTTGTATCGTTGAGAATAGACATAATGCGTCTTTCTTTAAAAAGCGGCTCGACTTCCCCATGAAGAAAGCGAATCACAACGAAAATCAGCATTCACGAGGCTCGCTCATTCGTTGAGAGAGCGGCAAATCAACCGGTAACAGACCGGTGGTTGCCGACTAGGAATGGCCTCTTCTCCTCATCGAGTCCAAGTCGTGATAGTACCCCGATACCGGCGAAGTTTTAACGTTTCGTACAAAATGCATGGCAGCATTTCATAGGTATGCAATCTTTGCATATAGGCGGTGAGCCGTTATGCCGGCCTTGAAACCGTCGATACGGTCTTGAACAAAGGCATTATCTCGACGTTATCCAGGAGCAGGTGTAAGCGGCAAGCCAACGCCATACGATCTTTGGGGGTGTGCGTCGGCATTGCAGATCCGCGAGCTTTGCATGTCTGCAAGCGACCATATGAGCCCTTCAAGCCTTAACCCACGAGATAGGGGTATGGATTTTGCTGCTAGCCTGTCCATTTGCTAGGCGTGCGAGCATTTGCATCGATGTTGTCGTCGTGCTTGCCGGAGACCCCACTTCTCACGAGTTGGTGTCTCCGGCAAAGGCGGGGCGGTTCAGTCACGAGGTGACTTGCGATCACTGATGTTATAGCTCGTGGGTTGCGTTTGTCCTGGCACATTCGCGATTATTGAATGGCCTTTTACAACCATGTTTCCATACCGATACGGTTCTTGACCAAAATTTGCGACGAGCTTGGTGCCGTCCTCAAAGGTCGTTTGCTGAACCAAACGGTCCGGCGTCAGCCATTTGAAATCAATCATCATCTGGGTTGCCAGTCTCTGATGTAAAGGGCGGAAGAAAGAGTCATGGCGTGTGATGATTGGAAGGCGCTCCGTAAGCGTATCCGCGCTTAGATGGTAGAGCGGCGGTACATTGTAAAGAAGCTGGGTGAGCTCGTTCTCTGAACGAACATTTTTAAGCTTCAGATTGTCAAAGAGCCAGTGATGCGTGGTCACGACTGAACCATGAAATACAGCTTGATAAAGCGGTAATCTGGTCCGTGGATCAAAATGAATTGATTCATATACTTGCTTCACGGGTACTTCTTTAAAGAAGGTTTCGGGCCTTTCCTCCGGATACCAACGTCCTAGAAAGTAGGGTGACGTCTTGTCGTGCTGCATGTCCCGATCACCCCAACCGATCACGGGTGTTTGCATCCCGTGAGCGAATAGAACGCCCCGCGCGGTCGTCGCATTGCCATCTTCCGAACCGATTGGAAGCCCAAGCTTTTCACCAACCCAGCGCATATTCTCTTCATTACCGGCCGCGTACTGCTGCTGAGTAATTTTCTTTGCCGGCGGGTAGCTGTCGAACACCATGCCTGTTGCATAGGCGTCAAGAAACCAGCTGTTGAAAGGAACTGCTGATAAGAGCGCCTGTATTCGCTTTTGCATCAGGGGACGGACGCAATCGGGCTGCGTATAGTGCCCACTTTGTTGGAAGCCCGCTTTTAATGAGCCGTCCTTTTGCCTGATAGCGCAATCGCGATAGGCAGTATCGCCCAAATGCGCAGTTGCCCAGCTTGGGTTATCCCCTTTTTGCAGTGCGGTCTCATAGGAATCATACGGACCGAGAAGATAGCCCGCATCTACACCGGCCTTAATAGCCTCAGGATGCCATAAGCCACCTTCCCAACCCTGTCCGAGACCTATCCATAGACGCTCCAATCCCGCTTGACGCAGCTTCTTTATGGTTGCGACCGAGATACCGTCGCCCCATTGGGACGGGTCTGGCCTGAGGGCATCAGTGAATGTCGAGGCGACTTCTTTCCGCAAGATGCCATAACGCTGCGTCAAAACATTCATATCCGGGTTAGCGACCTGCCAGCTTTCTCTCGCAAGTGCATCCAACGCCGCGTTGAAAGCCCTGACGAGAACGCGTTGCTGGTAGCGATAAGGTTTTCCTTTTGTCTCCTTCAGCACTGACAGAGCTTCGCTTTCAAAGCGATGGCGGATGTCGGAAGACAATTTGCTTTCGCCTCTCAGCACCGCCAAGAACCTATTCCAGTCTTGAACGTCATCAGCAGAAATAAGGCCGCTTCCCCAGAGATAAGTGTGGGTTGCGCCCAATAATTTCTCAGCTTCCGGCGTCGCCGCTATCTTAGACTTGAGTGTTTCGAATCTTCCCTCTGAAATAAGCCATTCGCGGTAGCGTTTACTGCCTGCCAAAGGATCTGCATCGCCAAGATGGAGGAGCATTGTCATCGGCGTTTTGAAATCAAGGCTGGTGAAGTCATGTGTGAACGCGATAGCTATCCCGCCATCGTCACGCGTCAGACGGACGTTGTTATTAAACGGGTTGGTGAACAGCCACGAAAGCGAGAAATTTTCATGGTCTAGACCCCACAGCGGAAGGCTGATGTCCTGCGTCGTGTTGAACTCCGCCATGCGTTCGAGCAAAAAGTTCCGCCACACGTCATCATCTGCAGGTATGTAGGCACCCTCGGCGAGTGGAAAGACCATCCCCCTTCCCCACGCAGTTGATGGTTGCCTTAATACTTCCAGGCTTCCTTCTGCATTGGCAGAGATGGAAAGGGAGAGGTCGGCACCGTCAAGACGGGCCGAAATTGTATATGAGCCGTTGTCCCAATTCCATTCCGCGTTATCGGAACCTGTCTGGAGGTTTCCCACGAGATGAGAGGATACGCCGGAAGACAGGTTAACCGATCCACCTTTCGCTGGCTTGGCATCAATAGCGAGCGTCCCAGGCTCAAGAGCGACCGCCCATTGCTCGTTTTTCAGCACGATTGCCGCATTGGCAGGGAAGCTTACTAGCAGTGAAAACATAATAAGTGTGATCTGGCGCAAGTTTAAGAGTCTCCTTTGCAAATCGACACATCAATCCAGTCCGCTAAAGGTTTGGTAGCCCACATCGTTCGGAGGGCAGAGAGGCCGCTGGACTGAGATTTACCTCGCATACGGAGCAGTTTCGGACTGCTCCATCACGTTCATTCATAGCGTCTGCGCCATAGAGCGTCCCGTGTGGAGTAGTGCACATTTGGTGCAGACTCCGTGCAGTTTGCTGTAACGAATGTTCCCCCATGCCGGCTTCGTAGGTCTCTCAGAGATCACCACTTCGGGTTCAAAGCAGGCAGCGACTAGGCCACTCTCTATCTTCGCGTTAGTGGCGCCGACGGCGCTCTACGGCGGCCATTGTGGACGGTACCGATTTGCTGAACAATGTTGTTGCCTTGAAAGCTATATTTGCTCGCGGTGCAATGTGAGGTCCGACCGGGTGATGCCGAGCATTCCGCCCTCCAAGCATTACATCGATCAAATGAAAGATCAGCCACGCTCGCCGCAACTTAAAGACGCTCTAAGCTCTCAATCCGTTTTTAAGAAACCGCGATAGACTTCTACCTCCTCCTTGCGGCCGGAGAGTTCATGAAACCCCAGTGGCTCGAAAACCAATGGATGAGAAGCAAGGAGTTTGTGCGTTGAAGCGCTGACGATTACCGTTACCGGCCCGGGGTTGTCTACTGTCTTACCCAATTGTTCGAGGCGGCTCGCGATATTCACCGTATCACCGACAATGGTGAATGCGAGACGATTGGGTATCCCGATATTACCCACCCTAATCATGCCGCTATGAATACCGATTCGTATTCGCCATTCAGACAGCCCCATATGACGCCTTTTTTGGTTTTCCTCCTCGACAGCAACTGCAATAAGTTCAGCTGCATTGACCGCACGATCGGCATGGTCGGGCCGTTTCTCGAGGGCTCCCCAAAAAGCCATGAGGCCATCCCCGATAAACTTGTCTATGGTGCCGTTCTGCTTTTCGACGCAATCGCCAACCAGCGCGAAGTACTTGTTAAGAAATTGTGCAACCTCGCTTGGCCGTAAAGACTCGCTCGCAGCGGTAAAGCCAGCAATGTCGACAAACATCACAGTCGCTATACATTCCTCAGGCTCTGCTTTGTGAATACTCGCATTTTCGGTAATTCGTCGCGCCCAGAGATTCGGCACGTAGACCTCCAGCCTTTTCAAGCCAGCCAGCATGTTGTTATACGCTTGAATATGTGTGTTTAACTCGGAAAATATACTTGGTGACAGCGGTGGACGAACATTTAATCCGGGGGCCGCATCGCCGCTCGCCTGCTTTCCCATCATTTTTATAGGCCGGGCTAGCATCTGGCTAACCTTCACCGCGATCGTAACACCCAATACGAGCGACACGATTGAGGCAATGAGTGCCCACCACAGCCAGCTTAGGGGCTTTAGGAGGACCGGCGGTAGCTCCAAGCCAATCGTCAGAGGGGCTGGCGAATAATGACCAAGATCACGACTGATGATCACACGGCGATCTCCATCATGGTCAACGATTTCCGCCTGCAAATCCCCCAGATGGATTGCTTCTCTTTTTCCCAAAAAGCCTTGGAGAAAAGGATCCCCGATTTCAGCGCTGCGCGGGAGAGTTTTTTCCGTTGAGAGTTCGAACTTAGCGCGCGCAATGTTGGGGTGAGCCAGCACTCGATCTTCACCGTAGAGGATGAAAGGAGTGATACCCTGCATCATGGGACGGAGTGCTTTCAGTTGTTCAGATAATGTATCGATTGTGATAGTCGCGCTGAAAAAGCCCTTAAACTCTTCCCCCTGAAACGCCGACTGGCGAAGATTGACGACGGTTGTTTTTATTGTGTCTGCACCGACGAAGTATGGGGTGCCCCACCGAGCATCGCGATGAGTACGAGCTTGATCAATCTCCTTACGCTCATCGTCAGTTCTCACCACATCGGAAAACGGGAACACGCCGTCAGGACCTTGTGCGACACCCAAAATGCTGCCGTCTGCGCCGATAAAGGACAGCACGCGTATCTGAGGCACAGAGGCAAGCGCTCCCGTCATGATTGAAGTGAGTTGTTCTTCTTTCTTTGGATCGACCTCGTCCTTGCTCACACCTTTCACCAAGAAGCCGATTTGGCGTTCGACGGGTGAAAACAGATTAGTTACGTTATTCTCGACCGAAGCCATCAACCAATGTGCATTGCTGGAAACCAATGTTCGTGTCGCCAGAGAATTTGTCGACAACTGAATTGCTAAAATGAGTATTGAGGTTGCCCCAACAATTCCTGCTGTCGCTGCCTGAAGCGTGAGCGACAATGGGATTGTGTTTGGAAATGAAACGATTCTCGAAAAAAGCCGCACAATCTACACCGATCTATGGTTCTAATGTGAATGCGGATTACGCGCCCGCGAGCTTCTCACGCGATGGACTTCGGCTCGCGGACAGGTCTTGTTTTTGATTTAATCAGGCAAACAACCGCGTTATGGCAATCATATACATATAATAACCAAGGCGTTCGCCTGCGGTGTGGTGCAGACATTGTGCAAGTTGGGTGCAGATTTTTCAGCGGAAGCTAATATCAAAAACGGCACCGGTGGCGCCTCGAATAGGTGTGAGCTTGGCGTTATAAAGGTCGAGAATGGCTATAACGATAGCGAGACCAAGGCCCGTGCCACCTTCAGACCGCCGGGTCGTGAAGAACGGCTCGCCTAAACGATCAAGGTTGACCGTTTCAAACCCTTGCCCATTATCACTAATGCGGAGTACTCGACCACTCCACTCGAGCTCCAACAGGTCGGCGCCGTGATTGACCGCATTTTGAGCCATGTGCTCCAAAATAACTTTGCCGTGTTCAGATGACAGGGGAAGCTTTGCATCTCCGTCGGCTGATTTAATTGTGAGCCCAGGTATGTCGGGTAACATGCTCCGTAGTGAACCCGGCTCGCCAGGCATATTCCGACGACGCCGGTTCACTTCGCGCAGATGGCTAAGCAACCTACTCATGCGAATACTCTGTGACCTTATCGTAACCAACAGCTCTTGCGTTGCAGGCTGTGGTAAGTTGCCATCCTCCAGCAACTCGACCGCGCCAACGATGGCTGTGACCGGCGATTTCAGTTCATGGGTCACGTGGTCCGTGTAGATTTGAATTTCACGTGTGCGCTGTGACAAACTATCGGCCATCTTCATCACGGCATTGCCAAGTTCGGCGACTTCGCGGATGCCGTAGTGGTTCAGTGCGGCTAAGTCATCATGCGCGCCTTCGGCAACGTGCCGGGACTGATCTCGCAATGCCCGTATCGGCTTCAGCACAATTCGAACGAGAAGCCCAGCAACTATCAATGCTCCCAACAATGTCACTAAAATAAGGATGAGAAAACTGAGGCTTTCTCTCGAAAGATAACTGTCGAGCTGCATAGGTGTTCGCGTAATAAAGATCGCGCCGACCACACGGTTATAACTTATGACCGGATAGCCCACGACGACTCGAAAGCCTGCGCCGCGAACGAATGACAAAAATGGCGCCTGCATTTCAGCAAGACTGCGCCAGTGTAAAGCGGCTCCTACCTCACCCCGCAGCGCCTTCTGTACCTCTGGCACATTGGCATAACTCGTCGGGGTCTCACTCAATACATTGAGGCCTTGGAAATCGAGGAAGATTGCCTTCGAAAGGGTTACACGACTAGCCGTGTCTTCCAGAGGTCCGAGAGTGCGGGCAATATTTTTGTATTTTGCATCAAGAGGTTCATCGCTTTGTAGTGGGTCTGGTAGTGCTGGCTCTACCTGACTGCTACGAAGATCGAGAATTGAGCGGAACGTTCGTACCCTGGCGTTCCAGAACACGCGCTTGTCCGGTGGCAAGTAGTATCCGGAAACCGGCGTGTGTTTCGCTTCGGATTCGAACGCCAGTGAATAGGCGCTTGCGTAGATAGCCGCTTGTTTTATGAGCGAGGATTCTGTTTCTTGGACAAACCAATTCGTGCCAATCTGCAAAGCAATAATTGCAACGAGCGGCAATGCAAGCAGACTGGCACAAACCCCCGTCACGATCAGCGCCAGAGGGGGCCGCCATTTGTGCGCGATCTCGGTCAATCCGTTCTCGATTCGCCAGTGCATGCCCCGAGTTTGAGACCTACGCCTCGAACCGTTTCCACGATATCGTGATATCCCAGCAGTGCCGCTTTGGAGCGTATATTGCGAACGTGGCTGTCGATGGTACGCCCCGATAGCCACGTATTGCCAGCATAAACGACGTCTATCAGTGCGTCCCTGTTTATCACAAATCCGGGCTGGGACAGCAGTGCGCGGAGGAGCGCGAATTCAGTTACTGTCAAATTCATGATCTTACCACCCAGCGTACATGTGCGCCGCTGGAAATCAATCGCCAGATCTCCGTGCCTAAGATCTGTTTCAGGGACCGCCTTACATCGAGCGAGAATAGCCTTGATCCGCAGCACCAGCTCCCGCGGTGAAAAAGGCTTGCTGACATAATCATCGGCACCCAGTTCGAACGCTAAAACTCGATTTACTTCATCATCCTGAGCAGTCAAAAATAGAACTGGGACGCTTGATCTCCCACGGATTGCTTTAAAGCACTCAAAGCCGTCCATTGTTGGCATCCCAACATCGAGAATTACTAAATCGGGATTCTTTTGCTCTAACACGTCAAGCGCGATGCGCCCGTCAGGCGCATCAATCACGGTCATATTCGCGTTTTCGGCGGCAATTCTGATGACAGTCCGGATATCCGGATCGTCATCGACAACGAGAATGATCGGCTTCAAAAGTAAACCCGCCTCTCTGCGTGAACGGGTGAGTGATGACCGATTGCGGCCCCGGCCAGTCTAAGAGCAAATCCCATAGCTTTTCCCTGGCATGCAGGCCGTTCGACAATGGCTCATGTTAATGCTCTCCGTTTCACGATGGGGTACCGGATGACGGAACGAGTACAAGCCTACGGCATATCTAGACATCTGTAACTGATCTAAAACCTTACGACACACCCAGACACCTCTCTTCCCTCTAAACGCTTGGTGGCAGAAACGTCAAACTTGCCATTAAGCAACCGGCTCGACTTCTCTTGAACGACCAGCCTCAGTGTCATTTTCGCTGCTGGAGGCGACCCATGCACCGCCATTCAAAATGCGTGAGCTGCTTTAAGAAAACAGAGCATTTCAACAAATGGCAACATCGCACGGGGCCATCACATTTTTCCGCACCCCACGCTGACGCATTGGTCAGAAACGCTCAACCCAGTGTGAAACTTATCATAGGCAGCCCTGACCTTCATCATATACCAGAGTATGCTAGAGATAAGGTCACACAGTTGCCTGCGATCGGAAGCGTTGCCACATCACCCCCATTTGGAAGCGAATATGTTTGCAGGCCTTGTAGACGCTCGCCTGGAATGCCGTCGCCCAGAAATGACTTAACGACGTCATCGCAAGTTTTTTCGAAGGGCGTTACGCGTACCATCGTTCCTTGGCAGGAACTGTCTACCGGTGCAGCCATGAGTAGACCTATAGCCGGCCCGGTGTATTCTTTCGTTTTAAACTCCATTCCGATCAAAGCATTGACAATGTTTCGATCCGGACCATCCGTACTCCATTTACTCATTATCTTGTATTGCGATCCCTGAGTTAACAGTTTCCCCATATCAGCGAAGGCTTTTTTGCACGTTGAAATTCCCGCCTCCGCGACATGACGGTCAAATGGCGTATTTCCAACAGCGGCACTCTTCACTGATTCCTTTGGATTGATGAATTTGAATACCTCCTCCCTGAAAAAAAATGAGAATACAAGTATAATGGAGAGGAGAGAGAGGGCGATGACACTTCTTCGATAAATGCGAAGCTGTCTCTGCGAGTCTGCGGGTTCTTCCTGCGTAATCATTTCATCAACCTATCGAATAGCTGAGACGGCATCATTGATACCCTTCAGCGGAATTAAGACTGAAACCGTATGCTTATCGGGAGTGCTGTAAGAAAAGCGGATACTGTTACCCCGATCTATTTGAGGACGAAGCCGAGGGCCCACGGGGACTTTCCCCACGCATACGCTCTCTGTGCACCCATCGAGGCTGATGTGCAGAAGGCCTTTCCCATCAGGAACGTCTAAGGTGATGGTGGCCTTCTCGTCGAGCCCCGGGAGAGTTCGTATGATCATGAAGGGTTGACCTCCACGGGTTGCAGCTATTGACGAGCTAAACACGACCCTGTTGGTTTGATCGATGATTGTTTGGGTCACATTGCAAATCCGAGTTTTGTCCCGGAGGTTCTCGTCACAAATCAATGTCCAGTTCTCGAATGGCTGAATTATCCGCCTGAACTCCCCTGGGTCTAATCCTTTGGGAACCTTCACGTCCGGTTCCTTGATCCTAAGTGTCATGGACGCCTGTTCGGCGGATGCAACTCCACCGAACAGGACGGGCAACGCCAAGAGGAACAAAGCGTAGAGTTTAGACAAATGAAGCCTACTCAGTTCAACGTCATCGTCAGACCCGCGCCAACACCCCAGTTTCCATCCGATGTTGTTGCGGAGATGTTTGTTCTGAAACGTTGATCCTCGCTTGTATAGCCGGCACCAAAGGCGAGCGCCCCTTCCCCTCTCCAAAAGCCACCTCCGACACCAAGGCTCAGTTTTCCGGGACGGTCGTCGTATCTCAACGACGCTGCTGCAAGGCCGATCGCTGCGGCCTGCCTGGCCTCTGAAACAGCGCCGCTCACATCGGCACTAAGCTGATTGAAACGCTGATCAGTGTAGGCGTTAGCCTGATCAAGCGTTCGGCCAGCGACCTGGTCCGTATAAGTCTTTGATTGAGTGAGAGTGCTGGAAAGGCCATCGGTTAATTGGCCGACATTAACCGCGTCTGTGGGCGCCGTACCGGCCGCAACGTTTCGGACGACCACTGGAGTATTCGGGTCGCCTCCAATAAGAGAAACTGAGTTTGCCCGGCTTCCATCCGCATTCTTATCGTAGACAACCGCATTTTCGGCAATCTCGCCAATACTCCCGACATCCTGCGCCAGAGCTTCAACAGCTGAATTTGTCGCATGCAGCTGCGAGCCGTTTACTGCATCGGTTGAATCGGCTGTAACACGGCCTGCTGCAACATTGGTGATGGTACGCTCACTGCCAGCGTCGCCAACCGAAATCGTGCCGACTGGCGCGCCACCTGCAAAATCATATGTCTTGCCGTTAATAACAGTGCTTGTGGTCGCAACAGCGTTGCCCGCTACCGAATTAGCGCCAAGCGCCACCGAGTTCGTGCCATTGGCCTGAGCATTGTTGCCAAGGGCAACACTGTTGGCCCCTCCAGACGAAGCCTGCGGGCCGATCGCCACGCTATTCGTGCCGGTTGCAACACTGTCAGCAAGGCTTGAGTTCGCATGAAAGTATTTTATCCCGGAACCACCGTTGATCGATCCGTTGATCTGATCAAAGACATTTTGGACGCTCCCATAGGAACTTCCAGCATAATTAAAGTTGCCAGTGATCTTTCCGGTTGCGCTATCGTAAACCGTGCCACCTCCGAATACACTGGCGACGGAATTACCCATGGTGTCCACCTTGCCGTCCACCTTGTTTACAGCCTGATTGGTCGCGAATAGTTGGGAGCCATTTACTGCATCTGTCGATGTAGAGCTCAGCCGGCCGGCGGCAAGGTTCGTGAGTGTGCGCTCAGCACCGACCGCACCGATCGACACCGTGCTTGTCGGCGCCGTACCGGCAAAAGAGTAATTCTGTCCAGCTATCGTTGTGCCGCTGGTCGCGATAGCGGCGGCGGTAGTGGAGCCCTGGCCTAGCGCGACTGCGCCTGCATTCGCAGCACTAGCGCCATTGCCTAGAGCTATTGCACCCTGACCGCTTGCCGAAGACGAACTTCCCAAGGCCAGCGAGGAAGAACCTGTGGCGGACGAGTTCAGACCCACGGCGACGGCATTTGTGTTCGCCGCGTTGCTGTTGGCACCGAGAGCGGTCGCACCAGTTCCAGTAGCGCGCGATATGCGACCGATAGCGATGGTATTTGTCTCGGTTGCGTTGCTACCTTGTCCTATAGCAACGCTGAAGTCTCCTAAGGCTTTCGTCTGACGTCCAAGCGCTGTTGAATTTTCACCCGTCGCCCCCGCTGCATCACCTATCGCAACACTGATGCCAGTTGCCGTCGCACCGCTGCCTCCCCCGATGGCAATGGAGAATTGGTCACACGTTGCCGGGGAATTTCCACCCGTGTTCGTTGTGTTTATAGACGTTCCTTGGATACAAGTACCCGCGAGCGCCTCTGGCGCGTCACCGAGAACCATGGCGCCGGTGATCGCAACACCAAAGACAGAAAAACACCCGACCCCTAGCCGGCCCCGGCCCATGCCGATCACCCGAAATGCCATTCGTAAAACCGCCATCAGTCTCCGACGATGGGTTCGGCTATCCGTGCCGGAAGGAAGCCACGAATAAATGAACCGGGGCCCTCCGGATAAAGATTTTGACCAAACATAATTCGATTGCATATGTTCCCTCTCCTAAGTCGCAAATACGTCCCCAAAATTTGGAGAAGCGCTGAAAACGCGTTGCAGATGACTCGCTCTTGAAAAAACGCAAACAACCCCCGCTCTGCTTCGGTCAGCATCAGAAGGTGCCCAACACTATTGCTGTTGGGCAGACGAAACTCGCGCTAAAGATGTATGCGGCTCTTCGATATGCTTAGGGAAGGTGCGGCATCAGGACTGCGCCTGTCTTTTAGAAATCAGCATTTTTTTTGTAGAAATCGACACTTTCCAATGTGAGCTATCCCGTTTGGAAAGGGCGAGGTCGGCCTAAGCAAAAAAGGCTTGGGCACAGACTTATGTCTAACGAATATCGACATGTTGAATTGCCGACGGTGATGTCCACCGCAGGCAATGGACAACCGAAGAGAAACTGACAATCATCGAGCTGAGTTTCGAAACAGGTGAGGCGTTCTGTTCGTCCGCTCGCCGAGATGGCGCTGCGTCCGATCTGTTTTACCCCTGGCGCAGGCTTTTGAGCCAGGGAGGTACAGCAGCCACGGATTCTGACGAGCCGTATTTCGCCATGCCGCACACGTGAGGCATGGCCGCACACGTCAAACGAAATGCTTCAGCCAAACCGTTGCGGTTCATATGGCCTGTCTTGCCGATAGGACCAGTGAACAAGGGGTTCTGTGGGAGACGGCCCAGACTGTATTCCATGACGCGGAAAAATCTTAGGGCATTTCCAGCCGAAGCGTAATCGCTTCGGCGTCGGACAATGCAGCAAATACAAGAACATAGATTATCACCAGTGATCCCGTGATTACCGGAAATAGTGTATTGTCAGTTCAATGCCTGTAAATGCTCCTTCTGAATTCGCTGGGGGTCACACCGTGAACATGCTTATAAACATTTGTAAAATGGGCTTGGTCGGTAAAACCTGACGCGACAGCGATCGCCGCTATTTTATGTTTGCTGTTTTTCAAAAGTGACTGGGCGCGATGCAGACGTTCCAACATAATGTAGCGAGATGGAGACATTCCGAAGGCTTCTTTAAAGGCCAAACGAAAAGAGGTGTCACTCATACCGACTAGACATGCTAGCTCAGAAATTCTGATACGGTCCGGCAATTTATCCGCAACATGCTTCCGAAGCAGGTCTACGCTGTCAGGTGATAGAGTGCCCGGCGCTCGCACATCGTTGGGGTTCGCTACCCGCCGTGAAGTGAATCCTTCGCTTGGCTGGACGAGCATTTCAGAGATTTGCGTTTTAAGGTGTCCATGGCTGCGCAAGAGATGGAAGTAGGATTCTCGGTCACCCTCTAAAAGCAGTTTTTTAGCTCGAGCTTCTCGCGCAGCAAAAATACATTCACCTATGGAAATTCCGAGATGCTCCTTGAAACTCTTACTTAACGCGTTGAGCGAGCATCCGAAGAAAGCCGACACGTCAGAAGGCGACTTGATTTCATCTAAGTGCTCGCGAATATAGTTTTCTGCGTCTGCGACGGTGGCCGCACCGAGAGTCATCGCGCTTTTAAAGTAGCCGCTGAGACTGTGAGGATGACAGTTGAGCAAAAGACTAACTGCAAATTCCTCAAGTGACTTAGACACAATATCGTTCTCTGTCTCCGTCTGGTGCATAAGATCAATGGATCTGACTACGTTCTCCCATTTCCTCTGCAGTGATGGCGAAAACGGATGAAGCGCGAGCTCAGGACAGGCGTCAACTTCTGTCCCTAACCAAGACGAGCAGATTTTTGAGACACTTCGAGAGTCAATTCGTGTCATGACCATTTCAACGCCCGTTGAACACGTCTTTTCAAGATGTGTTTCGGGAGAAACGCATGCGACCTGACCACTTCTCATATTGGGAGCGCCAATTCCGCTCTCCAACGCAATGTTTCCGCTTAAGCATGACATGATTGCATAGGTATCTCTTCTACGGGCTGTGAAACGATATCCTGAGTTCAGACGAAATACACTTTGGCTGAACGCATCGCTATCAGCAACTCGTAGAAATCCTGAAACCTTCCGCTCCATCCCAAGAGGCTCGAATAGATTGTCGATGCTGTCATTAATTCGGATGAAATTCTGGACGTCATCGAGATTATCCAGTTTCAGTTCACGATAATATGCCAATGTTACTCCTCCGCATTCCGGCTTCTGCATAAGTGACGCAGTGCGAGCGAACCAATTCGGGCAATTGGCTTTGACACGTCCACCTCACAGGCGCTTCCCGTAAAAGAAGGCCAGTCTCCCTGAGATGGAAATGGGCGGTTTAGGCACGCGATAGCGAATTGCCGAAAAAACGCTTGCGATCCAGAATGGATTTTATCGCGAGCAAATGTCAAGGACACAATCAGTGGCTGAAGGGAATTGTCTTTTTTGTACAAATGGGGGGGGGGATTTGCGCGTCAGCCTCGTATCTGGCCACGATTACAACCAAGTCATTGAGATGCGTTGATTTCTACAAAAAAAAAAAGGATTTCTAAAAGACACATTGAGTTTCAATGCCCTAGTTTCGCTGCAACATATCGAAGACGTGCGCGCATCTTCAGGGCAATTTTGTCCGACCAATAGCCCTGTTGTCGGGGACCCTTCAATGCAAGCCGAAGGGCACTGAGGCTGTTCGATCGAAGGCACGTTTGGCCTGCTAAGTGCCGACTTAAATCGACGGTTACGGCCGCATCGCTCAGAGAGGCAGAGCAACTTTGAAGCTGAACGTTCTGGTTGGTGATGACGATACAGATATTCGAACCTCACTGAGGTTCACTGCGGAAAACGCCATCACCACAGCGATTGATGCGCATGACGGTGGGGCCGCGTTCGCTTGGTTGGCGCAAAAGCATCCCGCTTCAATAGCTCTCGATGTTGGCAGGCCGAGAACGGATCTCTTTATGCGTGGTGACGACCAAAGCCTTCGGAGCAAGGAAACGGCGTTCCGCGCGCCGGACGCGTGGCGAACCGAAGCTATCTTTATGGCCGTCGCGGCCGGTGTTTCGGCTACAATTGGTGGCTTCGCAGTCGATGGATATCTTGTTCTTTCGTCAACGGTTTCTCTGTCCCTCCTATGCGCGGTACAAGCTCGCTGCTTGGCGCAGGGTTCCGGCGAAGGGAGGCATCTGCTATGACGTCCGAGATCCTCCCTGATACAGGCACCCATAGCCGGGAAGATGATAGCTCCGCCTTGGTGCTTTGCATCCGCAACTTTGCTCATATCAAGTTCACCTACGGCTGCGACGTCGCTGAAGCAGTCGTGGAACAGGTCCACCTGAAGGCCAGCGAACATATTGATTGTGGCTGGCGGGCGGTGATCCCGCAGCAGGGTGATGGGCGGATTCTGGTTCGTCGCGATTTTTCTCGTGAGATTCGTTCTTTCTCCCAGAATCTCGAACATGAGGCATTGCTGGTGCAGCTCGGCAGCACTCCCTATATCGTCGATGGCACCCCGATTCTCGTCGCCCTTTCTCTGTCGTCCGAGAACGATCGAGAATCGACGAATGTCGCGCCATCGAACACTCACCTTCCACTCCCGGAGATCTCTAGACAGGCGATGGCGGAGGCTGTCGAAGCTTTCCGGGCTCTTGAAGAAAACCGCCTTGTGGTGGTGTGGCAGCCAATTCGCGCCATTGAAGATGGTGATGTGCTTTACCACGAAGGGTTGGCGCGGATGCGGATGGCGCCGGATAAGCCGGATTTCGCTGCTCATTCGTCCTTCATTCCGTCGATCGAGCGACTGGGTTTGTCGCGCATGCTTGATCGTTCCATGGTGCTCGAAGCTATTCGTCTCCTGCAGCAGGGCGCTAGAGGCCGATTGGGCTGCAACATTTCGGCGCAGAGTGCAGTATGTGACGCGTACTGGTCGATGACCTTCGATTTGTTGGCTGTTGATCCTTCGATCGCTTCCCGTCTCGTCATCGAAATTACCGAAAGTTCTGAGGCAGCGGATCCGGAGAGCGCAAGAGAATTCACCCAGCGTCTTCGTGCTCTTGGATGTCAGGTGGCAGTCGATGACTTCGGGTTCGGCTACAGTTCTATCGCTCGGATTGCGGCGCTGCGGCCCGATATAATCAAGATTGATCGCCAGTTTCTCAAGCATGCTCGCCGCCGCATCTTCGGTAACCAGTTTTTCTCAAGTCTGATCGCTTTGTCTGCGAGTATGGCCGCCCATGTCGTCGTGGAGGGTGTCGAAGACGAGGGTGACATGAAATTTGCGCATACCGCTGGCGCCCAATGGGTGCAGGGCTATTATCTAGGCCGTCCGAGCGTGTACGATCCCGCCAATGAGTTGCCGGCGAGCCTGCTCACTACCAATGAGCCGCATGTTAAAAGCTCCCCCCGTTCGAGCAGGCGCCAAATCTCGAAAAAGCATTTCTCTGTTGATTTGGTGGAGAAATGAGGACCCAATCTCAATGGAAGCTTGTCGAAAAAGATGAGGTCTCGCGGTCGGGAGACTCCCTTTTGGATCTGGGGATATCCTCTCACCCCTGCGATCGCGAAGCGCTCGACCATGCCCTTCATCGCCTCACCCGGATCGATCCGTTGACAACCCGTCCGGATCATCCACAAGTCCAACTACATCATTGCACAACGCGCGCGAAGGACATCCTCGGAGATCTGATGGGACCTTCCTCTATGCACGTCAAGTTGACGATCAAAGGCTATGAGAGAGGGATCATCGAAAGTTACGACGGGCCTCCTGTCCTGCGCGCTGATCGTTTTGACAATAGTTGTTCCTGGAGGAAGGAGCCGGAGCGGGTCTGGCACATTGCGTGGAGTAACACTTCGAGCCTGGTGGTCCTGTTATCGCGCCACCGTCGACACCTTATTTGGAGGCCAACCGCCTTGATCGTGAGGCTTTCGATGAGACAGATGTTGCGTAGCCAGATACTGTCCAATCGAACGGCTCCTGAACTGGTTCTCCTTTGGGATTGCGTCTTTGACCAGATCTATTTTCGTGCTGATCCTGTTTCTCGGATTCACTGACATTGGCATGCTCATGCACAGCCAATTGCCTCCAACAAAATTGAGATAACTCGTGCAGCATGCCCAAGTGAAGGTCCTCGTCGTTGAAGACGAGGCGTTGATCCGTTTTGCAACCGTTGATGCCCTCGAAGACGATGGGTTCGTTGTGTTTGGCGCGGACTGTGCCGCGACTGCAATTGGCGTCATAGAAAAACATCCTGATATCCAGCTGATTTTCACGGACATAGACATGCCTGGTTCGATGGATGGTCTGACGCTGACTGAGTTTGTGCGTGATAGGTGGCCGCCGATCAAAATCATAGTCACGTCCGGCCGAGTAATGCCAATCGCAAAGGATCTATCAGACGGTATCACCTTTGTTCCCAAACCATATGATCTGAACCACCTCGGCAATCTAATCCGATCCATCGTCCGATAGATTCTACTTAATTAGCTACTAAGGCTTCGGAGATTTTCGCGGGCTATGGTTCCGGCGTGGTCGTCTCGTCATCGCATCTCCTGTTCCCACGACAGCTAAAATTCCTGCGCCCGCGTAATGTCATCCCCGTGGACCCATCGTAGCTTCAAGGCAGAAGTGACAAATCTTCGCCCCACTGAGCGATCAGGTGCATGCTCAGAGAGCATTCGACCGGTGGCGTGAGATTTACAATCACCATCGCCCGCATGGAGCGATCGGCATGGCCGTGCCTGTAGGCCGCTATCAGACGTCTCCGCGCATGCTCCCTCACCAGCTTCCAGAGCCCGTCTACGCCAGAAGCGAGATCGTCCGCAGCGCTAGTTCCACCAAAGGCTACGTCAACTTCAAGGGCAAGGCATGGCGCATCCCAAACGCATTCAGAAGCGAACGCCTGGCAATCCGACCATGCGCGCCCCAATAACTTAGACCCATTGGAATTGAAATTTTCCACTTATAATCCCTGAGGGGAAGAAGAGGAGAATTCCAGTTCAAAATGGCCTAAAATACTGGGAGCACGTCAATTTGATTGCGGCACCGTGCGTCCTTCAGCAGGCGCAGTGCTAAGTCTTTGAATCGACACGAAGGTGTCTGACTGTCATCAGTGCCAGCATTGATGGCACCTGCAACATATCGGTCACCTGCTTCACGCGTTCGGGATTGTAAAAAAGCTCTTCGTGAAGGAGATTGACGGTTCCCATGAATTCTCCTGCGATGAAGATCGGCAGATTGACGACGGAACCGCAGCCCAGCGACCATATCTGATCGTGGTCGGGAAACACGGTGGCGATCTCGGCAATCGTATTGGCCACGAATGGGCGGCGTTCGACATGTACAATGTCGAACCAATGCGTTCGGTTGATTGGCTTGCTGCCAGAAACGGGATAGCTTTTTGGATCGGACGAATAGCTGCGGCGCGAAATGCCAGCCTCCATGTCAGCTTCCATGACCGTGAACAGCTTCACCCCAACCACGGCCTGCGTGAGTTTCTCAAGCGCGGCGTAAGCGGATACGTCCTGATTTTCGTTGGCGATTGCCTGACCGAAGTCGGCGAGCGCGAGTATGTGGTCCGGGTTCATACGGTCATTCCTGAAAAGTTGCGATGTGGGTCATATGAGCGGCGATCAATTCCCGTGAATAGGGGTCGGAAAGAGTTCCCTGCTTTAAATGGGCGACGTCCGCGACTTCGATGATGCGGCCGCCGCGCATGACCGCAAGCCGATCGCAGAGGAAGGACACAACGGGAAGATTATGCGTGACCATCAGATAGGTCAGCCCCTGTTCGCGGCGCAGGCGCTTGAGGAGATTGAGGATTTCCGCCTGCACGGAAACGTCGAGCGCCGAGGTCGGCTCGTCTAGGAGGAGGATACGCGGCTCCAGCACGAGGGCACGGGCGATTGCCACGCGCTGGCGCTGGCCACCGGAAAGCTGATGGGGAAAGCGAAAGCGGAAGCGACGGTCGAGGCCGACAGTCGCCATGGTCGCTTCGACCCGCTCGCCGGCATTGCCGAGGCCGTGGATCAGCAGAGGTTCCGAGAGGGTAGCGTCAACGGTCTTTCGCGGGTGCAACGAGCCGTAGGGGTCTTGAAAAACCATCTGACACGTTTTTGAAAACGCCCGATCGATGCCATGGCTGCGCAATTTCCCATCGACCGCAATTTCTCCCTTCCACTCCGGCGCCAGGCCGGCGATGGCTTTCAGCACCGTTGATTTTCCCGATCCACTTTCACCGACGAGGGCAAAGCTCTCGCTGGTGGCGATATCAAGCGTTACGCGGTGGGTAATCTGCGTGGCGCCATAGGAAATATCGACGTTCTTCAGCGATATGGCGGTCATGCAATGCTCCATGCGCGGCGGTCGAGAACGGGAAGCTCGTCACGGGTTTCATCGATACGCGGCATAGCGGCAAGCAACCCGCGCGTATAGGGGTGCCTAGCATTGTGCAGCTCCGAGGTTCTGCACGCCTCCACCACTTCGCCGCGATACATGACGAGAACGCGGTCGCAATAGCTGGAGACGAGGTTGAGATCATGACTGATGAGAATGAGGCCCATGCCTTTACCGGCGATCTGCTCGTTGATGATGTCGAGCACCTGGGCCTGTACCGATACATCGAGCGCCGAGGTCGGCTCGTCCGCGATCAGGAGATCCGGTTCGGGGATGAGCATCATGGCGATCATGACACGTTGGCCCATGCCGCCGGAAACCTCGTGGGGGTAGAGGCTGGCTACACGCTCTGGATCATTGATGCGCACCGATTCCAGCATGGCAAGCGTGCGAGTGCGGCTTTCTCCGCGCGGCAGCTTCCGGTGGGTAAGCAAAGCCTCGGCAATCTGCTCGCCGATGGTCATGACAGGGTTGAGCGAGAATTTTGGATCCTGCATGACCATGGAAATCCGCGCGCCGCGAATGGCACGCATCTGCCGTTCGCTACGTGTTGTCAGGTCTATGCCATCGAAGGTGAGCCTATCCGCCGTGACCATGCCAGGGGCGCGGATGAGTTTAAGGATCGAGCGGCCGGTCATAGATTTACCCGACCCGCTTTCGCCGACAATGCCGAGGCGCTCGCGGCCCAGCGTGAAGGAGATGCCGCGCACGACGTCCACCGCCCCTCTCGGCGTAGGGAATGTGACGCGGAGGTTCTTCACGTCGAGAAGCGTGCTCATCATTTCTCTCCTTGCTTTGGATCGAGAACGTCGCGAAGCCCGTCGCCCAGGAAGCAGAAGCCGAGGCTGACGAGAATGATCGCAAAGCCCGGCATGGTGGCGACCCACCACTGGTCGAGGATAAAGTTGCGCCCGCGCGAAATCATCGCCCCCCATTCAGGAAGAGGCGGTTGAGCGCCGAGGCCGATGAAGCCGAGACCGGCTGCGGTCAGGATAATGCCCGCCATGTCAAGCGTCAGACGGATGATCATCGAAGAGGTGCAGAGTGGCAGGACATGGCCACAGATCACCCGCGTGGCCGAAGCACCCTGGAGTCGGATTGCAGCGATGAACTCCGAATTGCGGAAGGTCAGCGTTTCGGCACGGGCGATGCGCGCATAGCTCGGCCAGGCGGCAATGGCGATGGCGATGATGGCGTTCTGGATACCTGGGCCCAGCGCCGCGACGAAGGCAAGCGCGAGAATGAGTTTCGGCATAGACAGGAAGACATCGGTTACGCCCATAAGTATCCGATCCGTCCAGCCGCCGAAATAACCGGCAACGGCACCGACAATCAATCCGACTGGTGCGGCAATGACCGCTACGAGAAGCACGATGGTAAGCGTGATCCGAGACCCGAAGACAACACGCGACCAGATATCGCGACCAAGCTCATCCGTGCCCATCCAGTGTTGTGCGCTGGGTGGGAGCAGCCGCTGCGAAAGGTTCTGGGCGATCGGATCGGCGGTTGCAATTAGCGGCGCAGCAAGTGCCGCGATGACGAGGAGCGCGACGATGATCGCGCCGAGCATGGCGAGCGGGCTCCTCGCAAGCGCCAGGAGGATGCGGTAGCCGCGCCCAAGTCGTGCCTGCATTCGTGATGCCGGGGAATCGTCGAGGAGCCATTCTGTTACATTTGCCATCGAAGCTCTCCTATCGGGCGCGCGGATCGAGGATGCGGTAGCTGAAGTCTGACAGCTTGTTGATGCCGACGAAAACCGCGCCGATAACCAGAGTCGAGCCGAGGACGGCATTCATGTCCGCGTTAAGAAGCGCCACGGTCAGATAATTGCCGATACCCGGCCACGAGAAAATCGTCTCGATCATCACAGAGCCTTCAAGAAGACCGGCATAGGAAAGGCCAATGACGGTGATGAGCGGCACCCGGATCGGCTTGAAGGCATGGCGCCAGAGCACGGTGCGCTCCGGCACGCCCTTGACGCGGGCGGTGGTGATAAACTCCTGGTTCAATTGATCGAGCATGAAGGAACGCGTCATACGGCCGATATAGGCAAGGCTGAAAAAGCCGAGCACCGTCGCAGGCAGGACGATATGGGAGAGCGCGTTTGTGAATACCTCCATATCGCCGGCGATCAGGCTGTCGACAAGCAACAGACCGGTAACGGTGGGTACCGTGCCGTCGAGATAGATATCAATGCGACCGGGACCGCTTACGAAGCCGTAATGCGCATAAAACAGTGCAAGTCCCGTCAGGCCGAGCCAGAAGGCCGGAACGGAGTACCCCAACAGGCCTACGACGCGGATAGCCTGGTCGATGAGCGAGCCCTGCCGGCTTGCCGCGAGAACGCCGAACGGGATGCCAAGTAATACGCCGATCATAATACCGAGCGTTGCCATTTCCAGCGTTGCCGGGAATACCCGCGCCAGATCGGTGACGACAGAATTGTTGGTCGACACCGATCGACCCAAGTCGCCAGAGAGAACCTTGCCAACATAGGAGATGAACTGCACCGGCAACGGCCGGTCCAGCCCCATCTCAACCTTTGCCTGCTCATAGACGGATTGCGGCGCGCGATCGCCGACGACCGCAAGTACCGGATCGATCGGAACAATGCGGCCGATGAAAAAAGTAATGGCGAGAAGTCCAAGGAAGGTGAAGGCGAGCGCAGCCCCAAAACCTGCCAGCCCGCGCAGGTGGAGCAAGATCTTACCCTGTCTTCGCAATTGGGGCGCCATCGGCTTTTCACTGGATTCGGTGATTGGCTGAAGGTTCGAGCTCACGCGCCGGGTTCCCCTTTGTCTCTTGCGTCGTTGACAATCTTCTTGTGAATTTTTCACTTGCGATAGTACATATTTTTTTGGTTATATCAAAAAAATTTTTGTGAGGTGCATACTCCATGACTGACCCGGTATCGAAATCCGAAACGGACGGCGCACCGAAAGTCGGCGTGCTGATTCGCGCCCGCCGCCGTCAGATGAAGATGACGTTGCAGCAGCTCGGCGATGCCTCCGGCATCTCGGTCGGTTATCTAAGCCAGGTGGAGCGCGATCATTCCACGCCTTCACTTGGAACGCTGGCGCAGATCAGTCGGGCGCTGGATGTCGGCATTGAATTCTTCATAGCCGCGCCAAGCGCTGAGGACGCGCTTACCCGTAACGGCGAGCGGCAGAAATTTTCCGTCGGCGGTTCCTCTATCATCTATGAACGTATCGGTGCTGAATTCCCAGGAAGCGTGCTCTCCTCCTTCATCCTGACGATCCCGCCTGGCTACCGGTCCGAAGTGGTGAGCCACGAGGGCGAAGAAATTCTCTTCATGCTTGAGGGTACGATTACCTTGAAGGTCGACACCACCGTCTCCACCATCTCGACCGGCGATAGCCTGCATTTCCGCGGCAACAGTCCACATGTCTGGTGGAACGACAGCGGAGCACCGGCCAAGATGCTGAGTACCGGAACACTCTCCATATTCCACTCGCGCAAAATCGTCCGCCTGCCGGATGTCGATAGCTCCAACGAAGTGCGGCCTCCTACACGCACCAAAACCTCCAGAAAGAAAGGGAACAGCACATGAATTTCTTCCGGGCAGCTTTACTCGCCACGGCTCTCTCCTTGCCTATGGCCTCGGGCAGCCTCGCCGCGACACCCGCAGATGTCCTCGTTATCGCGCAGAATATCGATGACATCGTCGCGATCGACCCGGCGCAGGCCTACGAATTTTCTTCCGGCGAATATGTGACGCAGGTCTATGACCGTCTCGTGCAGTATGATGCCGAAGATACGACAAAGCTCGTCGGCGGTCTCGCCTCGGACTGGATGGCGGATGACCAAGCAAAGACCATCACCTTCACACTGCGTGACGGCGTCAAGTTCCATTCCGGCAATCCGCTACGCCCGGAGGACGTGATCTATTCGTTCAAGCGCGTGGTCGCGCTCAACAAGGCGCCTGCCTTTATCTTGACCCAGCTCGGCTGGACACCTGATAATATAGAGAAGATGGTCACCGCGGATGGGGCGAATAAAGTCGTCGTGAAGTATGATGGTGACTTCTCGTCGGCTTTCGTGCTGAACGTTCTCGCTGCGCGTCCTGGCTCGGTCGTCGATGCGGAAACCATCAAGGCCCATGAGACTGGCGGCGACTTCGGCAATGCGTGGCTCAACGCCAATTCGGCCGGCACGGGACCGTTCAAGCTTAAAACCTACCGCGCCGGCGAGTTGATGGCGCTCGATGCAAATCCCGGCTATTTCCACGGTGCGCCGGCCATGCGCCAGGTCATTATCCGCCATGTGGCGGAAGCCGCGACTCAGCAGCTGATGCTGAAGTCGGGCGACGTGGACATAGCGAAAAACCTGACGCCTGACCAGGTTGGCAGCCTTGGCGACAATGTGAAGATCGGCACCTACCCTCAGGCGGCAGTGCATTTCCTGTCCTTCAACCAGAAGACAGAGTCGCTGACGCCGCCGGCGGTGTGGGAAGCGGCACGCTACCTTGTGGACTACAAGGGCATGACGGATTCCTTCCTGAAGGGACAGATGGAAACGCACCAGGCCTTTTGGCCAAAGGGCTTCCCCGGCTCACTCGATGACAATCCCTACAGCTTCGATCCCGCAAAGGCCAAGAAAATCCTCGCCGACGCAGGCGTTAAGACGCCGATCAGCGTGTCGCTCGATGTGATCAATTCAACCCCCTTCACAGACATGGCGCAGTCGTTGCAGGCATCGTTCGCACAAGCCGGAATCAACTTAGCGATCCTGCCCGGCACCGGCAGCCAGGTCATCACCAAGTACCGCGCCCGTACGCATCAGGCGATGCTGCTCTACTGGGGCCCGGATTTCATGGACCCGCATTCCAACGCGAAGGCCTTCGCCTATAACGAAGACAATGCGGATGACAAATACCAGTCCACCACCACTTGGCGGAATGCATGGGCGGTTCCGGATGAACTGAACAAAGAAACAAAGGTGGCGCTAGCTGAGTCTGATCCGGTCAAGCGCAACGGGATTTATGTCGACCTTCAGAAGAAGGTGCAGGCAAACTCGCCCATCATCGTGATGTTCCAGGCTCAAAAGCAGGTGGCGATGAGCCCCAAGGTCGAAGGTTACATCAACGGCGCAAATTCCGACTTCGTTTATTATCGTCTGGTCAAGAAGGCTAAGTGAGCATTCAGCGAACGTGAAGGCAACGGCGGCGTGATGCCGTCGTTGTCGCACCGCTCGCGCCACGGCGCACCGGATCGTAGCACCCAGAAGATTCCATTCAGCACGCGATGGTCATCGACGCGCGGCACCCCTCTTGGCTTGTTGGGTAAAAGTGGCTCAATCACGTGCCATTCAAAATCGGCCAGGTCATATCGGCTCATGCTGGCGCTGAATCAGCTTTTGATCTGTAATGGAAGCCGTCATCATTCAGGAAAGTGAAAGTGGAGGCCGCGTGCTGCAAAATCGAGAATGGCATAAAGTCGGTGGAGCCTCAGCAGACGCAATCGCCGCGCTCAAATCGCTTGCCCAGTCAATCTTCCTGAGAGTTATTACGCATTGCTGACTTTCAGTAATGGCGGGGAAGGACCGCTAGCGGTTCAGCCGCTTTGGTTCCAACTGTATCCCGCCGAGGAAGCTGCTCAGATTGAACGGGACGGGACTTTCCGAGAATTCTTCCGGGGTTTGTTCGTGATCGGCGGCAACGGTGGCGGCGAAGCCATGGCATTCGACTTGCGGGAAAATGCGCCTTATCCCCTCGTTGCCTTCGACATGACCAACGTCGACCTGGAAGAAAGCCTCAGACCGATAGCGCCATCCTTTGATGTAGCACCGGATTTGACCGGTCGAGACAATCAGTAATCCGGTACCCCGTTTATGGGTTCACCGCCTCTTCAATTGCCGGAAGAGGTGGTGTGCAAACGTCGGAGATTCATCCACCAGCGGATCGTCAATGCGCGTCTGAACTCGCACGGCTTGCTCGTCCGAGATTCCTGTCCAACGTCGAGCCCCACGGAGCCAGCAACTACTTCCTAAGGGTTTCATTTTCCTTGCCTTATCCAACTTGTCGGCATCAGTGCAGCGAGCAGCCAAAGGCAGCCGCAGATCAAAACGAAGCCTCCGACCATCGTCGCTTCTATCTTGGTTATTGCCAGCACAGTGCTCGCGGCGTCAAAGGCTAGTAGGTGACCAGCCGCGAGAAGTCCAACCGACAGCAGGTGCTAGCACTTTTGCAACTCTTGATTCGGATCGAAATCGACGACGGTCAAGTTCAAAGCTATGCGAGCAATCGACCAAGGTAAGAGTTGATGATCGAAGGTTTCATTCAGCCGATGCTTTCGACTTTCTCGTTCTTGTGGCGCCAGCGTCGTTATGTCGAGATGGCCAACGGCATCTATGATCTGTTGATCGATATGCAGGTTAGGTGCGTTGACGGCATCGCTGCGCACGAAGACGCCGGCGGCATCGCCGAGGATGATCTCGCGGGGATGCACCACCTGCAACTTAGTAAGACGACGAGACTCAAGAACCGCGGATGCCGCCGACCGCGTAGCCGAGATTGGAGTTATGCGGGCGATGTATGGCAGGATATACCGTCATCAGGTGCGACCCAGCGTTCTTTGGCGACAACGATGCGAAAGCCATTGCCCCGCCAGAAACCATCCGGCTCCAGACTGCCACGATAGGTGCAACAGGCTTTCAGTCTTCCGCTGGAAAAACACCCTCCTCTTAGCACCCGTCGGATGGATGGAGCCGCGTCAAGATCTTCCCGACCATCATCATCTCGATAAGGATATTGGAAGCTTGGCGTCGCCATCCCATCGCCCCACAATGTGGTGCACCACTCCCAAACCTGACCCGCCATATCGTAACAGCCGTATGGCGAGCGGCCTTTTGGGAAGAGCCCGACGGTGCAGCTATCGTTAAAACCGGCTTCTTCGGAGTTGGCAACGTCCTCTGCCCAGCCATCACCCCAGGGATAGACGATTGCCCCGTCTTGGTCCGGCTGGTCACCTCGCGCGGCACGTTCCCACTCAGGTTCGGTTGGAAGGCGAGCGATCTCATCCTTCCCGATACGCCCATCAGATCGCCATTTTTCAGTCAGCCACTCGCAATAGGCCCGTGCATCGCGCCAAGTCAAATCCGTCGCCGGCGCAGATTGCCGTTCCTCGACAAAGCGATCGGCGCTTCGCCATAAGCGCCCGGTCTCCATTACGAAGGACGCATAGGCACGGTTCGTTACAGGATACATGCCAATCTTAAATGCTTGGACCTCGATACCATGCGGTGGCGCGGAGTTGAGATGCGTCGACGAACCGAAGGTGAATGTTCCGCCCGGCACGTCGGCCAAGGCTTCCAGATCGCGGGGATCACCCCAGCGCGACACGATCCGGCCTGCCATCTCCCGCTCGGCCGCACTGAGGAGGCCCCGTTCAATAATATCGAGAAGATGCGGCATGATCTTCTCCTGCAACAGGCTTGGCTCACTGAGCAATCCGGCCGCCAGAAGCACGCCGCGGAGATCGCCGCTGTCGATCAAGGCCTCGATAAGACCGCCAGTCGTCGATTTTGCGTTAAGACGTTCCGCAAGGCTCCGAATTACCGGCGTCCATAGATCAGGATTCTTGGTGAACTGCGAAGCGGCGATCTCGGGCGGTTTTTTGGCGAGATGTCGTGCGGCAAGCAATTGGCTGGCGCGAACAACCGGGAAAAGGTTGCCATCCTCTGATTGTCCAGCCAGGGCGTCATAAGCTAGACCGCACAGGAAATCCGCGGTCTCTGCATCTTCTGCGAGCTTTTCGACCCAGCGATCAACGATGCCTTCCGCAGTCTCCTCTTGCCCTGCACCCTTCAGTGCCATGACGAACTGGGCAGGGTTGGAGGCCCCTTTTGAAAGCACGCTTGCGTTATCAGCCGGAGCACGTCCAGTGAAGCGGATCACGGCCCGACGCCGTTGAGCCTTCAACAAAGGCAGAAATTCGTGACAGGCGAACGCAGGTGGGAGCGAGAGGCGTTTTGCGGCCTGTGTTTCGATCAGCGCGAGGATACGCATCTTTGGGTGGCGCGATTGAAAAGCGACCGCCGCTTCCAGAAGGACCGATGCCTCCTGCCCTGCCGTTTCGACACCATCGAGAATGAGAAGCAACGTCTCATCGGCTCCATGCAAGGCGCTCAAATCCGGCGTAAGGCGAGCGAGCAGAGCGTTAAAACTCAAGCCTTTCGTAACCGTGAGGAAAACCGGGAAGACTTTTTCTGAACCCCATTCTTCCGTGTGAACCACGCCGTGATCGTTCCGCACAACGTCATTGTGCGGGATGTCGCCTTGGCCAAGGGAGAAGGCAAGATGCTTGGCGAACGTGCTCTTGCCGCTTCCCGTCTCGCCGATCAGCGCAAGGGTCGCGTTATCCCGCACAAGTTCCAGCGCCGAGAAATAGACAGCGGGCTCAGGCTCCGCCTGGTCTTTCAGTTTGCGCAGGCCCTTCGCGGCCTTGTCCTCAAAACTGAAATTGACGAGTAACGGAATATAGCCTTCCTCCAGCGTCGCGACCGCGCCGTTCGGCAGCGATAAGAGCGGCTCCTCCCCGAAGGCTTTCGCCATCAACAGCAGTCTTTTGCGCGAAGCTGCGTTATCGCCTTTTGTCTCGGTCATCATCAGAACAGCTTTGCAACGTCCGGGTTATGAAAGCGCTGGATTTCGATGGCGTATCCAGCGGGGTCTTCAAAGAAGAAATGTTCGCAAAAGCGGCCGCGCAGCAGATCTGATTGGCCTTTGACGCCAGCCTGCTTCAACCGTTCGTGCCAACCTTCCACATTCTGGGAGACGATCGTCAGCAAGACGGCGCTCTTTTCCTGATGCTTCAGGTGGCCGCGATTTCCGTCCACGATGCCGAAATAGCACTTGCCCGCGATACGATAGATCCGCGCCATTCCCTGATCGAGCACCAGTTCGAAGCCCATAATCTCTTCATAGAACGGCACTACGGACATGATGTCATCGTAATAGAAGAAGGTGATCGCGTAGTCTTTTTCCACGTACTGCGTCCTTTAGAAAATCTTGAGTGTGCCTTTGTGATCGATTGACAGGCCGGGCAGATCCTTTCGCGCGGCGAACACATCGATGGGATGGACGAGATAGAGCCAAGGCGGATTTTGGTGGAGGCGCCTAAGGCAGAGGGCATAAGCCTCTTCCCGGTCAGCATTCTCCACTGCCGCGTTCGCGGTAGCAATTAGCGCCTCCGTCTCGTCGTCATCATAACCCTGCCACCAGACGGCTCTGGTAGCGCTGGAAATCTTGTCGTTCAGAATGCGGTAGGTGCTATGTGGCGAGGAGTCAAAAATCGCCATATCGCCCATGTCCTTGCGTCCGATTTGGCGGGCGTATTCTGGCCTGTCCAGCTCTGTCCTGACGCTCACCGTCAAGCCAACCGCCTCAAGCGAGTCAGCGACAAACTGGCTGATTTCCGGAGATTTTTCGGGCATGAAGGTCGGCGTGCGAAGCTCGATTTCGGTACTCGTATCCACCCCCTTCAACAGACGTCTGGCTTTTTCCGGGTCGAACGGAATGGGCGAAAGGTTGGCTCTAGCGGAACCAATGTGAAAGGGACTGACGATTGTGGACGATGGAACCGCCAAGCCATGGAAGATGTCGTCTGCAATGGCTTGCTTATCCACCGCATGATTGACGGCAAGCCTTGCTGCGGGCGATTGGAAAATGCCTTTGCTGCAATTCAAATAGTACATTACCGACAGGGTATTAACGGCTCTGCCCCACTGATAACTCTCAGAAAAATCGAGACGGCCTTCCACGCGCTCCAGATTGGATGCCGCGTCTACAAGGCCTGAGCGCAATTGCTGGTAGCGGATAGCCGCCTGTTTTTCTGCTACTGCCGTAATTCGTTCGGGTCCGACTGCGCCCTTTTCCCTCTGAAGAATGACGCTACACTGCTGCTCATAGTCCAGAACACGGTAGCGCCCCGTGCCGAGAATCGGGCGGCCTGCAGCATCGAAGCGACAGATGTAGAACTCCGAAAAGATGTCGAGGATATCGGCAATGGGCTTCGGATTGGCGACACGCACGATGGTATCGCCGTCTGCAGATATCCGCGCATCTTGCAGGTAGCGGGCATAGGACCATTTCATTCCGAACGTATCGACCGCATCGAGAATGCCATCAATGAACGAAATAATATCATCGGCCACACATCGCTTACCGTCATGGAAGACAGCGCCTTCCCGAATGTGAAAAGCCCAGTTGCAACCGTCTTCCGTGTGCGTCCACCGCGAAAACAGCCCTGGTCGCACCGGACCGCTTTCCCATCGCAGCAAAGGCTCGAATACGAGGTTCTTAAGCGTCAGCACGCTGGTATCGTCCGTCACCCGTGTCGGCGGCAGGAAGTCGATTTTTTCGAGGCTTATGGTCAACATTGCTGGTATTACTCGAGCTCGCTACGCCGACGCGGATTGAACCAGTCTGCAAGACTGTCCCCGATCAGATTGAAGGACAGAACCGCAAGAAGGATTGCCATGCCGGGTGCCAAAGCGACCCAGGCAGCGCTTCGCACATATTGAAGATTGGCGGAAACGTCGGCGCCCCACTCCGCCATCGGTGGCTGCGCGCCAAGACCAAGAAAGCCAAGGCTCGCCGTCTGCAAAATCGCGCTGCCCAGTGCTAGGGTGGACTGCACCAAAAGTGGGCCGAGGCCGTTGACGAAAATGTAGCGTAACAGGATGCGGTGGGCTGGCAAGCCGAGCGAGACTGCGGCTTCGACATAGGGCTTCACGGAGATGCTGAGAGCCTGGCTTCGTGCCACGCGAGCGAACTGCGGGGCAAGCGTTATCGCCACAGCGAGCATGGCGTTTTGCAGACTTGGCCCAAAGGCCGCAGCGAGCGCGATGGCCAACACCAAGGCTGGAAATGCCAGAATGGCGTCAACGATGCGCATGATGATGCTATCGATCCAGCCTCCGGCAAAGCCCGCCAGCATGCCAAAGAAAACGCCGATTGCGAAAGCGATGACGACGACGCCAACCCCGATGGTCAGCGTTGCGCGCCCGCCATACATGATACGCGTCAGCACGTCGCGACCGAACGCATCGGTTCCAAGCCAATGGGCGAATGTTGGGCCCTCAAGCTTGTGTAGAATATCGAGCTTCGTCGGCGTGTAAGGCGTGATCCATGGTCCGATGGCGATGGCAAGGATCAACATCGCGAGTATCAGGAGACCGACGACTGCCAGCGTGTTGCTTTTTAGAAATAGTACAACGTCGCGCATGGCTCTACTTCATCTTCTTCCGCACGCGCGGATCCAAAACGCCGTAGAAAAGATCCACCACGATGGAGGTCAGCACGAAAAGCAGCGCGAACACGAGCGTGGTGCCTTGAATGACAGGATAATCTCGGTTCTTGATCGCCTCGAACATGTATCGTCCGATACCGGGCCAGGCAAAGATCGTTTCTGTCAGGATGGCGCCGCCAAGCATTTCGGCGAATTTCAGGCCTATGATGGTAACGGCAGGTAACAGCGAGTTGCGTAGGCCATGCTTGAGAACGACATCGCTGCGCCGCAAGCCCTTCGCTTTTGCGGTGCGGATGAAATCTTCACCCATCACATCCAGCATTGTGTTGCGCACGAAGCGGCCAAGCGTGGCGGCGAGGAACGCCGCGAGAACGGCGGTCGGAAGAATGAGGTGTTGGACCGCGCTCCACGCTGCATCAAGGTGACCGGTAATGACCCCGTCCAGAATGGCAAACCCGGTTACGCGTTCGGCCGTAATAAAGGAACTCATCCGGCCCGATACAGGGAGCCACCCCAAATAGGTGCCGAAGACCAATTGTAGGATAAGCGCCAGCAAAAAGGCCGGCATCGAAACACCGACGAGCGATGCAACACGGGTGACATGATCGAAAATCGAGTTGGGTTGTGTAGCAGACAGAACGCCAAGCGGCATACCGACGACGATGGCCACAACGACCGAAAGAACTGAAAGCTCGATAGTTGCGGGCAGACGGGAAAGTATTTCATGCGCAACCGGCTGGCCAGTTTTTAGCGAGAGCCCAAAATCGCCCTGAAAGAGCCCTAGGACATAATGGACGAATTGAAGCATGACGGGCTGATCGAGATCGAGCTGGGCGCGAAGCGCTGAAATCTGCTCCTGCGTCGCGCCAGGCCCGAGGAGAGTGACTGCCGGATCGCCGGGTATCACGCGAACGAGCGAAAAAACGATGACCAGCACGATGCACATCACAGGTATTAACGCGATCAATCTGCGTATGATGAAACTCGCCATATTCTGCTTCACTCAATATTGGAACAAGTCATCTGCGCTCGACGTCATTCGGCCATGATGATGCGGCGGACACCCAAAGCGCCCGCCACCCATCTCTGGTTATTTTTTGTAGACCGACCAGTATTCGTTGAGAGGCGGGGCGCTGTTGATGACGAGCCCTTCGACATTGGCACGCGCAAACACGATCAGCTTGGGGCTGAAAAGATAGGCTGCCGGCACGCGCTTGGCGATTTCCTCCTGCACTTGGAAGTAAAGGGCTTTACGGCCTTCCATATCCGGCGTCTGCTGCGCCTTGAGGATCAGGTCATCCAGCGCCTTATCCTGCGGCATGCGGAACGTCATGGCCGTATCCGCAAGCGATGACAGGTAGCCGATGGTGATATGTGCGTCAGGATCGTTGTACCAAGGCTGACGTCCATCCAAAGCCACTTCGAACTGACCGGAGGTTTGCAACGCGCGAAGAGCCGGGAACTCGGTCTGCTCGATTGTTGCGTTGATGCCGATATCCGCAAGGTTTGCCTGGACGAAGGTTGCAACCGCCCCCCAGAGTGGGCCTTGAAAACTGTAGAGCTTGAGAGAGATCGACGATGGATCGACCTTTGCCTCGGCAAGCAGCTTCTTGGCCAGGTCCGGATCGTAAGTCGGTGCCAACTCCTTCATTTTTGGATTAAAGGCCCAGCTGTTGGACGTGAGCGGTCCATAAACGCGCTCCGCCGTTCCGCCGAAAACGCCCTGCAGTAGCCCGTCGTAGTCAATGGCGTGGGTAATCGCTTCCCGAACCTTCACATTGGCGAAAGGCCCGTCCGTTTTCTTGTTGTTGAACTCAAGCTGACGGATGATCTGGCTCGGGCTTTCGATGACCTTCACGTCCTTATTGGACTTCAAGGCTTCGATATCTTCGGCTGCGATTGCCGATAGCTGCCCCTGCTGCTGGACGACGTCAACACCGCCGCTCTCCAGCTCCAACCGGCGCGTGGAAGCATCCGGAATGACGCGGTAGATGATCTTCGAAAGCTTAGGCGCACCGCGGAAATAATCAGGATTGGCCTCAAGCACGACATTGGTATCTGCTTGGGCGGCCTTGAAGACGAAGGGGCCAGTGCCGACAGGGTTAGACGCGAACTTATCACCAAATTTTTCAACCGCCGTCGGGCTGACAATCGCAGACTGTGGCTGCGCCAGAATAGAGAGGAACGCCGGATATGGCGCTGATAGCGTGATCTTGACTTCCGTCGGCGAGACAACGGCGATGTCCTTGATCAGATCGAATGTCGCTTTAACGTAGGGGTTGGAAGCCTTGGTGCGCTCCAGCGAGAATTTGACGGAAGCGGCATCGAAGGGTGTTCCATCCTGAAACTTCACGCCTTCGCGAAGCTTGAAGCTGAATTCCTTGCCATCAGGCGATACTGTCCAATTGGTGGCGAGCCGCCCCTCAATTTTGGTGAAATCCGGCGCCGTCCACGCGACCAGAGTGTCGAAGACATTGAGGATGATTTCACTGCCGATCGGCTCGGCCTTATTGGTGCCGGGCTCCAGACTGACCGGATCGGAAGGTACCGCCACCACCAGCGTCTTCAGTTGTTCCTGCGCATTCGCAACAGCTGCACCTGCCAAAATCGGCAAAGCCACAGCAGCGGCTGTAAATCCTTTCCAGATATTCATCTGCCTGCCCTTTCCAAGCATGGGGCACCAGCCCCGTTCCCACCTTGAACACGTTCAATCGCGCTTCATAATCGTAATATACTACGAGATATATCAGCGCGAATGTGGCTTGTAAAGTAATCCGCCTGGCGTTTAAACAGAGGGAAAATTCGCCTGTTTTATAAGCAAAACAAGGAATATCCTGCTCTTCTTTTATCCGTTTTGTGGACGTAACCGCTCACCGAAGCAGCCTGTCACACTGGAGTTGCGCCAACCACCACAGGCCGTGACGGATCCGAGATCCATGCTGACCAAGATCCAGGATACATAGAGGCACGAACGCCTATTGCCGCTAGCGCAAGCACTGTATGGGCAGCAGACATTCCAGCCCCGCAATAAACGCCCACCTCTTTCGAGCCATCTACGCCGAGCGCTCGGTACATTTCTTTGAGTGTCGCGTTATCTGTGAAATTGCCGTAATCGGTAACGTTATCGGGCGCTGGCGCACTGACCGCATAGGGAATATGACCTCTGGGTGGCTGCCCTTCCGACGCCGACCCACCGATGTAGTTCGGACGGATTCGGGCATCGAGCAGGACACCATCCCTCGCAAGCCTGAGAGAGCCATCGGCATCAAGCTCAGGCATATGTCCGGAGGAGAGTTCGATATCGCTGGGAGTGCGCGTAGCTTCAGCCTCAGTGATGGAAAGCCCAGCCGCCTGCCAGGCACGGAAGCCGCCATCCAGCACCCGCACATCTGGTAATCCTGCCCATTTTAGGACCCACCAAGCCCGCGCGGCCGTCATACTGCGATCGCCGTCATAGACGACGATCGTGCTTTCTTTTCGCAATCCCCAGCGCCGCGCTTTTTGCACTAATGCCTCGATATCAGGCAAGGGTCGCTGGCCGCCCTCGGCCGTCGCCGGAGACTGGAAGTCGGTGTAGGCTTGCGTATCGATCGCGCCTTCGATGCGAGATCCTTTGAAAGACGACTCGCCGGTGTAGGGATTGATGGAATGAACCGCCAAAATAGTAACGTCCTGACCCGTGTCTCGCAGAGCCTGCAGCTCCAGAGGTGTCAGAAGAACGGATTTGCGGATGTCGTCTGCCATGTCACCTTAGCTCCTTGAGGCGCGCTACATGCCTGTATCCTCGGCCACCAGAACAAGCTTGGCAAGCGCAAATATCTTACGTAGTATATCACAAGATCGGTGCGCTTGAACCGATAATCTATTATCAGTTCGGAGTAGCCGACGTGTCCATTCTCGCCGTTGAACATCTGACGACAGCTTTTCGGAAGAATGGCACTTGGACGCCCGTCGTCAATGATGTGAGCTTCACCGTCGATGCTGGCGAAACGGTTGCGATTGTCGGCGAATCGGGCTCGGGCAAAAGCGTCACGGCAATGTCGATCATGCGACTACTGCCTGAGAAGAACTCACGCGTAAGCGGCAGCGTCAAACTCGATGGCCGTGAACTTTTAACGCTTCCCGAAAAACACATGCAAGATATTCGCGGCAATCAGATCGCCATGATTTTTCAGGAGCCTATGACTTCACTCAATCCCGTGATGACCGTGGGGAGACAGATTGCCGAAGCGATGCGGCGGCACCGCCACATTGGGCTGAGCGAGGCCAGAGCGGAAACAATAAAGCTCCTCGACCGTGTTCGCATTCCCTCGTCGACGAAGCGGTTCGATGAGTATCCACATGAACTTTCGGGCGGCACGCTACAACGCATCATGATTGCCATGGCGCTTTCCTGCCGCCCCAAGCTGCTCATCGCTGACGAGCCGACGACGGCGCTGGACGTGACCGTTCAGGCAGAAATTCTGGAGCTGATCAAGGTGCTGCAGGATGAAGAGAACATGGGCGTGCTTTTCATCACGCACGACATGGGCGTCGTCGCCGAGATTGCGGACCGCACGTTGGTCATGTTCCGCTCCAGAGCATTGGAGGCTGGCCCCACCGAAGACATTTTCGACCACCCTGTCCATGGCTACACCCGCGCATTGCTTTCCGCCGTGCCAAGACTTGGCTCGATGGCGGATCACGCATTGCCCGCCACCTTTCCGCTGGTCGATGTCGAAACCGGCCAGATCATCCCGGAAAAGTTGACGTCACCACCCCTCGAAAGGCCTGTTTTAGAGGTCCGCAATCTGGTGACGCGCTTTGCCATCAGATCTGGGATTCTCGGTCGCATCACCTCCCGCATTCACGCGGTGGAAGACGTATCGTTTGACTTGAAAGCGGGCGAGACACTGGCTCTGGTCGGTGAATCCGGCTGTGGAAAATCCACGACGGGTCGCTCGGTTCTGCGCCTTGTGGAGCCCGTCAGCGGCACGATCAAGGTGGATGGTGAAGATGTGAGAGCAATGCCGAGAAAGCATCTGACCGGCGCGCGCCGAAAAATGCAGATGATTTTTCAGGACCCGTTTTCGAGCCTCAATCCGCGTATGCGCATTGGTGACGCCATTGCCGAGCCGATGATTGCCCACGGCATCTGCCGTAAGCGGGAAGCGCATGACAGAGCGATAGACCTTTTGGAAAAGGTTGGCTTGAAGCCGGACATGGCGGACCGTTTCCCGCACGAATTTTCAGGTGGCCAGCGCCAACGCATCAGCATTGCTCGCGCGCTCACCCTCAATCCTAGCCTCATTGTTGCAGATGAGGCGGTCTCGGCACTCGATGTCTCCATAAAAGCGCAAGTCGTGAACCTGATGCTGGAGCTTCAGGAGCGGCTCAATATCGGTTATCTCTTCATTTCACACGACATGGCCGTTGTGGAGCGCGTCAGCCACAGGGTCGCAGTCATGTATCTCGGAGAAATCGTGGAGATCGGCACTCGCGCGCAGATTTTCGGCAATCCACAACATGATTATACCAAACGGTTGCTGGACGCCGTACCGGTTGCGGATCCGCACAGACGCCAGCAACGCAAACTGCGGACTGGCATGGAGATCGGCAGCGCGGTTCGCCCGGTCGATTATGTACCGGCAAAGGTCTTATATCGCGAGGCAGCACCGGGACATCTGGTCAAGCAAAACTGACGCGTCCGCATGGAAATTGCGTTCGATTGTCCTACGGCATGATGCGGAGCTTTAAGGGGCTTGAAGCGTATCGTGATCTCCGAAATCGAATCTTAGGCGTTTAGTGCCTGCTTTGCAGCATGTCGTTATCGCGGACCCGCTTCACACTTCTGTGCGAGATGCTTTATAGCGACAGCCTGACCTGCGAATTGGATATCAGCGCATCGAGCAAGCCTTTGCGTGTGTTTTCATTGTGGTCCAACATGGCTTGCTTGGCGTTTTCGCCTTCCCGCTTGCGCAAGAAGCCCACGATGCGCAGGTGGTCCGCTTCCGTTTCAGGATTAAGGTCGCGCACCCGCGTACCCATATAGAAGAACCGTGCGCATTCTTCGAGATGGCTGATGACGAGCGAAGCTAAGCGCGGATTGCGCGACCCCTTCGCAATTGCAGCGTGGAACAACTCGTTGGACGTCACGAAGGTTTTGGTGCTGACATCTTCACCGACAACGTAATTCGCCTGCGCCAGTTGATCGAGCGCGCTCAATTCCTCATCCGTCAGATTTTGCGCGGCAAGAGCTGTGGCCATTCCTTCCAACACGCCGCGGATGGCAAAGAGATCGTTCACGTCCTTCAATGTTACCGGTGTGACGCGATAACCGCGTCTCGGGAACGCCTCCATCAAGCCTTCGACACACAGACGTCCCAGCGCTTCCCGCACGGGCGTCTTGCTCATCTGGAGCTGCTCTGCAAGCTCCGGCTCCGAGACCTCTACGCCTGGAGCAAGTTCACCGATGATGATGCGTTCGCGCAGCGTGACATAAGCCTGCTCGGTCAGCGATTTCGCCCGCTTTTCCTGAGGGACAGACTTTTCAGAAATATTCAAAAATGCCTCCATGCGCAAAGCGCGCTTTTTGTCTTTGTCAGCTATGTAAAGGCCGCAAGTCAAAGGATTTCAAATCCCGACCCGCTTTTCCACACCGAGAGAAACTCGCTTTGACAGCATGAGATGTGTAATATACTACGTGGTATATTTTAAATCTGCAACACCATCACGGTGTGCCATGTCGCAGGTGTAGGTGTGCCAGAAATCCTCATCATCAATCCGAACAGCTCAAAAACAGTCACGCAATCTATGGAAGCCTGCTTGGAGCCGGTTCGGTTCAATTCCTCTCACGACATTCAGTGCATCGAGCTGGCAAAATCTCCGGTGGGTATCGAGACTGACGATCATGTCGCGCAAGTGATACCAAACATCATTGAAGTCGTGTCAACATCGCAGGCTGACGCCTTCGTTCTGGCCTGCTTTTCCGATCCCGGCATAGCCGAGGTCCGCAAGCATGTGGACCGCCCGGTCTATGGCATCGCGGAATCCGCGTATCTAGCTGCCCATGCGCTGGGCAACAGCTTCGGGATCATCTCGCTTGGACAATCCTCCATCGACCGCCACCTTCGTTACCTGAAGGCTCTCAAGCTGGATCAACGGCTGGCGGGCGATCGCTCGATCGACAGAGCGGTCAGCCAGCTTGTCGCTGCAAACGTCGTCGACATCGTCTCGCAAACCGCGCGTCTGCTGCGGGACGAGGACGGTGCTGATGTCGTCATTCTCGGCTGCGCCGGTCTCGGCAGTTACAGGGATGCTCTTCAGCAGAACCTTGGTATCCCGGTCATTGACCCGGTTCAGGCAGGGGCGGCCCTCGCCCTCACTCACCTTGATTTGGCATATGGAAGGACAAGACGATGAGCTTCGACCTGATCGTCCGCGGCACCGCAGTTCTGCCTGAAGGCCCCCTCGAAAACGCTTGGATCGGCATCGACGATGGCAAAATCAAAGCCATTGGGACCGGCGACGCCCCACCATCTGCCGAACTTTACGACGCGGGCGATAACCTTATCATTCCCGGCGTTGTAGACGGCCAGACCCATGCCTGCTCCTATGGTGGGCTTCCAGGCATTCGCTCCACGACGCGTTCCGCAATTGCGGGCGGCATCACCACCATTGTGGATATGCCCTATGACAACCCGGCTCCCCTTAACACTGTCGAGCGGTTGAACGACAAGGTCGCGGCAATACGCGAACACGCGCATGCCCATGTCGCACTTTACGGTACGATCGTTCCCGACCAAACAACCGACGACATCAAGCCCCTGATCGAGGCGGGCGTGGTCGCGTTCAAGATTTCGACATTCGAAAGTAGTCCAACACGCTTTCCGCGTATCGCCGCACAGCAGATCCTTGCGACATTTCAGGCACTGTCGGACACCGTCATTCCCCTTGGCGTGCATAACGAGGACCAAGAAATCGTTCGCGCCCATATCGCTGCGGCGAAAGCTGCCGGTCGCGATGGCATCGAAGCCCACTCAGAGAGCCGTCCGCCTGCGGCGGAACTGGCGGCAACGGCGCAGTTTCTTGAGCTGGGAGCCGCTGCCGGCGCCCATGCGCACATCGTTCACCTGACCACGGCGCGTGGCTTCCAACTCGTCGATAATTATCTGGCCGATGGCTACGCTGCCACCGGCGAACTATGCGTGCACTATCTCTGGTTCGATCCCGATAAGGACGGTTCGGAGCTTGGCGCCAAGATGAAGGTCAACCCGCCCATCCGTCCGGGCCAGATAGATGCACTGTGGGACGAAATCGTCGCTGGCCGTGTCGCCTTCGTCAGCTCGGATCACTCCAGCTGGCCAATCGACAATAAGTTCACGCCGTCCATCTTCGAAGCAGGCGCCGGCGTTCCCGGCCTCGAAACGCTTCTCCCTGCCTTCTATACGGCTGCCGAGAAGCGCGGACTGGACGCGCCGCAAATGACGGTCGAACAGCTTTGCGAACGACCCGCACGTTTCTTCGGCCTGTGGCCAGAGAAGGGCTCAATCCGCGTCGGCGGCGATGCAGATCTCGCAATCCTGTCACGCGAGCGAAATGTCTGGAATTCATCCAACGCTCATGACGAGCTGAACTGGAGCCCGTTCGACGGCCGCGAATTTTCGGCCAAGGTCGTCCGTACCTATCTTTCCGGCCAACTGGCCTGGGATGGTAGGGACGTCCTCAATCAACCTGGCTCGGGCCAATATGTCCGCCGCGGCCAATCCAATTGGTTTGAATAGGATCATCGAAAATGTCCCTTATCAATTCTTCGACCAAAGGCGTCTTCGTCATTGCCGTCACGCCATTCAACGAGGACGGTTCGCTGGATCATGCCAGCGTCGATCGGATGGTGGATTTCTATTATGAAAAAGGCGCGGACGGTCTGACGATCCTCGGCATGATGGGCGAGGCGCCGAAGCTCACGCAGGCGGAGTCGATTGAGGTCGCGCGACAGACGATAAATCGGTCCGCAGACAGACCGGTCGTTGTCGGCGTGTCGGCCCCCGGTCTCGCCGCCATCGGCGAGTTGACCAAAGCGGTCATGGATCTGGGTGCTGCGGGTGTCATGGTTGCGCCTCCGCCTTCGCTTAAAACGGATGAGCAGATCATCGGTTATTATCGCAATGTCGTGGAAACGGTCGGCACCGATGTTCCGGTTGTACTGCAGGATTTCCCGCTTTCGACCGGAGTACAAATCGCATCGAAAACTCTCGGGGTTATTCTTGAGGCGCACCCGAGCATCGTGATGGTGAAGCACGAGGACTGGCCTGGACTTCAAAAGATAACCGATCTTCGCGAGGCCGAGGCCCGCGGACGCCGACGCACCTCAATTCTCTGCGGCAATGCCGGTGTATTTCTCACCGAAGAAATGCAGCGGGGCGCAGACGGCGCAATGACTGGCTTCCCCTACCCTGAAATGATGGTCGGCGTCTGCCGCCTGAGCCACGAGGGCCGGTTCGACGACGCCCAGGATTTGTTCGACGCCTACCTTCCGCTAATGCGCTACGAGCAGCAGCCGGGCCTTGGCCTTGCTGTGCGCAAATACATTCTGATGAAACGTGGAGCCATAGCAAGCGCCGCGCAGCGTCGCCCTGGTGCTGCACTGAGCAGGACAGCGACAGCTGAAGTTGAAAGGTTGATCGAGCGGCAGACGAAGAAACTGGAGTTGTTGAACTAATGGACCTTGGAATTTCGGGCAAATCGGCACTCGTTCTCGGCGCAAGCCGCGGTCTGGGCGCCGCGATCGCCGCCAGCCTCGCTGCCGAAGGCGTGAAGGTCTATGCTGCCGCACGAAGCGCTGACAAAATTGAGAATTCGGAAAACGTGGTGCCCCTCACGGTAGATCTCTCGGACAAGGCGTCCGTTGCTGCCTTGATCGAGACGCTCAGAGCAGCCGGCGGTGTCGACATTCTGGTCAATAATAGCGGCGGCCCAAAAGCCGGTCCCGCAATTGGCCAGGACGCCGACCACTGGATGTCTGCTTTCGAGATGATGGCCACCTCCATTTTCACCATTACCGACGCAATGCTCGACGGCATGATCGAACGCAAATGGGGTCGCATCATCACCATTGGTTCATCCGGCGTCGAGCAGCCTATTCCCAACCTTGCGCTCTCCAACGGCGTGCGCGCAGCGGTGGCAGGCTGGTCGAAGACACTTGCCGCAGAAGTCGCTCACCACGGGGTCACGGTCAACATGATCCTACCGGGACGTATCGACACAGACCGCGTTCGCGAACTCGATGGCATCAAGGCGAAAAACACGGGTGCGGACATCGAAGCGGTACAGGATGCTTCAAAGAAAGATATTCCTGTCGGTCGTTACGGCAAGCCGGAAGAGTTTGCGTCAGTCGCAACTTTCCTTGCCAGCACGAAAGCAAGCTATGTTACAGGCTCCTCCATCCGCGTCGATGGCGGGATGATCAAAGGACTTTGATTTCGATGACGGATTTCGATCAGGTGCATGACCGCCTCGGCACAGGTAGCTCGAAATGGAGTAAATACGCACCCGATGTCTTGCCTATGTGGGTTGCGGACATGGATTTTTCGGTAGCACCCGAGATCATCGAAACAATCACGCGAAGGCTCGCGCACCCTTTTCTTGGATATGGCGTCGCGAAGGATGAATTGCGCAATACCGTCATTGAGGACCTTAAATCAAAATATGACTGGGAGATCGCTCCAGAGGAGATCGTTTTCCTTCCAGGCGTCGAGCCTGGTTTCAACATGGCGATGAAGGCGTTCCTTAAGCCTGGCGATGGGATCACCGTCCAGACGCCTGTCTACCGCCCTATCCTCAACGCTCCCGGCCACTGGGGTCTCACTCGTCACGAAGCGGCTCTCACCCCAGGTAAGCGAGGATGGGAAATGGATGTTGAAGCTTTTCGAACTAAGATTGCAAAGTCGACGGCATTTCTCCTTTGCAACCCACAAAATCCTACGGGCAAGGTGTTTACCCGCGAAGACCTTATGGCAATGGCCGACGCCTGCCGGAAACACGACCTCTTGGTCATATCGGACGAAATCCATTGCGAACTTCTCTTCGATGGCCGCCGCCACGTTCCATTTGCATCTCTATCGGATGACACTGCCCAGCGAACCATCACGCTCATGGCAGCAAGCAAGACCTATAATATTGCCGGACTGAAAACTGCCTTCGCCATTATAAAAAACAAGGAAATGCGCGAGAAATTCTCAGCCTCGCGTCTTGGCATGGTGGACAGTGTGAATATTCTCGGCCTCGAAGCGACACTTGCGGCCTATAAACAAGCTTCCGAATGGAAGGCGGAAATGCTTCAGTACCTCGAAGCCAACCGGGACTTTCTGCAAGACGAGATTAATCGCCGCTTTCCCTCGATCCGGATAGTCAAGGCTGAAGGTACATTCCTCGCGTGGCTGGATTGCAGCGAACTTGACCTGAGCCCAGACCCTCAATCATTTTTCCTCAGGCACGGTAAGGTTGGGTTCAGCGCTGGCTCCGAATTCGGGACAGATTACGTCAGTTACGTTCGACTGAACTTTGCATGCCCGCGTGCCCTCCTCGTAGAGGGATTGGACCGGATGGAGACAGCGTTGAGAACCGCTGAAACTCTCACCTGATCCAAGGCTACCATCAGCCGCTATCAGCCGCGTCGATTGTGGCGTGCTCGACCCGATTGTCGAATTCTTTAGACCACTGCCTCCACTGGCCTACCTCGCGCTGATCATCATCTGGGTTAACACGATGAAGCCCCGAAGGTGACAGTGATCGTCCTTTTCATGCGGCCATCAATCATCCTGTTGACGAGTGCAAGTGTCAAAGCCGTACCAAAGGATCTCGTCAAGGCCGCCAGTTCCTCGGAGCCATCCGCACCCAGGTTCTCACGCGCATTTTGTTGCCGCCATTCGCGCCGTCGATCCTGACCGGCATCCAGGTTGCGCTCGGCACGTTCTCGGCTTCATCACCCAGTCAGCTGCGCAATTGCTGGTAACCGTCACCGATATTGTCATCCCGGGAATTGCAGTGATCGCCATCGTTGCCTTCACACCCGAGTGGCTCGCCCGCTTCATCGAGCGCCGCATCGTGCCATGGGCCGACACATCACGCCGACGCTGACTTAATGACGGCGGGCGACCGCATCTTACTGTTGAGCCTTGCCAACACCGTGTATCGCCTGTCGACCGAGAGTCGTTCGGATCATATGGTTCTGTGGGGCATGCGCCCTTGCCGTTATGGCATCCCGGTGATGGCGCTCGAGGTTGTAGTCCCTGCGCAAGCCGCGATTGCCGCCAAGATCGAGCGCCATGTCGGTCACGGTGACGGCATTGTCGATCACCACGTGCCGAACGGCGAGAGCGTCTGTCCCCACCTTTTCCCCTGTGTCGACATCACGGGCCACGGACAGAAGCAGGCGCCGGTTGACCGCAAGAAGAACCTCGATCTGGCCAAGGCCTTCCTGGATACGCGGAATTGACGAGAGAGGTGCGCCGAGGCTTGCCGGCACGTGTCCGTTCAGATGGCGGAGGAGGTCATCCCTCGCCGAGAGCGCAACCCCGTGATAGACCGAAGCGAGCAAAATGAAGAAATTGTAACCGTCCGCCTCGTCACGGCGTAACGGCTCGCTTGCCGGCTGTTCGGCGACAATATCGGTGAAAGGCACCCGTACCTCTTTCAACACGAGATCGTGGCTGGCGGTCGCAAACATCCCCGTCGCATCCCAGGCCTTCTCCTGCGCTATTCCCTGCGCATCCAGCGGCACGAGGAGCTGGACGAGGCGCGGCGTCTCCTCCGTGGTTACTGCAAGCACGACCGCCCATTTAAGCCCTGGCAGGCCGGTGACGAAACTCTTTCGGCCATTGACGACCCAGACGTCGCCCTCGATACGAGCCGTCGTTTCGGGCAGCCCACCGTGGGCTGGCGATCCCACGCCTGGCTCCGCCTGCGCATTATTGATAAGCGCCGTCCCTCTCCTGTTGGCGGCCAGAACTTTGGCAGCAACGTCTGCGGGCCACTTTCCGCGTCGGATCGCTGCGTGAACGCTGTAATGCATAGCAAGAATAAGCGCGGTCGAGGGATCCCCCTTGGCTATGGCGGTAATGACGGCATGAGCCGTTTCGATACCCTCTCCCCAACCGCCATCTTTCTCAGCCGTGACAAGACCGAGTAGGCCGGATTCAAACAAAGCCTGGAAATTGCCAGTGGCGAACTCCCCGGTCCTGTCGTACTGGGAAGCGGTCACACGAAAGCGCTCCGCCAGCGAGATTGCCAGAGCGACGGGATCGGGGCGCGCCTCCTCTGGGTTTAGGGCGGCGGAAACTGAACCCGTCATGCGACCGCCCTTTCATCTGCCGCGACGAACCGGCCGTCTATCCAATCGTTGAGGTCGAAATTGTTTTCAAGAAAGCCCCGCTGATAGAGAAAATCCTTGTAATCTCCGACAGCGGCGACAAGTTCTGCATCAAGCCCAAGTCCCAGATGACGGTGAACCTCTGGCCCGTTCGCCGCTAGAACCTGCTCTTCCGTGGCTCCCGCCTCGCGCGCGATAAAGCGGCGCGTCTCGTCCGGATGCTGTTCTGCCCAGAGCGAAGCTCTGTGGATTGCACCAACCAACCGCTCCACCAGATCGGGACGTTCGTCGGCAAGTCGCGCATCCACAGTCAGCACGCGCGGTGAGCCGGAATTGATGCGTATCTTCGGGTCGGGATGAAAACCGAACTCGATGACCTGAACCGCGCCGATGAGGTTGGCCGCGGCGATCCCCGCAGTTCCCTTGACGAAGATTGCGTCGACCTCGCGCCGCAGCAGCGCAATGATCTCCTCACCAAAGGATTGCCTTCGCCTCAATCCGAACAGGGACGGCCCCTCCTGGGTGGCAAGCACAGAGTCGGCAATTGCAATATCTGCCAGAGCGATATCTTCAATCGTCAGCCCTTCCAGCGAAAGCGCGGAGACGATGCCCTTCAGCGCCGTCGCGCGCATGAAATCGACGATGCCTTCCGGTCGTCGCGGAACGCCGATGCGGCGACCTGCAAGATCTGCAACGGAGCGGATGCCGGTTTCAGGCAAGGTGATGATCGCCTGGAATTCATCCGTCCAGGTGATCCCGACGAGGCGCGTATTGCGCCCCTCGGACCTGGCACGGATGGGCGGCACGTTTCCGCCATGACGGAACGACCATTCAAGCGTATGGTTGAAATGGCTCTGGCGGATGGAACGATCTGGCGAATCGATGATCGATTTCAGCGCAATACCGGCTTCTTTGAATGTTTCTTCGAGATAACCAAGCTGCACCGCCAGACCAACGGGTGTCGGGACGGGGCAGCGCGTGTACCAGATTTCGGAAAGTGTCGTGCTCATGATGTGGGCCTCACGGAAAGAACGTCCGGCACGCAAAAGCGGGCCGGATCAGAGGAAGCGATCAGGATGCGGCGATATGCGCGAAAGCGAGGCTACCCGCGACACCTTCGGCGCCAACGGTATGATCCGAGATGCGCTTGTTGAAGATGGTGATCTCCGGCGCCGCGACGATGTCGATAGCCGGCAGATCCTCGACAAGGATCTGCTGAATATCCTTCCATTGCGCGACGCGCTTGTCCGGATCGATCTCGGTGGCGGCAGCCTCCAGCAGCGCATCAACCTTCGGATTGTTGTAGGCAGCACCATTGGAGAAGGGTACGCCCTTCTTGAAGTTCTTAGACCAGTAAAGCCGCTGCACGCCGACCGTCGGATCGAAAAGATTGCTCATGCCCTCATAGGCGAAATCGAAATCACGATCGGTATAGATGCGCTTGGTATAGGTGGCGAAATCCTGGGTCCGCACCGTCACATCCACGCCAACCTTCGCCAAGGCCTGACGAATGTAATCCGCTCCGCGCGGATAGGCATCGTTGCTCGGAACATAATCAAGATTGAGCTTGAAACGAATGCCATCTGCGCCACGCTTGTAGCCCGCCTCGTCCAACAGCGCCTCGGCCGCTTTCAAATCGATCGGATAGGTCTTGAGATCCCCGACAAACCATTTCGTCAGTTTCGGGTTGATCGGTCCGCTGATCGTCGCCCCGTAGCCGTAATTGACGGTATTGAAGATGACGTTGCGATCGATCACATGCGCGAAGGCGCGACGAACGCGAACATCCTTGAAGACATCCCTTTCGAGATTGAACTCCACGCGGCTCACCGAATTGCTATATTGATAACCATTGGTTTCAAAACCGAGGCCGGGAAGTTCCTTCAGCCGGTCGAGATCGCTATAGGCGACCGGCGTGCCGGGGGCGAGGTCGATCTCGCCGGTTTCAATCGCAATCGCCCGAGCGGAGGCATCCGGGATGAAGCGAACGATCAGCTTGTCGAGATAGGGGCGCGGTGCGTCCCAATAATCGGCATTGCGCTCGAAAACGATATGGCTACCCCGCACCCACTCCTTGAACTTGAACGGTCCCGTGCCGATGGGTGCGAGATTGATCGGGTTTTCCGTTACCTTCGTGCCTTCATAGAGATGCTTGGGCACAATCGGCGTCTCTGCGGCAGCCAGTGCCGTAATCAAATATGGCGCTGGCTTGGAAAGAACGAGAATCGCAGTGAGGTCGTCCGGCGTCTCGACAGTTTTGAGATTCAAGAATGTGTTGCGACCGCGAGGATGCACTTCCTTGATCGTGTTGATGGAGAATGCCACATCCGCGGAGGTTAAGGGCTTGCCATCATGCCACTTGACTGCCGGCCTCAGTTTGAACGTATAGCGGAGACCATCCGGGCTTACGTCCCACGACTGGGCAAGAAGCGGCTTGGGGTTCAGGTCGAAATCGTAGGTCAGCAAACCTTCCGTGACCTTCGGCGATATATAGACGGAATTATAGGCCGTATGTGCGATCGTTGTCAGCACCGGCGGTTCCGACGAGATCAGAAGCGTGGCAGTGCCACCGGAGGCGGGCTCCGCCGCCTTGAGCTTCACTCCCGGCAGCGACACAACACCTAGCGCTACCGAAGCCAGAAGAAAGCCGCGCCGGGTCGTCTGATTCAAAACAGTCATGCGATCATCCTCTCCAAGATTGAGCCGGCCGAGACCGGCGAAACTGAAACGCCGCAGTTAGGAAGAAGATCGTTCCACTCGTAAGAGCGAGTTTGGCATGACCCACCAAAACACGTCTTTTTAGGGAATTTTCTTTTCTATTTTGCGAGTTTGATGGCAATTTCCAGAAAATAATTCTATTACTCTTTGACAAATTCCATAAAATTAGTCAACTAATGGCCGCAACCTCTAACGTTAATTTTTGTCGTCTGGGAATACGGACTGAGCCAATGTCGAATTCGAAACGGATTTTATCGCAGGCAAGGCGCGTCGCGCTTCAGGCCATTCCAACGGTCCTCGGTATCGTCATCCTGAACTTCTTCCTGCTGCAATTGGCGCCGGGCGACGCCGCCGATGTGCTGGCCGCCGAGGCCGGCTCGGCAACGGTCGAGACCATGGCCGAAATACGCAGCCGTTTCGGCCTGGATCTTCCGGTCTTTCATCAGCTTATGAACTATCTCGGCAACCTCGCCAATTTCAGTCTCGGCTTCTCGCCCCGTTACGGCATGCCCGTAGCGGATCTGATCGGCCAGCGTCTGCCTGGAACGCTGGCGCTGATGGGCGCCGCCCTTGGAATTGCCATTCTCGTTGGCGTTTTCCTTGGCTCGATCATGGCAATTTTTTCCGGCAAGCTCCCAGACCGGATCATCTCCATCGGCTCGCTGATCTTCTATTCGGTGCCAGGCTTCTGGATCGGCCTGATGCTGATCCTGACATTCTCCGTCAAGCTCGGCTGGCTTCCCTCTGGCGGCGACAGCACGATCGGCAGCGGCCTGACCGGTTTTGCCGCAGTGCTGGACAGGCTGCGTTACATCGTACTCCCGGCCCTGTCATTGGCGCTTTACTTCCTAGCGATTTATGCACGCCTGACCCGGGCAGCGATGCTGGAGGTGAAGTCGCAGGATTATGTGCGCACGGCACGGGCCAAGGGTGTTTCGCCCTTTCGGCTCACCACGCGCCATGTCCTGCGAAATGCGTTGATCCCGATCACCACCATGGCCGGAATGCATATCGGCGGTCTTCTCGGAGGTGCGGTTGTGGTCGAAACTGTCTTCAGCTGGCCGGGCCTTGGTCGCCTCGCCTTCGAAGCGGTGATGGCGCGGGATTTCAGCGTGCTGCTGGGCATCCTCCTCCTTTCTTCCCTCGTCGTCATCATTGTCAATGCGGTCGTGGACGTGCTGCAGGCGTGGCTCGACCCCCGCATCGGAGCTAGCCGATGAATTCCTCCAATAACTCAGCCATCCTCGAAACGGCCGAACTTAGCGGCGAAGCGGTAGAGCCCAAGCCGGCAAAGCCGGAAGAAAAGGTCTGGCCTTTCATCCATGCGCCAGACGCTCTATCGGCGAGATCTGTTTCCGTCCCTCGTCGCGGATTGCGGCGGGAACTGAAAATATTCCTCACCAACCCCAATGCGATCGTCGGCCTGCTTTTCCTCGCGACCGTTATCGTGACGGCGCTGACTGCCCCCTTGATCTACCCCGGGGATCCCTTGGAAATGGTGGCCCGCCCCTTCCTCTGGCCCGGACAAAATGCGGCTTATCCGCTCGGCACCGATTCCATGGGTAGAGACGTGCTTGCGGGTATCGTCCATGGCGCACGCATTTCGCTGACTGTTGGTGTGGTGGCAACGCTGATCGGCCTCACGATCGGGATCGCTATTGGCGCCTTCGCTGGTTATTTCGGCGGTCTTGTCGATGATATCCTGGTCAAGCTGATCGAAATCTTTCAGACACTGCCTAATTTCGTTCTGCTCGTGGTGCTCGTCGCCATCGCCCAGCCATCGGTCACAACCGTCACCACAGCCATCGGCATCATCACATGGCCGCTGGTGGCGCGTCTTACCCGGGCCGAGTTTCGCGGCATCCGTGAGAAGGACTATGTACTCGCCGCCCGAAGCCTGGGTTACGGCCATGCGCGCATCGTGTTTCAGGAAATCCTGCCCAATGCGCTGCCGCCGATCATTGTGACCTCCTCCGTCATGGTGGCTGGCGCTATTCTCATGGAAGCAGCGCTTTCCTTCATGGGGCTCGGCGATCCTAATCGCGTTTCCTGGGGTTCGATGATCGGCTCCGGCCGGGATGTCATCAGGACGGCATGGTACCTGACCGCCCTGCCGGGGCTCGCCATCGTCTTTACCGTCGTCTCCCTGAACCTCATCAGCGATGGTCTCAATGATGCACTCAACCCGCGCTTTTCGGAGGAACGCCGATGAGCAAACTGATTGAAGTTCACGATTTTTCCGTCAGCTTCGGTTCGGCGCAGCCAGTCAAAGGTGTCAGTTTCGACGTCAGCGCTGGCGAGATGCTGGCGATTGTCGGAGAAAGCGGCTCCGGAAAATCGCTGACGGCACTCGGCCTCATCCGTCTGTTGCCCAGCCACGCCAAAACCGGCGGGCGGATTGTGTTCGAAGGCCGCGATCTTTTGTCGCTGTCAGAGAGGCAATGGCGCGGCATTCGCGGCCGGGATATCGGTATGATCTTTCAGGAACCGATGACCTCCCTCAACCCCGTCCTCACCGTGGGTGAGCAGATCATCGAGGTGCTGCGCATCCATGAAAGGATCGACCGGCATCAGGCGCGCAATCGCGCCATCGAGCTTCTTGATCTCGTCAATATTCCCGATGCACACCGCCGTGTGGATGATTATCCGCACCAGCTCTCCGGCGGCATGCGCCAGCGTGTGATGATCGCCATCGGGGTCGCCTGCAATCCCAAACTTCTGATCGCCGACGAGGCGACCACCGCGCTGGATGTCACGATACAGGCACAGATCCTGCAACTGCTCGACAATCTGCGCCGCGATCTCGATATGGCCGTCATCCTCATCACCCACGATCTTGGCATCGTGGCGCAATGGGCGGACCGGGTGATGGTCATGTATGCCGGACGAAAGGTGGAGGAGGGATTGCCGGAGCCTGTGTTTTCCAATCCTTATCATCCTTATACGCGAGGCCTGCTTGCGGCTTCGCCCCGCGCAGAAGACGGCCAGCATTATCGCGATGGTCCGCTTATCGAAATTCCGGGGTCCATCGTTTCCGCAACCGGAGAACGTGGCTGTGCATTCCGCCCGCGCTGTCCGAGCGCCCGCGGGTTTTGCGGGCAATATGTACCGCCGCTCAGGCAGGTATCGAACGGGCGCTATGCTGCTTGCCCCTTCGTCGACCCCACATCTCAGGAGGTATCCGATGGCACTCTTGTCGGTGTATAGTCTTTCCACCCATTACAGCGGCGGGCGTGGCACGGTTCGGGCCGTGGATGACGTTTCACTCGATATAGAAGCGGGCGAGACCGTTGCGCTGGTGGGGGAATCCGGCTGCGGCAAATCCTCCCTCGGGAAATCGCTCATGCGGCTCGTAGAACCGTCTTCCGGCAGGATCACCTTCAAGGGCGCCGATGTCACGGCCATGACGTCATCCGAATTGCGCGGCATCCGTCGCCGCATTCAGATGATCTTCCAGGACCCCTTCGCTTCGCTCAATCCCCGCCACACCGTTCGCACCATTCTGACGGGACCGCTGAAGGTACACGGCATCGGCGACAGGAAGCACCAGAGAGACATCGTGGAAGCGATCGTTGCGCAGGTTGGCTTGCCGGCGGACTCGCTCGATCGTTACCCTCATGAGTTTTCCGGTGGCCAGCGCCAGCGCATCGGCATAGCCCGCGCTCTGGTCCTCGAACCCGAACTGGTGGTCTGCGACGAGCCGGTCTCGGCTCTCGACCTTTCGATCCAGGCGCAAATCCTCAATCTTCTGGTAGAGATGAAGAAGCGGCTCTCTCTGTCCTATCTCTTCGTGTCCCATGATCTATCCGTGGTGCGCTATTTTTCCGACCGCGTGCTGGTCATGTATCTGGGTAAGATCGTGGAAAGCGCCCCGACGGCGGAACTCTGGGCTTCCCCCAAACATCCCTACACCCGCGCTCTTCTGGCCGCTGTTCCCGATCCCGCGCGGCGCAAACAGGCAGCACCCATTTCAGGCGATCTGCCAAGCCCGCACGACCCGCCCTCCGGCTGCCGGTTTCACACCCGCTGCCCGCTCGCCACCGATCTCTGTCGGGAGAAAGCACCGGATTACACCCTTTTTGGCAAGAACCACGCGGTGGCCTGCCATCATGCCCAGTAACACCATACCCGGTAATATGAAGGAGCAACAATAATGGTCGACTATCGCTATTTAGGACGCAGCGCGCTCAAGGTTTCGCCGCTCAGTCTCGGCACGATGATGTTTGGAGGACCCACACCGGATGAGGTTGCCTTCCGCATCATCGATAAGGCGCGCGAACAGGGGATCAATTTCATCGACACGGCCGATGTCTATCACGACGGAAAGTCGGAAGAGGTCGTTGGCCGCGGCATCAAAGCGAGCCGCGATCATTGGGTGCTAGCGACCAAATTCGTCAACTCGCATACGAAAGGCCCAAATCTTGGCGGCCATTCGCGCAAGTGGGTGATCGAGACTGTGGAAAACTCGCTGCGCCGGCTCAATACCGACTATATCGACATTCTCTATTTCCACCGCGCTGTCTTCGACGCGCCTCTGGAAGAGCCGGTGCGCGCGATTGCCGATCTCATCCGCGCCGGTAAGCTGCGCTATTTCGGCGTATCGAATTTCCGCGGTTGGCGTATCGCCGAAATCTCGCACCTGGCCGACCAGCTCGGGATCGACCGACCCGTCGCCAGCCAGCCGCTCTACAACATCGTCAATCGCACTGCAGAAGCCGAACAGCTTCCGGCGGCCCACCATTACGGTCTGGGCGTCGTGTCCTACTCGCCGCTTGCGCGCGGAGTCTTGACTGGCAAGTATCAGCCGGGCGAACAACCGGGCGCGGATACCCGCGTCGGCCGTGGCGACAAACGTGTGCTAGAAACGGAATGGCGTCCTGAATCGGTCGAGATTGCCCAGAAGATCGCCGCCCACGCCGCATCGAAGGGTGTTTCAGCCGCAGATTTCGCGCTCGCCTGGGTACTGAATAACAAGCTCGTCACGGCCGCAATTACCGGCCCCCGCACCGAAGACCATTGGGACGGATATATCCGTGCGCTGGATGTGAAAATCGATGCGGAAGACGAAGCGCTGGTCGATAGCCTTGTGACAACCGGCCATCCCTCGACCCCCGGCTTCAACGACCCGAGTCATCCCGTGGAAGGTCGCCTGCCGCGCAATCTCGAGCCTGCGCCCCGACCGACGATCAAGCCGCGCGCAGTTGCCTGATCGTCCCGCAGAAATGCCTGTTGCGCGACAGCGCGGCAGGCTCCCACATCCGCTCAGGAACACCCGCAATGTCCAATCTCAAACAGCAGACAATCACGACCAACGATGCCGGCGTTCCGAGCCGGGATGAGATCCTCGTCCGAGCAAAGGAGATCGCGGCCATCGCGGCAAAGGATGCAGCCCGGCGCGAACGTCAACGGGAACTGCCCTTCGACATATTCGCTCTGATCAAGCAAGCGAAGATCGGCACGTTGCGCGTTCCAGAAGCCAAAGGCGGTCCGGGTGGCTCGATCACCGACTACATCGAAGTCCTGATGATCCTAGGGGAAGCCGACAGCAATATTCCGCATGCGCTTCGCAGCCACTTCAACTTCACCGAGAATCTCGCACTCGCTCCGCTTGAGCTGGAAGACAGACGGCATCTCGAGCACGTGCTTGCCGGCAAGCTCTTCGCCGGCGCCAGTACCGAACAGGGGACGAAACGCCCCGGCGAGATCGCCACGCGCCTGAGTGCTGAAGGCGACCGCTACCGTTTGAACGGTCGCAAGTGGTATGCGACCGGCACCGCCTTCGCTGACTTCGGCACCTTTAGCGCCATCGATGACGACGACCAGCCTATCGGCGTGCTCATTCCGCTCGATCGCGCAGGCATCACCATTCTCGATGATTGGGACAGCATGGGCCAGCGCATGACAGCGAGTGGCGGCGTGCTTCTGGACAATGTGGAAGTTCTGTCCCACGAGCTGACGACCCGCAGACTCGGCAGCCAGATCGGCCGGCACAGCTCGGCCCTGCGGCAACTGCATCTGGCCGCGTCGGCCGCTGGCGCCGTTCAGGGGGCGCTGAATGATGGGGTGGACTATGTATTGCGCCAAGCGCGCACCACGCTTCACAGCAGCGCCGAAACTGCCAATCAAGATCCTTTCGTGCAAAAGACGCTGGGTGACATCAGTGCCGGCGCCTTTGCAGTGAAAACCCTCATCCGCGAAGCCGCGAGAACGCTGGACCGCACTGCCGCCGCCTTCGCCAGCGGCGATGAAGAGTCCATCGAAGCAGCACTTATTGAAGGGGCGCTTGCCACCGCCCGCACGCAGATCGTCGCTTCGCAGCTGTCTCTGACGGTCGCCACCAATCTCTACGAATTGGGTGGTGGATCGGCAACATCGAGCGATCGCAATTTCGATCGGCACTGGCGCAACATCCGTACCGTCTACAATCACAATCCGCTCGCCCACAAGGCGCGGGTGGTCGGGGATTATGTCCTCAACGGCACGGCGACCCACCTAAAGGAAGGCCGGGTATTCTGACCATCCCGGATCGTGGGGCCGTAATGGAGAAACAGCCATGAGAACTGAGTTTGCCACCTTAACCGGCAGCGGCGCAGCCTTTCGCCTTCCAACGCTGTCAAGACTACCGCCACTGACAGCCCTGCGCGCCTTTGTCGTTGCTGCCCGGCATGCCAGCTTTTCGCGGGCGGCGGAGGAACTCCACGTCTCGACTGCCGCCATCGGCCAACAGGTTCGCATTCTTGAAACGCATCTTGGGCAGTCACTTTTTAGCCGCCAGCGTGGCGAGTTGCGTCTGACCGATGCCGGCACGGCGCTCTATCCCGGCCTTGCAGATGCTTTCGACACCATGATCGGCAGCCTGTCCGACTTGATGGTCTCGAAGGCCAGGCCGCAGTTGAGTGTTCTCGTCGAAGGTTGCTTCGCGGCACGTTGGCTAGCGCCACGATTGGGTACAATTCTTCCGGTATTGGACAATGTCGAACTCTCGTTCGAATCCTTCGAAAGCGGAACAATGGACCTTAGTCATTTCGACGCCGATTGCGCGATTATGGCTATAGACGCACAGATGCCGGGTCTGGTTCATGAACCGCTTTTCCCTGACACCGTAAGCGCGGTTTGCACACCCGACTTTGCTGCCCGCCACGGACTGAACGGCGATCCCGGTCAATTGCGGAGTATCGGTTCTGCTATGCTGCGTGGAAATGGTCCGGATCCGGCCTTCGAATGGACCCATTGGTTACGCGCCTGCCGCATTCCTCTGCGGCTGTCTGCAACAGGTCCTCGTTTCTCACGCCAAACTGCTCTGATAGAGGCCATCTCCCACGGCCACGGCATCGGGCTTGTCCGTCATTCGCTGATAGCAGGTGAACTCAAGAGCGGTCGCCTCATCAGCCCCTTTGGTACGCCCCAACCGACAACCAGCCAATATCACCTTCTGACCAGTCTCGACAGGCGGCGGCGACCCGAGGTCTCGTCTCTCCTCGCAATCTTGCGTGATGATGGTGGCGCGCTCGAAGAAGCCGCCTGAACAAACTTTGCACCAGATTGAGTAGTCGGGAGCGCAAAACCGAGATCACTTTCTTTCTGAAAGCTCACATCTATGCGCGCGCAACGTCCAACGCTTTGAAAGTGTGAATATTATTCGGCCTTGGCAACCCGTAATGGTCGCGTAGTGTACTTCCCTCATAATCCTCACGAAACAAACCACGTCGCGTCAGAATCGGCACCACCTCGTCCACGAAGACATCGAACCCTCGGTTCAACCATGGTGGCATGATATTGAAGCCATCAGCGGCACCCTCGCGGAACCAGGTCTCTATCCAGTCCGCAACCTGATCAGGCGTTCCAGAAATGACCTTGTGGCCGCGTCCGCCGGCCATCCGATGCAGCAATTGCCGGATCGTCGGATTTTCCCGGTCTATGACGTCAAGTACGAGCTGATGGCGGCTGCTGTCGGCCTGGGCGCGTGTGGCTTCGACCGCCTCTCTCGGCAAGGGTTGATCGAGATTGGCGGATGACAGATCGATCCCGGTGATGCGCTGCAATTGACGCAATGAGAAAGCAGGCTGGATCAGGTCGTTAAACGAAGCCTCAAGCTTGCGCGCCTCCTCTTCGGTCGACGCAATAAACGGGCTAATGCCCGGCAGGATCTTTACATGAGCGGGATTGCGTCCCTTGGCGGCAACGCGCTTCTTGATATCGGAATAAAATGACCGCGCACTCTCCAGCGTCTGATGCGCAGTGAAGATTGCCTCCGCGTAGGCAGCCGCAAAACTGCGTCCATCCTCTGACGATCCGGCCTGCACGTAGACTGGACGGCCCTGAGGGGAACGCGGAACGTTGAGCGCACCCCGCACACGATAAAACTCGCCGTCATGATTGGCGGGATGGATGCGGTCGGTGTCGGCGAAGACACCGCTTTCCCTATCCGCAACGATCGCGTCGTCCTCCCAACTGTCCCAAAGCTTGGTCACGACATCAACGAACTCTCTCGCCTGTCGATAGCGGTCGGCATGCGGTGGGTGCTTGTCCAGATTGAAGTTGCTTGCTGCCGCATCCGCCGAAGTCGTGACGATGTTCCATCCAACCCGTCCACCGCTGATGTGATCAACCGAAGCAAACAATCGTGCGAGATTGTAGGGTTCGTAATAGGTGGTGGAGGCAGTTGCGATCAAGCCGATCTTATCCGTAACGCTCGCGAGTGCCGCCAGCATGGTGATCGGCTCCAAACGGTGGCGGGCTGCATAACGGATGTTTGCATCCAATACTGGCGCATCGGCGAAGAAGATCGCATCGAGCTTCGCCGCTTCTGCCTTGCGCGCGATATCCTGATAGAGTTTGATATCGACAACCCGCAACGGCTCCGAATCCGGATGCCGCCACGCCGCTTCGTGATGTCCGCCGGGGTAGATGAAGGCGTTGAGGATGAGCTTCTCGGCCTTTTTGCTCATGGCAATGATTTCCTCTTCACTCAAAGAGCCATGCTTTTAGGACGCTCTTACTTCAAGAATTCGATGCATCTTTTTGTCTGCCGGCGCGCACCAAAGGACCGACAACGCTCACGCCTCCTTCGTCACCCAGGCTCTGGCAAGATTGCCGCCGAGCCCCTCGGCACCTATCGCGTAATCCTTGATGCGCACGCTGCCGACAACGGGCTGGATGGGCGCGACGAGATTGATGACGGGAAGATCCTGCGCAACGATGACCTGGAATTCCTTGAAAAAGGCGGCGCGTTTTTCGATATCGGGCTCCACCGCTGCCGCTTCCAACAGCCGATCCACCTCTGAATTGGAATAATGGCTGGCATTGGAGAAAGGCAGACCGATCTTGAAGTTCTTGCTCCAGTAGACGCGCTGTACACCGGCCGTTGGATCGAAGGTATTGGAGAGGGATTCGACCGACAGGTCCCAAGCGCGATCAGTATAAACGACCTTCACATAGGTGCCGAAATCGAATTTCTGGATATCCGCCTCGATACCGATCTTCGATAGCGCCTGTGCCACGAAGTCCGAATAGGTCTGAGGGTTGAACGGATTGTTGGTGACGCGAAGCTTGAAGCGTTTGCCACCATCCTTGCGCGGAAAACCCGCCTCATCCAGCAATTTTTCCGACAGAACCGGATCGAATTTTGCAAAGCCGATATCGGAATTGTGAAACTTTGCTAGGCCGGGACTGATCGGTGTCGGTGATGGGACGGCGTAACCGTAAAGAACGGTGTCGATCAATGCCGGAACATCGATCGCATGGGCGATGGCCTGCCTGACCTTCAGTTCCTTGAGATAGTTGTTCTCGAGATTGATAACCAATTGGTTCTGCTGACCGGCATAGGCATAGATGCGGTCATCCACCTTCAATGTGGGAATGGCCTTCAGCCGCTCCAGATCGGCAAGCGACACCGGGTTGGGGCCGATATCCCCTTCCCCCGTTTCCAGCGCAGCCGCGCGTGCACCCGCATCGTTGATGAGACGAATGATCACGCGGTCCAGATAAGGGCGTGGCGCGTCCCAGTAGCTGGCGTTTTTCTCCAGCAGGATGTGGCTACCCGGCACCCATTCCTTCAGCACGAATGGACCGCTGCCGATAATCTGCCCAGGTTTGGGATTCTCAGTCGGTTTGAAGGTCTCGAAGATATGCTTTGGTACGATCGGCGATTCAGAAGAAGCAAGCGCGGAGATCAGACCGGGCGCGGGCTTGGAAAGCCTGACCTTCGCGACGAGCGGGTCCGATGTCTCGACCCTGTCGACATTGGCGAATGTCGCACGGCCGCGAGGATGAGCCTCTTTCAACCGCAGAATTGAAAATTCCACATCGGCCGATGTTACCGGCTTGCCGTCATGAAATGTTGCATTCGGCTGCAGGTGGAAGACATACTCCAGACCGTCCGCAGAGACGCTCCATTCCTTCGCTAGACTTGGGCGCGGTGAGAGGTCGTAATCATAGGTCAAAAGACCGTCGTAAATCTTCGAGCCGATGAATTGCGGTCCGCCCGCGCTTGTGTTGATTGCCACGAGTTGTGTGGGCTCGGGAAAATACACGATCTTCAGCGTTCCACCCGAAACGGGCTCTTCGGCTGCGGCGAAGGAGCCACCGGGGAGTGCCAGCACGGCACCGGCAGCAAGTGCGATCTTATGAAACTGGCGTCTTGAAATAGTCATGTGTGTCTCCAATAAATGTTCTGTTTAGGACGCCGACTCAATGGAGCTGCGGGAACCCGTGGCGCTCGGCAAGGATTTGCAAGATCCGGTTTGTATCCTGAAGGAAGCGGACATCGCCCTTGATCTTTGCGTCAGCCGGCGGATCGCTTGCGAAGATAAAGAGTGGCAGAGACTGGTTCTCCTCCCCGACAACGGCAATGACAGCCTCACGCGGACGCTGGAAAGCAACACGACGAACATCTATACCAGCCGCGAATTCCGGGAAGGCAGCCAGCAGACCTTCGATCTGGTTACAATGTGGGCAGACGAAGCGCACACCGGGGTGCTTTGGATCTTCAAAACCCGGAGCGATCAAAAACAGCGTATCCTTGGCCATGGCGTCAGTCCTGCGAGAAGCGTTTTCGACTTCACCGTGCAGTGATCCAACACCTTGGTCCAGAAAGCATTTCTTGCTCCAATACGAAGAATTTCTCTCTGATAAATTATTGATGAAACTGATTTTTTCTTAATTTCGATCGTCGGCACTTCCGTTCCCGGCACCATCTCCCGTGGGCAATGTTTTTGCGCGAAATGCGTCGGTCACGCGACACTCACAAACGTCCCCATCTCCCTTTCGAGCAACAAAAAAACCGGCCATACCGCCGGTTTTTGCTTGTAATCTCCCGTTGTCGACACCGAAGTGAACGGTAAAACCGCGTCACCAAAACCTCATTGGCTTTTCCACGCCGTCGCGAGGTCGCCATAGGCGATATCGATCGTCGTCACCAGAGACTTCAGATTGGTGTTACGCAAAATGACCGTCGGCAAAGCCACGATCGAGAAATTCGGCAGATCGTCTCCGGTAATCTCTTGGATTCTGCGAAACTGTTCTGCCCGCTTCGTTTCATCCACCTCGATGGCCGCCGCGCGGAACAGAGCGTCCACCTCCGGATTGTTGTAATGGGCCGCGTTGACATAGGGCGCGGGGTTCTTGATGCCATCGGACCAATAGAGACGCTGCACGCCGGCTGTCGGATCGAAAAGGCGGCTAATGCCGTTCACATTCAGGTCGAACCCGCGCTCGGTATAGACGCGCTTAATGAAGGTCGCGAGATCGCCTTCAACGATCTCCACCTTGACGCCGAGCTTGCCGAAGGTCGAACGCAAATATTCCGCCGCCTTGCGGAAGACATCCGATGGCAGGAACGTGAGCCTTAGCGAAAACCGGGTGCCATCGGCGCCTTTCGGATAACCGGCCGCGTCCAGCAATTCATTCGCCTTGGCGAGATCGAAGGGATAGGTAAACGGCTTTTCATCATTATAGGCGGTGAAGACCGCGGGAATATTCGAGCCCGCCGGCTTGGCGGTGCCGAAGAAAATCGCATCGTTGATGAAATCACGATCAATGGCATGGGCCAATGCGTGACGAACCTCCTTTTTTGCCAGTATCGGGTTCTCGAGATTGAACTCGAAAACGGCGGCGTTGTTGAGATAAGCGTCGGTGTACACCTCCACAGCCAGTTTGGGGTTCTGCCTCAATCGCTCCAGATCGCTATAGGAGACATCGGCGGTATAATCTGCCTCTCCCGTTTCGACCGAAATCGTGGTGGACGCCGCATCGGCCACGAAGCGCGCCACAAAACCATCAAGGTAAGGCAGGCCTTTCTGCCAGTAATTCGGGTTTCTTTTCAGCTTCACATAGCTGCCGCGTTGCCACTCCTCGAAGACGAACGGCCCGGTGCCGATAGGCGCGTTACCATTGGGGCTCTCCTTGAGGTTCTCGGGAGGATAGGCGTGGGCGGGCAGGATCGGCGTTTCGCCGCCGGTCAAGGCGCGCAGAAGATAGGGTGCCGGTTTGGACAGCACCACCACAGCCGTCAGCGGATCGGGCGTTTCGACATCAGCGATGTTGGCAAAGGTGATGCGCCCGCGTGGGCCGACCTTCTTGAAAGCGAGTAGCGAAAACTTCACGTCCGCAGAGGTGAAATCCTTGCCGTCATGCCACTTGACGCCCTTGCGTAGCCGAAACGTGTAACGAAGGCCGTCAGCAGAGGTTTCCCAGCTTTCAGCCAGAACCGGATGAGGCTTGAAATCGCCGTCGAACCGGACAAGTCCCTCCAGTATTTTTGTGGAAATGGCCCGCGTGCGCGTGTTGGAATCGAAAAGTGGCACCAGCGTCGTCGGTTCACCGGGCGCTGCCAGCGTCACGACACCGCCCTTTTTAGGCGTCTCCGTTGCCAGGCCGGGCAAGGGTGCCAATGAGATGCTTGCCGCCAGAGACGCGCTCAAAATCAATGCTGTACGTCTTGTCAAATCCATGAATGTGTCCTTCCAATATCTTTTTGGTTTTCAGTCGGCCTTCAGCCGGGTTTCCACCAGCCGGGCAAACAAGGTTGCGCCAACCGGCAAGATGGCATCGTCAACGACAAATCGGGGATTATGGGCTGGCACCGTGCCGGAATGGCCGAGGGTGAAAAATGCGCCCGGCGCATGTGTCAGGAAATCGGCGAAATCTTCGCTTCCCATGAAGCGGCGCGCTTCTGTCGAAACCCGCTCGTTTCCGAGGACTTCCCGCGCCACGCTGGCGACGATCTCAACAGATGCATCGTCATTGGTCAGAACCGAGAAAATATCGCGAATATCCACCTCGGCAGTAAGACCGTGAGCGGCGGCAATGTGATCCGAAATCGTGCGGATTCGCTGCCGGATGGTCTCGCGGACATCGTCCGAGAAGGCCCGCACCGTCCCGGCAATCGCGGCCGTTTCGGGGATGACGTTATAGGCCGATCCCGCTTCGATGCGGGTGATTGATAAAACCGCGGGATCCGTCGGCGAGATGTTGCGGCTGACGATCGTCTGCAAGGCCTGAATAAGTTCGCCTGTCGCCGGTACCGGATCAAGGGCCGCATCTGGATGGGCAGCGTGAGCACCCCTGCCCCTCAACCGAATATCGAAAAAATCGGCCCCTGCCAGAACGGTGCCGGGCGAAACCGTCAGATGATTGGGAGCGGCATGGGTGGAGTTGTGCAACCCGTAAATCTCGTCAACAGGAAAATCCTTGAACAACCCGTCCGCGATCATGGCGCGCGCACCTCCTAGCCCCTCCTCGGCCGGCTGGAAAATAAACACCACTGTGCCAGCGAAGTTACGGGTTTCTGCCAGATAACGGGCGGTACCGAGCAGGATCGTCGTATGAACATCATGCCCACAGCCATGGAACCTGCCGGGATAGACTGACGCATAGGGCAAGCCTGTTTCCTCCGGCATGGGCAAGGCGTCCATGTCTGCCCGCAGCCCTATCGAGCGATTGCCGTCATAGTGCCCCCGCAGCACGCCGACCACACCGGTCTTGCCGTAGCCGCGATGCACCTCGATACCCCAGGAGCTGAGTTTTTCAGCTACGATACCGGACGTTCTCACCTCCTCGAAACCGACCTCCGGGTGTCGATGTAGATAGTGGCGAATGGAAACAAGCTCTGGAACGTAGGTTGCGATCTGGTCGATAACGATAGGACCGGGCGTTTTCACAGGATCGACGGCAATGGTCACGGCATTTCCTCAAGGTAATGGATCTCTGTTTCGCAACCAGATGATTGCGAACTGCAAGTCTCGAAAATGGAAGGTCGAGGCAGCGGGAAACGTCAGTTGTTTCTGCTAACCCCCCGGGTCCTAGTGCTGGATGGGGTCTAAACTCTCAGGCCAGCCTCTTCCATCAGCGGCAGAATTCGCTTCCCGAAATAGTCCAGATCGTCACGGAAATCATAGAAATTGATCTGAACGCCGTCGATACCAGCCATCTTCAGGGCGACGAGCTGTTCGACCACCTGCTCCGGCGAGCCGATGATTTCGATATTGCCGCCGAGGTTGCGCCCCTGCTTGTGGCGAGGATCACCACGCCCCTTCCAGGCATGGGCATCGCTATCGTAGTTGTTGGCGGCAAAGGCTCTTGTCCCAGCCTGCGGCTTTCCCGCCTCGATCGCATCGGCATAGGCGATCGCCTCTTTCTCCGTGTCGCGACTGACGATGATCGGGTTGATGAGGGTTTTGACCTGTCGCCCATAAATCTTGGCGCGGTTCTTGATGGTTGCGACGTGCTCGGGAAGTGTTTCCAGCGCGCTGTCGATATGCGCCCCGCCCGGAGACGTCACGAAGACCAGATCAGAGTGCCGTGCAGCAAAATCGATGCCGGCAGGTGAGCCCGTGGCGGTCACCAGTGTCGGGCGCCCGAAGGACGGTTTCGGCGTTATCCAGCCATTGCTGATGGCCCAGGGATTGAGCTTGCCCTCATAGGAGAAATTTTCGGTCTCTCCCCAGAGGCGATGAAGAACATCGAAAAGTTCGCCCGCCATATCATAACGCTTGTCATGGTCGATCCGCTGCCAGCCGAACATTTCATGCTCTACCGCGCGGTGGCCGGTGACGATATTGATGCCCCATCGGCCCTTGGCGATATGATCCAGTGTCGCGCCATATTTGGCTAGGTGCAGAGGATGGAGCGGTCCGTAAAGGACATGGATCGTTGAGATCAGGAGCATGCTGTTCGTCACCGCGGCCATCGCGCCGAGTGCGATAAAACTGTCGAGGGAGGAGTCTCCGTCATAGCCGCCCTTCGGTAGCCACTGAGTTCGGCTGAAGGCGATTTCGAAACCAAGCTCTTCCGCACGCTTCACCACATCGACATTATAATCGAACGTCCAACTGTTGCTCGTGGGAAGGCTGGAGAAATGAATGTCCTGCAGGTTGAGGAACAGCCCCAGCATGAGTGGCTGTTTCGCTGCTTGACTGAGCGGGCTTTCTTCGAAGTCCCACGGGCCTCTGAGGTCCGGTCCAGACGTCTTTTCAGCTGTCAGCGCCATGTCTTTTCTCCCTGTTTCGTGTTGCGGCGGGAGGTTGCGGCTCCAAGCCGGTCGCGAAGATAATCCTCCACTCTTCGCGGCTCCCGCCCTATGATACGGAACACGGTGTCTTCAACAGACGCCGCGAGCCCTTCACCGATGAGCTGTCTGAACTCGGCAATTGCCTTGCGTTCGAAGGCGCCGAGATGCGACGAGAGTGCAGAGATTAACGGTCGGGAGCTCCCAACGGGGCGCCCAAGCAGACGGGCGGCAACACCGGCGATATCGAGCGCCGTCAAAGCTTCGCCCCCAGTTAGCACGAAAGCGCCTTGAGGTGCCTGATCCTCAATCAGGGCGTGGGCGGCAACATTAGCGATATCCCCGGCATCGATGAACGAAACCGCCGCTTCACCAAATTGGGCCGGAACGGTATCGCCTTGGCTCAAGGCCGCCACGATAGGTTCCAAGGCAACCTGCATCCAGGCATTCGGCCTCAAGATGACGTACTGGATACCGCTTGAAGCGAGATGCCGTTCCACCTGCGCATGCGCAGCGCCTGAAATGGATCGGGAGGAATTCTGGATGGTCCAATCCGAGCCAGATATCTTGACGATCCGTGTCACGCCGGAGGAGAGCGCAGCGTCGATGACACGCTTCTGATCGACTGCAAGTGTCTCTGTGATGGGAGAAAGCAGCAAGACCCTGTCGACGCCGTAAACGGCTTCCTTGAGGCTCGCCCCATCGCCAAAGTCGCCGGTGGCGATCTCGACTGAACTACCCCAAAGTCTGTGGGCCTCTTCGGGTCGTCGCGTCAGCACACGGGTTGTGACGTTTCGATGCAAAAGGCGGTCGACCACAAGCCGGCCTAATTTGCCGGTGGCACCTGTAACGAGAATCTTCGTCATATCGATCTCACTTTACTCAAGCGCGTTGTGCATCAACGGCGCGCGGATCGACCCATGCGTGGACATCGAAATCATTCGGGATGAACTTCCATTCGAGAAGGAAATCTTTGAAATGAGCAATCGCGTCGATCTCGGCGGGCTCAAGATCGAGCCGCAGACTGCGGTGAACCGCTTGACCATTGGCGGCGATCACCGCGTCCTCGCTGACGCCAATTTCGCGGGCGATGAATCGAGCGGCCTCATCAGGATGGTCGTTTGCCCAAGCGGCAACGCGCCGCACCGTCGCCACCAGCTCCGCAACGAGATCCGGTCGCTCGTCCGCGAAAGTGGCATCCACTGTCAAAGGACGTGGCGTGCCATTGTTGATGCGGACTTTGGGGTCTGGATGAAAACCCGTCGACACCACAACATGCGCGCCGATGAGATTGGCAACCGTCACACCCTCTGCGCCCTTGACGAAGAACGCGTCGATCTCACCGCGATGCGACGCTGCGATCTCCTCACCATAGGGGAACCTGCGCCGTAACCCGAGAAACCTGTCCTCGGCTGGTCCGAGCAGCACCGGCTCGGTTGCAACGAGGTCGATCAACTGGACATCCTCGATCGCCAAGTCTGAAATCGTCAACGCCGACACGATACCTTTCAGAGATGTCGCCTGCTGAAAGTCGATGGCTTCATGGGCTCGCTTCGGCACGCCGATGCGGCGCCCTTTCAGATCGGAGCCGTTGCGGATTCCACGTTCCGGTAACGCAATGACAGCCTGGAACTCGTCCGTCCGTGTCAGACCCACCAATCGGGTTTTCCGGCCGTCGGCTCTCGCCCATATCGGCGGAATGTTGCCACCCTGACGGAAAGACCAGTCCAGCCGATGGTCGAAATGGCTTTGACGGATGGCCGGATCGGCGGAATCACAAATGGAGGATACTGCAATGCCGTGAGCGGCGAAGGTTTCCTCGATCCAGCCAAGCTGTACGGCAATGGAAAGCGGTGTGGGCGCCGGGCAGCGCGTGTACCATAGCCTTTCCGGTTTATTTGTCTGGCGCAGAGCAGCATTGGCCACGGCGTTCTTCCTTTCAATACAGTCAGGAAGAAAGCTATATAAAAACGTATTTTTCTATAGAAACAGTATACTATTTAAGCGGCGCTTGAGAAAATTCGTTTCTTCTCACCACCCGTGACCGTGAAATCGCGGATAATTCCTCCGGAAAATATAACCTTCTCGATTAAATCATCTCCATCGGCTCTACAGCAAAAACATCTCCGCCTCGGAACCGCATAAAAGTTTTTCTTTCTGCGACAGCAAGAATTTTTAACTCGCGACGCCAATTCCGACTGTTACGCTTTTGAATGACTGACCCGGCCCGAGCCGGAGACCGACCACCTGAAAAGAAAAAGCAGCAGCATGAGCAAGACCGAACGCCGGCTTAATCTCAACGTCGGCATCAACACCACCGGATATCTTCCCAATGCGTGGAAATACCGGACCGGCGACCGGCGTGACATCAATGATATCGGCTACTATCGCCGATTGACTGAACTGGCTCATAAGGGTCGGTTCGATGCCGTGTTTCTCTCCGATCATCCGGCGTTGCTGACGGACCCGACGAGCCGCCCGTTTCACACCATCGATCCCCTCATTCTCTCCACGTCGCTTGCCGCGCAGGTGCCGGACATCGGCTTTGTCGCAACGGTGTCCTCCACCTATAACTCACCTTACAATTTCGCCAGACGAGCACAGTCCATCGATCTCGTCACCGGCGGTCGACTGATCGTCAATATCGTCTCCTCTTTCAATCCCAGTGTGGCGGCCAACTTCGGCAACGAACCGCTTCCGCCACGGAACGAACGTTACGCCAGGGCCACCGAATTTCTCGACGTCGCGAAAAAGCTCTGGTCAAGCTGGGATCCGCGCCGCGAAAACGATGTGCCGGAAGGGCGTTTCTGGGATGCCGCAACGGCTGAAGCAATCGATCATGAAGGAGACTATTTTCACGTCAAAGGTCCACTCAACGTTCCAAGAGGCCCGCAAGGGCATCCCGTCATCGCCCAGGCTGGCGCGTCGGAAGGAGGGATAGACCTTGCGGCTCGCCACGGCGAAATTATCTACTGCAACATTCTCTCCCGTCCGGCGGGACAAGCATTCGGCAAAAAGGTCCGCGACCGCGCAATTTCCTTTGGCCGCGATCCATCCGGCATCCGCATCGTCCCAGGCCTTGTCGTCATTGTGGGTGAGACGAAAGAAGAAGCCCTGCGCAAACATGAACTGTACAGCGGGACCGGCTCGGAGGATGGACTCCTTGTGCGTTTTGCGAAGGAAAACGGCCTCGATCTCGCTACTTTCGATCCGGACGCAGTACCGGAAGGCGAGCGCTTCGTGCCGGACCAGAACCGTCAATGGGCAGTCGGAATGGGGCTCGGCCTGTCCGACCTGCTAACCCACGAAAAGCTGACAGCGCGTCAGGCGGTGCGCCGTTCGGAAGGTCACCATCGCCTGGTTCTCGGCAAGCCCGAAGAGGTGGCAGACCAGATCATCGACCTGTGGGAAGACGGAACCGTGGACGGCTACACCCTCCAGCCGCCACGCGCACCGGATGATATCGAAGAGTTCGTCGAGAATGTGGTGCCGATCCTGCAGGATCGCGGCGTCTATCCGCGCGAATACGAAGGCGCCACCATTCGTGACCGCTACCGTCTGCCCTATCCAAACTGAACAAAACACTAGCAAACGACGACGCCACTCTCTCCTCCCGCATGAGGAGCACGGGCGTGCATTGAACATGCCAGCACGCGCGCGCTCTGCAACCCACATGATTTCACGCATCGATGATTCGGTAATGCTCCTCTCTGCTCTAGCGATTGTTTCAGCTATCGGAGAATAAGGCGGTCGCGGACACGCATCGGGCGGCGAAATTCTGAGGACAATCGTTTGCGGCAACAGGCGCGTTCAAACACATATGCCAAACGACATGATTTTCCCTATGACATCCCGATAGATTAGGTCGACAATCTGAACGATACTACCGGAGAGGCGAACCGCGCAGATGTAGTTCCGTTGCAGGACTAATCAAAGCCATGTGCTTTTATACCGCTTGGCTCAAGCGCCTAATCAGAGGAGAGCGCGGCTTGAACCAGATCGAGGGCAGCACAAATCCGGCACGGGGATGGCCTTCCGCTCGGCGCGGGGAGGAAAGGATTTACAGCTCGCTAAATCTGCTCGTTTTCATCAAAATCTCCTCGTTCATAAAGCCCGAGAAAATTCTACTTTTGAAGCCTGTTATTCGCCGGGGTTATTACCATTGCGCTAGGCGTAATATGACGCGACAGCCATGTCCGACCTGAGAGATAGGTGACGTTTTGTACCGGAGACATGGGTAACACTTTTCGCTTTGCGGGAGGTGTTGATGCCGTGGAAAGAGACTTCGGTTATGTAGACAAGTCTTCGCTTTGTCGCCCGATTACTGGAGGGCGAAGAAATAGCGAGGTGTGTCTGGACTTCGACCTATCACGCAAGACCGGCTACAAAAGATACTCAATCGCTACAAGAACGACGGGCTTGAAGCTCTGACGGACAGATCCTGGCGTCCGGTGCGCAACACCAACCAACTCCCCGATCCCGTCGAGGCAATGATCGTGCGCCTCAGACAAGAGAAGCCGCATCGGGGTGCGCGCAAGATCCGCGAGTTGCTGGTGAAGAAGCTCGCCGGAGATGTCCGTATTCCGGCGAGCAGCACCGTGCACGCGGTGCTCGACCGCTATGGTTTGTGCCCCAAGCCCGCAAGAGGAACCGGGCAAACAAGGCCATGGCACCACGCTGTCACAAGCCGTCAATGGAAAAGATCTGTGGGCTTGCGAAGCCTTCTAACGACACGCGAGCAAGCTGTGATCGAAGCATTCCGCCGCCTGTTTGCCGAGCATGGCCTGCCTCAGGCGGCACGCTCGGACAACGGGCTGCCATTCGCTTCACCAAAAGGACTCTACAATCTGTAGAAGCTGTCGGTCCTCTGGTTGAGGCTTTGGGAATGGGGCTTGTGACCGAACTCATCAAACCGGGCTATCCTCAGCAGAACGGTCGGCATGATCGAGACATCATCGTCACCAATTGCGGGCGCGCCTGCCTCTATCACAAGAAGATCAACACTCACTCTGCTCGCGTGGAAACGCGTTGTGCGGGGGATGCTGTCTCTTTTGGCTGCTGCGGACTTTGGTGCGGGCACCTCCCTTAAACGTCAAAACCCCGCAGCATTTGGCTACGGGGTTTTGATGGTGACGTAGATATTTGGTTGCGGGGGCAGGATTTGAACCTGCGGCCTTCAGGTTATGAGCCTGACGAGCTACCGGGCTGCTCCACCCCGCGTTGACTGCGATCGACTTGGATGTCGAGTAATCTTTAGAACTGCAAAAGGCCGCTTTGGATGCGGCCTTTGGTATCGGCCTTGGCCGGAGGAGTGTGATTTGAGAAGATTTTTTTGTTGCGTTTAGCAGACCTGGCAGCGACCTACTCTCCCGCGTCTTAAGACGAAGTACCATTGGCGCTGGGGCGTTTCACGGCCGTGTTCGGAATGGGAACGGGTGCAGCCGCCCCGCGATAACCACCAGGTCGGCGAAACGCAACTGGCACATGCTTTTGCATGTGCTGTTGTATCGAGAAGCTGGGTGGCGAAGCCACATTTAATTTCAACACGTCTTTCTCTGACTTGCGCTGTGGTTTGCCTTTCTCGCGTTTGAGTTGGGCAGCCATACAGGACGCTAGTCCGTCGCCAATCGTTTGGCGCGCCGTCCGCAGGGCCTATGGCCCGTGAGGACAGAAGATGATGCCATCGAGCTTTGCTCGATGAGCATGAACAATGGGAACGAAGAAGTCGCTCGAGCTATTAGTAACGGTAAGCTTCATGCATTACTGCACTTCCACACCCGTCCTATCGACGTGGTCGTCTTCCACGGCTCTGATAGGGAACACTCGTTTTCAGGTTGGTTTCCCGCTTAGATGCCTTCAGCGGTTATCCATTCCGTATATAGCTACTCTGCTATGCCCTTGGCAGGACAACAGATCCACCAGAGATACGTCCATCCCGGTCCTCTCGTACTAGGGACAGATCCTGTCAATATTCCTACACCCACGGCAGATAGGGACCGAACTGTCTCACGACGTTCTGAACCCAACTCACGTACCGCTTTAAATGGCGAACAGCCATACCCTTGGGACCTGCTCCAGCCCCAGGATGCGATGAGTCGACATCGAGGTGCCAAACAACCCCGTCGATATGGACTCTTGGGGGTCATCAGCCTGTTATCCCCGGCGTACCTTTTATCCGTTGAGCGATGGCCCTTCCACACGGGACCACCGGATCACTATGACCGACTTTCGTCTCTGCTCGACTTGTCAGTCTCGCAGTCAGGCTAGCTTATGCCATTGCACTCGACGACCGATTTCCGACCGGTCTGAGCTAACCATCGCGCGCCTCCGTTACTCTTTCGGAGGCGACCGCCCCAGTCAAACTACCCACCATACACTGTCCCGGATCCGGATAACGGACCGCGGTTAGACATCCACGAAGATAAGGGTGGTATTTCAAGGATGGCTCCACAGGAACTGGCGTCCCTGCTTCAAAGCCTACCACCTATCCTACACATGCCTTGGCGAATGCCAGTGTAAAGCTATAGTAAAGGTGCACGGGGTCTTTCCGTCTGACCGCAGGAACCCCGCATCTTCACGGGGAATTCAATTTCACTGAGTCTATGTTGGAGACAGCGGGGAAGTCGTTACGCCATTCGTGCAGGTCGGAACTTACCCGACAAGGAATTTCGCTACCTTAGGACCGTTATAGTTACGGCCGCCGTTTACTGGGGCTTCAGTTCAAAGCTTGCACCTCTCCCTTTAACCTTCCAGCACCGGGCAGGCGTCAGACCCTATACGTCGTATTGCTACTTCGCAGAGCCCTGTGTTTTTGATAAACAGTCGCTACCCCCTGGTCTGTGCCACCCCATCACACTTGCGTGCAAAAGGGTCACGCTTCTTCCGAAGTTACGCGTGCAATTTGCCGAGTTCCTTCAACATAGTTCTCTCAAGCGCCTTGGTATACTCTACCTGACCACCTGTGTCGGTTTCGGGTACGGTCTATACGGTGGAGCTATTTCCTGGAACCTCTTCGCCGCCCAACCAATCCAATAAGGTTGAACAACACACAAGATCCGTCACTACCACCAGGCCCACGAATATTAACGTGGTTCCCATCGACTACGCGTGTCCGCCTCGTCTTAGGGGCCGGCTAACCCTGCTCAGATTAACTTTAAGCAGGAACCCTTGGTCTTTCGGCGAGGGAGTCTCTCACTCCCTTTATCGTTACTCATGTCAACATTCGCACTTCCGATATCTCCAGCAGCCCTCACGGGTCCGCCTTCACAGACTTACGGAACGCTCCGCTACCACACAACTTACGTTGTATCCTCAGCTTCGGTGCATGGCTTTAGCCCCGTTACATTTT
>NZ_JAUTBG010000001.1:590000-872500 GCF_030819035.1 Agrobacterium sp. SORGH_AS 787
GCTCAACATCTTTGCCACCGACGATGAGCCTGAAGCTGCTGGGGCGAGCAAAACCGGTACGATCTACGGGTCCGAAGTGGAATCGGAAGTGAGCCTGAAATCAGTTCCCTTCCCGACCAAGCACAGCCCCTTCGCCTATGCCGGAGCGATGAGCTTCGATGAGGTGGAAGAAGCGGTCCGTTCCAACGGTTCTATCCTGACGGACGGCAACGAACAGCTTGCCGCTCTCTACTATATCGACCCCCGCCGTTTCGAAGCGGATGAGGATGTGGATATTACCGCAGGGCTTTCGGCCCGCGTCGTTGAACAGAACATGTCCGTGTCGACACCCCAGGCGCCGACGGTAAAGCTGCCTGAATATGCCGACGATGTCATTCCCGTGCGGCAAAATCAGACGATGGAGGCCGCCCTTTTCGGTGCAGGCTATTCCAAGGAACAAGCCAAACAGACCGCCGCAGCCTTGGCATCCGTTAACGGAACGCCGGATGTCCAGGCGGGTGACGTTCTGCGCATCGGCATTTTGCAGGATGATGAGAAGAGCGATATCGTTCGCGCCAGCCTGTATAGAAAGAACCGTCACGTCGTGACGGTGGCTGCAAACGACAAGAAGACATTTGTCGCTGCAAGCGAACCGCCTCAACTCGATGCAGTAGCGACAGCGTTCGACGGCGGTAATGCGCCGATGACAGCCAATCGCGATTTGCCGCGGGTTTATGATGGCGTTTATCGCGCCGCTCTTGCCTATGGTATGAACCAGAACATGATATCGCAGCTCATCAAGCTTTTGGCGAGCAGCGTCGATTTCCAGGCACAGCTGAAACCGTCGGATTCTCTTGAGGCCTTCTTCTCGGTCGAAGGACCGGATGGCAAGGCCACCGAACAATCCGAATTGCTGTATGTCAACGCCAAGTTCGGCGATAACCAGACACGTTTCTACCGTTTCCAGAATCCGGAAGATGGCAGCATCGATTACTTCGATGGCGAGGGCAAAAGTATCCGCCAGTTCCTGCTGCGCAATCCTGTACCGAACGGTCGCATGACATCCGGTTTCGGCATGCGCCGTCACCCGGTTCTGCGCTTCAGCCGTATGCATACAGGCACCGACTGGGCGGCTCCACGCGGTACGCCGATCATTGCCACGGGTAACGGCATCGTCGAAAAGGCAGGATGGGCATCCGGTTACGGAAACCAAACTTTGATCCGCCATGCCAATGGCTACGTTTCCTCCTACAACCACCAGAGCGCCATTGCAAAGGGTGTTGTGGAAGGCGCGCGCGTGACGCAGGGCCAGGTGATCGGCTATGTCGGCTCTACCGGTCTTTCGACGGGCGCGCACCTGCATTACGAGTTGATCGTCAACGGCACCAAAGTGGATGCGATGAAGGTTCGCCTGCCCGGCGGTAAATCCTTGTCCGGCCAGGCACTCGCACGCTTCTCGGATGAGCGGCGTCGTATCGACACCCTTCTGAATATCGACGGCAAGGGCGAGCAGGTCGCCAGCCGATAAAGCGTGTCGCGATCTTTCAGATTCGCTCATACGCTTTAGCTCTTTGGTATCGCATGTCGATATCGCAAAACCGCTGCACACTTTTGCGCGACATGCTTTAGTAAGATTTTTGCTCGGTGCCGTCACACCTAAGCGGAGCGACATTAAGCGCGATTGGCTGCGGGAAAAATCTTGGCGCGGCGAATGACGACATGGCCGTGATCTCCGGCTTCCACCGACGATTCCGGTGGTACATCGAATTCGAGGAGATCGCCTTCTTTCGTCGTGGCGATCACACGCCGCTCCCCTGCCCTATCCAGAACACGGGTGACTTGCGCGGGAATCCCATCATGCAGATCCTCCCATTCCAGATCCGCGGGTCGAGCATAGATTTCGACAGGTCCGTCCGCCTGACCATAGGCAAACTGAACCTCAGTGTCTCCGACATAGACCTTGCCGTTCTTCGCAACACCGGAAACCTTGTTGGTATCTCCCAGAAAAGTCATGACGAAGGCACTGTTCGGCTGGCGGCAGACCTCTTTCGGCGTGCCCTGCTGAATGATTTCACCCTGATTGAGGATGACGACGCGATCCGCAAGATCGAGCGCCTCTTCCTGATCGTGTGTGACAAAAATCGTGGTGATCCCCAACTCGTCGTGGATCTCGCGAAGCCAACGGCGCAAGTCGCGCCGCACATTTGCGTCCAGCGCCCCGAATGGCTCATCGAGCAATAGAACCTTCGGATCGACGGAAAGTGCGCGTGCCAAGGCGACGCGTTGCCTTTGCCCACCGGAAATCTGCGCAGGGAACCTATCGCCCAACCCCTCAAGCCTTACCAGCCGCAACAACTCCTGAACCCGGGCGTCGATTTCGGTGCGGCTCCGCTTGACGCGTGACACTGTCATCCCGAAGGCGATATTCTCGTTCAGCGTCATATGCGGAAATAGAGCGTAGTGCTGGAAGACGAAGCCGACACCGCGATCGCGGACGGGAATATTCGTTGCATCCGTCTCGCCGAAATAGATGTGGCCACCATCGGTATATTCGAGCCCGGCCACCATACGCAGGATCGTCGTCTTGCCGGAGCCGGAAGGGCCGAGAAGCGCCAGCAATTCGCCGCTTTCAATATCGAGCGAGACATCCCGTACGGCACGAAACGTGTCGAAGGTTTTGACGACATTCTGCAGGCGGATTTTCATGAACTCGTCTCCGTGGCGGCGGCGTTTACGGCGCTAAGCTTTTTACGGCCGCGACCTGCCCCGCGCCGCTCCAATGCGACTTTGGCGATGATCGTAACAACGGCAAGCGCCGCTAGAATGGAGGCGGAGGCAAAGGCGCCCGCAGCCTGATAATCGTGATATAGAAGCTCGATATGCAGCGGCAGCGTATTTGTCTGGCCACGAATATTGCCTGACACGATGGAAACAGCGCCGAATTCGCCCATCACGCGGGCGTTGCACAGCACGACGCCATAGAGCAGCGCCCATTTGATGTTGGGCAGCGTCACGGAGATGAAGGTGCGCCAGCCAGATGCGCCGAGAGAGGTTGCCGCCTCTTCCAAGTCGCGTCCCTGCGCCTGCATCAGCGGGATCAACTCACGGGCAACGAATGGAGCAGTGACGAACATCGAGGCGATGACGATGCCAGGCAGAGCAAAGAGTATCTTGATCTCGTAGGCATCGAGCAAGGGCCCGAAAAGACCCTGTAAGCCATAGACGAAGAGATAGGCAACGCCGGCAACGATGGGCGATATAGAGAAGGGAATTTCCACGATCACCAGCAGGAAACGCTTGCCCCAGAAGTCGAACTTGGTGATCGCCCAGGCGGCTGCGACACCGAACAACGTGTTGATTGGCACCGCAATCAGCGCCGTGACCACCGTCAGCATGATCGCGTGACGTGTATCGGGATGGGTGATAGTCGCAGCATAGGTCTTCAGGCCCTGGGAAAAAGCCTCAACAGCAATGACCAGCAGAGGCGCCACTACCAGGAATGCCCCGATAATCAGGACGAAGGCGATCAGGCTGCGACGCACCCAAGGAGTATCGCCGACCCGCGGCGGCTTGCGACGGGAGGAAACAGCGCTCATCCTCTAGCTCCTCACCGTATAGCGCAAAGCACGCGACTGTAGATAATTGGTGAGCGCCAGCATCAGGAATGCTGTGATCAGCAGGACGGATGCGATCGCAGCAGCCGCCTGATAATCATATTCCTCCAGCCGGATGAAGATCAGCAAGGAGGTAATTTCGGTCGAAAAGGGTTGATTGCCGGCAATGAAGATGATGGCGCCGAATTCGCCGAGGCTGCGAGCAAAGGAGAGCGACAGGCCGGCAAGAAGTGCCGGCGTCAAAAGCGGCAGGATGACCTTGCGGAAAATCTCGAGATCCGATCCACCGAGCGACTGGGCGGCTTCTTCCAATGCAGGGTCGAGATCTTCAAGCACGGGCTGCACGGTACGAACGATGAAGGGTAGACTGGTGAAGGCCATCGCCACGATGATGCCGAGCGGCGTGTAAGCAACCTTTATTCCGACTTCAGCCAGAACGGAACCGAACCAGCCGTTTCCGGCAAAGAGCGCCGTCAGCGCTATTCCCGCCACCGCCGTCGGTAACGCGAAGGGCAAATCTACGATCGCATCGACGAGGCGCCAGCCAGCAAAGCGATAGCGCGTCAGCACCCAAGCAAGGGCGAGGCCGAAAATGACGTTGAAGAGCGTGGCCGCCAGCGCGCAAAGAACCGTGACGCGGTAGCTCGCGACGGCTCGCGGAGACGATATGATGCTCCAGTATTCCGCCGGTCCAAGGCTTGCAGCCTTAAAAACGAGTGCTGCAAGGGGAAGGACGACGATGATGCCGACGTAAAGCAGCGTGACGCCGAGAGACAATTTGAGGCCCGGCAGGACATTGCGTTTCAAATCTTCCCCCTTTGCATCAGCGAAGGTCCTGTTTCTCGGCACAAATGGAGAGACACAAGATCAAAAATCGACCCGGCGGGTATCCCGCCGGGTCGATGTCTATTCGTGCCATAGAACGATTAGCGATTGCCGTAAAGCGCATCCAGTTTTCCGCCAGAGGCGAAATGTTCTTTCTGGATCTTGTCCCAGCCGCCGAAAACATCATTGACGTTGACAAGGCGAATGCTGGGGAACTGGTCCTTGAACTCGGCCGCCACCTTTTCATTGTGAACGCGATGGCCGAACTCGGCGGCGATGCGCTGGCCTTGCTCGGTATAGAGGAAGTCGAGGTAAGACTTTGCCAATTCGCGGGAGCCACGCTTGTCCACGACCTTGTCGACGACCGCGACCGGGAATTCGGAAAGCAGGCTGACGGACGGCACCACGCCTTCGAATTTGTCCGTGCCGTACTGCTTGGCAATGCCGCGGGTCTCGGCCTCAAAGGTAATCAGAACGTCGCCGATCTCACGCTCGACGAAGGTGGTCGTGGCGGCGCGGCCTCCGGTATCGAAGACAGGGACGTTGGCGAAGATCTTCTTGATGAATTCATCGACCTTGGCCTGGTCGCCATTGAATTTCTCATTGGCGAAAGCGACAGCGGCCAAATAGGTATAGCGCGCATTGCCGGACGTCTTCGGGTTCGGGAAGACGATCTTCACGTCATCACGAACGAGATCATCCCAGTCCTTGATATTCTTGGGATTGCCCTTGCGCACCAGAAAGGACGGGAAGGAGTAGAAGGGTGATGCGTCGTTGGGGAAATCCTTCTGCCAGTCGGCGGACACAAAACCCTGCTTTACAAGGAAATCGATATCCGTGACCTGATTGAAGGTCACGACATCTGCGGCCAGACCTTCAACGATGGCGCGGGCTTGCTTGGAGGTGCCGGCGTGGGATTGGTCAATCGTCACGCCCGGATGGGTTTTGACAAAGGCTGCGTTTTCAGCCGCAAATAGCTCACGCGCGACATCGTAGGATGCGTTGAGGAGCGTCTTCGGCTCCTCAGCGGAGACGCTGGTGGAAATCAAAGCAGCAAGTGCAGCGCCAATAAGCGCAATCCGTTTCATGTAAGCCCCTATGAATTTCATTGGAGGCGGAGAATAGAGAAGGAACATAGCCTCCGCGAGGAACCGTGAACCTCAGGCCCATCCATCTTGAGAATGTTCATCTCCCCTGACCGCTCTTTTCGCAGTAATTTTCCGGCGGACCTCTAAACCCACGCGCTGGCAAAAGCTGAACCCTGAAGCTCGGAGAGCAACCGCGTCGATATTGGATGTGGCTTGCAGTACGGGCGAGTAACGTTTTGGACACGACCGCATGAGGTGGCTTCCCATGAGGCCATAAAGAACAGATCTATTGACGCTCCGGCTCCAAATCCGCGGTTTATGCCGGCCTCCGAGCCCCTCTTATTGCATCGCCAAAATTATTTCGCATGTCGCACTTCCAAACCTGTTTTAGCAGAGTTCGGATGCCGTTACTCGATCACACGACATTTATCGAAGGGAGGGAAGACAGGGCACCGCGAAGCGTATTGAGTATCTTAGAGAAACAAAAAATGCTGCCTATTGCGACGCAGCAAATTGACTTGACCGACTGCCGAATCGTGGCATCTACTACAACATCGGCGCGAAAATCGGAATCGATTTTCGGAAAAGCACGATGCGTAGATTTAGAGAGTGAGAGGTGTCCTTAGTACATTCAAAAGGACGCATGTCGCTCTGGAGCCATAGAAGACCGCGACTCATTCCTGTCCAGCGTTGCCGCTGGACCATGCAGACAGCCCGTAACGGGTTAAGTGTTACGCCAGGAGATAGACATGCAGGTTTCAGAACAAGAGTGGATCAGCAAGCGGGCTTATACGCTTTGGGAGAGCGAAGGCCGCCCGCACGGTCGTGATGCCGAGCACTGGGAGCAGGCGAAAAAGGAATTCACTCTGCTGCAGAGCACGAAGGCGACCAAGCCCGCGCACCGCAAAAAGGGCGAAGTCAAAGCGGCTTCCATCACTCCCGAGACAACCAAACCCAAGACACGCGCCAAGAAGTCTGCGACCCAATAAAGGCCTCAGAACACGTCAGCTCTTCAGATACTCCAGCCTGCATAAAAAAGCCCCGTTCAAGCAGAGCGGGGCTTTATCGTATCGACTGACAAGACGCACGCTGCGCAAGACTGAGCAGCGTTTTGCGGGCGGGTGACGCTTTAGAACGTCAAAGCGCGATCGCCGTTTTCGTCCTTGATCCGGCTCGGCAAGCCGATCTTGTTCAAAAGGTTGAGGAACGGCTGCGGCGGAAGTTCTTCGACATTCGCCATCTGCTTCACGTCCCATTCACCTGTGGCAATCAGCATCGCTGCTGCGACCGGCGGAACGCCAGCCGTGTAGGAGATGCCCTGCGAGCCGACTTCTTCGTAGGCTTCCTTGTGGTCAGCCACGTTGTAAATGAAGACTTCGCGCTCCTTGCCGTCCTTCGTACCCTTGACGATATCGCCAATGCAGGTCTTGCCGACATAGTCGGGCGCCAGTGAAGACGGATCGGGCAGCACGGCCTTGACCACCTTGAGCGGAACCACTTCCAGACCTTCAGCCGTCTTGACCGGCTTTTCGGACAGGAGACCAAGATTCTTCAGAACGGTGAAGACGTTGATGTAATGGTCGCCAAAGCCCATCCAGAAACGAACATCCGCGCCATCCATGTTCTTGGAAAGCGAGTGCACTTCATCATGGCCCGTCATATAGGCCTTCTGCTTGCCAACGACTGGCAGGTCAAATTCCTGTCCGACTTCGAACATCTGGTTTGTCTGCCACTGGCCGTTCTGCCAGGAATAGACCACGCCGGTGAATTCACGGAAGTTGATTTCCGGGTCGAAGTTGGTCGAGAACCAGCGGCCATGGCTACCGGCATTGATATCGACGATATCGACCGAAGTCACCTTGTCGAAATACTCATCCTTGGCCAGACGCGCATAGGCATTGACCACACCGGGATCGAAGCCGACGCCGAGGATGGCGGTGACGCCCTTGTCCTTGCATTCGGCGGCACGCTTCCATTCGTAGTTTCCGTACCACGGTGGCGTCTCGCAAATCTTTGTCGGATCCTCGTGGATCGCGGTATCCATATAGGCAACACCTGTGTCCATGCAGGCCTGAAGAACGGACATGTTGACGAAGGCCGAACCGACGTTGATGACGATCTGGACGCCCGTCTTCTCTATCAAGGCCGTTGTGGCCTCAATATCCATGGCGTCCAGCGCATGGGCTTCCAGTTTCACCTCTGTCTTGAGGCTCTTCTTTTCACGTACGGATTCGACAATCTTGCGGCACTTATCGACAGTGCGTGACGCAATATGAATGTCTCCCAATACATCGCTATTCTGGGCGCACTTATGCGCCACGACCTGTGCTACGCCACCGGCGCCGATGATGAGAACGTTCTTCTTCATTTCAGGTGATGCCTCCTTTTCCCCGCAGGGATGGCTTGTTGAGAATGAGTGCTACATGCGCCTTTCAAAGCGCGCTGTTACGACAGACTTTGCTGATAGTCGACAAAGTCGAATTCACGGACGGTTCGAATGCTGCCGTCCAGTTCCTTGATGGCGATCGCCGGCATCTTCACACCGTTGAACCAGTTCTTCTTGACCATCGTATAGCCCGCTGCATCCTGGAAAGAGACGCGATCGCCGACCTTCAACTCGTTTGAGAACTTGAACTCGCCGAAGACATCGCCTGCGAGGCAGGACTTGCCGCATACCATATAGGAATGATCGCCTTCGTTGGGCGAGATCTTGGCGTTCTCGCGATAGATCAAGAGATCCAGCATATGGGCTTCGATGGAGCTATCGACAATGGCGAGGTTCTTGCCATTGAACAGCGTGTCGAGAACAGAGACTTCCAGCGTCGTGCTCTTGGTGATCGATGCTTCGCCGGGCTCAAGATAGACCTGCACGCCATATTTTTCAGAAAACTGCTTGAGGCGGTCGCAGAACTGGTCGAGTGGGTAGTTCTCGCCTGTAAAATGAATGCCGCCACCGAGGCTGACCCACTCGGCCTTAGACAGAAGCGAGCCGAACTTTTCCTCGATCTGGCCAAGCATCTTGTCGAAGAGGCCGAAATCATTGTTTTCGCAGTTGTTATGGATCATGAAACCGGAAATGCGGTCCATGACCTTTTCAACCTTCGCCACATCCCATTCGCCGAGACGGCTGAAAGGGCGAGCGGGGTCTGCGAGATCGAAAGTGGAAGAACTCACCTGCGGATTGAGGCGAAGGCCACGAACGATGCCGGACGCCTTGTCGGCGAAGCGTTCAAGCTGCCCTACGGAGTTGAAGATGATCTTGTCGGCATGGGATACGACCTCATCGATCTCGTAATCGGCATAGGCGACGGAATAGGCGTGCGTTTCGCCGCCGAACTTTTCGTGTCCCAGTCGCACCTCGTAGAGCGAGGACGACGTCGTGCCGTCCATAAACTCAGCCATAAAATCGAAGACCGACCATGTGGCAAAGCACTTGAGCGCGAGAAGAGCCTTGGCGCCCGATTTTTCGCGCACATAGGCAATCTTCTCCATGTTGCGGAGAAGCTTGGTCTTGTCGATCAGGTAGTAAGGTGTTTGCAGCATCGGCCAGTCACATCGTCCCATTGATAGAGATCATACGATCATTTTCCGGGCCTTATATGATGCTTGTGACAGGAAAACAAACCTGTTGAAAACAATTGAAAAGATTCTCTGACGAGTTTTCGCAAATTGCGGGAACAAAACTCTAAGCCCTACGTTTTGAGATCAGGCGCATTTTGACACCTTAGAGAAGGATTGAACATGGCAAGCGTTCGCAACGTGGAAGACAAGGTACGCGAAACCCTCAATAGCGCTGAGGCCGAGGATGTGTCGGCACAGCTGTCGCAGCTGCGTGACGACCTTTCCAACCTTGCAAAGAGCGTCAAGGCACTTGGCGTTGGCGTTTCCCACGAGGTCAAGGCACAGGCATCTCGCGTTGCTGACGACGCAATGGCGAAGTCTGAGCAGACCGTTCACGCGGTTCGCGACGAAATTCAGACGCTGAACGACAACCTGGTCTACCAGGTTCAGCGCAACCCGCTTCAGTCTCTCGGCATCGCGGTCGCAACCGGTTTCCTTCTTGCCCTTGTTACGCGTCGATAAGGCGCAAACATGCTTCAAGCATTTTTGCTCTATCTGGGCGACACACAGCGGGAAGGCACTTTCGTCACGCGCCGGATAAAAACCGGCATCGTGCTGAGAGTGCTTGCTGGCTTTTTCTTCCTGATTGCCGTCATCGCTGGCGGCATTGGGGGATCCATCTATCTTGCTAAGGAAATTGGCGCTGGCCCGGCCGCTTTGGTCATTGCTGGCGTCGCTTTCCTGCTGGGTGTGATCATGCTGGTTTGGCTGGCGCTCCTTCGTCGCCCGACGGCTTATCGCCGTGCGCCGGTGGTGTCCCCGCTTGCAACGGCGCCGTTGGCGGTTGAGGCGATGGCAGCCGGCGCTCTCGGAAAACGCCCGTTCACAACACTGCTGATTGCCATGGCGCTTGGTTTCATCACCACACGCACGACAATTCGTAAAAAGTAAAATCATTACGCGCGTCCCGCAGTTTGCAAGGGACGCGCGCATTGACCTTTGCAGTTCTTTCCAAAAAATTCCCCCTACCCTTCTTCCGTCAAAATGATACGCAGTCTCCAACAGTCGCTTTACGAAAGGATGTTGGATGCGGAAGAAAGTTCTCGTTGTCGGCGGGGCCGGATATATTGGCTCCCACACCTGCCTGTTGCTTGCAGAGCGCGGCTACGAACCTGTCGTTTTCGACAATCTCTCCAATGGCCATGAAGAGTTCGTGCGCTGGGGACCATTCGAGCAAGGGGATATTCGCGATAGGGCGAGGCTGGACGAGGTCTTCGCCAAGCATCAACCGGAGGCGGTTCTTCACTTCGCAGCGCTGATCGAGGTCGGTGAATCGGTCAAGAACCCGGTCGCCTTTTACGACAACAACGTCATTGGGGCCCTGACTCTATTGTCCGCGACGATGGACGCGGGCGTGAAGGCTTTCGTCTTTTCATCCACATGCGCGACCTATGGTTTGCCCGAACGTGTTCCGCTGGATGAAGGCCATCCCCAGGCTCCCATCAATCCCTACGGCAGAACCAAATGGATCGTGGAGCAGGCGCTCAAGGATTTCAGCACCTATAAGGATTTAAACTCTGTGATGTTGCGCTATTTCAACGCGGCGGGTGCTGACTTTGAGGGCCGCATTGGAGAATGGCACAAGCCGGAAACGCATGCCATCCCACTCGCGATCGAGGCAGCACTTGGACGTCGCCAGGGTTTCAAAGTGTTTGGCACGGATTATGACACGCGCGACGGCACCTGCGTGCGCGACTATATCCACATTCTCGATCTCGCCGATGCCCATGTCAGGGCGGTGGACTATCTTTTGTCTGGTGGAAAGACCGTAGAACTCAACCTCGGCACCGGGACCGGAACGACTGTCAAGGAGTTGCTCAACGCGATTTCGAAAGTCTCAGGCCGCCCGTTTCCCGTGGAGTTTGCCGAGCGGCGCGAAGGCGACTCCACCACACTTGTCGCCAACAACGACAAGGCGCGGGACGTTCTGGGATGGGAACCGCGCTATACGCTGGAGGACATCATTTCTTCCGCATGGCGCTGGCACTCGACCCATAACGCGGAGCGCTGACCTCAACGCGACGCAAAAAAACACCGGCCCCAATGAGGCCGGTGTTCTGAGAAACAGCGTCAAGCTGCCTCTCGCTCCTCTCCCGTAACAGGATTAGGGCTTGGTGGCACCCGTCTGCGTGGTGTCGGTTGCCGCCGGCGCCGTGGTGCTTGCATTCGCGTTCTTGTCCTTCAAGGTCATGAACTCAGGCGCTGCCTTCAGCGATTCAGCGGTTTCAGTCGTCGTCAGACGAATGGTACCGTTACCGGTGTCTCGGGTTACGGTAATCTTGTCCATCGGGACGGCGACGTCCTTGGCGCCGATTCCGAGGAAGCCACCCACACCGACCACAGCCGCAACGATGCCGCCGTTTTCTTCGAGGATAAGGTTGGTCACGTTACCGATGCTCTCGTCGGCAGAAGTGTAGACCGAGTTACCGATGTAGTCATTGGCGCTGATCTGGTTGGCTGCCTGCTCCGTCAGGTAGGAGCCGGATGCGGTGCCAGCGTTAGCGGACGTGTCGGTTGCACCAGGCGTTGTCGGCATGACCGGGGTTGCCGGTGCAGCGTTCGGGCTTGCAGGTGCCGTCGTGCTTGGTGCAGGCTGAGTTGCGTCCTGGGCGATGGCGAGCGGTGCGAACGCTGTTGAACCCATGAGGGCGGCCGTCGCGATAAGGGTCAATGTCTTTTTCATATCGTACCTTCCTTTCATCGTCGTAAAACTAAACTGGCTGGGGACAGTTCATCCGTCCTTTTCTTCAACCTGTTCGCCGAGCAAACGAGACGGCCGCGAAATTGGTTCCGGGTTTTTCGCCCTGATCAACAAAGGGTGAAAGGAGAAAAAAGCCTATAGATATCCCTCTCTGCCGCAACGAACGGCATTGTGCCGCCAAATTAGACAGGTATTATCTATACGCAATTCAGCATAAAAGCTGACATTCATGGACGTTTAAGGGCGTGACAATTTCCAGGTTTCGAGCATTCTTCGCCAGACTGTCTCCTACAGCATCGATCGGTACCTACATCGTCATCATGACGACGCTGGTGACCCTACCGCTGATTATCTTCGCCGGTTATCTGATGCTGCGGCTGGAAGCGGATGAGCGGGAAGATTTGCAGCGTGAAGCTGTCGACGATGCCCGTGCCATCAGCCGAAACATCGAGCGGCGTCTTCAGGAACTGAGCACCACGCTTAATCTCCTCGCGCAGTTTCCAGAGTTGGAAGACGGAGATCTTGCCAGCTTTCATCAGCGTGTCAGTGAAAGCCTGCGCAGGCGAAACATCTACGTGGTGGTCGCCACGCGCGACGGCGTCCAGAAGGTCAATACGCGTGTGCCCTATGGGCAGCCTCTGGGTCAGGTCCCAGCCGACGCCCATATACAGGAGGCGATCGATGCCAAGCGGATCATGCTTTCGAACATCTTCTACGCCAACAATCGGAAGGAGTGGGTGTTCACAGTCACCCTCCCCCTGCCCCGTCAGCTCGCAGCCGCCGGCGACGTATTGATCGTTACCCAAGCCGCGCGAGATCTTTCGAGCCTGATTTCTATGGATGCGATCCCGGCTGGATGGTCGGCAACTTTGCTCGACAGCGGCGAGCGCGTGGTGATTTCCAGCAATATGGAACAGGCAACACCCGGCAAGATCTACGAGCCTGCACAGCTGGCGGCCGACATGTCCGCATTCAGCGGTAGCTTTACTGATACGCATAACAATATCTATGCCTATGCCCAACTTCCCGGCTGGCCTTGGAAGGCCGTGGTGGCCGGGGCGATAGACCGAAGCGACTCGGCCCTGCGAAGCACCTGGCGACAAATGTTGATCGGCAGCCTCTTCATCGTACTGGTCGCAGTCTTCGGCACCTACCTCGTCGGCCGGCAATTGCGGCAGTCCGTCAAACAGCTCGTGGATGTTGCAGAACGCATTGGCGCAGGCGAAATCGTGTCGCGCGTTGAAACCAATGTCAAGGAACTCAACCAGGTCGGTGTGGCGCTCTCCAACGCGTCTTTCGACCGCAGCCAGGCGGAAGATCGCAACCAGCTGATCTTGCACGAACTGGTTCATCGATCCAAAAACATGTTGACGCTGGTGCAAGCCATGATGCGCCAGTTGGCGCGGGAGAACACAACAGTTCCCGAATTACAGAAGGAGGTCGATCACAGACTTCGTGGTCTCGCTATGTCGATCTCGGCACTGGCTGAAGTCCAATGGGAGGGTCTGCCAATCCACCGTCTGGTCAAAGGTCACCTTGAGGTGTTCGGCTCGACAGCGGACCAGGTGACGGTATCAGGCGAGGATTTTCTGCTTTCGCCGGAGGCGGCGCAGAATCTTGGCCTCATCCTTCACGAGCTCAGCACCAACTCAATCAAGTATGGCGCGCTCTCTGTTAAGGAAGGACGCGTGCGCCTTCACTGGGCTCTCGACCCCTCCGATCACGATATGTTGACGATGGAGTGGATCGAAAAGGGTGGTCCGCCGGCAAGCCAGCCTTCCCGTCGTGGATTTGGCTCGACGATCATAAAGCGACACGCAGAGAGCGCGTTTTCTGCCACTGTATCAACAGATTACGCAGAAACCGGATTTACGTGGACGATGACGGCGCCGGTGAAGCGGCTGCAGAAAAGAAATGCTGGCGCAGAGAATGCGTAAAATATCTTGAATGAGTTGGAACCAAGAAAGACTGTGTACGTTTTTCAAGCACGCCAGGCCATTTCCCCGTCCCCGCCTAGAGGCCCGGCGCAGCAGGTTTTGCCCCTGAAAACCTGCCCCTGAATAGCACGGCTCTCCCCCGAGCCGTGCTTTTCTTTTTGGGCTCACTGACGGACGGACATTGATCGTCCACGAAGTCGAGCCTGAAAGGCGATGGGACGTCTCCCATACGCTTCCACTCTTCAACTCACTTCTTGAAAACATCTCGTGACGGCAGACAGCCTGACGTTCTTCACGCCGAGAAGCCTGCCGCGTCAGGAAGCGGCAGGTGCTGGGAAACGGAGCGTATATCCGATGTCGCTTGCCGACACATCATACCGAGCCTCGCCGGCGAGAGCCGCGGGCACGACCTTTTCCAGAACCACGCTACCGAAATTGCTTCGCCGGTCGCTGTCTTGCGACGCTAACAGATCATCTTGAGAGAGGGGTTCGCTCCAACTCACTTCGAAAAAATCCTCCTCGCGCCGGCACTCCAGCGTGATGGGTAGGTGAAGCGCGAGGTTGGGGCTGTGGCTGACGGTATTGACCACCAATTCGTGGAAGGCCAGCCCTACATAAAGAGCACCGTTCGGATTGAGCAGGAGGTTCTCACCCTTCATCTGTATCAGATGGGGATATTCCGGAAGGTAGAGATCCGATTGCTGTTTCAACAACTCGAAAATTTCCGCTCCGCGCCAATCGGAATCGGTGATCAGATCCTGGGATTGTGCCAACGCATGCAGCCGTCCCCGGAATTTCCTTAAGAAATCTTCCTTGGTGAAGCTGAACCGTGCCGTCTGTGCCGAAAGGCTCTGGATGATCGCCAGAAGATTTTTCGAACGGTGACTGACCTCGCGCAGCAGGGAGCGTAGCAACTGCTCGCGGCGGCGCTCGACTGTGACCTCGCGGATCGTCGTCTTTAATACCCTTTGGCCGGACATATTGACCGTGGAATAGACATGGAACTGAAATATCCTGTCCTTTCCAGCCATGACCTCTAGGGTGCCGCGGCTGCCAGCAGCATTCAGGTCCTTCTTCAACTCTGACAGACGCTGAGCAAGTTCCTTGCCGAAGATGTTGACATCCGTTGGCTCGTTCTCCCGCTCAGTCGGGAGGTTCCAAACATCCGGCAGATTGGCGATGAAGATATAGTCCCGGTCACGGTCTTGCAGCATCACAGTTTCGCCGGAGTCGAGCAAAGCCAACACCAGCGAATCGTGCAATTCACCCTCGTTCCGGTCCCTGTTGTGCCACGCGAGCCGATGCAATTTGATCTCCTAGCGGAAAACGACGTCGAGCGGCAAACCACCGGCGCCGACCATTCCTGCGTCAAACGCCCAGCAGCCGTAAGAGTTGCTGGACATGACGACACTCAGCATGGATTACGCGGCAACACGTGAACTTTCATTAAAGAACAGAGCCTGACTGATCAGGGCCTTGACCATATCGGGATTGAACGGCTTGGTCACGAGGAAGGTCGGCTCAGGCCGCTCACCCGTCAGCAGACGCTCAGGGAAGGCGGTGATGAAGATGACGGGAAGAGACGTCATCTGGAGGATGTCCTTCATCGCGTCGAGACCGGAGCTGCCGTCTGCGAGCTGGATGTCCGCGAGAATCATCTTCGGCTGAGTGCGGTGGAAGAGTTCCAGCGCTTCCTTGTGGGTGCGTGCGATACCGGTGACGTTGTGACCGAGATCGGTGACCATCTGCTCGATATCCATGGCGATCAACGGTTCGTCTTCGATGATCATGATGTCGGTCGCAACCTGACGGGCGATTTCCGACGCGGCCTCATCGATCAACTTGCCGATTTCGCTTTCCGCAACCTGAAGAACTTCAGCAGCTTCGGAGGGGGAAAATTCTTCGACGGTCGTCAACAGAAACGCCTGGCGCGGCACAGCCGGAACGGCGGAAAGGTTGGCAGACGCCCGCTTTTCCCAGCCGGTCAAATTCTCATCCGTCTTGATGTTGATCGTGACGGAACTAAAAATAGAGACAAACAATTGATAGAGCGAAACACGATCGCTGCTCGTCTGCGGAAAGATGCTGACATCGGCGATCAGCGCTTCGAGACTAGCAGCCACGTAGGCGTCGCCGGTAGATTGAGAGCCGCAAACGGCACGCGCAAACCTACGGAGATAAGGCAGGTGCGGTGCAATGCGTGTAGAAACGGACATGTAATTCTCCCCTGTTCATGCGGTCTGCAGCGCAAACCTGCGGGATTAATGCCCAACGGAAAAAAAAGTTCCACAGGCCTGGAACGTTTTTTTTGTGCGTGCATTTATAATGCGTCACAAAAGGAATACCCGCACTCATGAGCATGTTTCAATCGGATCAGGATTCGTCTGATAACGGGGTGGGCCCGAGCGTGCCCGACTCCGGACGAGCGGTCATCACCCGTAAATTGAGAGAACTTTACGACGCTGTCCAGGATGAAGGTATCCCGGACAAGTTTCTCGACCTTCTCGAAAAGCTTGACGAGGCTGAGCGCAGATCGAAAGCTTCGGGTGAATGATGACAGAAGACGCGGAAACCAACGGCCACAACTTTAAACGCGAAATGCTGGCGGCGCTGCCGAACCTGCGTGCATTCGCTATCTCCCTCATTCGATCTCGCGACCGCGCTGACGATCTTGTCCAAGATACGATCATGAAAGCTTGGGCAAAGCAGGAAAGCTACCAGCCCGGCACGAACATGCGCGCATGGCTCGTGACCATTCTACGCAACGAGTTCTACAGCCAGATCCGCAAGTCCGGTCGTGAAGTTCAGGATACTGACGGTGCATATACCTCGCGCCTGTCCGTCCCGCCGGAACAGCATGGCTCGGTCGACCTGCATGATTTCCGCCAGGCCCTCGAAAAGTTGCCGGATGATCAGCGCGAAGCGATTCTGCTGATCGGGGCTTCCGGCTTTGCCTATGAGGAGGCTGCAGAAATTTGCGGTTGCCCCGTCGGCACGATCAAGAGCCGCGTCAGCCGCGCCCGCATGCGTCTGCAAGAACTGCTCGGCATCGAAAACGAAAACGAATTCGGTCCCGACGCCCAGACCACCGCAGTGACGGCAGCAATGGCGCTTCGCTGATTGCGTTCAATAATGTGACGGGTGGCCCACTAACGCTGCCCGTCACATCCCCGTATCCTTGACGGATTCCATGACAACGAAGGTCGATGTATTCGCGACCGAAGGCAGGCTTGAGATTTTCTCGCCAAGCACCCGTCGATATTTTCGGATGTCTGTCGTTCTTACCTTCAGCAGGTAGTCGAACGCGCCGGCGATCATGTGGCACTCCTCCACCTCCTTGATCTTGCGCACCGCCGCATTGAACTCATCCAACGCCTTCTCTCTCGTATCGGAAAGCTTGACCTCGGTGAAAGCGATGTGTTCCAGCCCAAGTTTTGCTGCGTTCAGAGATGCACGAAATCCAAGAATGTAGCCTTCATCGACAAGGCGCTTCAGGCGAGTCTGGCAGGGCGTTTTCGACAGCCCAACACGGCGCGACAATTCCAGCACAGACATTCGCCCATCCTCGCTCAACGCCTCCATGATCCTGATATCGAAGTGATCCAGATCGCCTGCTTCTGGCACTTTCATCATCCTGTTTTCCTGCATAAACACAAAATAAAAGTTCGTATTTCCTTCTTTACGATGAAAATAAGGCCATATCAATTTCCTGAGCAGTGATATTCTGTCCGCAGACACGTGAAGGCGATAACGCCGAACCACCTATTTTCTAGATCCAATCGAGGGCCGAACCGATGGCGGGCACTGCATCCACCGTTGCATTGAATGAGACGATAGCGCCAGCAGGCATTTTTGACCGTTTCGCTCCGCAGGTCAGTGAGCCGAGCGCGCTCCGCCAGGCCATAACCGCAGCCTATCGCCGCTCTGAACCGGAATGCCTCGCTCCTCTTCTCGAAGCAGCGACGGTAAGCGACAGGGAAGCGGAGACGATCCGCTCGACGGCACGCCGGCTTATCGAAGCGTTGCGAGCAAAGGCCAAGGGCACAGGTGTCGAGGGACTGGTGCAAGAATATTCCCTCTCCAGCCAGGAAGGCGTGGCGCTGATGTGCCTGGCCGAAGCACTGTTGCGTATTCCCGACACCGCGACGCGCGACGCGTTGATCCGCGACAAGATCGCCACCGGCGACTGGAAATCGCATCTTGGCGGCGGTCGTTCGCTCTTCGTCAACGCCGCGACCTGGGGTCTCGTCATTACTGGCAAGCTCACCTCGACCGTCAACGACAAGGGCCTATCCGCAGCGCTGACGAAGTTGATCTCCCGTGCTGGCGAGCCTGTCATTCGCCGTGGCGTCGATATGGCGATGCGCATGATGGGCGAGCAATTTGTCACCGGTCAGACGATCGAAGAAGCCATCAGCCGCTCAAGACCGCTTGAAGCCAAAGGCTTCCAGTATTCCTACGACATGCTCGGTGAAGCCGCGACGACCGCCAAGGATGCCGAGCGGTATTACCGCGATTACGAACAAGCGATCCACGCCATCGGCAAGGCGTCAGCCGGGCGCGGCGTCTATGGTGGCCCTGGGATTTCCATCAAGCTTTCCGCACTCCATCCGCGCTATTCCCGCTCGCAAGCCGAGCGGGTGATGGCGGAACTTCTGCCTCGCGTGAAGTCGCTGATGGTGCTGGCGAAGAGCTACGACATCGGATTGAACATCGACGCGGAAGAGGCCGACCGCCTGGAGATTTCGCTAGATCTGCTGGAATCTCTGGCGCTGGACACCGATCTTGGCAACTGGTCGGGGCTTGGGTTCGTCGTTCAGGCCTATGGCCGCCGCTGCCCGTTCGTGCTCGATTACATTATCGATCTGGCGCGGCGCTCGAACCGCCGCATCATGGTACGTCTGGTCAAGGGCGCCTATTGGGACGCGGAGATCAAGCGCGCGCAACTCGATGGTCTGGAGGATTTTCCGGTCTTCACCCGCAAAGTTCATACGGACGTCTCTTATATCGCATGCGCCCGAAAGCTGCTGGCAGCGCGCGACGTCATCTTCCCACAATTTGCCACCCACAATGCGCAGTCGATGGCGACGATCTACCATCTGGCCGGTCCGGACTTCAAAATCGGCGACTATGAGTTTCAATGCCTGCATGGCATGGGAGAGCCGCTTTACAGCGAGGTCGTCGGCAAGCAGAACCTTGATCGTCCGTGCCGCTTCTATGCGCCGGTCGGCACCCATGAAACCCTGTTGGCCTATCTGGTCCGCCGCCTGCTGGAAAATGGCGCCAACTCCTCTTTCGTCAATCGCATCGCCGATCCGAAGGTCCCTGTCGATTCTCTTCTGGAAGATCCTGTCGCCGTGGTGAAGGCGATGCCTGTCCCGGGTGCCCAGCATGACAAGATCGCCAAGCCGGAAGCCCTCTACGGCACGCGCATCAATTCCAGCGGCCTGGACCTTGCCAATGAGAACACGCTCGCCGAACTGAGCGCAGCACTCTCCGAGAGTGTGACGATGGAGTGGAAGGCCGCGGCTCTAAATGCGTCCGGTGAGACACGTCCGGTCATCAATCCCGGTGATCGCAATGACACGGTCGGCTATGTAATCGAGCCGACGCAGGAGGATGTCGCCAAGGCTCTGGCGGTGGCAGCGGCCTCGTCTTGGGCGCAGTCCAGCGTTGAGACACGCGCCTATTGCCTGGAAAAGGCAGCGGACCTGATGCAGGCAAGAATGCCGACGCTGCTCGGGCTCATCATGCGAGAGGCGGGAAAATCGGCACCAAATGCAATTGCCGAAGTGCGGGAAGCCATCGACTTCCTACGCTACTATGCAGCCGAAGCCCGCAACACGTTCGGCCTGCTGCAACAGCCCCTCGGACCGATCGTCTGCATCAGCCCATGGAACTTCCCGCTGGCCATCTTCATCGGTCAGGTCGCGGCGGCTCTGGTGGCTGGCAACCCGGTTCTGGCAAAACCTGCGGAAGAAACACCGCTGATCGCGGCAGAGGGTGTGCGTCTTCTACACGAGGCCGGGGTTCCTGCCGATGCCGTGCAGCTTCTACCGGGTGCGGGACAGACGGGCGCGCAGCTCGTCGCAGCGCCGCAAACGGCTGGCGTGATGTTCACCGGCTCGACGGAGGTGGCGCGTCTGATCCAGAAACAGCTTGCCGAACGGGTCTCAAGCGATGGCCGTACCATTCCACTGATTGCCGAAACGGGCGGCCAGAACGCCATGATCGTCGACTCCTCCGCGCTAGCAGAGCAGGTGGTGGCAGACGTGATCGCTTCGGCGTTCGACAGCGCGGGCCAGCGCTGCTCGGCACTGCGCGTCCTCTGCCTCCAGGACGATATCGCTGATCGGACGCTGACGATGCTGAAGGGCGCACTGCACGAGTTGCGCATCGGCAGAACCGACCAACTCTCGGTCGACGTCGGCCCGGTGATTAGCGCGGAAGCCAAGGACAATATCGAAAAGCACATCGAAGCCATGCGTAGCCTCGGCAACACAATCGAGCAGATTGCGCTCGCCGGTGACAGTCAGAATGGGACCTTCGTGCCGCCGACCATCATAGAGCTGAAGTCGCTTGCCGATCTGAAGCGCGAGGTCTTCGGTCCTGTCCTGCATGTCATCCGCTTCAAGCGCGAAAAGCTCGATCAGCTGATCGACGATATCAACGCAACGGGTTACGGCCTGACCTTTGGTCTGCACACCCGCCTCGATGCCACCATCGCGCATGTTCTATCGCGGGTGAAGGTTGGCAATCTTTACGTGAACCGTAACATCATCGGCGCTGTCGTGGGCGTCCAGCCGTTCGGTGGCCGCGGCCTTTCCGGCACCGGCCCCAAGGCAGGCGGTCCACTTTATCTCGGCAGGCTGACACGCGTTGCCCCGGAGGTGGAGCGCGCAGTACAGCACAAGGATCAGGCGGTTCTCGATCTCGCACAATGGCTGGATGGCAAGAACGAAACGCAGGCCGCGGAAGTGGCCAGAACCTCTGCGCAGTCGTCCGCGCTTGGCTTCGAGACGGAGCTTGCTGGCCCAGTGGGAGAACGCAACATCTATGCGCTTCATCCACGCGGCAAGGTCCTGCTCGCACCCGTGTCCACCCACGGGCTTTATCGCCAGCTAGCGGCAGCTTTGGCAACCGGCAACACCGCCGTTATCGACAAGGATAGCGGCCTGGAGGAGGCAGTCTCCGGGCTACCAGCCTCAGTCAAGAACCGTCTCTCTTGGAGCGCCAACTGGCAGGCCGCTGGACCCTTCGCGGGCGCGCTGGTCGAGGGTGACGCGGATCGCGTTCGTGCCGTCAACAGCCGGATCGCCACGCTTGAGGGGCCGCTCGTTTTGGTTCAAGCCGCATCAATGGAAGAGGTACAGGGTGTAAGCCAAGCCTACAATCTCAACTGGCTGCTGGAAGAAGTCTCCGTTAGCGTCAACACGACGGCTGCTGGCGGCAACGCCAGCCTGATGTCCATCGGCTGAACGAAAAAGGCTGGCAGGACACGTCCTGCCAGCCCATCCATGTCATGTTAAATCGGGTGATTTTCACTCGATGTCGAACGAAACGCCCTGCGCCAGAGGCAGCGCCTTGGAGTAGTTCACCGTATTGGTGGCGCGGCGCATATAGGCCTTCCAGGAGTCCGAACCGGATTCACGGCCGCCGCCGGTTTCCTTTTCACCGCCGAATGCGCCGCCGATTTCAGCGCCGGAGGTGCCGATATTAACGTTAGCGATACCGCAATCCGAGCCATCGGCAGCGAGGAAACGTTCGGCCTCCTGAAGGTCCTTCGTGAAGATGGAGGATGAAAGACCGGCGGCAACGGCGTTATGCTCCTCGATCGCGGAATCCAGATCGGAATACTTCATCACATAGAGGATAGGCGCGAAGGTTTCCTCAAGAACCGGGCCGACCTGCTTGGGCATTTCCACGAGTGCGGGCTTTACATAATAGCCATTGGCAGCACCGGTATCGACGCGCTCGCCACCGGCGACCACGCCACCATGCGCCTTCGCCTCGGCGAGCGCCTTTTGCATGCCGTCGAATGCGGCCTTATCGACCAGCGGGCCGACCAGTGCGGAGGTTTCCAGCGGATTGCCGACGGAGACCGAGGCATAGGCCTTCTTCAGACGCGGCACGAGCTGGTCGTAGACGCTGTCATGCACGAAGAGGCGGCGTAAGGTCGTGCAACGCTGGCCAGCCGTTCCCATGGCGCCGAAAGCGATGGCGCGCAGCGCCATGTCGAGATCTGCCGATGGGCAGACGATGCCGGCATTGTTGCCGCCAAGTTCGAGGATGGCACGGGCAAAGCGCTTGGCAAGGCGCGGGCCGACGTCGCGGCCCATGCGCGTCGAGCCTGTGGCCGAGACCAGCGGGACCTTCGGGTGATCGACAAGTGCTTCGCCCACAGCGCGATCGCCAATCAAAAGCTGGCTGAGGCCTTCAGGGGCATCGCCGAAGCGGGCGACCGCGCGCTCGAAAATACCCTGCACGGCGAGAGCCGTCAGCGGCGTCTTTTCCGAAGGCTTCCAAACGACGGAGTTGCCGCAGACGATGGCAAGAGCCGCATTCCAGGACCAGACCGCAACGGGGAAGTTGAACGCAGAGATCACGCCGACGACGCCGAGTGGATGCCAGGTTTCCATCATGCGGTGGCCGGGGCGTTCCGTCGCAATCGTCAGGCCGTAGAGCTGGCGCGAAAGGCCGACGGCGAAATCGCAGATGTCGATCATTTCCTGTACTTCGCCAAGGCCTTCGGAGGGAATCTTGCCCGCTTCGAGCGAGACGAGGCGACCGAGATCAGTCTTGAAAGCACGCAGCTCCTCGCCCAAAAGCCGGATCAGCTCGCCGCGCCGGGGTGCCGGAACAAGACGCCATGCCCGAAACGCGACATCCGCCTTCTCAACGATGTCTGCCACCTCAGAGGGGGAAACGGTCTTGAGACTTGCCACCTGTTCGCCGGTGACAGGGCTGAAGGAGGCCATGTCGCCGCCCTGATAGAGTGCGGACGAAACGCCCATCTTTGAAAGAAGTGCAGCGGCTTCTTTGACGACGTCGACGTTGGTTGCGGTCATATTCTGGCTCCCTCAAGGATTTCGCCACGTCGTCTCGCAGCATGCAAGCGATGGCTCAAGGCATTGGCTCGGATGGCAAACCACCCATTTCATTCTCTTTCCAGATCATATACGTCTGGAACCGCCCATTTCAAATGAGGAAAGCGGGTGTGTTGATGCGAGGCAGGAATGGATACGCGCAGACGGCTGGTGCCCGATATCGTCACCTTGCAAGCTTTCGAATGTGCTGCAAGACACGGCAATTTCACCCGTGCGGCGGAAGAGCTGAACCTGACGCAAAGCGCTGTCAGTCGCCAGATCAGCGATCTCGAGGCGCAAACCGGTATGCTGCTCTTCGAACGCATTCGGCGGCGCGTGGTGCTTTCCGACGCAGGGCGCAAGTTCCTGCCCGATGTCCAGAAGCTCTTGCATCAGTCCGAGCAGTTGATGGTGCGCGCCGTTACCGCTGGCACCTCCAGCGCCTCGCTGTCCGTCGCCACATTGCCCACATTCGGCAGCCGCTGGCTGACACCGCGCCTGCACAAGTTCATGGCACTCTACCCGGAAACAGTCCTGACCGTTGGATCGCGATCCCAGCCTTTCGATTTCGACGAAGAGAGCTTCGATATCGCAATTCACTATGGTCAACCCGTTTGGGCGCGTGGCACCTGCACGTTTCTTTGCAACGAGGTCATCGTTCCGGTCGCGGCAGGATCGGTGCTTTCGAGATACACCCCAGCAAACCATGCAGATCTCCTAACCAGCCCCCTCCTCCACGTAACGACGCGCCCAAAGCTGTGGACGGACTGGTTCGAGATGAACGGTATCTCGTCAGAAGGCGCCTATAGGGGGAGCCGTTTCGACCAGTTCTCGATGTTGATCGAAGCAGCCGTCAGCGGCCTCGGTTTCGCGCTTCTGCCCAAATATCTGATCGAGGCAGAGTTGGCATCGGGCCAGCTTGTTGTGGTTTTCGATGTACCGCTCAAGACCGACAAGAGCTACCATATTGCACTTCCCGAAGGGCGGCAGGACAATGTTCTCGCTCGGGCATTCCAGACCTGGCTTTTGGAGCAGGTCGGCAAGCCACTATAGCGCCCGAACATCCTCAAGCCGGCATCGTTACAGGCGATTGCGAAAAAACGGGTTCCAGCGCACGGTCCCGAGCCGGATCTTTTCTCGCATCATCGTCAGAAGCCCGGCACTGGCAATGACGATTAGCCCGAACACTGCGAGCGTGTCCGGATACTCTCCAAAGAAGAAAGCGCCGATCCCGACGGCCCAGAGAATCTGCGAATAGTGTGACGGTGCGATCTGGCTGGCAGGCGCGATCTTCGTTGCTGTCAGCAACGTGATCTGGCCGACCGCCGTGCAAATGCCGATCACGATAAAGGCGCCAACCTGATGGAAGGTCGGAACGTGAAAATAGGGAATGGCCAAAAGGCCGTTGAAAGTAAGGCCGTAGACGAGCAGAACGCCCATGATCGAGGTGCGCTTTTCGCGCCCGGCAAGCGAACGCAAAATAACGATCGTCATCGCCGCCAGAAAAGCGACACCCACCGCCGCCAGATGGCCGAGCTCCAGAGCCTTGAAGCCAGGTCGCACGACGAGAAACACGCCGATGATGCCAGCAAAGACGGCAGACCAGCGCCAGAGCCCGATGTCTTCCTTCAACACCACGGCCGATAGGATGGTCACGAACAGGGGCGATAGAAATATCAGCGCATAGGCTTCCGCCAAAGGCAGCGTGGTGAAGGCGTAAATGCCGAGAATACCGGCAAGCAGGCCGGAGATTGCGCGCCCATGCACGGCAAACGGCCTACTCATGCGCCAGAACTCGCGCCACCGTTCTTCCCGTGGCTTGGTGAAGAAGATGATGGCCGCGGAGGACAGGATGCTGAAGAAGCCTATTTCAAAAACTGTAACCTGCGAGCCGAGTGACTTGATGGTGGCGTCTCCCCAGGAAAAGCTGGCGTAAGCGAGCAGTCCGAGAAGAATACCTTTTTGCATGGCGAACAATCCGAACTGGAATGGGTAAAGACACGGCAGAGCCAGTCTGCGCTCACGATGGAATGCGCGTCAGATCAGGATTGTGGATGGCTCCTCACTACAAGGGCTACGCCTCATGCTGCACGGTCACAAGACGAAAATGCATAAAAACGGTATCGCTGGCATTTCCGCAACGGTCATATGCTCATGCATTATCAAGAGAGTTCGGGATCGATGGTGAAAAGCTCATGCGCCCTTGCGAAGCCGCGCAAGGCATATCGTCCAAGCGAGACCATCAGCGCCTGCATCTCCTCAGGACAGGTGGCGACAAAATCCCTCGACATCACCGTATCGCGATCTACGGAAGTGCAGAGACCTCCGATGCGGCTGACCATATTGACCGCCGGGCCGACCACGGTGAAATCCAGCCTGCTTCGACTCCCAATATTGCCATAAAAGACCTCGCCGACATGCAATCCGAGATAAACATCGGTGGCGGGGAGGTCTTTTGCTTGACGCTCGTGGTTTAGAACGGAAAGGCGCGTCCGCATCGTCATTTCCGCGGCAAGTGCCGCTGCGCAATCATCCTGCCGATTGCCGGTTCGAAAGATCGCCAGAACGCCATCTCCGATCAGCTTCAGCACGCTGCCGCCATGCGCATGGATCGCATCGATGACAAGACTGGCATAGTCATTGAGAAAAGGAATAATCTGGTCTGGCTTCGCCCGGTCTGAGATGCCGGTAAAATCCCGAAGATCGGAAAACCACAGGACCGCTTCGATCCGCTCGACTTCTCCTCTTGTGATCGTGCCACTCATCACCTTGCGACCGGCATCCCGGCCAAGATAGACATCCGTAATCGTTTCGATGATGCGCATGCAGCACGCCGTCTTCACTGCTAGCGCAAGCGTCGGCAGCAGCATGCGCAGTGCGGCCAGCTCATCGTCATGAAAGCCCTCCGGCTGCCGGGTGAGCCAGCGGGAATAAAAGGCACTCATTTCCCCGATGCTGCCGCGTTCCGTGAAACGATGGATGGACGCGATGTAGTCCGTATGGCCCGCATTGCGCAGCTCATCCAGCTTGTAGAAGCTCGCCTCCTCATTGAGGAACAATCGGTGCCGGATTTCCTCGGCATTCTCTTTCAGAAGATGGAAGAATACCGAACTCTCCCACGCCTCACGCGCTTTACCCTCATCGGTGAAGTCATAGACGCTGGACGGGTCGACGGCATCGCGGCTATCCCACTGAAACGCATGCCCCTCGAAATCCGGATGCAGCGTGTCCATCAGGATCAAAGCAGAGGAAATGGCGATACCAGCCGCGTTGCAGCGTTCGCAAAATCCAGCGAGAAGCTCCTCCTCCGGCATGCCTTCGTAGCCCTGTCGAGAAAGCCAGAAAGCGATTTCCTGAAGGATATTGTTTTCGGTCATCGAATGCCTGCGGAATGGAGGTACTTGGAAGTCTAACACTGAATGGCTGGAAGGGTCGTCTGGTTTGATTCATTTGCAACAAAATTTTGAAATTACACTTGAAAACGCTCTGTAAGCTTGGACTTGGGAGCGAAGGCGGATAGATACCAACTCCAGAAACGATATCGAAGTTGTGGAAGGGCTTGACCGCCCCGCACCCTGAAAGGTTGTTCAATGCGTATTGTGATGATCGGCTCCGGTTATGTCGGCTTGGTGTCTGGCGCCTGCTTTGCGGATTTCGGCCATGACGTGATCTGCGTCGACAAGATGCCGGAAAAGATCGAGGCGCTGAAGAACGGCCAGATTCCGATTTTTGAGCCTGGTCTCGATGTCATCGTTTCCACCAATGCCAAGGCCGGTCGCCTGAGCTTCACCACTGAGCTGAAAACGGCTGTGGCAGATGCGGATGTCGTGTTCATCGCCGTCGGCACGCCATCGCGCCGCGGTGACGGCCATGCCGATCTCGGTTACGTCTATGCCGCAGCAAAGGAAATCGCAGCCGCCATCACCGGCTTTACCGTCATTGTCACCAAGTCCACCGTGCCTGTCGGCACCGGTGACGAGGTAGAGCGCATCATCCGTGAAGAAAATCCGACAGCAGATTTTGCTGTCGTATCCAACCCGGAGTTTCTGCGCGAAGGTGCTGCCATCGACGACTTCAAGCGTCCCGACCGCATCGTCGTCGGTCTTTCCGACGAGCGCGCACGTCCGGTGATGACCGAAGTTTACCGTCCACTCTATCTCAACCAGTCGCCGCTGCTCTTCACCACGCGGCGTACATCCGAACTGATCAAATACGCCGCCAACGCCTTCCTGGCGATGAAGATTACCTTCATCAACGAGATCGCCGATCTGTGCGAAAAGGTGGGTGGCGATGTGCAGGACGTCTCTCGGGGTATCGGGCTCGATGGCCGTATCGGCTCGAAATTCCTGCATGCAGGCCCGGGTTATGGCGGTTCCTGCTTCCCCAAGGATACGCTGGCGCTCGCCAAGACCGCGCAGGATTATGACAGCCCGGTTCGTCTGATCGAGGCAACGATTTCCGTCAACGACAATCGCAAGCGCGCCATGGGCCGCAAGGTGATCGCAGCCGCTGGCGGCGATATCCGCGGCAAAAAGGTGGCCGTTCTGGGATTGACCTTCAAGCCGAATACCGACGACATGCGCGACAGCCCGGCGATCACAGTCATCCAGACATTGCAGGATGCCGGCGCTAAAGTCACAGCCTACGATCCGGAAGGCATGGCCAATGCCAAGCCGCTCATCGAGGGCATCGATTATGCCCAGGGTCCCTACGAGGCCGCGCAGGATGCCGAAGCGCTGGTGATCGTGACCGAATGGAACCAGTTCCGCGCGCTCGATCTCGCCCGTCTCAAAAGCATCATGAAGAGCCCCGTCCTCGTCGACCTGCGCAACATCTATCGCGCCGATGAAGTCACAGCCCATGGCTTCTCCTATTCGAGCATCGGTCGCTCGGAACAGTAACGGAAGGTCTGCACATCCCATGCGTTATCTGATTACCGGAACGGCGGGTTTCATCGGCTTTCACCTCGCCAAGCGGTTGCTGGACGATGGTCACTTCGTCGTCGGCTTCGATGGGATGACGCAATATTACGATGTCGCGCTGAAGGAAAAGCGGCACGCGATCCTTGCGCGTTCGAACGGCTTCAAGGCTGAAATCGGCATGCTGGAAGATGCCGATGCGCTGAACCGCGCAGCCGACCTCGCCGAGCCGGAGGTGATCATCCATCTCGCGGCGCAGGCGGGCGTTCGCTACAGCATCGAGTGCCCGAAGGACTATGTGAACTCCAACCTCATCGGCTCGTGGAATATTCTGGAGCTGGCGAAAAATCTTCAGCCAAAGCATCTCCTGCTCGCCTCGACCTCCTCGATCTACGGATCGAATGAGAAGGTGCCCTTTGCCGAGAGTGACCGTGCCGATGAGCCGATGACGATCTATGCGGCCACCAAGAAGTCCATGGAACTGATGGCGCATAGTTATGCGCATCTGCATAAGGTGCCGACGACGGCTTTCCGCTTTTTCACGGTATACGGTCCCTATGGCCGACCCGACATGGCGCTCTTCAAATTCGTCGATGCCATCCTCAAGGGTCAGCCGATCGATATTTACGGCGAAGGCCAGATGAGCCGCGATTTTACCTATATCGACGATCTGGTGGAAGGCATCATCCGCCTCAGCCATATAGCACCTTCGGAAGACAATCGCGTCACCGAAGAGGGTGTGACCGATACGCTGTCGAAACATGCACCGTTCCGCGTGGTCAATATTGGCGGTGGCCAACCTGTCGAGTTGATGCGCTTCGTCGAAACGGTGGAGACTGTTCTCGGCCAGAAGGCCATCCGCAATATGCTGCCCATGCAACAGGGTGACGTGCCGCGTACCTATGCCTCGCCGGATCTGCTGCGAGCGCTCACAGGCTATGCGCCGGAAACGCCGGTTGAAACAGGCGTCCAGCATTTCGTCGAATGGTACAGGGGCTGGCGCAACGAAAATATCTAAGGCGTAGGAGCTTAGACCTCAGTTTCCCCTTCATCACCGCCCTGCAGCAAGGCAAGAACGGCTGCGCAATTCGGTTCGCTCTTATCCAGCAATTGCGCCGGTGACGTCCAGCCGAAGGTAAAACCGACAACGGTGGCGATCGCCCAGGCCGGGTCTTCGCCGGCGCGGTTGAGAAGCTGCGGCGCCTGGCTTGCGACGCATCGCTGCGATTGCTGGATAATTTCAGTCGATGCATTTGCACGATCCAGCTGTTCGCGCATCTCGGCTTGAAGCGGATCGACGACGAGCAGCGTAATGAACCATGCGGCGATATCGGAGAGCATGAACGGACCTCTTAGTCTCGGCGCGGTGTCGGAAACGGTCCGACATCGTGAAAGCGCCGGGACTTTCACCAGAGGGGCCCGGACCAGCGGGTTGAGGGAGATGTAGGATGAGTGTCTTCCGCTTCAAGATCGTAAAGCGGACTTTTGCACACAGACGCCTCTGAAAAGTGCGCCTGATCCCTATCTCGTGCTCAAGGCTTGCCTTGGTCCGCCTCGGCCTCGGCAAAGAGAGCATCGAGGCGCGGCTTGGCGCGGGCGGGAACGGCCACGCTTCTATAGCTTTCCGGCAGACTGGTCTCGCCCACCTTGATCAACATGACCATGCCCATACCGAAATGCGGCGAGCATTTGATGCCGTAGAAGCCGTCCCGTTCGAAAGTGACTTCAATCTCCTCGTTGATCTTGCCCTTGAAACCCTTCGCCCCCTCTGGAACCATGCCGTCGATGGTCGCGGCATTGTGGCTCTTATGCGTGGCGATGAACTTTACCGTGTCGCCGGGCTGGAGATGAAGATAGTCAGGTTCGAAGACCATCGAGCCCTTCTCACCCTGATTGAGCATCCTGACCTCCACGGTCTCCGCCAAGGCAAGACCCGCACTCATCGACAAAACGACGGTAGCCGTAGCAATGGAGAGAAGCAATTTCATCGTGATATCCTTATTGGGTTTCGATCATGACCGGCGCGCGATAGCGGATATGGCAGGCATCCTCGCCTTCTCGTTCCACATCGACATGAACGCCAAACACATCGAAGATGAGTTCCGGGGTCAGGACCTTGCAGGGCCTACCCATCGCAACGAGCGCTCCCGCCTTGAGCACAGCGATCCGGTCACAGAACATCGCCGCGTGATTGAGATCATGCAAAGCGGCAACGACGGTTAACCTCTGCTGGCGAACCAGATGCAGAAGTGCGATCTGGTGGCCGATGTCGAGATGATTGGTCGGCTCGTCCAGGAGCAGGATCTTCGGCTGCTGTGCCAAAGCACGGGCAATATGCAGACGTTGACGCTCTCCGCCAGAAAGCGTGTGCCACATGCGCCTCCCGAAACCCTCCATATCGACGTTACGCAACGCCTGATCGACAATCTCGTCATCTTCAGGGGACCAAGGAGACAGGGCGCCCTTATGCGGAATACGGCCAAGCTCCACCGCCTGGCGAGCACTGATGCGCTCCTGTGTCTCAGCCTGCTGCTCGACAAGCGCGATCTGGCGCGCCACATCACGACGCTGGAAAAGGTTCATCGACTTACCGTCCAGCAAGACCTCGCCGGAGCGCGGTTTTCTCAGGCCCGAAAGCATAGCCATGAGGCTCGTCTTGCCAGATCCGTTGGGCCCGACGATGCCAAGAAATTCACCAGCAGAAAGATCGAGGCTGATGTTATTGACGATGCCGACACCGCCCGTTGTCCAGCTTAGGTTGCGCACGGAAAGCATTATGCCACCCTCCGCCGCTGCGAAAGGATAAGCGCGAAGGCGGGCGCACCGAACAGTGCGGTGATGACGCCAATCGGTAGAACCTGGCCGGCGATGATGGTGCGGGAAAGAACATCGGCACCGATCATGAAGATGGCGCCGATCAATGCGGCAGCCGGAAGCAGGCGTCCGTGGCAAACGCCGACGACCAGGCGTGCAGCATGGGGAATAACGAGACCAATAAAGCCGATCGAGCCGACAATGCTGACCATGACCGCCGTCATCAGCGCAGCGGTGCCTGTCAGCACCACATAGACGCGACGCACGGGTACTCCTAGAGAAGCGGCCGATCCCGCTCCGAAGGTAAAGGCGTCCAGCGCCCGGGCATGCCAGAGGCAGACAACGAGGCCGAAAATGGCGATCGGAAGGGCAAGCGAGACATCCGTCCAGCGAACGCCGGACAGGTTGCCGAGCAACCAGAACATGATGCCCCTGGCCTGTTCAGCATTGGCAGCCTTGGTGACGATGAAAGAGGTGAGCGCGTTGAACAACTGCGAACCGGCGACGCCGGCCAGAATGATTGCGCTGTTGCCCCGCCCAGCCCTGAGCGCCAGCAGGCTGACAAGCGCAAAGGCGAGGAGCGCGCCGAGAAATGCACCGAGAGGCATGGTCAGCACGCCAGCACCCAGGCCAAGGATTGCGACGCCGACGGCGCCGGTCGATGCCCCGGCGGAGATGCCGAGAATGTAGGGGTCAGCAAGCGGATTGCGCAACAGGGATTGCAGCACGACCCCAGACACGGCGAGAGCTGCCCCACAACAGGCGGCGACCACGGCGCGGCTCAAACGATAATTCCAGATAATGCCTTCATCGATGGCATCCAGCGGATATCCGGCATGCCAGAGGCGATTGGCGACCGTCTTGGCGACAACCTCCATCGGAATGGAGGTTTCGCCAATGGAGGCGCCAAGCCAAAGCGCCACCAAAAGGCACCCGGCTGCAATGACGGCAGCACGGGCGTAAAGCAAAGAAAGGGGCATAGGCTTACTTCGCCAGGCCGAGTTGAACGATCTGGTCGGCCAACACCTCAATGCCGTCGATGGTTCGGATCGTCGGGTTCATAGCCTGTGCATCCATCACGACGATATGGTTGTTCTTGACGGCCGGCATCAGGCTTGTGACCGGATCATCCTTCAGGAATTTCTGCTTCACGGCGATATCGTCAGCTGGAAAACGGCGACGGTCCATCTTGCCCGCAACGATGATGCTGGGATTGGATTTGGCGATGGTTTCCCAGCCGACTGTGGGCCATTCCTCTTCGCTGTCGATGACATTTTTGATGCCGAGCGCTGACATGATATAGCCGGGCGCACCGTTCTTGCCTGCGACGTAAGGATCGATATCCAGTTCAGCGCTGGAGAACCAGAAGACGGCAGAGAGCTTGCCATCCATAGATGCGATCTTCTGACGCGCAGCCTCTTCCCGGGCCTTCAGGTCGGCGATGAGCTTCTCACCTCGGTCTTGGACATTGAAGATTTGCGCGAGTTCAGCGACCTCTTGATAGATCTGGTCCATGGTGAAGACAGAACTTCTGACGCCATCGCCACCGCCCGAATTGTCCTTTCCGGTGCAATCCGCAGGCGACGTATATACGGAAATCCCAAGTTCTTCGAATTGCTCAGGCTTCGCAACGATGCCTTCCGGACCGACATGCCATTGAAACTGTGCGGTGACGAGATCCGGCTTCTTCGCCACAACGTTCTCAAAACTCGGATCATTGTCCGCGAGGCGCTCCACCTTGGCGTTGGCCTCTTCATAACCCTTGATCACGGGTCCGATCCAGACGGCCGTTCCCACAACCCTATCGGCCAGTCCCAACAGATAAAGGATTTCCGTGGTGCTTTGACCGAGAGAAACGGTGCGCTGTGGCGCGTGCTTGAAGGTGACGTCCCTGCCGCAATTTTTCAGCGTCAAAGGGTAGGTCGTTTCCGCAGCCTCTGCCGTGTTCGGCACCATCGAGAGTGCAGCGAATGCCGCCGCGAGAAATGCGCCGGTGAAGTGAAATGTCATGGTTCGATAATCCCCGAAATCGTCGACGTTGCCAAAGGCATACGCCGTCATGTGAGCGCGAATGAAACACTCATTCGACAGCAACGTGCGTGAGACGATCGAGAACGAGGAAAAAACACAGATGGATGTGAGCGCTGAAGGGCGCAAATAACAATCATGACGTCTCCTGTTCAGGGCATCCCCGCCCGTGACATTGGAATGAACTTATGACGGCAGGTCTCCTGGCTCACGGATGATCGTCTTGCCCGCCTTCCCACGATAGATTCGCAGTGGCCCGACGCAGGTAAATGCGTCACGAGTGCTCGACAATCCGCTAACAGTTGCGGGGGCAGCCACGGCCTTGGAGACAATCCCCGCACCGTGTTCCCTATTATTCCTCGCGATCTCTCGCTTGGAACCGTCATAAGCCAGATAGACCTATTTGATCTGGTCCGTCAAGCGACGTCGTGTAATGTTATTACATACCAAATACAAGCCTATTAACGTGCGCTTGAGAAACAAAATGGCCGGAAACAAGTCCCGGCCATCAAGGGTTTTAACGAAATGCTCCGGTTAGGGGAGCGTATAGGCGATGACGTAATCACCAGGCTTCGTGCCGACCGATCCGTGACCGCCTGCAACCATCACGACATATTGCTTGCCATCGTCGAGAGCGTAGGTCATGGGCGTGGCCTGCCCGCCCGCGGGCAATCTTGCCTCCCATAACTGCTTTCCGCTGGTCAGATCGTAGGCGCGCAGATAGTTGTCGACCGCTGCACCGAGGAAGGCCACGCCACCCTTGGTGATCATCGGGCCGCCGATACCCGGCACGCCGACCCTGAAGGGAAGCGGCAGTGGCGTCATGTCATAGACAGTGCCGTTCTTGTGCTTATACGCAACCTTGCCGGTTCTGAGATCGGCTCCTGCGACATAGCCCCACGGTGGCGCCTGGCAAGGGATGCCGATCGGGCTCAGGAACGGGCCCATCAACACGGCATAGGGCGCGCCGTCGTTGCGGTTCAGACCCTGCTCACTGCCCTTCTCATCCTGCCCCTTCGGCGGGACTTTGTCGCGCGGAATGAGCTGCGAGGTGAAGGCAAGATAGGTCGGCATTCCGAACATCACCTGGCGCTCGGGATCGACCGCAACACTGCCCCAGTTGAAGGTACCGAAGTTGCCCGGATAAACGAGCGTACCCTTCAAGGACGGCGGCGTGTAGCGACCTTCGTAATTCAGCTGATGGAACTTGATGCGGCAGGCGAGCTGATCGAACAGTGAGACGCCCCACATGTTCTTTTCTTGCAGCGGCTCGGGCTTGAACGTCAAGGCAGAGGTCGGCTGCGTTGGCGCGGAGAAATCTTCCGGAATTGCGCCACCGGGTGCCGGTTCTTCGGTCACCGGCAGGATCGGTTCACCCGTCCGACGGTCCAGCACATAGATATCGCCCTGCTTGGTCGGCCCAACGAGAGCGGGAACAGACTGGCCATCCGGCTTTGTTATGTCGAGCAGCACCGGTTGTGCCGGCACGTCCATGTCCCATAGGTCGTGATGCACAGTCTGCCGGACCCAGCGGTCCTGCCCGGTGTTTACGTCGAGTGCCACAATCGACGAGGAGTATTTCTCTACACTCTCGCTCCGACCCATTCCGAGCTGGTCTGGAACTTGATTCCCCAAAGGAATGTAGACGAGCCCAAGCGCTTCATCGACGCTGAATACGGACCAGCTGTTGGGAGAGTTGGTCGTATAGGTCTGACCCGGCGGAAGCGGTTGGGTCTGGGTAGGGTTTCCGGAATCCCAGTTCCACAGCAACTCGCCGCTGTTCACGTCGAAGGCGCGGATAACGCCGGACTGTTCCTGGGTGGAGTAGTTGTCATTGACTGCGCCACCGACGATGATCTTGTTCCCGGCAATGGCGGGCGGCGACGTGGAATAGTAGTAGCCAGCCGGGTTGTACTTCATGCCGGTCTCCAGGTGCAGAACACCCTGGTCAGCAAAAGACGTGCAAACCTGGCCGTTTTCGGCGTCGAGCGCGATGAGACGAGCGTCGGATGTTGGGAGATAGACGCGGGCGGCGCATTGCGCGCCTGCCTGAGCGGTTGGGTCGGCATAATAGGTTACGCCACGGCATGTCTGATGCTGACGATTGGGATTGAGGCCAACATTCGGATCGTATTTCCACTTTTCCTTGCCAGTCGCCGCATCGATGGCGATCGCCCAATTGTGCGGTGTGCAGAGGTAAAGCGTTTTGCCGACCTTCAGCGGCGTCACCTGATAGGTCGTTTCGCCAACGTCGCCGGGAAGCTTGACGTCGCCGGTCTGGTAACGCCAGGCCTCTTTCAGATCGCCGACATTTGCGGTGGTGATCTGTGTCAGCGGCGAATAACGCTGTCCATAGGAGGTCCGCCCATATTGATGCCACTCGCCGTCTGGAACAGGGTTTCCATAAGATGGCGCATTGTTGACGACCTCCGTGGGCAAATTGCCCTCCTGGTCATGCGGGTCCTGCGTCATCGAGACGGCGGCCACGCCCATGGAAATGACGACGGCTGCAAGAAGCGGAACGGCGTTGGCTCCGTAACGAATGCCCGTTGGACTAACAAAACCGAGCGGCTTACGGATCCAGGGCATCAGCAGCCAGATGCCAATCACGATGATCAGGCCGCCACGCGGCCCAAGCTGCCACCAGTCCAGACCGACTTCCCAGAGAGCCCAGCAGAGTGTCGCCAGCACGAAGAGCGCGTAAAAATGCAGCGCCGCCTTGTTTCGCTTGAAAAGAAGAATTGCCGTAATGATGAAGGCAAGCCCGGCGAGCGCATAATACACGCTGCCGCCAAGCATTACGAGTTGGGATCCGAAGCCGAAAAGCGCAAGCCCAATGAGCGTCAGAGCGACAGCAGTGACGGTAACCGCCATGAAAAGCCCCCCTATTAATTTCCCTTGATGCTTAACAGGATGAAACAGGATAGGTTCCGCGGAGATCACATTTTTGCCATTTCTGTGTTATCCGGCCATGAATTTCAATCGCAAAAATCGTTGAAAGCGCGCGCAATGTTATCACGGCTGGCCGACGCTGCAAGAAGGCAAGCCAACAGAATTCTCGCCTGACCTGGCCTCAAGGTCGTCGAATGCACCGCTCCAACATTGCCCATGTCGTGACCACCACCACCGCCGCCATAACCGGCGACAAGACGCCCGACGGGCACGCGGCTGGACACGACGACCGGGACGTTCCTGTCGCAACAACGCTGCACGGCCTCCACGATGCGGGCATTGGCGTTGCCCGAGCCGAGTGCGGACAGAACGATTCCTTTTGCGCCAGCCGCGAGGCTGGCATCGATATGAGTAGCCTCGCAACCGGGATAGATCGCGACGATATCGACGCGGACAGTGTGGACTGGCGCTGACAGCGTGGCGCTCTGAGGACAGATCTCGGGGTCTGCGAGATCAAAGGCATCCGGATCGTCTGCCGAACGCTTGTAAAGCCCCCAGACGGTCAGCAACTTACCGCCGAAGGAAATCAGCACGCCCTTATCGCTGTTGGATGCGTCAGCGGCGGCGGCAATCGCAGCCTGGAGATTTCCCGGCCCATCCGATTGTGGATTGTCAGCCGTGAATTGGGCGCCCGTGAAGATAACCGGTTTGCTCAAGCTGTGCTGTAGATGCACGAGCAGAGATGTTTCTTCCATGGCATCCGTGCCGTGCAGCACCACAACACCCCGAACCGCCGGGTCGGCAAGCTCTTTGGCCACCGCATCGCTTATTGCCTGCATGTCGGAAATCGTCAGGCTGGACGAATCCGTCGCCATGAGTTCAACCGGCTTCAGGGAAATCTCGCCACCAAGACCTGAAAGCAGATTTTCCCCGGATAGCGAGGGTTTGGCAGCGCCCGTCTCGTCACGCTGACTTGCGATGGTTCCGCCGGTGGCAATGACCGCCACCAGCCCTTCGTGATGATCGGTCGAAATGCTTACGGTCATCTCTGGCCCGGCGCAGCGGCGTCACTCGACGCCTGTGCTTTCGACAATTGCTGGATACGCCCACGCATCAAATACCATCCCCCCACCAAAGTCGGCGCGATGACGATAAGAGAGCCAACGGTATATGTGCCCGCGGGGTAATCGAATGCCATCAGCACCAGAACGCCAAACAGGAAGACAAGTGTCAGAATGCCCGTGTAAGGCGCGCCAAACATGCTGAAATCCGGACGCTGCATCTTCCCCTGCCGGGACAGATGCCACAGCTTGAGTTGGCATAACACGATGACGCCCCAGGCGCAAATGATGCCAAGTGCAGCAAGATTGAGCGCAATTTCAAACGCTTCAGAAGGAACAATGGCGTTGAGTATGACGCCGAACACAGTGACGACCGCCGTTACCGCAATACCGCCATAGGGCACCCCTGCCTTGTTCATCCTCGCAAGCGCGGCCGGCGCAGAACCGGAAACTGCCATCGAATGCAGGATGCGACCAGTTGAGTAAAGGCCGGCATTGAGCGACGACAGCACAGCGGTCAGCACCACGAGGTTCATCACGATGTCTGCACCTTCAACACCGATGGAGCCGAAGAAGGTCACGAAGGGGCTCTCGCCTGCCTTGTAAGCCGTGTAGGGCAGGAGAAGCGTAAGAAGCAGAACTGAGCCGACGTAGAAAACCAGAAGGCGGAAGACGACGGTGCGGATTGCCTTCGGCATGACCTTGCGTGGATCTTCCGTCTCACCCGCGGTCGTGCCGATCAATTCGATGGAGGCATAGGCAAAGAGCACACCTTGAATGATGACGAAGGCCGGCAGGATACCGTTGGGGAAGAAGCCGCCATTATCGGCAATCAGGCTGAAGCCGGTGACGTGGCCTTCAATCGGCGTTCCGAAAATGACGAAGTAGACGCCGACGATCAGGAAGGTGAACAGCGCCAGGACTTTGATCAGGCTGAACCAGAATTCCAGTTCGCCGAACACCTTGACCGACAGCATGTTCATACCGAGCACGATGATGAGCGCCCCGAGCGCAAACACCCACTGGTCGATGCCCTGCATCCAGGGCACATATTGCTTGAAGAAATTCATGTAGAGGGCGACGGCCGTCACATCGGCAACCGAGGTCATCGCCCAGTTCATCCAGTACATCCAACCAACGGCAAAGGCCATCTTCTCGCCGTAGAACTCACGCGCATAGGAGACGAAAGAGCCGGAGGTCGGACGGTGCATGATCAATTCGCCAAGGGCTCTGAGCACCAGAAAAGCGAAGAAGCCGCAGATTGCATAGACGAAGATCAGAGCCGGACCCGCAATGGCAAGGCGCCCGCCTGCCCCAAGGAAAAGCCCCGTTCCGATCGCGCCGCCAATGGCGATCATCTGGATCTGGCGCGGTTTGAGTGCTTTATGATAGCCGAAATCCTCCTGGACCTCGACCTGACGTTCATGGTGTGCTTGAGTTACCTTATCCACTGGTGTCGCTCCTCCCTCAGAGCTATCGTCCATAGACTTGATGAATGACCCGTTCTGTCCTTACGCAAGAATGCCCTTCACAAGGTAAAGCGCCTGGAAATCGAAACAGCAGTTCTGTAAGGCTGCATGACAGATTTTTAATCCCCTTAGTTTCCGGCTGCGCGCCCGTCAACCCTCTCCCCGGCCATTGACCTACATCATGGACAGGACTAAACCAAGAAAAATCTGTCTAGCAGCTTTACAGATTTATCGGATCACCATGGAGGATGACATGATCACGATGCGTCAGGAACGCGATCTTCTCGGGCCAAAAGATATTCCGGAAACAGCCTATTGGGGTGTGCATACGCAGCGCGCGGCGGAGAATTTTCAGATCACCGGGACAACGATCGGCCGCTACCCCTATCTCATCCGCGGCCTGACCTTTGTGAAGGAGGCGGCTGCGCTGGCAAACCATGAGCTGGGCCTGCTGGATCAGGAGCGCATGGACGCCATCGTCAAGGCCTGCCGCGAGATCCGCGGCGGTGCCCTCCATGATCAATTCATCGTCGATGTTATTCAGGGTGGGGCCGGAACGTCGACCAACATGAATGCCAACGAGGTGATCGCCAACCGCGCGCTGGAAATTCTCGGATATGCAAAAGGTGACTACAGTCGGCTGCACCCGAACGACCACGTGAACCTCAGCCAGTCGACCAACGATGCCTATCCGACGGCGATCAACATAGCCTTGATCGAATCCATCGATGAACTGGCCGCTTCCATGCTCGTGCTCCAGGACGCCTTCGAGGCCAAGGCCCGTGAGTTCGACGGCATTCTGAAAGTCGGGCGCACGCAATTGCAGGATGCCGTGCCGATGACCCTCGGCCAGGAATTCCGCACCTTTGCCGTGATGCTGGGGGAAGACCGCGCTCGCCTGATTGAATCCGCAGCATTGCTGCATGAGATCAATCTGGGCGCCACGGCGATCGGCACAGGCCTCAACGCCCCTGCCGGTTATGCCGCGATTGCCTGCAAACATCTCATGCAACTGACAGGTCGACCACTGGTGACGGCGAGCGACTTGATCGAGGCAACGCAGGATCCCGGCGCTTTCGTCCATCTCTCGGGCGTATTGAAGCGCATCGCAGTCAAACTCTCCAAGACCTGCAACGACCTGCGCCTGCTATCCTCTGGCCCTCGCGCTGGCATTGGCGAAATCAATCTCCCAGCCGCACAAGCCGGCTCAAGCATCATGCCCGGCAAGGTCAATCCTGTGATCCCGGAAGTCGTCAACCAGGTGGCCTTCGTGGTCATCGGCAACGACATCACCGTCACCATGGCGGCAGAAGGTGGACAGCTTCAGCTGAACGCCTTCGAGCCCGTCATCGTCCGGGCGCTGTCGGACAGTATTGCCCAACTCGGCACTGCCTGCCGGACACTGGCGGAACGCTGCGTCGTCGGCATTACCGCCAATGTCGATATCATGGCTCGCCGCTTGGAAGAATCGATCGGCCTTGCGACGGCGCTCAACCCGTTGATTGGCTATTACGCCGCGACAGAGGTTGCGCGCGAGGCGCTCGCAAGCGGCCGGACCGTACCGCAGGTCGTGCTTGAAAAAGGCTATATGAGCGCCGAACAAGTGATCGAAGCATTAAGGCCGGAATTGCTGGCGAACATTGCCGCACCCGTCTTGCAGGAGGAACAGGCAGGCAGAGCGCAGAGCAGAGCGTGAAGACATTCGAAACGATGGCGCCGGCGGATGTGCGCAATGTCTTCTGGCACGCCGCGCCCCAAGCATTATCGGGCGTCATCACCCATGATCGAGGTGACGGCCTGCTTGACCTTGCCGAGATGGGCCTCCATTGCCTGACGCGCGCCATCTTCTGAACCTGCCTCGATGGCTTCGGCAATTTTGCGATGCTCGATATTCGACGCCACGCGGCGATGTGCCATGAGGTTCAATAGCCCTGATTGCTGGCTGACGCTGTCGCGCGCGTCCGCAATGACCTTGGCAAACAGCGAATTGCCGGACGCTTCTGCGATGGCACTGTGGAACTCACAGTCGAGAAGCACCCATTTGTGCAAATCTTCCTGCTGATCCATTTCCGAACACAGCTTCATCATCCGGGAAAGTTGCTCGTCGGAGCGGCGAAGCGCTGCCCATCCGGCGGCAGGCACCTCGATGAACGGGCGCGCCTCCATCAAATCACGGGCTGAATAGCCGCCATAACGCAGTTCGTGGCGCGGAGAATCGGTCAGCACGAAGGTGCCGCTACCCGTGCGCGTCTGGGTCATGCCGAGCGTCTGAAGCGAACGCAAGGCTTCGCGCACGATGGGACGGCTGACGCCATAGCGACCGGCAAGATGCGTTTCCGACGGCAGACGCGTGCCAACCGTCAGCCGGCCCGACACAATGGCCGACCGCAAATCTTCAAATACCGATTCAGCCGCATTCTTGCGATTGACCGGGTTCGCCTCGTAAATCCAATCAGCCCCTGCACTCATGCGAGTAACCTTTCCAAACATCATATATTTGTCAAGAACCGCTCATGCGCCTGAATGACGGCGACCAAAGAAAGCTGTGCTCAACAGCATTTGCCTAAATTTTAGACCTGCCGAAAAAGATTGCCAATTCCACTGCGCTGCGTCATTGATGCGCGCATGACGCTTCGAGACCTGACCATTCTTGTGATCGATGAAAACGCAATCCGCGCCTCGATTATTGAGGAGGGCCTGCGTGAAGCGGGCCATCTGCGGGTCACCGTCATTCATGAGGTCAACGGCGTTGCGCGCACCATCGAGACGCTGCAGCCGGACGTGATCGTCATCGATCTTGAAAATCCCAATCGCGACATGATGGAGCATCTGTTTCAACTGACCCGCACGGTCAGCCGGCCCATCGCCATGTTCGTGGACAGATCGGACACCGCCTCCATCGAGGCTGCGGTCGAAGCCGGAGTCTCCGCCTATATTGTTGATGGCTTGAAGAAAGAACGGGTAAAGCCGATCCTCGACATGGCGGTAAGCCGCTTCAACGCCTTCAGCCGCCTGCAAAGAGAACTGGCCGAGGCGAAATCCGCGCTCGAAGAGCGCAAGGTGGTCGAGCGCGCCAAAGGTATTCTGATGAAGATGCGCGGGCTTTCCGAAGAGGAAGCCTTCGCGCTGCTGCGCCAGACGGCGATGAATGAGAAAAAGAAATTGTCCGAGATCGCGCAGAGCGTGGTTACGGCTGCCGGACTATTGATGTGACGGCCGCCACCGGACAGGGAGCGATAGCATGACGGTCATGGACGATCTTGCAGAGAAACAATCCGGTATCGCGGCACCCGCACCGGTCGGTAATGACAGACAGCGGACGCTAAGAGCCGGCTTCATACCGCTGGTGGATGCCTCCGTGCTGATCGCAGCCGCCGAATTCGGCTTTGCTGAAAAGGAAGGCCTGAAGCTCGATCTGGTCAAGGATGTCTCCTGGGCAAATGTGCGCGACCGCCTCGCCTTCCGTCAGTTCGATATTGCGCACATGCTATCACCCATGCCGGTTGCCTCGATGCTCGGTCTTGGCTCGAACCCCTCTCCGACGATCACGCCCTTTTCTCTGGGGCGTGGCGGCAATGCCATCACGCTGTCCACGGCGCTTTTTACCCGTATGCGGGAGACAACCGGCGTCTCTGCAACGGCTGGTGCGCTGGACAACGCCCGCGCCTTGAAGACTGTACTGGATGCGATGCGCGCAAACGGAGAACCCATGCCGACTCTCGGCATGACCTATCCTTTCTCCTCGCATAATTACGAGTTTCGTTACTGGCTGGCGGCTGGAGGCATTCATCCGGACAAGGATGTGAAGCTGGTCGTCGTGCCGCCACCACTCACGTCTGATGCACTTGCGGCGGGTGCGATCGACGGCTTTTGCGTCGGTGCACCGTGGAACATGATCGCATGCGAGCGCGGCGTTGGTCAGATCGTTGCCGTCAAGCAGGACATATGGCCATCAGCCCCTGAGAAAGTCATCGGCATGAGGCCGGATTGGGCGGAAACCCAGCAGGAAAGCGTAGCCCGACTTCTCGTGGCGATGGATGCGGCCGCGCGCTGGTGCGACAGGCTGGAAAATCGCCCCGCCTTGAGCGAGGCGCTTGCCGATCCACGCTATATCGGCGCGCCCGAACATATTCTGCGGCGGGTTTTGGGGGGAGAGTTCAACATAGATGCCCAAGGAAACCAGCGCGTCATCGATAATTACTTCCAGTTTCACGACGATCGCGCCAACTACCCGCACCCCAACCAGGCACTTTGGATTTATAGCCAGATGATCCGCTGGGGGCAGACGGCGTTTTCGCAGGACGGCGCCAGGGCGGCGTCAGCTGCCTATCGACCGGATCTCTATCGAGCAGCACTCGGCGGCGGCGACCACGCGCTTCAGGACGACGATCCCAGTGTTACGACGCGCTTCATGGATGGCTTAACCTTCGATCCATCCGATATTCCTGCCTATGTCGAGCGCTTTTCCGTCAAGAACTCGGCGATCAGCGGCTTTGGTATTGGCGAGTTTTGAAAGGTAGACTGCTGCATTTTTAATGCCGGTCACAGGCGCCGAGATTAAATAATAGCCTAAAACTGTTTGATCGATAAACGACTGATTATCCAACACAGTAAAAAAGCCGATAACTATCAATAGACTAAGCAGAACGGCAAAAACTGGCACGATCTTTGCTTGGTATAAAACGCTCAGGTCAACGGCGATCAGAGCAGCAGGGACGCGCTCAAGCGTTCTTCAAACGACATCGACGTCGCAAGGTATGCAGCCCGGAACCCTCCTCCCGTTCCGAAGGCGCATAACCGAGCGGCGTTTTTTTGTTTTTGGGCTTTGAAAATCATAGGGCGCCATGAGGCCGCCAAAGGGGAACATGCGACATGAAGAAAATGCTTTCCAGTTCGATCAGCCGCCGCTCGATCCTGAAGACAACGGCAACCGCCGCCCTGATTACCGCCGTGCGGACAGCCTTCCCATCTGGCGCCTTCGCCGCCACGTCCGAACCTGAAGTTAAGGGTGCAAAACTCGGCTTCATTGCACTGACCGACGCCGCGCCCCTGATCGTCGCCTCTGAGAAGGGTCTGTTTGCCAAGCATGGCATGCCCGACGTCGAAGTTTTAAAGCAGGCCTCGTGGGGCGCAACACGTGACAACCTCGTTCTCGGCGGTGCGTCCAACGGGATCGACGGTGCGCATATTCTGACCCCGATGCCCTATCTCATGCACACCGGCAAGGTCACGCAGAACAACGTGCCGGTGCCAATGGCGATCCTCGCCCGTCTCAATCTCGATAGCCAGGGCATCTCCGTTGCCAAGGAATATTCCGACACCGGCGTCCAGCTCGACTCCGCCAAGCTCAAGGCTGCTTTCGAGAAGAAGAAGGCGGACGGTAAGGAGATCAAAGCGGCCATGACGTTCCCAGGCGGCACGCATGACCTATGGATCCGCTATTGGCTGGCAGCAGGCGGCATTGATCCGGACAAGGACGTTTCCACTATCGTCGTTCCGCCACCGCAGATGGTTGCCAATATGAAGGTCGGCAACATGGACGTCTTCTGTGTCGGCGAACCCTGGAACGAGCAGCTCGTCAACCAGGGCATCGGCTTTACCGCCTGTACCACCGGAGAACTGTGGAAGGGTCACCCCGAAAAGGCACTCGGCATGCGCGCCGACTGGGTGGAGAAGAACCCGAACGCCGCCAAGGCCATGCTGATGGCCGTGATGGAAGCCCAGCAATGGTGCGACAGCATGGACAACAAGGAAGAAATGTCCACCATTCTCGGCAAGCGCCAGTGGTTCAACGTTCCGCCGAAGGATGTGCTCGGTCGCTTGAAGGGCGACATCAATTACGGCAATGGCCGCGTCGCCCATGGCACCGATCTCTACATGAAGTTCTGGAAGGACGCCGCATCCTATCCGTTCCAGAGCCATGACAGCTGGTTCATTGCCGAGAATATCCGCTGGGGCAAGTTCGCACCCGATACCGACATCAAGGCGCTGGTGTCGCAGGTGAACCGAGAAGACCTGTGGCGCGCAGCCGCAAAGGATCTGGGTGTTGCGGCTGCCGATATTCCGGCCTCCACCTCTCGCGGCAAGGAGACCTTCTTCGACGGCAAGGTCTTCGATCCGGAAAACCCGTCCGCCTATCTCGCAAGCCTTTCGATCAAGGCCGCCTCTTGATGATCCTGGCTCCTTCGCCACGGGCGCAGGAGCCAGCAACCCGTGCAACACCCTATCGGAAACAGGACCCGACCATGACCGCAACCGCACGCAAGACAGAAAGCACGGCCATCCAGGCCGCGACGCCAAGGAGCGGCACCGTGATTGCCATGACACGCCGCCCGGCGTCGGTATTCTCCGCACGCAAGATCGCTGTTTCAATCACGCGAAACGTCGTCCCGCCGCTCGTCGTTCTGGTGATCATGCTAGGCCTCTGGCAAGCACTCTGTTCGGCGCCCGGCGCTTCGCTGCCGCCTCCGAGCCAGGTGTTCGAGGAAAGCTACGATCTTATCGTCCATCCGTTCTTCCATTATGGCTCTCAGGATATCGGCCTTGGCTGGCGCGTCCTCGTTTCGCTGGAACGGGTCGCCTATGGTTTCGGTCTTGCGGCAATCGTTGGTGTCGTCGTCGGCGCCATCATCGGCCAGTCCGTCTGGGCGATGCGCGGCCTCGATCCGATCTTTCAGGTGCTGCGCACCGTCCCGCCACTCGCATGGTTGCCGTTGTCGCTCGCTGCCTTTCAGGACAGCAATCCGTCGGCCATCTTTGTCATCTTCATCACCTCCATCTGGCCTGTCATCATCAACACCGCGGTCGGCGTTCGCAACATTCCCCAGGATTACCGCAATGTCGCTCAGGTGCTGCGCCTGAACCAGATCGAATTCTTCTACAAGATCATGCTGCCATCGGCCGCGCCCTACATCTTCACCGGTCTTCGCATCGGCGTCGGCCTTTCATGGCTCGCCATCGTCGCGGCTGAAATGCTGACGGGTGGAGTAGGCATCGGCTTCTTCATCTGGGACGCGTGGAATTCATCCCGCCTGCCCGACATCATCGTCGCTCTCGCTTACATCGGCGTCGTCGGCTTCGTGCTCGACAAGCTGGTGGCCGCCATCGGCAAGGTCATCACCCGCGGCGCGGCAGCGAACTAAGAGGATTTCTCCATGAACGCCTATTTGAAGCTCGATCACATCGACAAATATTTCGACAAGGGCGGCACTCGCGCCGAGGTATTGAAGGGTATCAACCTCACCATCGACAAGGGCGAATTCGTCTCGGTTATCGGCCATTCCGGCTGCGGCAAGTCCACCATGCTGAACCTGATCGCCGGCCTGACCAAAGTGTCCTCCGGCGCAGTGCTGCTAGAGAACCGCGAGGTGAATGAGCCAGGGCCGGAGCGTGCTGTCGTCTTCCAGAACCACAGCCTGCTGCCATGGCTCACCGTCTATGAAAACGTCAATCTCGGCGTCGAGAAGGTCTTCCGCTTCACCAAATCCAAGGCCGAACGCCATGATTGGGTCATGCACAATCTCGACCTCGTGCAGATGGCGCATGCCAAGGACAAGAAGCCGGCTGAAATTTCCGGCGGTATGAAGCAGCGCGTCGGCATAGCCAGAGCGCTGGCGATGGAGCCGAAAATCCTGCTGCTGGATGAACCGTTCGGTGCACTGGACGCGCTCACCCGCGCCCATCTTCAGGATGCCGTCATGGAAATTCATGCGCGGCTTGGCAACACGATGATCATGATCACCCATGACGTGGACGAGGCGGTGCTGCTTTCCGACCGTATCGTGATGATGACCAACGGCCCGGCCGCTCATATCGGTGAAATCCTGGATGTGCCACTGGCGCGACCACGCAACCGCATCGAGCTTGCATCCGACCGAACCTATCTCAAATGCCGCGAAGCTGTGCTGAAGTTCCTCTACGAACGTCACCGCTTCGTCGAAGCTGCGGAGTAAGACCCCATGTTCGAAACAACGCCCCAGAAATTGGTCATCATCGGCAACGGCATGGCGCCGGGCCGCATGCTGGAAAACCTTTTCGAGACCGCACCCGGCCTCTTCGACGTTACCATCTTCAACGCCGAGCCGCGCGTCAATTACGACCGCATCATGCTCTCCCCGGTTCTCTCCGGCGAAAAGACCTATGAAGACATCGTCATTCATAATGACGACTGGTATGCGGCCCACGGCGTGACCTTGCACAAGGGAGCGAAAGTCAGCCAGATCGACCGTGAGCGCAAAACCGTCACCAGCGAAAACGGCATCACCGCCTCCTACGACAAGCTGGTGATCGCCACCGGCTCTTCGCCCTTCATCATCCCGGTTCCCGGCCATCAACTGCGCGGCGTTCTTCCCTACCGCGATCTCGATGACGTGACGAAGATGCTGGAGATTGCCGGCGGCAAAGGCCGCGCCATCGTGATTGGCGCCGGTCTTCTTGGTCTCGAAGCAGCCTATGGCTTGAAGCGTCAAGGCATGGATGTCACCGTCATCCACCTGATGCCGACGATCATGGAGCGCCAACTTGATCCGGCGGCCGCCTATCTTCTGGAAAAGGCGCTGACCGAACGGGGCATCGACATCATTACCAAGGCCAACACCAAGCGCATTCTTGGTGAAGACAAGGTCGAGGGCATCGAGCTCGAAGACGGCCGCATCATTGAAGGCACGATGGTGGTGATGGCGGTCGGCATTCGCCCGGCCTCCGGTCTCGCCAAGGAAGCGGGCCTAGCCGTCAATCGCGGCATTGTCGTCGACGACGGCATGATGACGTCGGACTCGTCGATCTACGCCCTTGGCGAATGCGCCGAGCATCGCGGCATTTGTTATGGTCTCGTCGCACCGCTTTACGAAAGCGCCAAGGTGCTGGCCGACCGCCTGATCGGCGGTCAGTCCGAGTATCATGGCTCCGTCACCAACACGAAGCTCAAGGTCACTGGCATCAACCTCTTTTCCGCAGGCGATTTTGCCGAGGGTGATGACCGTGAAGAAATCGTGCTGCGCGATGCGACGGCAGGCGTCTACAAGCGCCTGATCCTCAAGGAGAACCGCATTATCGGCGCGGTTCTCTATGGCGAGACTTCGGATGGCTCCTGGTTCTTCGATCTGATGAAGAAGGGCACCGATATTGCCGAGATGCGCGAAACACTGATTTTTGGCCAGGCCTATCAGGGGGGCTCCCCTCTGGACCCTATGGCGGCCGTTGCAGCCTTGCCGGATGATGCGGAAATCTGCGGCTGCAACGGCGTTTGCAAGGGAAAAATCACCTCCACCATCACCGGCAAGGGCCTGACCTCGCTGGACGATGTGCGCGCCCATACCAAGGCCTCGGCCTCTTGCGGCAATTGCACCGGCCTTGTCGAGCAGTTGATGACGCTGACGCTCGGCGACAGCTACAACCCTGCCGCCGTCCAGCCCATGTGCAAATGCACCGATCTTGGCCATGACGATGTGCGCCGCCTGATCAAGGCCAAGGGGCTGAAGACCATTCCCGCAGTGATGCAGGAGCTGGAATGGAAGACCTCCTGCGGCTGCGCCAAGTGTCGTCCGGCGCTGAACTACTACCTCGTCTGCGACTGGCCGGATGAATATGCGGATGACTATCAGTCCCGCTTCATCAATGAGCGCGTTCACGCCAACATCCAGAAGGACGGCACTTATTCCGTCGTTCCGCGCATGTGGGGCGGCGTCACCAATTCCAACGAACTGCGCGCCATTGCCGACGTGGTCGACAAGTTCGAAATCCCGCTGGTCAAGGTCACCGGCGGCCAGCGCATCGACCTTCTCGGCATCGAGAAGGAAGACCTGCCCGCCGTCTGGGCCGATCTCGGCAAGGCCGGCTTCATTTCCGGTCAGGCCTATGCCAAGGGCCTGCGTACCGTCAAAACCTGCGTGGGCCAGCAATGGTGCCGCTTTGGCACGCAGGATTCCACCGGGCTTGGCATTCGCATTGAGAAGTTCATGTGGGGCTCCTGGACGCCAGCCAAGCTGAAGCTTGCCGTCTCGGGCTGTCCGCGCAACTGCGCAGAGGCGACGTGCAAGGATATCGGTGTGATCTGCGTGGATTCCGGCTTCGAAATCCACTTTGCCGGTGCCGCAGGCCTCGACATCAAGGGGACTGAAATTCTGGGGCTGGTGAAGACCGAGGATGAAGCGCTGGAGCATATCGTGGCGCTGACGCAGATGTACCGTGAACAGGCGCGCTATCTCGAGCGTATCTACAAATGGGCAAAGCGCATCGGCTATGACGAGATCCGCCGCCAGATCATGGACGATGCCGACAAGCGCAAGGGCTTCTACGAGCGCTTTGTCTTCAGCCAGAAATTCGCGCAGGTCGATCCATGGTCGGAGCGTGTTTCGGGCGAACACAAGCACGAGTTCAAGCCGATGGCGACCATCGGTTTCAATCAAGCCGCAGAGTGACCGCTTGGCCTAAGGGCCTTGGTGCACAGCGCTGGATGGGGCGACATGGAGGAGATGTCGCCCCATCTCTCAAGCTTCAACCGATGATAGGATGACGACGATGAACTGGGTCGAAATCGGCAATATTTCCGACATTCCATTGCGCGGCGCCCGCTGCGTCAAAACACCTTCCGGCAAGATCGCCGTTTTCCGCACGGCGGATAATGAGGTTTTTGCCATCGAGGATCATTGCCCGCACAAGGGCGGCCCGCTCTCTCAAGGCATCGTCCATGGCACGTCCGTGACCTGCCCGCTGCACAATTGGGTCATTTCGCTTGAAACCGGCAAGGCGCAAGGGGCCGACGAAGGCGCTGTGCGCACCATCCCCGTGCGCAACATCGAAGGCAACCTCTCCATCACCCTTGAAAGCGCGATGATCGCTGCGGAGTAAGCATGGCACACGAGGTCAAGACCACCTGTCCCTACTGCGGCATCGGCTGCGGCGTCATCGCGAAAATCGATGATGCTGGCGGCGTGTCGGTGAAGGGCGATCCTGAGCATCCGGCCAATTACGGCAGGCTCTGCTCCAAGGGATCGGCCCTTGGCGAAACACTCGATCTCGAAGACCGGCTGCTTTATCCGCAGATCGATGGCGCACGGGCGGACTGGGATGAGGCGCTTGACCTCGTGGCCTCGAAATTTTCCGAAGCGATCGCAATGCACGGATCGGATTCGGTTGCCTTCTACGTGTCCGGACAATTGCTGACCGAAGACTATTATCTCGCCAACAAGCTGATGAAGGGCTTTATCGGGTCGGCCAATATCGACACCAATTCGCGGCTCTGCATGTCGTCCTCCGTCGCAGGCCATCGCCGCGCCTTTGGCTCGGATACCGTTCCCGGCCTCTATGAAGACCTCTTCCTCGCCGATCTCGTCATCCTGACCGGTTCCAATCTCGCCTGGTGCCACCCGGTCATCTATCAGCGCCTTGCAGCGGCCAAAGCCGAACGGCCTGAGATGAAGGTGGTGGTGATCGATCCTCGCCGCACCATGACCTGCGATATTGCGGACATGCATCTTGCCATCAGACCGGATGGCGATGTGGCTCTTTTTACCGGACTGCTGGCGCATCTGGCCAAGGGCGCGACGCTCGACACCGCCTATATCGAAAGCCACACGCTCGGTTTCGAAGAAGCCGTCCGAACCGCGTCTGACGTCAGCTTGGCGAGCATCGTCGAAGCGACGGGGTTGAGCCTTGCGGAGCTCATCCGCTTCTATGAGCTTTTCGAGCGCACCGAAAAAGTCGTCACCTGCTACAGCCAGGGCGTCAACCAGTCGTCCAGTGGTACGGACAAAGTCAACGCCATTATTAACTGTCATCTGGCGACGGGCCGCATCGGCAAGCCCGGCGCGGGGCCGTTTTCGCTGACCGGTCAGCCCAATGCCATGGGCGGGCGCGAGGTGGGTGGTCTCGCCAATATGCTGGCCGCCCATATGGCGATCGAAAGCGCGGAGGATCGCGACCGGGTGCAGCGCTTCTGGCAAGCGCCGACGATCGCCGATAAGCCCGGCCTCAAAGCCGTCGATCTATTTCAGGCGGTGGCCGATGGTCGCATCAAGGCGCTCTGGATCATGGCGACCAACCCGGTGGTGTCGATGCCCGATGCCGGGGCCGTGGAAGCGGCGCTGAAGCAATGTCCCTTCGTCGTCGTCTCCGACATTATGGCAACGACCGATACCGCGCGCCAGGCCCATGTATTGCTTCCTTCACTCGGCTGGGGCGAGAAGGATGGCACCGTCACCAATTCGGAAAGACGGATTTCCCGCCAGCGCGGATATCTGGCCGCGCCCGGAGAAGCGAAGGCGGATTGGTGGCAGTTTGCCGAAGTCGGCAAGCGCATGGGCCAGCCGGAGGCCTTTACCTATTCCAGTCCCGCAGAGATTTTCGCCGAGCACGCAAGTCTTTCGGCCTTCGAGAACAATGGCACGCGCGACTTCGATATCGGCGCTTATTCCGATGTGGAACCACAAGCCTATGACGACATGGCGCCTTTCAACTGGCCTCAGCCTTCCGGCGAAACACTAAACACGACGCGCTTCTTCTCAGATGGCAAATTTTTCCATGTGGATGGAAAGGCACGCTTCGTCCCGACGGCTCTGCCGCAGACCAACCGCACCACCGCCGACTACCCGCTGACCTTGAACACCGGGCGGATTCGCGACCAGTGGCACACCATGACACGCACAGGCAAAAGCGCCCGCCTGTCTTCGCACCTCGCCGAGCCCTTCGTCGAGCTTCATCCACGCGATGCCATGGCAGCTGGAATTGCGAGCGCCGATCTGGTGCAGGTTGAAAGCCCGCTCGGCGCGGTGGTCCTGCGCGCACTCGTCACCGACAGACAGGCACGCGGCAGCCTCTTCGTACCGATGCATTGGAATGACCAGTTCGCCGCCAATGCCCGGATCGACAGGCTGGTGCCGCCATCCACCGATCCATATTCCGGTCAGCCGGCATCGAAAAACGTCGCGGCTGCGGCGCGACGCTTTCCTGCGAAGGCATACGCCTTTGCGGTGAGTGCCATGGCTCCCCGAAAGCCGGATTGCGCCTATTGGGCTCTCGCCAAGGCCGAAGGCGGTTATCGTCTGGAGCTTGCCTTCGACACCGTGCCGGAAGACTGGATTTTCTGGAGCAGAGACATCTTCGCGATCGATGCCCATATCGAGCCGCTTGGTTATGCCGACAATCGAACCGGTGACATTCGGCTGGCCTTTTTCGATGGCGACAAATTGCTGGCGGCGCTTTTCATCGCGGCCGAACCGGTCGCGGTTGCGCGAAACTGGGCTGTCGCGCAGTTGAACGAGCGGCATGAGGATATGGGCAACCGGTTCGCGCTTGTCGCTGGCAGGCCCGGTGCCGGACGACCCGATCCCGGTGCCACCGTCTGCTCCTGCTTCAATGTGGGCATCAACCACATCACCAGCGCGATCCGCGAAGGTTGCCACACGGTTGAGGCAGTCGGCGCCCGAGTTAACGCTGGCACCAATTGCGGCTCCTGCCGCGCGGAAATCCGCACCATCATCGATGGGTGCCTGAAAACCGCAGCCGAGTGACATTTTCGATAGGCAACGAGATGGGACGCCGTGAGCACGAGATGCGGCAAACCATCTCTTGTGAGACGGCGATCGCGCGCGCCGCAGGCAAAGCAAAATGTAGGAGAGGTATCCAGAAAAGAAAAAGCCTGCCGCGGGAGGAGGTGCGGCAGGCTTTAAACTTGATTGGCAATTGGGAGGAGGAGTATCGCCAATCCACATCGAGCGACGCTGGGAGGAGGAGTGCGTCGTTTCGATGATCAATATATACTCTGGTCATACCGGACTGAAAAGCGCGACCCTCGCAGGGCAGCAATGCATGAATTGCATAACTGCTATTAATATGACGTTTTTTTGATCACTGCGCGTCTCGATGGACCTGGAAGCCTGCAAAGGATTGGTTCACCGGCATCAACTCGATGGCGTTGATGTTGACGTGCTTCGGCTGGGAGACCACCCAGTGAATGGTATTGGCGATATCCTCCGGCAAAAGTGGGTTGACGCCCTTATACAGCGTGTCGGACGCCTGCTGGTTGCCGCCGGTGCGCACCAGCGTGAACTCGGTTTCGCACATACCAGGCTCGATGGATGTAACACGCACACCCTTGCCATGCAGGTCGGAACGGAGACCGAGGGAAAACTGGCGCAGGAATGCCTTGGTGCCAGCATAGACATTGCCACCGGCATAGGGCCAGCTCGCGGCGACCGACGAGAGGTTGACGACGATGCCCCTGCGCTCGATCAGGGTTGGCAGCAGGTGGTGGGTGATGTTCAACAGGCCTGTGATATTGGTGTTGACCATCGTGTGCCAATCCTGAAGTGGCACTTGCGGCGCAGGTGCCGTTCCAAGCGCCAGACCGGCATTGTTGACGAGGACGTCGATTGCGGAAAACTGCGGGGGCAGGTCGGCAAAAGCCGATTGCATTGCCTCCTGATCCGTGATGTCGAAAGCCAAACCGTGGAAGGACGATCCAAGATCATCTTTCAATGATTGCAGGCGCTCAGCCCGGCGGCCCGTGCCAATGACCTTCCAGCCATGGCTTGCAAAGAGGCGGGCGGTGGAAAGGCCGAAGCCGGAGGTCGCTCCTGTGATGAGAATCGTAGCTGTCATATCTGCTCTCCGAGTCATGGTGCTGTTTTAGAGAAGCTTTGCCGCAGCAAGCTTCAGGCACTCTTTGAATGCTGTAAGATCGGTGTAGAGGTCCCCAGGCGTCGCGTCGCCGACGACAACGGCGCCGCCGCGGCGCAGGATACTGCCGTGAAGCATGAGGTTGTCCACCATGTCGAAGTTCTCGACTGAAAGCCCGTCGGGTCCTCTGTAACGTCCATCATCGCCCAACGAGACATCGCCATCGTAATGATCCTGGATGCGGGTAAAATGGTTCTTCGCCATATTGGTATAGGCGAATACCGGCTTCCCGAGCGCGCACATGAAGCCGAGCTCGAAGCTCGTGCCGACATCGGCGGCAATCCCCCGGAAGGGCGTCAGGTTGGCAATGATGGCGTCTGCCTTGAGCATCATATGCTCGTCGATGGCATTGATGTTGCAGCCGTGGCCGGTTTTGGTCTCGGCTGGCGGGATCTCCAGATCGCCGGGAGACAGCGGCGTGAAGCCGGCTTCGCGGGCAAGCTTTGCCTTGGCATCCAACATGTCGCGCGCGTTGGAGAGAAAGACCTCAGGTCCGGCGAGGTAGATTTTCTTGGTCATGGATATGGGAAATTTCGTCTCTGGAAGGATGTGAAAGGGCAACCTAAACCGGCTCTCATCAAAGAGGCAAGACCGCCGGACCCAAAAGCGGTATCGCCCGCCAGCGCTTTGCGCTATAGCCGGAACTGTAAGACGCGTCACCGGAGTACCAAATGGCTGCCAAAATCCGTTATCATGAGGGCGATATTTCTGCGAGCGATGCCGCCCGCTATACGGGTGCGATCGCTGTAGATACGGAAACGCTGGGTCTGGTGCCGCGTCGCGATCGCCTCTGCGTCGTTCAGCTCTCCCCTGGCGATGGTACGGCCGACGTGGTGCGCATTGCCGCAGGTCAGAAGGAGGCACCAAACCTCGTCGCCATGCTGGAAGATCCAAGCCGCGAGAAAATATTCCATTACGGCCGCTTCGATATCGCCGTGCTGTTCCACACCTTCGGCGTGACGACAACGCCGGTCTTCTGCACCAAGATCGCTTCCAGACTCTGCCGCACCTATACGGATCGGCACGGACTGAAGGACAATCTGAAAGAGATGCTGGAGATCGACATCTCCAAGGCACAGCAGTCCTCCGACTGGGCAGCCGAAACGCTCTCCCCGGCACAGCTCGAATATGCCGCGTCCGATGTTCTTCACCTGCATGCCCTGCGTGACAAGCTGACCTACCGGCTGATCCGTGACGGCCGCTATGACCACGCAACCGCCTGCTTCGCCTTCCTGCCCACGCGCGCAAAGCTCGATCTTCTCGGCTGGGACGATACCGACATCTTCGCCCATAGCTGAGGATCATTCGTATCGACACTGAGTGCTTTGATTAGGACGCACTTATGGTTAGCGGTCGATTAATAATTTGCGGTCATGATTGCTCTCATGATTCCTCCGTTCCCTTCGATAGACGGGCTCCGGATATCATCCCCTGGTGGTGCGGATGACGAGCACAGGCTCGAGCGCATCCCTGAGCATCAAAGCTGCGACGCGATGACAGCGGATCAACGCGCTTCGGACCGAAGGAAGAGCGCGCCATGTTGCCGCCCGTCAGTGCCGTCACAGCAGGAGAGCTTTCCTCGCAGACTGCGGGGCAGAAGCAGGATGCGGTCAGTTCGCCAGTCAGTCAGCGAACCGCCCCGCAGGCCATCTCTGATACCTCGCCCAACTCCCCGGTCGTCGCCGCGCGCGCTGTCTCGGGTGAAGCCGAACTTCATCGCACTGGGACTGTGTTGACAGAGGTGCTGGGCTCGCTTCTGCGAATGGAGCGTTTGGAAGGGGAAGATGCAGAAGCCTATGTGACCCGTCTTACCTCGGCGCTTCAATCTCTCCCGTTGGCGCAGAAAGCTGCACTGGAACAGCAACTCGGAAAGTTGCTGAAGGGCATGACGATTGCGCTCATGCTGGACATTCTGAAAAACAACGCGGGACCCAATGCCGCAAGGCTGGCCGTGATGCTGGAGCTTGCCCGTGTCGGGCAATCGAAGGATGGCGTGAAGGTGACACTGCCGCCCTATCTTCAGGATCTCCTGCCGGACAGCCCTGCCCTTACTCTTCTGCCGAGCAAGGCGCCACCACCCGCCTTTCAAGTCCCCCGAGCGCCGCTCACAGCGGACCAAAGCGTCTCTCCACCAGGCAAACCGTTGCCCACCACTCCGGCGCCGACAGGGGAGCTCATCGACGATACGTCCTCTCCGGCGTCCACCGCGGCTCAAACCTCAACAGAGGCGTCAGCAAGAATAACGGCGCAGACACCGCTCCGTCCCCAAGGTACAACGCCAGCCACAGCCTCCATTCCCGCAGCCCCTGGTGCCCCCCAAGCTTCGCCGCCCGCAACCCAAGCGCAGGCCGCTTTCTCCGGCAACGCCGGATCATCCATCGCTCCTCCTCCGAATGCAGAGCTACCGATGATGATGTCAAATGATGCAATGGATGACGCTGCTCTTGCTCCGTTCTCGAAAGCGGATGCGGCAACGATCGCGGCGCAGCTTCATGGTGCGAGCCCACAGGAGATGGAGAAACTGCTATTGGCCGTCCTCTTGGGTAGAGTGCCTGAGCGTGCCGATCCGCTCGTGGGCACATTGTCCGCTCTGCCAATTCCACCGCACGAAGAAGCCTCCGATGCCGAGGCCACAAAAAAGCAGCAGGCCACAACATCCAGACAGACGCAGGACGATTCCGCCGGGTTACCAAATGAAGAGACGCCAAACGGGATTGTGCGCCCGGAAGCGCAAGCAGCCGCACGCGCCTTGGCCGCTACCGACGGAAAGACCATTGTCTTCGAGCAAGCGGCACTTCAATCCGCCGTCGCCTCGCTGGCGACAAAGCCGGGCACACCGCTCCCGTTCATCAACTATCCGATTGAAGAGCAGAGGCGTGATGAGGATGCACCGCCGCGCGGTCGCTGGCCCTCCTCTGACGGGGGAAGCGAAGGCGAAGCTGGCGAAGAGGCCGGGAATGGCCAGGCCGACCAGAACGATGCGAGCCGTAACAATCCAGACGATCCATCCGGCCAGGAAGAGCGCGTGGCTGCCAATGATGAGCCGGTCGATCATTCGGTCTCGGATGGCGCGCGAGAAGATGGCCGGGTTGGTGACGCCGAATCCTACTATCTGCGCATGGGCAACTTCGCCTGATCTGCTGGCAGGCATTGCATTGATCGTGCCTTGTCCTCTCTCGCCCGAAAGAACGGCAACAAAAAACCCGCCGGATCGCTCCAGCGGGTTCTTTTAAGCTTTAGAGGCTGACGATTACTCGCCGCGGTTCTTCAGAGCCGCGCCAAGGATATCGCCGAGCGAAGCGCCGGAGTCGGACGAACCGAACTGAGCGACGGCTTCCTTCTCTTCTGCGATTTCCAGAGCCTTGATCGAAAGCATGACCTTGCGATCCTTCTTGGAGAAGTTGACGACGCGGGCGTCGAGAACCTGACCAACCGAGAAACGCTCAGGACGCTGATCGTCACGATCGCGTGCCAGGTCGTTGCGGCGGATGAAGGAAGTGATGTCTTCGTGGTTGACGAGCTTCACTTCGATGCCGCCTTCGTTGACGCCGATGACTTCAGCGGAAACGACAGCGTTCTTGCGCAGTTCGCCAGACGTTGCAGCTTCGCCGACGGAATCCTTGCCGAGCTGCTTGATACCGAGAGAGATACGCTCCTTCTCGACGTCAACGTCCAGAACGACAGCCTTGACGACGTCGCCCTTGTTGAACTCTTCGATGACCTGCTCGCCCGGACGGTTCCAGTCGAGATCCGACAGGTGAACCATGCCGTCGACATCGCCTTCGAGGCCGATGAACAGGCCGAATTCGGTCTTGTTCTTGACTTCGCCTTCAACTTCAGTGCCGGCCGGATGGCTGTAGGCAAATGCCTGCCATGGGTTTTCCAGCGTCTGCTTGAGGCCGAGCGAAATACGGCGCTTGGACGGATCGACTTCGAGAACGACAACGTCGACTTCCTGGCTCGTAGACAGGATCTTGCCGGGATGTACGTTCTTCTTGGTCCAGGACATTTCGGAAATGTGGATCAGGCCTTCGATGCCCGGCTCCAGCTCGACGAATGCACCGTAGTCGGTGATGTTCGTGACCGTACCGGAGATCTTCTTGCCAACCGGGTACTTGGCGGAGATGCCATCCCACGGATCGGACTCGAGCTGCTTCATGCCGAGCGAGATACGGTGGGTTTCCTGGTTGATGCGGATGATCTGAACCTTGACCTGCTGGCCAATGTTGAGGATTTCCGAAGGATGGTTGACGCGGCGCCATGCCATGTCGGTGACGTGCAGCAGGCCGTCGATGCCGCCGAGGTCAACGAACGCACCGTAATCGGTGATGTTCTTGACGACGCCGTCAACAACCTGGCCTTCTTCGAGGTTCTGAACGATTTCAGAACGCTGCTCGGCACGGGACTCTTCGAGAACCGTACGGCGCGAAACAACGATGTTGCCGCGACGCTTGTCCATCTTGAGGATTTCGAAGGGCTGCGGATTGTGCATCAGAGGGGTGACGTCGCGGATCGGACGAATGTCGACCTGCGAACGCGGAAGGAAGGCAACAGCGCCGTCGAGATCGACCGTGAAGCCGCCCTTGACCTGGTTGAAGATAACGCCTTCAACGCGCTCGCCAGCTTCGAACTTGGCTTCGAGCTTGACCCAGCTCTCTTCGCGGCGAGCCTTCTCGCGCGACAGAACGGCTTCGCCCAGAGCGTTTTCGATGCGCTCGACATAAACTTCGACTTCGTCGCCGACTTTCAGCGTGCCGTCCTTGGACTTCGCACCGAATTCCTTGAGCGGAACGCGGCCTTCGACCTTGAGGCCAACGTCAACGATCGCGACATCCTTTTCGATGGCGGTTACGATGCCCTTGGCAACGTAGCCTTCGGCCAGATCGTTGGAAGCAAAGGACTCTTCGAGCAGGGCTGCGAAATCGTCGCGCGTGGGGGTAGCTACAGACATTAAATCTCCTGAAGTGTCCATCTATTCAAGGACACACAAGCGCCGGGGGTTTGCGTTGATCATTCCCGAAATCCATGCCCGCCTTGTCGTGCAAGGCTTTCCGGCGCAGGGCATGCTTTCAGGATAGTCCAGAACGGAAATCGGACCTGCCGGTTCCCGTGCAATTCTCATTTCTTCATCGCGACATCGATAATGACTTTTGCCGCTTGAAACGCCGCCTCTATACCCATTTCCGACGTATCAAGCAAGTGCGCGTCTTCTGCTGGTTTCAAAGGACTATCAGCCCTGCCCATATCCCGCTCGTCACGCTTCTTCACATCTGCGAAAATAGCTTCGTAATCGGCAGTACCGCCGCCAGCGACAATCTCGTCATAACGCCGTCTCGCGCGGATCTCCGGCGAGGCCGTGACGTAAAGCTTCACCGGTGCCTCCGGGCAAACGACGGTGCCGATATCGCGCCCATCCAGAACAGTGCCGGGCTCCCGCAGAGAAAAGGCACGCTGCGCCGTTACCAGAGCGCGCCGCACGGCAGGCATCACCGCGATCTTCGAGGCCGCCTCGCCCACCTCATGTCGCGAAAGAACCGAGCGATCCAGTCCGGCGAGATCCAGATGAAGCGCGGTCGCTTCCGCTATTGCCTCATCACCCAGGGGCTTGCCCGCATCAAGAAGTGCCTTGGCGGTGGCGCGATAGGTCAGGCCGGTATCGAGGTGATGAAAGCCGTAAACCTCGGCGATCTTGCGCGAAAGCGTACCCTTGCCTGCGGCCGCCGGGCCATCGATGGCGATAATAAAAGTCATGGGGATAAAATCTCGAATGGACGTTTGCCTCGGCTGCGGGCTTTATCATAAAGAATGCGGGCATTCACCCCGCGAGCGGCGGAAAACTTCCACCCCTGCAATCCCATGCAGTTTATCTTTGACAGGCAAGACCGCAGGGATTAAGGGGACCGGCTATAAATTTACCGTCTACTGCCGAATTCACGGCGTTAAGACCGAACTCATTCAAAAATTCGAGGCTTTGACAGTGGCAAAAGCGGAACTTGGAACCAAGCGCACCGACCCGGATACCGGCAAGAAATTCTACGACCTGAACCGCGATCCCGTGGTCTCCCCTTATACCGGCAAGTCCTGGCCGCTTTCCTTCTTCGAGGAAACAACGGCGCAGGCCAAGATGGAACAGGCCGAAGAAGAGGACGTGCAGGAAGTCGATACCGAAAGCACGGACGTCGAACTCGTATCGCTGGAAGACGCCGATGGCGATAACACCAACGACGAAGTTCCTGATGATATCGGCGATGACGATGTCGAGCTGGACGATGACGACGACACCTTCCTCGAAGCCGATGAAGATGACGATGATGACGACATGACCGGCATCATCGGCGTCGGTGGTGACGACGAAGAGTCCTGATTTTTCAAAGTTTTTTCGCCCGGCCACAAAAAAATGTCGCCGGGCGAATTTTTCGGCTTGCCATCTTCATTCATGAGAAGTATCAAGCCGCCACCGAACGGAAACAACCGCTTCGGTTCCCGGAACCGGATCAAACATACCGGAACCCTTATGGGGCTATAGCTCAGCTGGGAGAGCGCTTGCATGGCATGCAAGAGGTCAGCGGTTCGATCCCGCTTAGCTCCACCAAATTCTCAATGAGCATGGATTTTTGAGTTTAATCAAGGCACTAACGCAGAACATTGCCGAGACCTCAGACCAATTCAGACCAACGTGTCAGACCAAGTTGGAATTTGATTGCAGGTAGGCGGCTTCTGCTAGGCTGTCGGAACGGTTGAGAGAGCGCCGCCGAGTTCCCCCGGCGGAACTGCCCGCAAGTCCTTACCTTTTCGGCATATCCTCGATTAGCGCACCAAGGGCAGCCGTTAGCGGCACCCAGTTTCCGAGCGGCGCGAACGCCCGGATGCCCTGCCGGATTTGGCTTTGGGTCATGTCTTCTCCCGTCCAGACAGATGTAGCCGCACCTCTGGTGAAGCTTACGGCGCTGTCCCACTGATCCTTTGCGGGAGTGCCCAAGAACACGTCTGTAGCCGATCCCGAGGCACGAGACTGACCGAACTGGGGACCGAGCGGGGTAGCTAAAAGCACACTATCGAGGAACATCGGGACCACCGAAGCGGTTGCCGTCCGAGCGAACCCGTTCTTCAAGAGGTTCGCCGGGTCCATGGTCTCCTCCCAATACTTCTCCCACCCTTCTTCGGTGACGGCCTCGGCGGATTTCCGCACCGCGAAGGTGGCCGAACCGGCTGCAATCTCTCCGAGGAAGAGCACAAGCATTTTGGGATCGGTGAACGCCCCGTGGTTCAGAGACCAGAGGGTGGACTTGGCCCACGCGCCAAAGACAAAGGTGCGGAACTGCACAAACATCGACGCAACGGGGCGACTCATCCACTTCGACAAAGCGCCATAATCGTTCTGCTGCACGAGTCGGTCGGTGTAGCGATTGAGAAACACGCGGTACTTCGAAACGGTGGCCGGGTCCCACTTCATCGTGTTGATGCCAACGATCTTGTTCCCGTCGAACTCGGAGTGTTCCAGAAGGTCCCTAAACAAGTTCTTCGCGTCAGCCTCACCGAGGCCGATTGAAGCCATCCGGTCCCTATCACGGGGCTTGAGCTTCGAGTAATCGAAGGACCCATCCACGTTGCGGGTCTTACGAGCCATATGCGCGATCTGCTGCGTGATTGCCTTCATGGCCCAACGCTGCTGGTAGTCTTGGATTTGACGCATGAACGAGACGTTGGCTGTGAGCCGCTGTCCCGCGTCGAGGACGTTATCAACAACCTGAGTGAGCCGCCCGCCCGTCTGCGCGCCGAGACGATCATCGTCCAGACGCAGGTCGTAGCGGTTCCAGAGGTTGTCCATACCGATGCCGGTCATGTCGGACAGTTCGTTGAGGAGCTTGTCCTTCCCGAGCTTGCCGGTGGAGACTGCACGGTTCATTTCCCGAATGGCGGGGATTTGCGACATGGCCGCACGGAACCCCGTCAGGGAGACGATCTTCCACGTTTCCTGCACCTGATTGAGGCCCATGTTCGACATGAGCCGGATGAACTGCATCGACTTGACCCGACGAGCCCACTGCGCGTGAGCCTTCTCCGAGCCGTAGACAGGGGTGCCGTTGATCTTAGCCCACCCGAAGTCGATGTTCTCCAGCGCGTTCTTGAGTTCGCCCTCCTTGTCCGCAAGGTTCCCCGGCATAAGCCGATAGCTTTCCTTGAGGGACTGCTTGAGCTTGTCGAGGTCACTAGTGGAGCGGATGCCGTCTACGATCAGTTCTCCCGTCTCCGGGTTGAAAATCTTAGTCTTGGCGAAGGCAATTCTGCCCGACATTGAGCGGGAGTATCGCCGGAACAGAAGCTCGGCGTCCTGCTCGAACAGGTCACGCGGGCGAAGCTCGATCAGCTTCCCGTCACGGGTTTGGATCGTGGCCTTGTAGCTATGGTTCATGAGAGTACGGCGCTTGAGGTAGCCAACGCCTTTCGAGGAATCGCCCTCCGTCTTCTTCGCTGCGTCCATGAGGCCAGAGAGGATGTCGAATACTTCATCAAGTTCTTTGTTTGTGAGGTTTGCTTGATCTTCTAGCGCCTCTTGAAACGCCTTCTTGAACCCGTCCCTGTCTTCCAGATGGAGCGACTTGGACATGGCGTCCTCGATGCCGTAACCAGCCTTTCGGATGTTGGCCCAATATCCCTTCGCCATGCGGGCGGCCAGGTCATCGGAAATCCGAGCGCCACCGTGGTCTTTGATGGCATCCTTGAAGAACTTCTCCATGACCTCGTGGTGAACCATCTGGTCCACATGTGCGATCACGTTATGGTCCGCGACGAGCGGGACGTAATTGGCGTCAGGTCCACCCTTCCAAAGACCCGCTTCCTCCATATCCCGAGCGAAGTCGGCCATAGATTTGCGGAACGCTCCAGCGGCTTTGACCACATGGGGGTTTGAATCCGGTGACGGAGCCGGGTCCCAGATATAGTCCGCAACCATGCGGTTGAAGTCTCGTTCGAGCTTGGCCTGTCCCGTTAGGTTCAGCCGGGAAAGCCCCGCCTCTTTGATGAAGGCGTTCTTGGCCGGGAGATACGAGGCGTTGAAGTTGCCCTCGGCCTTCCGGTGAGCCGCTGTGAAGCGGGAGTTTACGCTGTCCGGGACAACGCTGTGATCGGTGAAACCAGCGGTCTCCTCGAAGAAGTGAGCGCCGATCAGGCGGGTGAACGGATTCTTTGCCGTGGTCATCTGACCCGTCACGTCGCCCTTTCGGAACCACCCGCCGAAGCCTTTCGGCACACTCTCGTCGGACATTTCGATGGACAGACCGCGATCAAGTCCAATCAGGCTGTCCCTCATTTCGGGGTTACGCGCTGCTCCTCCCGAGCCGGATAACTGGATCGAGCCGCCTTCCGGGGCCACTTCCGGGGGCTTGATGCCGCGCCGAACGCTGGCCGCTGTATCGTAGGCCGCGTGGGCCTCGAACGATGAACCACGGTTGGCTGCAAGGGCTCCACCGAAGGCACCGAACACGGCACCGAACGTTCCGGCCGTAACCGGATCGGCATAAGGGTTGTCTGTCACCTCGCCGGAAGCGAAGTCCAGAGCGGCGTTGACTGCCGCACCAGAGACGGCACCATAAAGCGCACGGCCTACCCGACCGACGCCCAAGGCTGCGCCGCCCATACCACCAGTACCGACACCTACCGCCACGGAGACGGGATCAATGGCTCCCGCCACCAAGCCCTGCGAGATATTCGCTGCGGTGCCGGAGACGCCCATACGGGCTTGACGAACCAAGTCCTCCCGAACCCACTGCTCACGGCTTCGAAGATTGAACTCCGAACCCGAGGAAAGGAGGAAGTCGTGGTATTGCGAAGGGTATTGCTTGGTGAGGTGCGTGCCGCGCTCATCGCCAATAGTGAAGTACGGGTCAGCCCCACTTTCCGACATCCAGCGCGAGAGGTGCGAGGTGATCCCGAAGCTCTCGTATTGGGCACCGACGCCCTCTATGAAGGAGTAAGGGGTCGGCTCGGGGTTCGCGTTCTGCTCCACATAGGTCTGCGGAGTGGGCGGCATGATGACATCGTTCGGGCTCGTCCTGATCTCCGGGAGGCCCTGTGCGTCACCCTCGTCGTAATAGTTCGTCTCGGTCGGCGTGAACTCCCCATTCAGGAGCGCCACGGCTTTAGCCTTATGGCCCGACATTTGGTAGCGAACCTTGTCACGAACGGTGCCCGGAGCGCCACCATTCCCGGCGTCACTGCGGTCGTAATACTTCTCCCCGATGCCCCCGGCGTTGATAGCCGAGTACATTGCGAGGAGGCCCATTCCGGGTTTGAAACCAGCATCCACAAGGTAGTCAGCCGAGGCACGAACGGCGTCTTCGACGGGCATTCCCTTGTGATAGCCGTACTTCTGGCGCTGCGGCTCGCCCATCTGGATAAGGCCGCGATGCTCGCCCCATTGCGTCACCGGACCCTTCTTCCAAGGATCGAAGGTGCCGCCTGTCTCGTATGAGATAACGGTGGCGAGGTCAGCGGGATTAGCGCCGATCCGTTCGGCTTCCCGGATGATGGCAGATGCCAGATGATCGTTCATTCAATTCTCCAAATGAAAAAGCCCCGTCACGAGGACGAGGCTGTGTTGTGTGTAAGGTGGGGCCGGACGGTGGCCGAATGGGGCGGCGGCAGTTGGTCAGGATATGAGGGAGGCGGCTTTCAGGCGAGCCAGTTCCATCTGCTCCGCCGCAAGACGGTCTACCTGCTCGTTTCGTGGGTCCCCGGTGTGGCCCCGAACCCACTCCCAGGTGATCGGCTTGCCTTCGCCAGCGGCAACGATCCGCTCCCAAAGATCACGGTTCTTCACCGGCTTCCCGTCGCTCTTGCGCCACCCGTTCGTCAGCCATGTCGGCAGGTAGTCGGTCGTCGTTCTGACGATCAGTTCAAGGTCAGGACGGATGACGATGGGCAGCGGTTCGTCGGATTTGAGTTGTTCGAGCGCCTTGGCAACAGCGGTCATTTCCATGCGGATGTTCGTGGTATTCTTCGGTTCGAGGCCGAAGACACGATGGCATTTCAACTCAGAGCCATCGGCAGCAATGCGCCGGAGGGTGGCGGCGTAGCCACCGGGGCCGGGGTTTCCGTGGCAAGAGCCATCGGTGTAGATCAGGATATGCGGATGGTTTTCGGGTTTGCTCATGTGTTCCTTTCTGTGGGACGTTTAGCAGGATGCGGTGCGAGGAGACACCAAGGATCAAGCGCAAGTCTTGGTGAGCTTACGTGGTGAAGTCTGATGACGGTGAAGAAGGAAGGCTGGATAAGACCGAGGTCTTGAGGGTGCCGAAGTGGATAGGTCTTCCTCGTCATCCAAATTGAAGAAGAAGAGGAACTGCCTCGACAAGGGCGGGATCAGTGCGTGGGTCGTCGCCTCTGCGGCAACTCAGTTTGAGGTTCACAGATTATTCGACAGGCAACTGATCGGCATCAGCCCCCGTGAACCACAACAGGTCCACTATAATAGGGTTTTTTACTCGTCATCCAAGGAACTTTACCATTTTATATCAATGATTTAACTGGATTTCATCTCAAATCAAACACTGACGGTCTGGCCCCGCTCTGCCGCTCTCTCCATCACGCGAACATGATACTGCACGACCTGCTTGGAAACCTGTAATCGCCGGGCAATGTCAGCTTTGCGGAAGCCTTCCCGAAGAAGGTTGCCGATCTGGCGGCGCAAAGGAAGAACGCGGGCTTCGGTCACGGTTTTGAAGTCGTCGTCGCGTGTGAAGCGGAAGTGGCCCCGAGCGGTGCGCTGCCATTCCTCGTATCTCCTGCGCTCCTCGACCTCCTGCTTCTCCAACTCGTAGGCACGGCATGGGGACGACAGTGATCTTCGTACGCTGCGTAATGAGAGCCCCATCACTGCCGCGATTTCCTCCCGTGAGTACCCGCGATCAGCCAATACGAGGCAGCCCTTGTGGTGGAACTCGGCAGCCTCCTCGCGGGCTATCGTCGCATTTCGCGTCCGTGATGCGGCTGGCGCATTTGCCGTCATTGGCTCGCCCGCAGCGAGGCACCGCGCTCCGCCATAACCGTGTCTGTGCGCTTGGATTTCCCACGATGCAGCACGATGTTTTCCGGGCGAAGGTCAAGCGTATCGCCGTTGACGTACCGGACTACTGACTGTGGTCGCGCTTCACAAATGATACGGGCGGGCATAACTGCCGCGTTTCTGCCCCGGCGAATGGGAACACAGGTGCGGACGTAACGCTTACCGCAGCCGTTCGTGTCCAAGTACCAGACGCCAGTCGCTCCGCTTTCCCGAACTCGATTGAAGTCGCTCACTGTGACGAGCGCATACTGCCGTCCGTGCTTGTCCAGCGGGACGCGGTAGCAAGCTCGCCCGTGCTGATCGTGAAACATGATCGGCTCATGCCGGAAGGGGTTCAGAGCTTTTAGGCTCATGTGGATTGGTCTCCTATTCCATGGTTGAAAAACAGCCGCCATCCGTCGCGCAACGGTTGGTGCAACTTACGGAGTGGCGATTGTGTTTGAGGGGGGATCAGGTGCTGTCTATTCCATGCCTGATAACTGATAGATGGACGAAGGAAGGCAAATGGAGAAGGGCGTGAAACCGACGGCAGGAAAGTCCTTAACTAGGGTGTAATCCGGCGCCCCGCTCCTGCGTCAGGCGGGCGATCTTCACCTGCATGATTTCCATCGCCTGTGGTCAGCGAGTGCGTTCATATCTGTTCTCCAAAATCAAAACCCCCGGTGGTGAACCGAGGGTTTGGAGAAAATGGGCGTCTTGACTAAGCGATGATCGGGTGAGGCGTTCCGTCACCAGAACGTTGCGAAGAACTGGGCTCCGCAACCCCGCTAAGTATGTCGAGGCACATCGCTTCCGGGCTATTCGCCGGTAGTCCAAGCAATTCATTCGTTTGCATCAGCTTGGCAACAGCAAACGTGAACGGCACTCGCACTTCCTTCGATTTCGGATCGACTCCTGATGCCAAAAGACCCGCAAGCTGGAACGCTTGATCCATCGCCTCAATCGCGGCTCGAAGGGCATGGCTGGCAGGAACGCTGATGGGTTCTGCTACCCGCTCCATCTCAATTATGGCGTCCACAAAGAGAGAGAGGCTGGTGGGCTTCGCTTGGCTTATTCGCATGTCTCAAACTCCTATGCTTAGTTATGGAGCGGCAAATTACAGATAATTTTAATGTTTAAAATCAATATCTTGTCCCATTACCGGGAGGTTCCCCATAGTGGGAATGAAGTACGTAAAATCGTCCCATTACCGAAACACGAGAGAGACCTTGCGGTTGAGGCCCTTGAGCTTTGCAACGAAGATCGTCAGTTCCCATTATCGGGAGCAAATGGACAGAATGTCGCAGCAAAGAAATCTGCCAGCACCGCCCCTACGCGGTTGACAGCGGCGCTCGATTCACGGAACGTTTAAAGAACAAGCTGGAGGTGGCGATGACCTACCATATCGAATCAACACACGCCGAAGCACTTGAACGCCTAGATGCCGACATATCAGAAATGAATGCGGGCCGCCTCCGGCATTACCGAGAGGGGCCAGACGGGTGGCTGAATGTAGACGACACAGCGAGGATGATTGAAGTCGCACAAGCGGAGAGGAAGCTACGGGTTTCCCTCGCCCTCCTCTCGCATTGAATTGGCTAGGCTCCGGCCTTACTCGTCCTCCCGGCCTCTTTCAGGATGCTGAACACACTCGACCTGCTAGCCTTGGTGGCAGCCATGATCTCCGGAACAGACTTTCCTTCATCCCGTAGCTGAATGATCCTCTGTGCCTCTTTCCGGGCCGTTGGTGCGCGTCCCTTGTACATTCCCTTGGCCTTGGCGTCGGCAATGCCTTCTCGCTGGCGTTCCAGCATCAACTCCCGCTCGAATTCCGCAATGGACCCCAAGAGGTTCAGCATGAGCTTTCCCGTGGGTGTCGAAGTGTCGAGGTTCATGGCGAGAATACGGAGGCTTACGCGCTTGGCTGTTAGGGTGCCGACAATTGCCACCAAATCAGCGACCGAACGGGCAAGACGGTCAAGCTTGGTGACAATGAAAGTGTCGCCTTCCCGGAGGTGGTCCAGCGCCCTTTGAAGCTCCGGTCTCTTGGCGTCCTTCGCTGATGTCTGTTCGCTGAATACCCTGTCGCATCCTACGGCCTCTAGGTCTCGGACCTGCGCGGCAAGTCCTGCCTTCTGATCTGTGGTCGAGGTGCGGGCATATCCGACAAGCTGTCCGCGATAGCTGGTATTCGTCATGTGTGCCTCCATAGTCCAAATAGATTCTTAAATCCTCTCGGACAAATAGTCCAAAAAGTCAACAACCATTCGTGTTGGACTATTGAGGAGCAATGACGAGCAGTCCAGCTAGCCCAAGCCCTGTTGGACTACCTGCGTCGCCATTTCCGCTGCACCCATCCGACGACAACACCGCATATCCAGAATGCCACCCCTGCAAGCAACAGCGTCGTCACATCCCTGACATCATTTGCTCGAAAGCCCCCGCGCCCTCCCTTCAAGGCAAAGGCAAGTCCATTGAACAGGAACCAAAAGCCCATTGGGACGGCGAATATCAGAGCGGCAAGCATGGTCCCCATCAAGCCCGAAGCGTTGCGCCACCCTTCAAGCCCCAACAGGTATCCCCCGAAGGCCGCAGCACTTATCAACAGCAAGACGTAGAGTTCCATGCGCCCCCCTATGGGCGACCCCCACGGGGGGTAATGCGGCTCATCACCTGTCGAGGTCGATGCTTCGGATTTTTCTGTCAAATTTGAAACTCCCCACTTATGCCACGAAAGCGCATTAGGCGAACATCAGGTGGAAGGATCACAATGGACTTTATGAAACCTGAGACGCGTAGCGCGCTGATGGCTCAAATTCGAAGCAAGAACACCAAGCCCGAGATGCTGGTTAGGCGCCTCGTTCATGGGATGGGCTTGCGCTACCGTCTGCACCGTAAGGACCTGCCCGGAAAGCCTGATATTGTCCTGCCAAAGTGGAAGGCCGTGATCTTCGTCAACGGTTGCTTCTGGCATCAGCATCCCAGTGACACTTGTAGAGCGTCAGCCATTCCCACGAGCCGGAGAGAATATTGGGTCCCTAAGCTGGCGCGTACTGTGGCCCGTGATGCTGAAAACGTGGCCGCACTTGAGGCTCTTGGGTGGCGCGTCCTTGTTCTCTGGGAATGTGAGCTTCGAGACGAGGGAGCTCTCAAAGCAGATATCGAGTCTTTCTTGCGGGTGCATCAGACCTTGCCCGAAACTTGATCCCCTAACGCAATGACTTGTGATGTGTTTCCGTGAGGGGTTCACAAAGGGAGTCCGCTCGTTTACGCTCGGGGCTTCTTCGTTCTTAGGAAGGTATCATGAAGGTAGTGTCACTTTTCTCCGGCGCGGGCGGGCTCGATCTAGGCCTGATCCAAGCCGGTCATAAAGTGGTGTGGGCAAACGACTTCGATAAGGATGCCGTCGCCACGTACTCCCGCAACATTGGCGACCATATCGCGCTTGGCGACATTTGCAGCATACCGTCCTCAACAATACCGGACGCCGACGTTGTGGTCGGGGGCTTCCCCTGCCAAGGCTTCTCACAGGCGAATATGCTTCGCTTCGAAGAGGATGAGCGTAACCGGCTCTATTTGGAATTCCTTCGGGTCGTACGCGATAAGCAGCCCAAGTACTTTCTCGCTGAAAACGTGAGGGGCATACTCAGCCTTGCGGGCGGTCGTGCAATCGAGAAAATCGAACGCGACTTCGCTGCCGCTGGCTACCGGGTGTCCAAGCGCCTCTTCAACGTGGCGGATTATGGCGTTCCTCAAGCCCGCCAGCGCGTCATTATCGCGGGAGTGCGAGACGATCTCCCCCGCAGCAGTGACTTTGTTTTCCCCGCGCCAACCCACGCGGACCCCCGCCGCAAAGACAAGCGGCTTCGGAATTGGGTCACGATCAGGGAGGCACTTGCTCACATCCCGGAGCCATCTTCGAGCGAAATCCTGCCAAATCACGTCTTCTCAAAGTACAAGGTTACAAACCGGAATTTCACGGGCCATCGGACTACCGATCCTGACAAGCCATCTCCGACAATCTTGGCTCGTGGCAATGGCGGAGGAGGAGTGTGCGCTATTCAGCACCCAAACAATCACAGACGCATGTCAATTCGTGAGCAAGCTTCTATTCAGACATTTCCGTTAGACTTTGAGTTTGTCGGCGCGATGAACTCGTGTTACAGGCAGGTCGGGAATGCCGTTCCTGTTTTGTTCGGTAAGGTGCTTGGCGCTCAGTTGCTGGAAGCCGCACCTCTAAAGGAAGTTGCTTGATGCGCGTGGTTTCTCTTTTCTCTGGGGCTGGAGGTCTCGACTTGGGTCTCGTTCAAGCAGGATTACAGGTTGTCTGGGCCAACGACATCTTTACCGACGCAGTGCGGACCTATGAGAAAAACATCGGCGCACATGTCGATGAACGCGATATCACCTCCATCCCCGGAGATGAGATACCAGATTGTGACGTGGTTGTTGGAGGCTTCCCATGCCAAGGCTTCTCGGTGGCCAATTGGGCGAGGTCGCTAGAAGACCCGCGTAATCAACTCTATAAACAGATGGTGCGGGTCGTGGCTGAAAAGCGCCCCCGGTTCTTTGTCGGAGAGAACGTCAAAGGACTCGCGTCCTTTGCAAAAGGCGAAGTCCTAAAGACGATTATCACGGAGTTTGCTGCTCTAGGCTACAAGGTGCGGCATCAGCTTATTAACGCGGCAGACTATGGAGTGCCCCAAGCTCGAAAGCGTCTACTGATCCTTGGGGTCCGTGGCGATCTTTCTGACGATTTTGTCTTTCCTCCTCCTGCCACACATGGGGACCCGGCGATTTCTCGCGCGGCGGGCGTGAAACCATGGCTCTCAGTCGGAAAGGCGCTGGCACACTTCCCGGAGCCGGAAGATGCCCCTCATATTCCTAACCATGAATGTTCGAAGTACAAGTTGCGCTTCAATGGTCACCTTGGGCACCGCCGGATTGACCCGACGAAACCCGCACCGACTGTCACTGCGAGAGGCGACGAAAGGGGCGGTGTTGTGGTGCTTCATCATCCTCGTAACCACCGGCGAATGACGGCACGCGAATTAGCTGCCGTTCAGTCGTTTCCCGATACCTTTGAATTTCATGGCACGAAGACCTCCGCTTATCGCCAGATCGCCAATGCGGTGCCGCCTCTTTTGGGGAGGGCTATCGGCAGCATGTTGAAGAAGGCAGAGTTGGCTCAAGCCGGTCATGAGCGATCGGACGTGGCATGATACCTCCCGTCAAGCCCTTCGACACTTACAAGTGGCGCTGGCTGTCTGTCGCACCTTCCGAAGGGCTGCTTGAGGCCCCCGTCTTCCTCGGTGTGCTTCGGGCTCTTTCGAGGCATGAGAATGAGGCCCCGTCGAGCGAGCAAGTAGCAAAAGACCTTGCGAAAGTTCAGGCAGACACCAAGACGGATATTGACCTTGGCCGAACAGCTGATCGGAATCTTATAAGGAACTCTGGACAGTACTGGAAAGGAACAGGGCTTCTCAAGCCAACGCGGGGCATCATTCAGCTGACTGATCTCGGAAAGCAGGTGTCGAGCGGGCGGATAACGCAAGGCGAGTTCGCTGCGCTGATGGTCCAGCAAACCGTCCTTCCGAACCCAGAAATCCATTCCGCTGCCGAAGTGGCGAAGTGGAGAGCAGCAGGGTTACAGATCAAACCGCTACAGTTGATCCTTGAGGTCATAAATACCATAGGACAGACAGCGGGTATCGCCGAAGCGTTTCTGACTCCTAACGAGCTAATCAAGGTCGTGATCCCCTTGGCAGGGGCCAAGGAAACCGTGGCGAACATGGTGACCTACGTGCTGCGCTATCGCCATAAGGGGCCTGTCATCATCGCTGGCTGGCCCGATTGCACTCCCGCCGCCAACGATCACCGCCTCGCAAGGGAGTTCCTGCTCTTCCTTGCTAATTTCGACATTCTGAGGCGAGACTACTCGACGGACGGCTATGATCAGCGCTTCATTCTGGACGAACTGTTCGAGGCAAATGCGGTTAATGTTCCAGCGACAACCTCAATCTTTGCGGGTCCTGTAAATGCGCAGAAAGCGCTTGAAGAGGTTCAGCATTCAGAGCTGCCTTCCATCATCGAACGCCAGAAGGCGACGGCGCAGGTAGTTGTTCGAAAGGGGCAAGCGAAGTTCCGCTCTTCCGTCCTTGATGCGTATGCAAGCAAATGTGTAGTCACCGGGGAGGAACTTCCGCAGGTGCTAGAAGCCGCTCACATTGTCCCGGTAACAAATGGCGGTGCTGATAGCCGCGACAACAGCTTTTGCCTTCGGGTTGATATCCATCGACTTTATGACGGCCAGCATATCCGCATACTAGGCAATGGAGAATTGGCCTTAACAGACAAAGTGCTGCAAAGCGTAAATTACAAGACGTTGCCGAAGTCCATAGCGATACCCGCCTTTGTCAATCCAGCCAATGTGACGTGGCGGAATAGCTATCTCTAACGGCTACGCCGCCTTCTCCTGGCTGGCCTCTTCGCTGGTCGTGGGAAGCTTCACAGCATCCACACAAGCCCGCAATTGTTGCCACGCCGGTCCCTCAGAATAGACGCTGAGCGTAATCGACTTACGGCCCTCCTCGTGGCCCACGACGGAAGAAATCGTGCTTTCAGGGATTCCAGCCCGCTCCGCCTGAGTGACGAACCAACGGCGGAAGGAGTGGAAGTTGACCAAACTCCTCCGGCGCCCCGGTGCAACGTCATCAACGCCGAGTTTCTGGCGATACTGACGAAACCGCTTGCCGAACACGTCGCCCGCGTTTTTCTCATCCGCCAGTTCATGGAATAACCAGTCTTGAGGCTGCTTGTCCTTGATTCGGCGCTGGATGATCGCGATCAGGTCCGGATGAATGGGGACGCGCCGCGCTGCCGCTGCCGTCTTGCCCTGCCGGATATCGAAGTATCCGCCCCCCTTCTCGTCAATGGGGCACTCCTCAACCCAAAGAGTGACGACTTCCGCGAGACGCATCCCCGAGAGGGCGGATATGCGGATAGCGTCTAGCAACTGACTTTCGAATTTCCGGCTCATACGGTCGGGGAATGGCGAATAAAGGAGCGTCTTCATTTCTTGATTGGTAAATGGCCGCTCTTCCTTGTCGTCTCCACGCTCGACCCTTCGGCCTCTATCTGGCAAACGCTGTCCCTCCCATGGGTTCGCCCCGATCACATGGCCTCGGGCAATCAGGAAATCCCAATACAGCTTGACGCTGCCAACATGCTTCTTCGCGGTGCGGGTCGTTCAATGGCGCAATCGCCTCGGAGAAGTAGCGGCCAGCGTAGGCGCGGTCGATCTGGAGGAGCGACTTGCCTTGGAGCTTCGCCCATTCGGCAAAACGTTTGATGAGGTTCCGGCGCTCGTCCGTGGTCTTCGGGGCGAGGCGAGCTTCCTTGAGGTAGGCTTCCATGTAGTGATCCACGTCAACCCTTCCTTGGACAAGGTTGAGGAAACGGTCTCTATCCCGCTCGCCATAGCGGCACTCAATCTGCTCGGCCTCCGCCTCAATGAACTCGCGAGGATCGGCAACCTCATGGTCCTCAACGTCATTCCGGTCGCGGCCCGTGATTTTGGCCGTCCAGCCGTGAGGATCGCGCTTAGCTTCTTCGGCTTCTCTCGCCCACGTCTCGGCTCGCTCTTGTATCGTGTCTGTCGCTGGAGCCACTGATCGACCCTCCCGTGCATCGCGAAAGAGCCTGTCGGTTTGCCGCTTGATCTCATCACGGCGTTGCATGGCTGCACGAATGTCGCCTGTTTCGAGGTTCACGAGGTAAGCGCTTTTGCCCCCAAACCGGGGGCGGATTGCGTGGGGAATGTCGCGCTTGAACCAGTATTTCAGGCCGCGCAAATCGAGGTAGCGGCGGGAGCTTCTTGACATTTCAGACCAATCATTCAGACCAAGATTGATCGCTATTTAACATTCATTATCAGGTATTTCAACCACATATGACTGATTGGTGGAGCCCCCGCTTAGCTCCACCAAATTTTCCAATGCTTGGTAAAATCTCCCTAGAATCAACGGTTTCGGCTAGGCCTGCATTTCCCTCAGAGCACCGTTGCGATTTCTCTTGCTATTCCCCCGCAAACAGCGACTACTTCCTCTTCTGAAGAGGAGATTCCCATGGCTAAGGGTCAAGTAAGAAGCAACAAGGAAATCCGCAAACCGAAGAAGGACAAGGCACCACCGCCTGCTGCTCCTACTTTGGGTGCGAAGGCCGTAGAGGCCAGCAAGCAGAAGAAGCCGCAGTGATTCTTCGCTTCTCCATATACAGCGCGGGTTTCAAAGGACTTTCGAGACCCGCTAGCTGGCTGGAGCATCTAAAGCTGGCATCGAATGGAAACCACCGCTTCGCTGCCGGACCCAATACGCTTTAAACTCTATTGGGTTTGAAGGCGGGTGACTATGCGGAAAGGCAGAATGAGAGGGCGGCTGGGATTCGTCTGCATAGTTCTCCTCTGTGCGGCGATAGTCTTCGTGATTAACTTGCTCCACACGGTAAGCTTGCTTCCAAGCGGAGAGCGAGCACAGGGAACATATTCAGAAAGAACGCCGGCTGAGCAATCTGAGTTGGACGAAAGGCTGCATATAGCGCGAGAGGAGGCGCGTAAGGCCGCCGACGAAGCCCTTCAGGCTGTAGAGGGCAAGGCTACCCCGCAAAACGGCCGCAGGGGAACGACCCTAAGCCAGCCATGAAAAACAAGATAGTGTGCCTCGGGTAGTCCGTAAGTCACGTACACCATGTCTGGCGTTCAGGATATGGACGCTGTCACGATATCGTATAGGTGCCGAACCTTATTCCTCGTCCCCATCATCCCCCGAAAGATGATTGCGCGTCGACTGCTTTACCTGTCCCACATGCGTGATCAGGCCCGAAATCACGATGGGATCGACGTCCGCCATCATGTCCTTCAGCCAGCCGTCATGGGCCTTTGCCATGGCGTCGAAGGTGGTGCGACCCTTGTCGGTGAGATAGGCGACGATGACGCGGCGGTCGTCGGGGAGGCGTTCGCGGATGACGAGGCCATCGGCCTCCAGGCGCTCGACCAGGCCGGTGATATTGCCGTTGGTGACCATGGTTCGCTTGGAGAGTTCGCCAAGCCGCAGGCCGTCGGTTTCGCGGTAAAGCTGCGAGAGGAGATCGAACTGCGGCAGCGTCGCGCCGAATTCGCGACGCAGGCGGCGGCGGATTTCCTGGGAGATGAGTTTGGTCGTGGACAGCAGACGCAACCACAGGCGCAGTTCCTGCTTCTTGCCATCTTGTGTACCGCTGATGATCGCTTCTAGATCGATTGCCGACATAACCCATCCCTTGTCTTGAAATGTGCCGTGATCTCTGAAGTTCGGATCATGCCCTTCAAGTTTCTTGTTTTAACGCATGTCAAAACGGCAAAACCCTTGCCTGATTTTCACGCTCCATGCTCTTATTAGTAGTCTCAAACACCATTCGCCGCGCAGGGTCAACATTCTCAAAGCTTCAAGCAATGTTTCCGGTGCGGCAGGCGGGCCTTTGTCCCGGCTTGAGGGTTCTCAAATTGGCATCGATCCGTGATCGCCACCGCCGCTGAAATATGCATACACAGATTTGAAAATATCTCGAGAGCTGCGAGAGTTCATCGCGTGCGATCCGCAACCACCGCTATGTCCTTCATAGCGCTTGATCTCAGTGCAAAGCAGTGCCATTCGAACTCTATCCGAAAAACAATTTAAGCTTAAACAAAATTCTTGCATATCCATATTTTTGGTCATAGGTTTTTCCCATTATCGCATCTGCTTCTTCCAGCAGCGCTGACGAAGCAGGAACAGACGGTTCAAAATAAGGGGAACTTGAATGACCGACGCTTCGACGATTGCAGGGCTTGCCAGCGGGTTGCTCTCCGGCAAGGTGAAGGTGGTGGATCTGACCGCGCCGCTTGGGCCGGACACGCCGGTTCTTTACCTGCCGCCACAGTTCGGCAAGAACACGCCCAACGTCAAAGTCCACACCATTTCCGCCTATGATCAGGACGGTCCGTTCTGGGCCTGGAACTGGCTGGAGCTTGGCGAACATACCGGCACCCATTTCGATGCGCCGTGCCACTGGATTACCGGCAAGGACAATGCCGAAAACACGACCGACACCATTCCGCCGCAGAACTTCGTCGCGCCCGTCAACGTCATCGACCGCTCGAAGGAAGCAGCCGAAAACCCGGATTATCTGCTGACTGTCGAAAGCATTCAGGAATGGGAAGCCGAGCATGGCGCAATCGAGCCCGGCACCTGGGTGCTGCTGCGCACCGATTGGTACAAGCGCAACGGCTCGACGGAAACCTTCCTGAACGCCGATGAGAACGGTCCGCATTCCCCAGGCCCAACCGCCGAAGCTATCGACTATCTACTCTCCAAAGGCATCATCGGCTGGGGTCAGGAAACCATCGGCACGGATGCAGGCTCCGCTGGCGGCATGAACCCGCCCTTCCCTGCTCATAATCTGATGCACAAGGCCAACAAATACGGTCTTGCTAGCCTCTGCCATCTCGATCAGCTGCCACCCAAAGGCGCGATCCTGATTGCGGCACCGCTGAAGCTGGTCAAGGGAACCGGTTCGCCGGTACGGGCGCTGGCGCTCGTCGTTTAAGCCAGCCTGTCATGGCTTTGTCTGTCGGTCGGAGACGTGGCTCACGCCTCCGTATCGCCCCATCATGAAGATGCGCTTCGCTTCTCCCGGAGTTTCCCATGGCTGATCCTGATTACATCATCGTCGGAAGCGGCATCAATGCGTTGGTGGCTGCGGCTCTCCTCGGTAAGAAAGGCAAACGCGTCTTGCTGCTCGAGAGAAACGATCGCATCGGCGGCTGCCTTCGGACCGAAGAGATCACTCTTCCAGGCTTCAGTCACGATGTCATGGCGACGACCATGGTTCTGTTCCTCACCTCACCGGCCTTTGCCGCTCTCGGCAAGGATCTGGAGGCGAGAGGGTTGGAATTCTGCCATACGGCAACACCAACCGGTGTGCTGCGACCAGATGGCACCCATGCCATCCTCTCCATGGATCGCGCCCGCAACATCACCCATTTTGACGCGATCGCCGAGGGAGACGGCAAGGCGTTCGACCGGGAGATGGGACGCTTCGCCGGCAATGCCAGTTTCGTCTTCGGCCTGCTCGGCGGCAATCTCTGGTCCACGGCGACAGCCAAGCTGCTCGGTCGCGAAGTGTGGAAACGCGGCCTGAAGGGGCTGACCGCGTTTTTCGGCGAGGCCTTGGCGCCCGCACGCGGTTATCTTGAAACCACCTATCGCTCGGAAGAACTGCGCGGGCTGTTCGCCCCCTGGGCGCTGCATTGCGGCCTTGGGCCGGAAAGCGCCTATTCCGCCGAGATGACCCGCGTCATCGGCTTTGCCATTGAGGCGGCTGGTTGTCCCATCGTCAAAGGTGGGGCGGATAATCTGCTCATAGCCTTCGAGCGGCTGATCACAGATCAGGGTGGCAGCATCATGCGCAACGCCGATGTGAACCATATCGATGTCGATGCCTCTGGCAAGGCAGCCGGCGTCACGCTTGCTGATGGGAAACAATTGCGGGCAGTCCAGGGCGTCATCGCATCGGTCACGCCACACCAGCTTTATGAGCGGCTGCTCAGCGCGTCGTCTACCAGCCTGCCGCAGCCGGTGCAGGAAGGACTTGCCAGCTATCGATATGGCAAAGGCAATATGCAGATCCATTATGCGCTGAAGGCAGCACCCCGCTGGCGCGCCGGGGAAGAACTGAGCAAGGTGGCGTTGTTGCATCTCACACCCGGTCTCGATGGCGTGTCCCGCTCCGCCAACGAGGCCGAACGTGGGCTTCTGCCTGCAGAGCCGACGGTCTGCGTCGGTCAGCCGACATCGCTCGATCCCAGCCGCGCGCCGGATGGCGCCGCCATTTTATGGCTGCAAGTGCCGGATACGCCGCGTCACATCAAGGGCGATGCGGCGAGTGAATTGGCCTGCCCCGCTGACGGACGCTGGACGGAGCCGCTGCGAGAGGCCTTTGCCGACCGCATCGAGGCGATGCTGCGCGCGCAGATCGAGAATTTCGACGAGATCGTGCTGAAGCGTCGGGCGTATGCCCCATCAGACCTGGAAGCGATGAACATGAACCTCGTTGGCGGCGATCCTTATGGCGGTTTCTGCGGTCTCGACCAATTCTTTCTCTGGCGTCCGTTCAAAAGCTCGGTTAACCACAAGACCCATGTTGCGGGGCTCTATCATATCGGAGCGTCCACGCATCCAGGCCCGGGTCTTGCAGGTGGTTCCGGTTTCCTGCTTGCCTCTTCTTTGCGTTGATAAAGGGATCAAAGCTCATGGATAACGGCTTTTCCGTCGAGTTCCTCGGAAATCCCGACGACCAGACCAAACGCATTCCCAGCCTCGGCGAGATCGGGCTCAACAATTTTGCGCCCTATATCATGAACCGCATCATGGCGCGCTGGAATGCGAACCTCGCCGAAGATCTGAAGGCGCGCGACGTCACCACCGTGAAGATGCGCGCCCTTGCCGTTCTCAACGTCTCATCGTCGCTCACCATCAACGAGCTTTCCGTCTTCGCCGTCACCGAGCAATCGACCATGAGCCGAACGCTGGATTCGCTTGAGGAACAGGGACTCGTACGCCGCGTGCCGCGTGCCGATGACATGCGGGTGCGCGATGTGACAATCACCGATGAGGGCCGCGCCGTTTTCGAAGATGTCTGGCCGATCATGTACAACGACATGTGCCGGATGTTCAAAGACATCGACGACGAGGAATATCGCGCTTTCGTGACGACCCTGCACAAGATCCTGCGCAATATCCGTCGTCACGATATTTGAAGCTTCCTTCACAGGATCGGGTAAAGACCAATCACGCTCGTCCCTGGTTGTCTGCACTGAACCCTAAGCCGCTATCGGTGTTTAATCGACACCGCTAACTTGGTTGAGGATGAGCAGATGAAGATAGACCACTTTACCCTGGCACCAAGCGACTGGGTTCCCAATCATCCAACCTTGCCCGTTCTCCTCTATAGCCAGATCCGGGCCGATATGGACTCATCGGCTTTTGAGGAGATGTTTGACGACAATGGCTGGACCGGTATCTGGCGAAACGGCGTCTTCGCCTATCATCACTATCATAGCGGTGCCCATGAAGTTCTGGGTGTGGGACGGGGCCAGGCGAAGCTGCAAATCGGCGGGCCGGATGGAAAGATACTGGATGTGAGCCAAGGCGACTGCCTGCTTCTGCCTGCGGGAACCGGGCATAAGCGGCTGGAAAGCTCAGGCGATTTTCAGGTGGTTGGCGCTTACCCTCCGGGGCAGGAGGCAGACATTCAGCGCGATGCGCCGAGCAATGAGATGCTGGCGCTGATCAAATCTCTTCCTATTCCCGAAACCGATCCGGTCCTGAAAACATCCGGCGGCTTGGTCGAGTTCTGGCGTTAGGCGACAACAACGAGCACCGGTGGTGAGGCCTCTGTCTTGAAATGACGAGGCCTCCCCGCTTTTTACATTATGAAAGCAGCGGCACCAGTGCGCTGACGCTCTGCTTCGCGTCACCGTAGAACATCCGGGTATTCTCCTTGAAGAATAGCGGGTTCTCGATGCCGGAATAGCCTGTGCCCTGGCCGCGCTTGGAGACGAAGACCTGCTTTGCCTTCCACACTTCCAGCACTGGCATGCCGGCGATCGGGGAATTCGGGTCCTCCTGTGCTGCCGGGTTGACGATGTCGTTGGAGCCGATGACGATGACGACATCGGTGCTGGGGAAATCGTCGTTGATCTCGTCCATTTCCAGGACGATATCGTAAGGCACCTTGGCCTCCGCCAGCAGCACGTTCATGTGGCCGGGCAAGCGGCCTGCCACCGGATGGATGGCGAAACGCACGGTCTTGCCGGCTGCGCGAAGCTTGCGCGTCAGCTCCGAAACCGCCGCCTGGGCCTGCGCCACCGCCATGCCATAGCCCGGCACGATGACGACGCTATCGGCATCGTTCAGCGCCGCGGCAACGCCTTCGGCATCGATCGCCACCTGTTCGCCACTGATCTCCATTGCCGGACCAGCAGTGCCGCCAAAACCGCCGAGGATGACCGAAATGAAGGAGCGGTTCATCGCCTTGCACATGATGTAGGACAGGATCGCACCCGACGAGCCCACCAGCGCGCCGGTGACGATCAGCAGATCGTTGCCCAGCGTAAAGCCGATTGCCGCGGCCGCCCAGCCAGAATAGCTGTTGAGCATTGAAACCACGACCGGCATATCGGCGCCGCCAATGCCCATGATGAGGTGATAGCCGATGAAGAAGGCTAGCAGTGTCATCAGCACCAGCGTCCAGGCACCCGCACCATTGCAATAGAGGATAAGCAACAGGATGGATGCAGCAGCCGCTGCGGCGTTGAGAAGATGTCCGCCCGGAAGCTTCTTTGCCTTGCCATCCACCTTGCCGGCCAGCTTGCCGAAGGCGACGACCGAGCCGGTAAAGGTCACGGCACCGATGAAGACGCCGAGAAATACCTCGACCTTCATGATTGCCAGTTCCACCGGCGTCTTGTGCGCCAGAAGTGCGGCGAACCCGGTCAGCGCCGAGCGCGCCGCCTCATCGAGAGAAGCGACATGCGCTTCTTCGATATGGGCGTTGAAGCCGATAAAGACGGCTGCGAGGCCGACGAAGGAATGGAGCGCCGCCACGAGCTGCGGCATTTCCGTCATCTGCACGCGGCTTGCCACGAAATGGCCGAGAACCGCCCCGCCTGCCAGCATCACCAGCACGATGAACCAATGGCCGACATCCGGCCCGAAGACCGTGGCAATGATGGCAAGCGCCATGCCGGTGATGCCGTACCAGACGGCGCGCTTGGCGCTTTCCTGACCGGAGAGACCGCCAAGCGACAGGATGAAAAGAACCGCTGCGGCAACATAGGCCGCCGAAACAATACCAAGTGTCATGATTATCCCCTCCCCCGGCTCAAGACTTCTGGAACATGGCAAGCATGCGCCGTGTCACGAGGAAGCCACCCACGATGTTGATCGTCGCGATCAGCACCGAGAGTGCCGCCAGAATGACGACGAGCCAGTTGCTCGAACCGACCTGCAGCAACGCTCCCAGGATGACGATGCCCGATACGGCATTTGTCACGGCCATCAGTGGCGTGTGGAGAGAGTGGCTGACATTCCAGATAACCTGGAAGCCGATGAAGCAGGCCAGAACGAAGACGATGAAGTGGCTCATGAAGCTCGCAGGCGCGTAAGTGCCGACGAGAAGAAGCAGTGCCGTGCCCACAGGCAGAAGAGCGACCTGATTTCTGGTCTGCGTCTTGAACAGCTTGATTTCCTGCGCCCGCTTTTCCGCAGGCGTCAGTTCCTTGGCTTTCTCCTTCGGCTTTTGCGCCGCAATAGCCTGGATCTTGGGTGGCGGTGGCGGATAGGTGATCTCGCCCTGATAGGCAACCGTCGCACCACGGATGACATCGTCTTCCATATTGTGCACGACCTGCCCGTCCTTGCCCGGCGTCAGATCGGCCATCATGTGACGGATGTTGGTGGCATAGAGCGTCGAGGCCTGTGCGGCCATGCGGCTTGGGAAATCCGTATAGCCGATGACGATCACGCCATTGTCCGAAACGATGCGCTGGTCCGGAACGGTCAGGTCGCAATTGCCGCCGCGTTCCGCGGCAAGATCGACGATGACGGAGGCCGGCTTCATCGCCGCAACCATATCGGCCAGCCACAGCTTCGGTGCATCGCGACCCGGGATCAGCGCCGTGGTGATGACGATGTCGATCTGCGGCGCAAGCTCGCGGAATTTCTCCAGTTGCTTTTCGCGGAATTCCGGCGACGACGGAGCGGCATAGCCGCCGGTCGCAGCGCCATCCTGCTGTTCGGCAAAATCGAGATAGACGAATTCGGCGCCCATGGACTCGATCTGCTCTGCCACTTCCGGGCGCACATCGAAGGCATAGGTGATCGCGCCAAGCGATGTGGCAGTGCCGATCGCAGCAAGACCGGCAACGCCCGCACCGATGATCAGAACCTTGGCAGGCGGCACCTTACCGGCGGCGGTCACCTGTCCCGTAAAGAAGCGGCCGAAATTATTACCCGCCTCGATCACGGCACGGTAGCCGGCAATGTTTGCCATGGAAGACAAAGCATCCATCTTCTGGGCGCGGGAAATGCGCGGCACCATATCCATGGCGATGACGGCGGCACCCTTGTCCTTTGCCTGCTGCAGAAGAGCCTGGTTCTGCGCCGGGTAGAAGAAGGAAATCAGCGTCTTGTCTGGCGAAAGACGATCGATCTCGGAGGCTTCCGGTGGACGGACTTTGGCGATGATATCGGAACCGATGTAAAGCGCGTCTGCGCTTTCCACCACTGTTACGCCCGCTGCCCGATAGGCTTCGTCGGAGAAACCGGCAGATTTGCCAGCCCCGGTTTCGATGAGGCATTCATAGCCCAATTTCTGCAAGGCCTGAGCGCTCTCCGGCGTCATCGCAACGCGCGCTTCGCTCTCATAGATTTCCTTCGGTGCACCTAGTCTCAAAAGTCCCTCCCTTAAACTCGAAACACTGCAATAACGTCGTCTCATATCGACCACGGCATCGGTCCGAAAATCCAAGTCGATTTTCGGATAGCACGACGCGTAGGGTCTAAATACAAAGCACCCTTCGTACGCCCCAACGGACTTAAGACGCTCTCGTCGATCACGGTATTAACACAGTCGCGAGTGCCGCCAAGGCCGCTACAGCCGCAAATATGTAAAAGTTCCACTCCGGCGCAAGATTTGTACTGGCTATCAAGCCGCCGAGCAGCGGGCCTGTCAGCGCGCCGATACGGGAGAAACTGAGCGCAAAACCCGTACCCGCCGAACGGATTGTAGGATCAAGCCGTTGCGCCAGAAACCCGGTGAGAATGAGCGAAGCTGAGACCGTACCGAAACCGGCGATGGCGACGAAGACATAGTTCAGAAGAATGGAACTCTTGAAGGTGAGTGCCGCAATTCCGATGGCGCCGACCAGATAGGAGAGCGCAACCGTGCGCTTGATCCCGAACCTGTCCGCCCAGGTGCCGAGCACGATGCCGCCAATGGCCGAACTGAGGCTGAAGACCGCGAGGAACAGCAGGCTGTCGCCCAGATCGTAGCCATTCTTGCGCATGATCTGCGGTAGCCACTGCGCAAGACCGTAAACGAGAAGAAGACCGAGAAACAGACCGACCCAGAAGCATATTGTCTCGAACGCCTTGTCACGGGCGAAGATAGTTTTCAAAACAGCCGACCACCCCGGACCTTTTGCACTTTTCTGGACGGTCTTCGGAACGGCAACACCCATACGCTTGGCTGTTTCAGCCGCTTCCCTCTGCTTGCCGCGCAGGACAAGGCTTTCAATCGATTCCGGCAGCAGGAAATAGAAAACCGGCACGACGAGAAGTGGTGCGGCACCAAAGAGCACGATCAACCGCCATCCATACTCTGCCAGAAAGCCCCGGCTGAAGAGCGCTGCTGCTAGGATGCCGAGCGAGTAGCCGGAATACATCAGGCCGTAATTGAAGCTTTTGCGGCTTTTGGGCGAGTACTCCACCGTAAGCGCCGCTGCGACGGGTATGATGCCGCCAAGGCCAAGACCGGCGACGAACCGGCTGACCGCAAACCAGAACGGTGTGGGCGCCAGAGAGGTCAAGATCATGCAGGCGGCAAACAGGCTGAGGCATCCCATGAAGAGCGGCTTGCGGCCATAAATTTCGCTGAGCGTGCCAATAACGATACCGCCGATCAGCATACCGATCACGGTATAGCTTCCCATCGCGCCCAGTTCGAGCGGCGTCAGTTTCCAGGCGGGGTCCGTCGCCAGGGCTGGCAGAATGGCGCCAAGAACGCCGACATCATAGCCTTCGGCAAAGATTGCGAACCAGCAGAGCGCCACCACCAAGAAGCTTTTGTGCGATGAGATTTCAGCAGATTTTGCTACAGCATGAGACGGTAATTCGATTGACTGTGTCATGACAAAGTTCCCCCTTGTGTGCGAGACCGAGTCCCGCACATTCGACACGAAGTGAAATGGTGAGATGAGGACGGTCCTCCCCGTTCAGGGCGCCGCCGTTCTTATCGTTGTGATCTCGTAGCCGACACTTAGAGCGTCGCCACGGTCTTCAATGCACCATCCAGCGCGATTCCCTGCTCATCCAGAAGTGCCGCCTGACGCAAACGGCGCATCCAGGCAGCGCCATCCTCACGATCTCGCAACAGGGGCAGCGCCGACATCACGCGATCGAATTTGGACAGGCCACGCGAATGGGTATCCGAGTAACCCTTCACCAGACGGCGGTTACCAAGGACTTCCACAGCGAGATCGTAATTGGCCGGTAGAATTTCTTCCGCTTTTTGAATCCAGGCGTCGCGGTGGGCAACTTCGATATGGTGGCGCAAGCTGCCCCGGCGGAAGCGTCGCAAAGCGGACGTGACGTAAAGCCCGAGAAACCAGAACAAAGTGCCGGTCTTCACCCGGCGCCCCTTGTCTATGCGGCGATTGAGGAAAGCGAAGAGTTTCGGGCTGGTCTCGATCCACTGGCCAAGCCCACGTGGAAGCGTGCCGCACACTTCTTCCATGCGCGGATGCATGTATTCCGTCGTGTAGAGCAGCTGATCGCCCTTGACGCCGACCTCCTTGCGCACGCGCTCGAAGCGGGCGGAACGCGTTTTCAGGTCCGCGACACGGATGACATCGTCATAGGACATGGCGACAGCCAGATATTTTGCGGCCTGAAGCGTGAAGGCATAGTCCTTGTCCGCCCCGCCATTCGCAGCATCGGCCTTGTGGAGCGAGGCAACGAGGCTCAGATACTCATCCGCGTAGGCCGGATCCTGAAACTCCGTCAGCTTCTTCACACCGGCATAGAGCATGGAATGCGCATTTCTCGGAAACTCCGTGCGAATGCGGCCAATGAGTTTATCCAGTGCGGGATGCCCAACGGAAGCGGGTAGCTCTTCCAGCTTCTTGGCGGGCGTGGCGGAAAGCTTGTCATTCTCGCCCTTGGTCGCCCGCTCGTAAGCGGCGCTGAAGGCGCGAAGGCTGGCCTCGATCCCCTTACCGCCCGATTTGATCGTTGCTTCAAAGATATCCTTGGAGAAGGGCAGCGCTTTAGAGGCCGCCAGCGCACCGAAAAGTGCAGAGGACACCACGCTTCCATTCTTGACCGCGAGCGTATCCATGTCGAAAGCAATCGTCTTCTTGGCAGCGAAATCGGTCGCATCGACCACGACGGTTGGATTGCCGATGCCATCGCCCGGCTTTTCCTTTTCACCAACCGCATAAGAGCGATGAGTGGAAGCGATCAGAAGCGTCTTGTCCGGCGTGACGAGGCCGCGAATGACCGAGCGGCCGGCCTCCATCAATTCCGCGGCGATGACGATATCGACGTCGCCGGGTGTCGGCATCAGCGAGAGGATCGGCTTTTCACCCTCGCGTGCTTTCAGCAGTTCGAGATAATAGATGGTTGCGCCCGTGCGCTGGGCGACACCGGGGACAGACGTCGTCTGCGCAACCCATCCCTGGCCTTCGGCTAGCGATATGATCCAGTCCGCCAGAACCCCGCCGCCCTGGCCACCCATAGCAAGGATGGCAATCGAAAGGGGCTTATCAGCAGAAAGGACGGACGAAAACTGTGTTTGCAAGCTATCCATGATCATCTCTCCTCCTTAGGCCGGAAACAGAACGCGCGACGCGTTCCTGCGCTTTTGCAGCCATTGAATGACCGCGGAGCGCAGGCGATAGAGAAACCTGTCTGTCTTCGTCGGATTGTGGATCACGTCGGCCCGATAGAAGGATGGGCAGAGAACGGCAGCTTCCGAGACTTCACCGCAATTGCCGCAACCGACACAGGAGTTATCGATCGCAGCCACCGGATCGTCCTTCAGCGGATCGTCGGTGTGCTTGACCGAAAGCGACGGACAGCCGGATAGACGGATGCAGGCGTGATCGCCGGTGCAAACATCCTCATCCACACCGAAGCGTTCCTTCACCATGCGCTTGCCGTCCTTGACCGCCTTGGCGAATTGCGGCTTCACGCGGCGCTGCTTGTTCAGCATGCATTCCGAGGAAGCGACAATGATCTTTGGACCCTTCTCGTCCGTCGTTAGCGCTTCTTTCAATGTGTCGCGCATCTTCGCCACGTCATAGGTGCGGTCGATCTGCTTGACCCAGGTCGCGCCGATGCCCTTCACCGCTTTGACAATCGAATTGTTGGTCTTGCGGTTGGGATTGTCGGCGCGTGACGACAGGACATCCTGCCCGCCAGTGGCGGAGGCATAGTAATTATCGACGATGATCGTCACGCCATCCTGCTTGTTGAAGACGGCGTTACCGACGGAAGTTGCAAGACCATTGTGCCAGAAGCCGCCATCGCCCATGACCGCAATCGAACGCTTGTCGGCCTCCACATTGAAGGCGGAGGCCGACGCCGGACCAAGGCCGTAGCCCATCGTCGTGCCACCAATATTGAAGGGCGGCAGGATGGAAAAGAGATGACAGCCGATATCGGCAGACACGTGATGGGGCCCCAGTTCCTTTTCGACCAGTTTCATCGCCGCGAAGATAGGCCGCTCGGGACAGCCGGTGCAGAAACCAGCCGGACGCGCGGGTACGACTTCGGCCAGCGCCTTCACCTTAGGGTCGCTCAACACGGCGGAAGGATCTGGAACCGGCGGTCGGTTGCCGAGAAGCTGCGGCGCATTGACCTCCAGAAAACCGGTCAGACCCTTGATCAGCACCGGCGTCGTATACTCGCCACCCATGGGCAGCAGATCCTTGCCGGACACTTTCGTCTGGATGTCGCGGCGGCGAATCAATGTGTGGAGCGCCTGCTCGATATATTCCGGCGCGCCCTCTTCCACCATCAGCACCGCCTTTTTGCCGGCGGCAAACGCGATGATTTCGTCGTCGATCAACGGGTAGGAGACATTCATGACGTAAAGCGGAATGCGGCTGTTGCCATAGACATCGGCGAGGCCGAGATGCTGAAGCGCCCGCATGGTGCTGTTGTAAAGGCCACCTTGGAGGATCAGACCAACTTCACCTTCGGAGGGACCGAAAAATTCGTTCAACGCGTTCGTCTTCACGAACTCGACTGCCGCTGGCCAACGACGCTCCAGCTTGTCTTTTTCATGCTGGAAGGACGCAGGCGGCAGAACGATGCGATTAAGATCGCGCACCGGATTTTCGAGTGCCTGTTTCAGCGTGTAGGCCGGGCGCTTGTTGTCCTTGGCAACGAACTGGCCGTGAACATGACAGCTACGGATGCCAACCTGCAGCATGACCGGCGTGCTGGAGGCTTCGGAAAGCTCGAAGCCTTTTTCGACCGCATCGACGATCGAGGTCAAATTTGGACGCGGTGTCAAAAGCCACATCTGCGATTTCATCGCAAAGGCATGGCTGCGCTCCTGCATGATCGAGGAGCCTTCGCCGTAATCCTCACCAATGATGACGAGAGCGCCACCTGTCACGCCACCCGATGAGAGGTTTGACAGCGCGTCCGAGGCAACGTTGGTTCCGGCTGTCGACTTCCACGTCACGGCGCCACGGACCGGATACATGACGGATGCGGAGAGCATGGCGGCGGCGGCTGCCTCTGAAGCCGAGGATTCGAAGTGAACGCCCAGTTCCTCCATCACATCCTTGGCGTCTGCCAGAACATCCATGAGATGGGAGATCGGCGATCCCTGATAGCCGCCGACATAGGACACGCCGGATTGCAGCAGCGCTTTGGTAATGGCGAGAATCCCTTCGCCGCTGAAGATTTCGCCTTCACCGAGCTTGAGATCTTCGACCTCACGCGCAAATGACCGTTCGGCCATGGTGGTTCCCCTTATGACTATTGCGCCTTTATATGCAAAATCATATTTCCACTTTTTGGCAGATGTCAACAGAGAAAGATTTAAACCTAAAATAACTACCAGACCTCGTCATTTGGCGCGCAAACTGCGTATTTTTGCATGAGAACGGACGAAACTCTTTATGCAGATGCACATTTCTTGCGCAAAAACTCGACTAGGCGCCACTTTCCAACCTCACTGCCTAAGGCCACTCATTACAGCACCTAGATTTATTTAGGCTTGAAGCATTTTGACTCGATCTGGCAGCGCGGATGAGACTTGCTCCGCTGCCGTTACAATGTGCTTCGTCATGAAGAGATCTTTGATCGACCACAGGGATCCGCGTGACGGACCACGTCAGGACCAGCCCCTGCTCCGTCGCAACGTTTGCGAAGGCGTTTCGCCATATCGTTCCCGATAGGCAATGGCGGCACGTCCGAGATGGCCGAGACCGGAGGCAAAGACGGCATCGGCAACACTGATATCGGCGGATGGCCTCAACAGGCTTTGCCGCAGAAGCTCAAGCCGGGCATCCTGCACCGCCTCCATCAATGTCTGCCCTTTGGCTTTGCGATAGCTGTCCTGAAGGGTGCGCAGAGGAACGCCGGCTGCCTCCGCAATATCGGCTGCCGTGATCGAACGCTCGGCATTCGTCCTGATATAGTCTTCGGCCCGTTGAACCGGCACAGGCCCAGCGCCTTGGTTCGATCGTTGAAGAAGGCCACTGCCGTTGTGGCGTAACCCGCTCAACAGCAGATTGACCAGCCCGTCCCGGAGCATAATCCGATAGGCCTCGGGAAAATGGCCGAGGTTCTTTGCGGCACCCGACATCAGCATGCTGTGCTGAAAGATCCCCTGACCGACACCGCCAGTCAAATCGATGGCAGGTTCGAACTCGATGCGGGCGCATCGAACATGCGCCAGAGTCTCGAAGTGGCTTTCGACGAGATCGCGCTCCAAGAGCACGATCAATTTTTCGCATCCCTCCGCCCAGCGCATGCGGGTGGACAGCGTTGGCGACAACAGTGTTGCAGTGCGCCCTTCTGCAACGTGGGTTTCCTTGTCTCCGCACCGAACAACGGCACTGCCCCTGACTGGAAGCTGCAAAAGAAAGAAGCGCGACAGTTCACCAGGATCGATCTCGACCGCTGATCCATAGGACACGACATTGATAGAGTGACCCGGCTCCTCGACCACATCGTGAACCGCGTGAAAATCGCTCTTCCACGTTCCTTCGGCCAGCAGAAAATGCGGGCAGAAGATCCGCCCGATCGCTTCTCGCGCCTCATCCACGTCATGGGTGTCCACCACAGGACGGGTTTCTGGCTGCCGCTTGCCGATATCGATCATCAGTCACTCGCCGAAATGACAAAAGTGAAGTTTCAGACCGCCTGTTGCCGAAACTGGATAAATCCCTGCGCAATCTGGATTGCCGATTGGACCTCTTCGCCGGAACATCATCGAAAGTTTAAACATAAAACGAATGCGAAATCCATTCGCAAAGGGAACAAAAACATGAGCAGCGAGGAATTCCGCGCCGGCATGCGTAAGCTGACCGGTGGCGTCACCATCATCACCTCCATGGATGCAGAGGGTAACCGCTGTGGGCTCACCGCCACTGCCGTCTGTTCGCTATCGACCGAGCCCCCTTCGCTTCTGGCCTGCGTCAATCGCTCGAGTTCGGTTGCCGCCGTGGTGGAAGCAAGCGGCGTCTTCGCCGTCAACGTTCTGTCCCTCGATCAGCAGCCAGTGGCGGAAGTCTTTGCCGGACGGGCGGGCCTCGTGCGTGAGGAACGCTTTGCTGCGGGCGAGTGGATTAAAGGGATCATGACCGGCGCTCCGGTCCTGTCCCAGACCTGTGTGTCCTTCGAGTGCGAGATTGCCGAGGTCAAGGAATTCGGCACGCATCTGATCCTGATCGGCACCGTCGCCAAAACGCATTGCGCACCGGAAGACGACAATCCGCTGATCTACGGCAACGGCGCGTTTTTGACGGCAGCGGCTCCGCCGCAAGCTGCGGCCTGACATTCACACACCCTTTCTGCTGACACTTGCAAGGAGACGACCATGCGCGGACTTCAAGGGAAAACTGCGATCATTTCCGGCGGCGCAACACTGATTGGCGAAGGCATTGCCAAGGTGCTTGCCGGCTACGGCCTATCGGTGGTGATCGCCGACATCAACGAAGGGGCAGGCCAAGCCGCGGCGGAGCGCGCAGGCGAGAAGGTCCACTTCATCCGCACCGACATTACCAGCGATGCCGATATCGGCGCCCTCGTTGAGAAGACGATAGAGGCCACCGATCGCCTAGATTTCCTCGTCAATGTCGCCTGCACCTATCTGGACAACGGCGTCGAGACCACCCGCGCCGACTGGCTGAAGGCATTCGACATCAACGTCGTCGGCTCGATTGCGCTGATGCAGGCCGCCCACAAGCACCTTGCCAAGAACAAGGGCGCCATCGTCAATTTCGGCTCCATCTCGTCGCGCGTCGCGCAAACGGGGCGTTGGGTCTATCCGGTCTCCAAGGCCGCGATCCTGCAATTGACCCGCAACCAGGCGATGGACTTGGCCCCAGACGGTATTCGCGTCAACGCCGTGTCTCCCGGCTGGACCTGGAGCAATGTGATGGTCGAGCTGACAAAGAACACTCGTGAAAAGGCCGATCATGTCGCCAAGGATTTCCATCTGCTGGGACGCACCGGCAGCCCGGAAGAAGTGGCGGAAGCGGTAGCCTTCCTCCTCTCCGACAATGCGAGCTTCATTACCGGCACCGATATTCGCGTCGATGGTGGCTACACCGCCATGGGACCGGAACGCAACGAAGCGGCGATACCGCGCCTCATGGATTGAGCCGCGTTGAGATCAATAAACGGGAACATCACAGCGGAACTTGAGAAAACAGGGAGAATGGAAATGACGAAGAAGCGCAGTTTCACCATTGTCGGCGGCGGCCAGTCCGGCCTGCAACTCGCCTGCGGCCTGCTGGATGCAGGGCACGCGGTCCATATCGTGCAAAACAGAACGGCCGAAGAGATCGCCGCCGGCCGGGTACTGTCCAGCCAGTGCATGTTCGATCAAGCCTTGCAGAACGAGCGTGACCTCGGCCTGAACTTCTGGGGCAACAGCTGCCCCACCGTCGACTCGATCAATTTCGTCGTTCCCGCCCCGGATGGCGGCAAGGCCATCGAATGGAACGGAAAGCTCGACAGCAAGGCCCAGAGCGTCGACCAGCGCGTCAAGATTCCCCGTTGGCTGACCGAATTCGAGCATCGCGGCGGTCAATTGACCATTCACGATGCCGGGATAGACGATCTCGAAACCTACGCGAAGGAAAGCGATCTGGTGATCGTCGCGGCCGGCAAGGGGGATATCGCCAAGATGTTCGAGCGCGATCCGCAACGCTCTCCCTATGACAAGCCGCAGCGCGCGCTGGCGCTAACCTACGTGAAGGGCATGGCACCGCGCCCCGGCCATTCGGCAGTCAATTTTAATCTTATTCCCGGTGTCGGCGAATACTTTACTTTCCCGGCGCTGACGACCACCGGTCCGTGCGACATCATGGTGTTCGAAGGCATTCCCGGAGGCCCGATGGATTGCTGGAAGGATGTAAACTCTCCAGACGCGCACCTCGAAAAGTCGAAGTGGATTCTCGATACCTTCCTGCCATGGGAAGCGGAGCGATGCGTCAATGTCTCTCTGACGGATGACAATGGCCGTCTGGCAGGAGCCTTCGCGCCTACGGTACGAAAGCCGATCGGCAAGCTGCCATCGGGTGCAACGGTTCTCGGTCTGGCGGATGCCGTCTGCCTCAACGACCCGATCACCGGCCAAGGCTCCAACAACGCATCGAAAGCCGCCAAATACTATATGGACGCCATCCTGGCCCATGGCGACAGGCCATTCGACGACGCCTTCAAACAGGCGACCTTCGAAGCCTATTGGAACTACGCGCAATATGTCGTCGGCTGGACCAATGCGCTGCTCGCACCTCCGCCGCCGCATGTGCTCAACATCATGGGCTCGGCTCAGGCCTTCCCCGCGCTGGCAAAGCGCATCGCCAACGGCTTCAACGATCCGCGCGACTTCTTCCCCTGGTTCGCCGTGCCGGAAGAGGCCGATGCCTATCTGACGAGGCTTGCGGCATAGGATCGTGAAACATCCGAAAGTAAACCTAAGGCCGCGCATCGACGCGGCCGATCTATTTCATCAAAGAAACTAAATATATCAAAAAGTGTCGCAATGGATTTCTAAAAACATAATAAATATTCAATTGCGGACGATTTTTCATATCATGCAGTATGCCTTAATTATCCAAACTCTAAAACGGAAATATTAGAATACCAAATCTGAAGAATCCCATTGATTATTCCTCTATTAAAAATATGAAGTAATAATGATTTAATTAGAATGGAGATTTCGATGTATATCAAGATACATTTTTATAAAAATATGGAGAAGCGATGAAGAATCGGAGCAACTTCAAAACCGACACTGCGCTGAATTTTAGCATACTGGGAGAGATGTCTCGATATTTTGAATCGAATCATTTCCACATCTCGGCATCCGTCCGGTCAAACCAGTCGTACGGTAAAATTTGATGTTATCGAGAGAAGATTTGCTGCAGAGTCATGTCGTGACCATATTTGCCGATAGGCGTTGGCCCAATGAAACGGGCATCGGCATTGTTATGCGCGAGCTTGAAGACCGAATGCCGACGAACATGAAAGCCGTTGACCTTGAGGTAAAGGGGTCTATCGGTTCTCCGTTTTCGCCATTTGCTATCAGTCGATCGCTTTTAGGGCGTGGCTCAAAAGGTGTCTTCTTCAGCGCTGGTTTTGTCCCGCCCCTTTTTTGTCAACTACCCTCTTTTGTCATTGTACATGATCTAACGCATCGGCGCTTTTATGGCGAGGCGAAACGCATATATTACGACCATATCTACAAGCGGCTTTATCGCAGAAGCTCGGGTATTGCCTGTGTTTCTGAATTCGTCCGTTCAGAGTTTCTAGAATGGTCGGGTATTGCCGCAGAAAAAGTGCATCTCGTGTATAACGGGGTCAGCGCCCGCTTCACTGAATATGGCGAACGCCACGCTCCAGGCTACGAATATGTCTTCTACTCAGGCAATCACCGCAACTACAAAAATCTCGATAGGTTAGTTCGCGCTTACGCAGCATCAAGCTTGCCCTCCCGTGAGATTCGACTGGTGCTTACAGGAGAACACAACCATGATTTAAGCCGTCGAGCCATGGAATATGGCATAGGTGATAAGGTCGTGTTTACAGGAATAATTCCCGTGGAGGAGATGCCCGCCTACTATCGCGGCGCACGCGCTGTCACTTATATGTCGAGCTTTGAAGGCTTCGGCTTGCCGACACTCGAGGCCTTTGCCTGTGGAACGCCAGTGATCACTTCCAATATATCTTCTATGCCCGAAGTGGCAGGTGGAGCAGCATTATTGGTCGATCCATACTCTGTCGAAAAGATGGCGCAGGGGCTTGATGCAATTACAACAAACGAGGAACTTCGGCACAATTTAATCGCACAGGGTCGCAAACGCAAATCGGATTTCGACTGGGATATTTCCGCCAAACTGCTCTGGAAGCTCGTACGCGATTGCGCAAAAGCTTGACGGTTTGAGATCTATTCGCTCATCGTATCCCTTCAATCTAGCTGGACAAGTCCCAGACTGTCATTCTTCCAAAGGTTCTTTTGGCAGGCGACGGTGGGTCGCGGCACTCAGCGCCGCGTGCTCGTAGATACCGGTCATCAAATCGAGCGTGGTGGTGGCATCTTCAAGACGATGGCGGAGCTCCGGCACCGATTGAACCGCCTTTGCCAGGAGCGAGGCGCGCACATCCGCGTAGCGATCGGTCACCAGCTTGCCCTTCTCCGTCACGCTATAGACCACGCCGGACCGTCCGCTGCCACTTTTCTGAACCAGACCGGCTGCGATCAGCTTGCGCAGGCTATATTGCATGTTCGGGATGTCTTCGCGATTGGCCAGTCGCGCCAGATCCTTGATCGATTTTGGCCGCTCATTCATGCGAATGATATGCAGCATCGCGTTTTCGGGTCCGCTCACCGCCAGATCGACGACCGAGCCCAAGCACTCTGCCTGCCAACGGCCAAAAGCTTCGAAAGCGCGCATCAGCGCGAACTCGGCCTCTGCCAGATCGACTTCGACGGGCGTGCGGGCAAGATGCCAACGTCGGTCCAATGCCTCATCATTGTTCGGATGGCGGTGCTCGTCGTCGTTTTTCTGCCTGCTCATCGGTGTCGTCGCCCTGCTCTTATGTCCGCTTTTGTGATCTCTCGATTGCCCATTGACAAGCTTGAAGTTTAAAATAGATTTTCTATCGTAAATTCTATTAGAAAAATGGGGAACGAACCATGACGGAGAACTCAATGTTCGCCGCCGGGCAGTTTTTGCTTGGCACATTCGCATCCAATTGTTCGGGCGGCATGTCCGTCACCAAAGTGCCAGAGCGCTGGAAGAACAGTTGGGACAACAATCTGAGACTCGCCCGCCTGCTGGATGAGGCCGGCATCGACTTCATGCTGCCGATCGCACGCTGGATCGGTTATGGCGGCGAGACGAATTTTCACGGCAACGTGCTGGAAACAATGACCTGGGCTGCCGGATTGCTGGCGAGCACACGCAACATCAATGTCTTCGCCACCATTCATACCGCCGCCAATCATCCCGCCGTAGTGGCAAAGCAGATCGCCACGATCGATCAGATCAGCAATGGCCGCATCGGTCTGAACATCGTCGCCGGCTGGAACCAGCCCGAATATGAAGCACTGGGACTTAATCTTCCGGCCGATCATGAGAGCCGATACGCTTATGCCGACGAGTGGTTCGATGTCGTCAAGGCACTTTGGGAGAAAGAGGAAGCCTTCGATTACAATGGCACGTTCTTCCACCTGAAGAATATTCTCGGCGATCCGCGCCCTTCCCGTAAAGTGCCGATCCTCAATGCCGCGGGCTCCGGCCAAGGCCGTGACTTTGCACTGCGCAATGCCGACTTCCTCTTCACCCCGGCAATCGATCTCAGCCGTTCCGCCGCGGAGATAGCGGAGTTGAAGGCGAAGGGCGCGGAAGCGGGTCGCAACACGGGCGTACTGACCTTCTCGCATGTCGTCTGCCGTCCGACAGAGAGGGAAGCGACCGACTATCTGCAGCATTTCGGCAAGGACAGCGCCGATTGGGACGCCGTGGATAATCTGGTGAAGCTGCAATTTGCCCATGCCCATTCCTTCCCACACGATCTCCTGGCGCTCATCAGGGATCGGATGGCAGCCGGCCATGGTGGCTTCCCGCTGGTCGGAACGCCGCAACAGGTGGCAGACGGCCTGATCTCGCTGCAAAAGGCTGGCTTTGCTGGAACGACGCTTTCCTTCGTCGATTACGCCGAGGAATTCCCATACTTCCGGGATACCGTCCTGCCGCTATTGGAGGAGGCGGGCATTCGTGTGCCTGTCGCGCGACAGCAGGCCGCTCTTGCGAGTTGAAGATATCATGGCTTGCAGCCTCTTATATTGAAAACAAAGCGTTAGCGCGGCTGCGGCGAACGCTTTTGGCACACGAACCCTAATTTCCAACGGTCGCAGGCACCACCCCTGCGACCATTTATTTTAAGCATAAAATAAATTTCGATATATGCATCTGCATACTTGACAGCCTCAACATCCAAAATTAGTTTAATCTTCAAATAAGAGCTCGTGAAGGTGCTCTCAAAGCCACGGAGGGTTACATGCGTATCGTTTGTATCGGTGGAGGCCCGGCAGGGCTCTATTTCAGCCTGCTGATGAAGAAGCTGCATCCCGAGCATCATATCCGCGTCGTCGAGCGCAACCGCCCCTATGACACATTCGGCTGGGGCGTCGTCTTCTCCGACCAGACCATGGCGTCCATGCAGAAATGGGACAAGGAAAGCGCTGACGAAATCCAGCAGGCTTTCAACCACTGGGACGACATCGAAGTGCTCTTCAAAGGCACGCGCCAGCGCACCACCGGCCACGGCTTTGTCGGCATTGGTCGCAAGAAGCTTCTCAACATTCTCCAGAGCCGCTGTGAGGCACTCGGCGTCGAACTCATTTTCGAGACCGATGCAGGTGGCGACCAGGACTTTCCCGATGCCGATCTGATCATCGCCTCCGACGGCTTCAACTCCAAGGTTCGTAACCGTTATCCGGAAATTTTCGAGCCGGATCTCGTGAAGCGCCCGAACCGCTATATCTGGCTCGGCACCAACAAGCTGTTCGACGCCTTTACCTTCGACTTCCGCAAGACCGATCATGGCTGGTTCCAGGCGCATATCTACAAGTTCGATGAGAACACCTCGACCTTTATCGTCGAAACCACCGAAAAGGCTTACGAGGACCATGGCCTCGGCCAGATGACCCAACAGGAATCGATCGATTTCTGTCAGAACCTCTTCGCCGAAACGCTGGAAGGCGCGGAGTTGATGACCAATGCACGGCATATGGTCGGCTCGGCCTGGCTGAATTTCAACCGCTTGATCTGCGGCAAGTGGAGCCACTTCAACGGCAACTCCCATGTGGTACTGATGGGCGACGCCGCTCACACCGCGCACTTCGCCATCGGTTCCGGCACGAAGCTTGCGATCGATGATGCGATCGAGCTTGCCAACCAGTTCAATAAGGCTGGCCACGGCAAGGACAGCATCGCCGATGTGCTGAAAACCTATGAAGACATCCGCCGCGTCGATGTGGCCCGCATCCAGAATGCCGCCCGCAATGCGATGGAATGGTTCGAAGTCGTCGGCGATCGCTATGCCGATACGCTCCCGCCTGAACAGTTCATGTATTCCATGCTGACGCGCTCACAGCGCATCAGCCACGAGAACCTGCGTCTGCGCGACAAGGAATGGCTCGAGGGTTACGAGCACTGGTTCGCCCGTCATTCCGGCCTTGCCGTCAAGGAGAATGAGCGTTGCCTGCCGCCGATGTTCACGCCTTATACGGCGCGAGGCACAACGTTGCCAAACCGCATCGTTGTCTCTCCGATGGCCATGTACTCGGCGACCGATGGCCTTCTCGATGACTTTCACATGGTGCATCTCGGCGCCCGCGCGCTTGGTGGCGCCGGCCTGGTCTTTGCCGAAATGACCTGCGTCTCTCCGGATGCCCGCATCACCCCCGGTTGCCTTGGGCTGTGGAACGACGAGCAGACGAAGGGCTGGAAACGCTTTGTCGATTTCGTCCACACCAATAGCGCCGCCAAGGTCGGTATTCAGCTTGGTCATGCCGGACGCAAGGGTGCAACAAAACGGGCGTGGGATGGTATCGATCAGCCGCTCGAGGAAGGCGGATGGCCGCTTCTCTCCGCCTCGGCGATCCCCTATCTGAAACACAGCGTCGTTCCAAAGGCCATGGACCGCGCCGATATGGACCGGGTAAAAGCCGATTTCGTGGCCGCCACGCAGCGTGCAGCGGAAGCCGGCGCCGACTGGCTGGAATTCCATGCGGCCCACGGCTACCTGATCTCGTCCTTCCTGTCGCCGCTGACCAACCGGCGCGAGGATGAGTACGGCGGATCCTACGAGAACCGCGCTCGCTACCCGCTGGAAGTTTTCGCCGCCGTGCGTGAAGCCTGGCCGGACGACAAGCCGATCTCGGTTCGCCTTTCCTGCCATGACTGGACGGAAGGTGGTAACACGCCGGAAGATGCCGCCGTCTTCGCCAAGATGTTCAAGGATGCGGGCGCAGACCTAATCGACTGCTCATCGGGTCAGGTCTGGAAAGAGGAAAAGCCGGTCTATGGCCGACTGTTCCAGACGCCCTTTTCCGACAAGATCCGTAACGAGATCGGCATTCCGACGATCGCCGTCGGCGCGATTTCGGAGGCGGACCACGCCAACTCCATCATCTCTGCAGGCCGTGCGGACCTCTGCGCCGTAGCGCGTCCGCATCTGGCCGATCCCGCCTGGGCTCTGCACGAGGCGGCGAAGATCGGTCTGAAGAACGTGCCCTGGCCGAAACAGTACATGTCCGGCAAGTTCCAGTATGAGGCGAACCTCGAACGCGCCAACGCGGCTAAGTGAGAGCGCCATGCTGAATGCTCTCCCCCTTGAAGAACGGCACGCGCTCGTCACCGGTGCCGGAAGCGGCATCGGTGCTGCCATCGCCCGCACGCTGGCGCAGGCGGGAGCCAATGTAACGCTCGCCGGGCGCCGCCGCGAGCCGCTCGAAGCGGTTGCGTCAGAGATCGGTCGCCAGGCTTTCGTGCTCGACGGTTTCGATGTGACGAAGACGGAAGCGATTGCGGACGGACTTGAGAGAGCACGTCAGACCTTTGGTGCTGTCTCCATTCTCGTCAACAATGCCGGTGAAGCACCCAGCGCGCCCTTCGAAAAGACATCGTCCGAGATGTGGAGCCATGTTCTCTCGGTCGATCTCACGGGCGTGTTCAACGTGACGCAAGCCGTCCTGCCGGACCTGAAAGCCTATGGAGATGGCGCACGCATCATCAATATCGCATCGACTGCGGGGCTGACAGGCTACGCCTATGTTTCCGCCTACTGCGCCGCCAAGCATGGCGTGATCGGTCTGACGAGAGCCTTGGCACTGGAACTGGCGAAAAAGGGCGTAACGGTCAACGCCGTCTGCCCCGGCTTTACCGATACGCCGATCATCCAGCAGTCGCTCGACACCATCATGCAGAAGACCGGGCGCAGCCGCGAGGAAGCGCTTGCGGAATTCACCAAGTCCAACCCGCAAGGGCGGCTGATCCAGCCGCAGGAAGTGGCGGACGCCGCGCTCTGGCTCGCCTCACCTTCTGCGGGTTCTGTGACCGGCCAGGCAATCGCGATTGCCGGCGGCGAGGTCATGGCAGGCTAAACGGAGTTCAAGAAGAAATGCCCTTCACCCATTCCAAACCCATGCGCTTCGGCGACTGCGACCTCACGGGGATTGCCTATCATCCGGCCTATCTCTCCATGCTCGTCGATGTCAACGAGGCGATGTTCGCCTCCTTCGGCATCACCTGGAAAGAACTGATGTTCGAGCGCAAGCTCGGCCTGCCCACGGTGACCATGAACCTCGAATTCAAGAAGCCTGCCGTCTATGGCGACACGCTCGATTTTTCCGTGCATGTGCGCTCGATCGGTCGTGCCTCGCTCGATCTTGAAACCATCGTCACCGTCCGTGGCGACATCATCTGGTCGGTCCGCCAAAGGATCGTGATGACCTCGCTTGAAGACCACAAATCCCATCCCTGGCCTGACGACGTGCGCGCAGGTCTCACACGTTATCTGGAGCCAAGACATGATGCATGAAATCATCCAGCCGGACGGCTGGGCAAAGCCTATCGGCTACTCGAACGGGATCAGTGCGCGCGGGCGCATCGTACAGGTCGGCGGCCAGATCGGCTGGGACGAGCATTGCCAGTTTCATTCGGACGACTTTGTCGAACAGGTGCGCCAGACGCTGATCAACATCGTCAGCGTGCTGAAGGCAGCGGATGCGAAGCCCGAACATCTGATCCAGATGACCTGGTACTTCACCGACCGCGTCTCCTACAAATCGCGCATGAAGGAAATCGGCGCGATCTACCGCGAGATCATCGGTCGCCACTTCCCGCCCATGGCGGCCGTCCAAGTGGTCTCCTTGATGGAAGACCGCGCCAAGATCGAGATCCAGGCGCTGGCCGTCGTGCCCGATTGATAGAAGCCTGCAGAGGAGGAGAGATTCCATGAGCAATGCCATTAGACCCTTCATCACCCGAAAGGGCCAGGAAGACACAGGAACCGGCCAGTCCGGCGGCTGCGTGCGCGTTTCGGGTGTGAGCCCGCAGCACACGCCTGCCACCAATATCTGGTTCGGCAAGGTTTCCAACGAGCCGGGTTACCGCTCCTATCCGCATCATCATGGCGAAGCGGAGACCGGCGGCTATGTGCTGAAGGGCAAGGCCCGCATTTATTTCGGCGAGAACTGGAAAGAGTATCTCGACATGGAGGAAGGCGACTTCATCTTCGTGCCGCCGAACTGGCCGCATATCGAAGTCAACATGTCGACGACGGAAGAGCTGGTGTGGCTGACCACCCGCACGCCGGACAACATCGTCGTCAACCTCCCGGATGTGGACGATTCCGTTCTAGAAGGTTTCAGGAGAGCCTGATGAAACTGTTGCGATACGGCCCGGCAGGCGCTGAAAAGCCTGCCCTCCTCGCCCAGGACGGCACAGTGCGTGACCTTTCCGGCGTCATCGCAGACTTCACCGGCGATGTCCTGTCCGATGCCGGTCTCGCGCGGCTCGCGGCCATCGAGCTGGCGACGCTGCCGCAAGTGCCGGTCGACCGCATCGGTGCATGTGTGCCTCGCCCTGGCAAGTTCATCTGCGTCGGCCTCAACTATGCAGACCATGCGAAGGAAACCGGCAAGGCACCACCTGAGGAGCCTATCCTGTTCATGAAGGCGACCTCAGCCGTCGTCGGCCCGAATGACGATGTCGAAATCCCCCGGGGATCGAAGAAGGCCGATTGGGAGGTCGAGCTTGGCGTCGTCATCGGCGCACGGGCGAAATATGTGAGCGAAGCGGACGCGCTGAACTACGTCGCTGGCTATTGCGTGGTCAATGATGTGTCCGAGCGTGCCTTCCAGTCCGAGCGCGGCGGCCAGTGGACCAAGGGCAAGAGCCATGACACGTTTGGGCCGACGGGCCCTTGGCTGGTCACGCGCGACGAGGTGGCAGACCCTCAGAAGCTTGCCTTGTGGCTTGATGTGGATGGCGTGCGCCGGCAGACGGGCAACACGAATACGATGATCTTCGGCGTTGCGCATCTCGTCAGCTATATCAGCCAGTTCATGACGCTTGAGCCCGGCGACGTGATCGCCACCGGCACGCCGCCCGGCGTGGGCATGGGTATCAAGCCAGAACCTGTGTTCCTGAAGCCAGGCCAGGTCATGACGCTTGGTATCGAGGGCCTTGGAGAGCAGCGACAGCACACGGTAGAAGCGAGGGATTGAGCATGACCGATCTTTCCGGACGTCTTGCTATTGTTACCGGCGGCGCGCGCGGTCAGGGCGAGGCCGAAGCCCGCCTCTTCGCCTCAAAGGGTGCGGCGGTCATCATCGCCGATGTGCTGGCTGAGGAAGGCCGGGCGCTTGCCGAAAGTCTGCAGGAAGAGGGGCGCGAGGCCCGCTTCATCTACCTCGATGTGACAGACCCCGCGAGTTGGGCAGGCGTCGTGACGCTTGCAATCGAATGGAAGGGCCGCATCGATATCCTCGTCAACAATGCCGGCATCATCAACCGCACCATCGTCGAAACCACCAGCCTTGAGGCGTGGGAACGCGTTTTGAAGGTCAACCTCACCGGTGCCTTTCTCGGCATTCAGGCGGTGACGGAATTGATGGCAAAATCCGGTGGTGGCTCGATCGTCAACATCTCTTCCAATAGCGGCTTTTCAGGCCATTATGATCCAGCCTATACGGCAAGCAAGTGGGGCCTGCGCGGCCTGACCCGTAGTGCTGCGATGGAACTGACCCCTAAAGCCATCCGCGTCAACGCAGTCTGCCCCGGTCTCGTCGTCACGGGTCTGAACGCCAACAGCCCTCACCTGAAGCCGATGATCGACATGACGCCGATGAAGCGCAGCGGCAAACCGGAAGAGATCGCCGAACTGGTACTTTTCCTGGCGTCCGACGCCTCCAGCTTCATCACCGGCGAAGACTTCGTCATTGACGGCGGCTTTACAGCAGGGGCGGCCTATCGCAAGGTCGCGTCCCAGACCGGCATTTTTGATCAGTAGGTTTCAATCCGAGTGACTGTTCACCTGCATCGCCGGCATGGGCACCACCCTATGCCGGCGATCCTGTTTATGGCCATCAGGCGAAAATATTTTATTCGTAATTTTCACGAAATTAGGAATTGATAATTCCCGTCGCTTTTGCCAATGTGGAGCCAGTAGAGGGACGTAGCGCGTTTTTCCTTCGCATCATAGGGTACTTCCTGCGGAGAATATGTGGTGGTCAAGCCGGATAGACACAGCGACGAAAAGCTCATCGTCTTCGATGTCGGCGGCGTCTTCATCGAGTTGAATGTCGAAAAGCGCCGGGCTGCCCTTGAAGCGGGTGGGCTTTGGTCCTCGACTGCCGTGCCAAGTGCCGACCTCCTGCAACTCAACATGCAGTTTCGCCTCGGCCAGATCAGCGAAGATGACTATCTGAAGCGCGCATCTCTCCTCTATGGTCTGACGACTGAACAGATTATCGAGGCGGAGACGGCACTTCTCGCCGGCGTCTTTACCGGCATGGTCGATTATGCGCAGCAGTTGAAATCCACACATCGTGTCGTCTGCCTGTCCAACACCCAGGCCATTCATTGGCGGCATATCATCGAAGAAATGACGAGCGAGGACCTGTTTGACGCCTGCTATCTCTCCCATGAGATGGGGATGGAGAAGCCGGCCGATGATATCTATCTCGCAGTTCAGCAACGCGAGGCTGTCTCTCCCGAACAGATCATCTTTATCGACGACACGCTGGAAAATATCGAGACGGCTCGCCGGCTCGGCTGGCACAGCATTCATCATGTGGATGCAGCCAAGACGATTGCAGCGATAGACGCTGCACTTGCGCACCCACCGACCAGCGGCACGTCCTGACCGAAATGGAGTTCTGACCTTGGCCCAACTGTCACTGCGCGGCATCAAGAAGCGTTTCAAGGCTGTCGAGGTTCTCCATGGCATCGATCTCGATGTGAACGACCGCGAGTTGATCGTCTTCGTCGGGCCGTCCGGCTGCGGAAAATCGACGCTTCTTCGCCTGATTGCCGGTCTCGATCCGATCACCGATGGCGAGTTTCGACTGAACGACAAGCGCATGAACGAGATCGCGCCATCACGACGCGGCATCGCCATGGTGTTCCAGTCCTATGCACTTTACCCGCATATGAATGTCTATGAGAACATGGCCTTCGGTGCGCGGCTCATGGGCCTCAGCAAGCCGGAAGTCGAAGCGCGTATCGGCGAAGCCACGCGCATGTTGCGGCTGGAAGCTCTCTTGGAGCGCAAGCCGCGCGAATTGTCCGGCGGACAGCGGCAGCGTGTTGCCATCGGCCGGGCGCTGGTGCGCAAACCGCAGCTTCTTTTGCTGGACGAGCCGCTTTCCAACCTCGATGCGGCACTGCGTTCGGAAGTGCGCCTCGAGATCGCCCGTCTCCATCGGGAGATCGGCGGCACGACCATCTATGTGACCCATGACCAGGTCGAGGCCATGACGCTGGCCGACCGCATCGTGGTAATGAATGGTGGCCGCATCGAGCAGTTCGGTTCCCCGCGGGAGCTTTACGAGACGCCTGCCAATGTGTTCGTCGCGAACTTCATCGGCTCGCCACGCATGGCCATGCTCAATGTGGAGCGAGACGGCAATCAGCTCACTGCGCCCGGCATCGGCCAAATCTTGATGCCACGCCTGCCGTCGTCGCCAGAGCGAGAATTGTTAATGGGTGTGCGGCCGGACGGCATGTCGATTTCGTCGGATACGAGCAAGAACGGCTTTGCCGCAAAGGTGGTCTACACCGAATATCTCGGCGATAGCGCCTATGTTTACGTGCGGATGGGGGAAGGCGCACCAGTCTCAGTGCGCTGTGGACCGGATACGCAATATGCCCCTGACATGCCGGTGACGATTACCGTCGAGCCTGAGAAGGTCCATTACTTCAGCCGTGAAACATCGCAGCGACTTGCGGTGTGATCGAACAACTCGCGTAAACCAAAAAAGAAGGAGAGGAACAGATGAAACGATTTTTACTGGGAGCGGCAATTGCCTGCAGCACCATCCTGTCGGCCAGCGCAACCTTCGCAGCAGACCTGACCTTCTGGACCTGGCGCCAGGAAGATAAGGCCGAATATGAAAAGTTCTTCGCCGATTTCAACAAGGCGAACCCGGACATCACGGTCAAGTTCGAGGCCTTCGAAGCAACGAGCTACAACACCGTCCTTTCTACAGCTCTTGCAGGCGGCAAGGGTCCAGATTTGATGATGACCCGTACCTATGGCGGCATTGAGAACCTGGCGGGTGCTGGCTACCTCATGCCGCTGGACGATACCAAGATCCCGGCGCTGAAGGGCTTCTCGGAATCGGCTCTTGCCTCTGCAACGATGCGCTCGGACAAGACGCTCTATGCCGTTCCGGCCGCAAGCCAGACCATGCTCGTCATCTACAACACCGAGATTTTCGAGAAGAACGGCATCACCGAACCGAAGAGCTGGGACGAGTTCATTGCGGCTTGCGAGAAGCTGAAGGCGGCGGGCGTGATGCCGTTTGCCAATGGCACGGCAACCGGCTGGCAGAACGAGACCATCGTCTCCGCTCTCACGTCCTCGATCATGGGCAAGGCCTTTTATGCCGACCTGATGGCGGGCAAGACCGACTTCAACGACAAGCGCTATGTCGAGGCTTTGACCAAACTCAAGGAAATCTCCAAGTATTTCCCCGATGGCTTCGTCGGTCTCGATTACGCTTCCGCGCAGCAGCTGTTCACCTCCGGCATGGCCGGCATGTTTGCCGGCGGCTCCTTCGAGCTTGCCAACTTCGCCAAGCAGAACCCGGATTTGAAGATGGGCGTCTTCGCCGCCCCCGGTCTGAAGGCAGAGGACGAGAAGCTCGTTGGCCTCTTCTACGACTCCGGCTTCGGCGGGAATGCCAAGCCGAAGGATTCGGAGGCTGTGCTAAAGTTCCTCAACTATGTTTCCAGCAAGGACTTCGGACAGGCCTTTGCCAACGGGCTGAACAACGTTTCTGCCGTTCCAGGCGTCACCTTCGATAATCCTCTGCTGGCCGAGGTCGCCGCGCTCAACAAGGATTCGATCCCCTATATGACGCTTGTCAACTTCCGCTACGGTGAGCCGACGGGTTCGAACCTGATCCAGGCAGGTGTATCGAAGATGCTGAACGGGCAGGCGACACCGGCCGAAGTCGGCAAGTCGATGACCGATGGTCTCGCGGCCTGGTATGCGCCGTTCAAGAAGTGATCGAACGGTACAGCCGGATTGGGCCGGCCGCTCTTGATGAGAGTGGCCGGCTCCACTGAGTTGAGGCCGTTGGGATAGGTTCGATGATGTCCAGCAAGTTGACAGGCAGAAGACTTTGGATTGCGGCCCTCGTGGTCCCGCCAATCGCCTTCATGTGCCTGTTTCTCGTCTACCCGATCCTGTCGGCCTTCGCCTATGCCTTCTATGAGTGGCGAGGCCTGGTCCGCGGCGACTTCGTATGGTTCGATAATTTCTACCGCGTGCTGTTCGAGTATCCGTTCTCGGAACGCACGATCAATGCCTTCAAGCACAATATCTTTGTCTTCTTCGCCCTGATGGTGCTTCAGAACGGCGTCGGCTTCATTCTCGCCTATTGCCTCTGGCGCGAACTCTGGGGCGCGCGCTTTCACCGCATTGCCGTCTTCCTGCCCGTGGTATTGTCCACCGTGATTGTCGGCCTGATGTGGAAGCTCTTCTACCACCCGCTCTTCGGCGCCGTGAATGCCAGTCTCAGAGCCGTCGGGCTTGGCAGCCTGGCACAGCCTTGGCTCGGCCAGGATTCCACGGCATTGATGGCCATCGTCGTTGCCAATGCCTGGCACATGGTCGGCTTTCCGACGCTCGTCTTCCTGGCGGGGATGCAGCGCATACCATCGGAAATTCTCGACGCCGTGCGCATGGAGACCGAGAGCGAATGGGTGAAGATGAGCAAGATCGTCTGGCCTCTTGTCGCCCCTTCGGCGACCGTCGTCTTTACTCTGCTCTTCGTCGGTGCCTTCAACTGGTTCGAACTTCCCTTCATCATGGCCGGTGTGGACGGCAATCCGCATGAGGCAACGGATGTGCTCGGGCTTTATTTCTACCGCACAGCCTTTGGCAGCATGTCAGCCTCGGCGGAAAACTTCGGTCCCGGCAGCGCGCTTGCGGTGCTGATCTTCCTGTTCATTGCCGTGGTTTCCAGCATCATTACTGTCAGACTGCGCAGACGGGAGATCCAGCTATGATGAAGGCAATCGACCGCGGCAGCTTCCGCACCTATGGCTGGGATGGCCTGATCCAGATCCTGCTGATCGGCAACAGCATCGTCATGCTGACACCGATCATCATCATGTTCTTTTCCGCCTTCAAGACCAATGCCCAAATCTTCCAGTCCCCCTTCTCCATTCCCGATTTCACCAATGTCAAAAGCATCCTTCGGGTATGGAACGAGACGGACTTCCTGCTCTATATGGGCAATTCGCTGATCGTTACGGCGAGTTCGATTGCGCTGATCCTGATCCTCGGCACCATGGCCGCTTACGCCATTGCGCGCTATGAGTTCCGCGGTTCCGGTTTGATCCTGCTATTCTTCCTGGCGGGGCTGACCTTGCCGCTGAAACTGGCAATCATTCCGCTCTTCATCCAGATGCGGGATTTCGGGCTGATTGACTCGCGGCTGTCGCTGATCTTCATCTATGTCGCCACCGGGCTGCCGACGACCGTCTTCATCCTCACCGGCTTCATCCGCAGCCTGCCGAACGAGTTGGAGGATGCTGCCCGCATGGATGGCGCCAATGAAGCGCGGATCATGTGGTCCATCATGCTGCCGCTGGTGCGACCGGCCATGGTGATCGCCGCAATCCAGAACGTCGTGCCGATCTGGAATGATTTCTTCTTCCCGCTGATCTTCATTCAGAACAACAATCTGAAGACCTTGCCGCAGGGACTGACCACCTTCATGGGCGAGTTCGCCACGGATTGGGGCGTGCTGTTTTCAGGATTGACGCTTTCGGCACTGCCGATCATCATTCTCTACATCGCGTTGTCGCGGCAGTTCATCAACGGCATGACGGCAGGCGCGATCAAGTAGACATGGTCACGACTTGAGAACGGAGACCGCGGCCTCGCTGGCATGAATGGCGTCATTGGCGCCGGGTATCTTGGCGATCAACAGCAGAAAGACCAGATCGCAGATGGCAAGCTGCGCATCGCGGGACGTGATGGCGGAGGATCGCACGCGTTCCTCATCCGCCACCGTATGGAGCGTGATGTCGGCGATCTGGCTGAGCCGATTGCCATGAAGACCAGTCAGCGTCACGACCGTCGCGCCGCCCTTTTTCGCCAGTTCCGCCAGCCGGATCGTCTCATTGGTACTGCCGGAGTGGGAGATGGCAAACAGCACATCCCGACTGTTGAGCGACGCGGCATTGGCCATTTGCACATGCGGATCGCGATCCATCAGCGCCACCAATCCGAGCTTCAATAGCTTGTAGGAGAAATCCCGCGCCACGAGCGAAGACGCACCGATACCGGCGAGATGAATGCGCCTTGCCGATGCCAGCGCAGAGACCGCAGCGGTAACGGCGTCTTCGGCATTCACCTCCATCGTCTGCTGCATGGCGGAGACCTTGCTCGCCACCAGCTTCTGCTGGATGGTGACGAAATTGTCCCCGGCATCGATCGTTCCGTGGATCATGCCGGATGGCACACGCCACTCCTGCGCCTTGGCCTTGGTGACTGCAAGTTTCAGCTGCTGATAGCCATCATATCCAATTTTCTGCGAAAATTTTACCACGCTGGACTGGCTGCGCCCGGTCGCGGCGGCGAGTTCTGCAGAAGAAAGCTGCACCATGCGATCGGGATCATCGACGATGAACTGGCCGATCTGGCGCTCGGCATCCGTCATGAATTCCAATTTCGCCTGGATGACCTTCAAGACGGACATGCGCTCCCCCAACCGGAATAAGATATTCGCAAATTAAAAATTCTCTGGAATATTATAGCGCTTATCTTATGATTGGCTATCCAGATTTCAGCATCAGTTTTGACCCGGAAGGTCTTTTATGGATGAGCTGCATATCACCGGCGGAACGAGGCTCGATGGCGCGGTCCCAATTGCAGGCGCCAAGAACGCGGCTCTGCCGCAGATTGCCGCCGCCCTTCTCTCACCTCATCCGCTTGAGCTGACGAACCTGCCCAAGGTGTCCGATGTCGACAACATGCTGCGCATCATTTCGCTTTACGGTGCCGAGGTGGAAAGACATGCGGGCGGTACGACCATCAATGCGCGAGACGTGACGCCAGGCGAAGTGGACTACGAGACCGTGCGCAAGATGCGCGCCTCGATCCTGGTGCTCGGCCCCCTGCTCGCTCGTTTCGGCTCGGCGCGCGTTTCGCTCCCCGGAGGCTGCGCGATCGGCGCGCGCCCGGTCGATATGCATCTGAAAGTCCTCTCAGCCCTTGGTGCGACGATTGCCGTGGAAGGCGGCTATATCGTCGCGGATGCCCCTAACGGATTGAAAGGCGCGCGCATTGTCCTGCCCGGCCCCTCCGTCGGCGCCAGCGAAACGGCGCTGATGGCGGCGTGTTGCGCCACCGGCGAAACCGAAATCCTAAACGCCGCGCGTGAACCGGAAGTGGTCGATCTCTGCGCCTGTCTCTCTTCTATGGGTGCGCAGATCGAAGGCGCTGGCACGCATCGGCTTCTGGTCAGGGGCAGCACGAACTGGCGCGCTGCGAGCCACCACGCCATTGCGGACCGTGTCGAGGCAGGGACCTACGCGGCAGCGGCAATGATCACCGGCGGCCGTATCGAGCTGGTCAATGCCCGTATGGAACATCTCTCATCGGTCTTGCAGGTGTTGGAAAGCATGGGCGCCACCATCTGGCCCGGAGATCGTGGCGTCGTGGTCGAAGGTCATTTGCCGATCAAGCCTGCCGATTTCACCACCGAACCCTATCCAGGCTTTCCGACGGATTTGCAGGCACAATTCATGGCGATGGCGTCGATTGCCGACGGCGCCAGCGTCATCCGCGAAACCATTTTTGAAAACCGCTTCATGCATGTCCCGGAACTGTCGCGGCTTGGCGCGAACATCGCGCTCAACGGTTCCGTCGCCACGGTCCGTGGGCAGCAATCCCTCAAGGGCGCGCCTGTCATGGCAACCGATCTGCGCGCCTCCGTGTGCCTCGTGCTTGCAGCGCTTGCGGCGCAAGGTGAAACCATCATCAAGCGCGTGTATCATCTCGACCGTGGTTATGAGCAGCTTGACCGCAAGCTCGCCCAATGCGGCGCCAACATTCGTCGCGTGTCGCTATGACGAAGCCGCTTAGCGACCAGACACTTTATCTCGGCGTCGATGGCGGCGGCACCGGCTGCCGTGCAAGGATCGTCGATGAGGCCGGCCACGTCATCGGGCAAGGCTTGTCCGGGCCAGCGACGACTCGCCTCGGCGTACCAAACGCCTGGGCCTCCGTGCTGCGGGCCTGGACGGGTGCAGCCGAAGAGGCCGGGCTTGACTCTTCCAGCGCACCAAATGTTGTGGCAGGCATTGGCATTGCCGGGCTGACGCGTGCAGGCTCGCGCGAACAACTGGAAGCCCTGCCCCACCCTTTCGGCAATATTTGCTTTACCTCCGACGGCGCTGCCGCCTGCCTCGGTGCCCATTCCGGTCACGATGGCGGCATTGTCATTGCCGGCACCGGCTCGATAGGGCTGGCGCTTGTCGGCGGTGAGGAGAAGCGCGCAGGCGGCTACGGCTTTCCAATCTCCGATGAAGGGAGCGGTGCCGATATGGGGCTGAAGGCGATCCAGTCAGCCTTGCTCGCCTTCGACGGGCGGCGGGATAAGACCGCACTTCTCTCCGAAGTCCTGAACCGCTTCGACAACCTTCCCGCCAATATCGTCGGCTGGATGGATAAGGCAACCGCGACGGATTACGCGACACTCGCGCCCCTCGTTCTGCGTCATGCCGACCAGGGAGACGCCGCCGCCCGGCAGATCGTTCAATCCGGGGCCGGCCATATTGACGGCCTCGTCCGTCGCCTGATCGAGTATGGCGCACCGGCGGTCACACTGCTCGGTGGTCTTTCCGGACCGTTGGAGCCGTGGCTTGCACCCGACGTGCGCAAGCGCTTGAAACAGGCAGATGGCGACGCCGTATCCGGTGCGATCATCCTGGCAAAACAGCTGTCGTCCTGAACGGAAGCGGAGCGCATCTCTAGCTGCAAAAGATGGAATAATATATTCCTATATTAATTGACATGAGGAATATTCGATCTTAATCTGTTAAAAAATCGAGTGAGGATCCATGTCGCACCTGCACCTGATGGCGGAACTTGAGCAGCTGGTTTCTGAAGCGCGCAATCCCAATTCCATGTCGATCGATCTGCTGCCGACGGAAGAGATCCTGAGGGTCATGAACCGCGACGATGCGCTCGTGCCGGACGCCGTCGCCAAGGTCATTCCGCAAATCGCCGAGGCGGTGGAGGAGATCGTTCGCGCCTTTCGCAGCGGCGGACGGTTGATCTATATCGGCGCGGGGACCAGCGCACGTCTTGGTGTCCTCGATGCATCCGAATGCCCTCCCACCTTTTCCGTGCCGGAAGGCATGGTTGTCGGTCTGATCGCCGGCGGCCCACGCGCCATTCTACATGCGGTGGAAGGCGCCGAGGATGACGTGGAGGAAGGAAAGCGCAATATTGCGGAGATCAATCTTTCCGCAAACGACGTGGTGGTCGGCATCGCAGTGAGCGGGCGCACGCCTTATGTGGTTGGCGCGCTGACCCATGCCCGATCCATCGGCGCGAAGACTGTTTCGTTGACCTGCAATCCGCATTCGACGCTGGCCGACATGGCCGACATTGCCATCTCGCCCGTCGTCGGGCCGGAGGTGGTGACGGGCTCAACACGGTTGAAATCAGGCACCGCCCAGAAGCTCGTCTTGAACATGCTGACGACCGCCAGCATGATCCGCATCGGCAAGACCTACGAGAACCTGATGGTGGATTTAACCATCAGCAATCAGAAGCTACGCGCCCGCGCCATCCGCATCATCATGGAGGCAACCGGCTGCACGAGTGACGTTGCGGAAGAACACCTGACGGTCAGCGGCAACAATGTGAAGCTCGCGATCCTGATGATCCTGAGCGGACTGAGCCGGGAAGAGGCCGAGGCGGCACTTGTTCGAAATGACGGCTTTTTGCGCAAAGCGCTGACTGAAAAAACCGATTGAACGCGAGACCTGCTGCATACCCGGCGTTCGAAAAGGACGGGATCAGCCAACCAGAGGGAGAATAAGCATGACAATGATCGCTCGAAAATGGCTGGCTTGTGCGGCAATCGCCGGAAGCTTGCTGACCGCTACCGCCACCCCCGGATTTGCAGCCACGTTAAAAATGGCGTGGGCACAGGATGCCACGGGCCTTGACCCGCACAAGCAGACGGCCTTTTCCTCGATACGCCTGCTTGAACTGATCTACGAGCCGCTTGTTCGCCTGGATGGCGATCTCAAGGTGGTGCCGGCGCTTGCAAAAGAATGGACCTTCTCGCCCGACGCCAAGACGCTGACCTTCAAACTCGACCCGACGGCGAAGTTTCACAATGGCGCAGCTGTGACCTCTGCCGACGTGAAAGCCTCCTTCGAACGCATTCTCGACCAGGCGACAGCGGCAGCCGCCCGCGCCAACTATCTCTCGATTGCCAGCATCGATACGCCGGATGCTCAGACCGTTGTCTTCAACCTGTCGCAGCCAGACGTTCCACTGCTCACCGCCATGGGCAGCATCAATGCAGCCATCGTGCCTGCTTCCGAGATAACGGCTGGCAAGATCGGCACGGCAGCCGTAGGGAGCGGCCCGTTCAAGCTCGAAAGCTGGGAGCCGAACCAGAAGGAAGTGCTGAAAGCCAACACGGAATGGGCGGGCGGCAAGGTGGGTGTCGATGGCATCGACATCAGCGTGTTGCCGGATGAGAACGCCATTCTCGCAGCACTCCGCGCCAAGAAAGTCGATTTCGCTCTGCTGAACGATCCTCTGGTCGCAACGCTCGTGCCGAAGGTGGCCGGGCTGACCTTGAACCGCAAGCCGATTCTCTCCTACCACGCGCTGCAGCTCAATGCCTCGCGCAAGCCGATGACAGAGCTTGCCGTGCGTCAGGCGATTTCCTGTGCCATCGATCGCCAGGATGTGCTCGATACGGCTCTGCTTGGCGAAGGCGAAGTCACCGGACCGCTGACGATGCCGCTCTATCGCTCGGACCCGAACAGCCTCTTCTGCTACAAGAAGGATCTGGAAAAAGCCAAGAAACTGATGGCCGATGCAGGGCTGAAGGATGGCTTCTCGGCAACCGTGATCGCCGCAACCGGAGAACCGCCGACCGCTGCCGCCGAAGCCCAGGTCATCCAGTCGCAGTTGAAGGAAATCGGCATCAAACTCGACATCAAGATGATGGAACTCAACGTCTATGTCGATACCTGGCTGAAAGGCGATTTCGACATGGCCGTGGCGCAGAATGGTGGCCGGGCCGATCCGTACACCATGTATAACCGCTACTGGACGAAGGCGGGCAACCTGCAGAAGGTCGCGCACTATATCGACGACACGCTTGACGACCTGATGCAGAAGGGCCGCGTCGAAACCGATGTTGCCAAGCGCAAGGAAATCTTTGCCGCTTTCGACAAGCATCTGGCGGAAGTTTCGCCATGGATCTGGCTCTACACCAACTACGCTTACACGGCGCAGCAGCAGAATGTCGAAAACTTCGTAGCAACACCGGATGGTTCTCTGTTCGGCCTCTCCAAGGTTACTCTGAAGTAATACGTGCATGAGGCGGATGACGACATGACCTACCTGCTACGACGTCTCGTGACATTCCCGCTCGTCATGCTGGGTGTCTCCGTTCTGGTGTTCGTCGCTATCCGCCTCGTTCCCGGTGACTCCATCACCGCCATGCTCGGCACAGAGGCTGGGCTTCTCACGCCGGAACAGAAGCAAGCCCTCTCGGCCTATTTCGGCCTCGATCAGGGCTGGCTCGTTCAGTATGGGCGCTGGCTCTCTGGGGTCGTATCAGGCAACCTTGGTCTCTCGGTCACTTACGGTAAGCCGGTGCTCGACGTCATTCTCCAACGTTTCCCACTGACACTCGAACTCGCCTGCCTGTCGGTGGCGATCGCGCTTCTCCTCGGGCTTCCGCTCGGTGTCTTTGCGGCAACGCGCGCTGGCCGGGGCTCGGATCTCAGCGTCCGCATCTTCGCCATGATCGGGCAGTCCACGCCGAGCTTCGTCTTTGGCCTCGGCATCATCTACATTCTCTCGGCGGGCTTCGGCATTCTGCCAGCCATGGGCGACTATGTGCCTTTCACCCAGGATCCGATCGCCAACCTCTCGCAACTGTTTTTTCCGGCGCTGACGCTTGGACTGTCTTTCACCGCCTCCGTCACACGAATTTCCCGCTCAGCTATGCTGGATGTCTTGAGCGACGATTATGTGCGCACCGCCCGCAGCAAGGGTGTGGCACGTCGCAACGTCATCTGGCGGCACGCCCTGCCCAACGCTCTCATTCCCGTCATCACACTTTGCGGTGTCGAGTTCGGCTATCTGCTGGGTGGCGCGGTGCTGGTCGAACAGATCTTTGCGCTTCCTGGCATCGGGCGCATGACGCTGGAAGCTATTCTCCAGCGTGATTATGCGCTGGTGCAGGGCGCGGTGCTGTTCGTCGCGCTGAACTTCATGATCGTCAACCTCATCGTTGATCTCGCCTACGTCGCGCTCGATCCGCGCATTCGCTTGGGGAGCCGGTCATGACCTCTCTGTTGTCTAGGCTTCTGCGCCACCCGAGCGGCTGCGTTGGCGCGGCCATCGTCCTAACCTACCTGTTGCTGGCGCTTGCCGCCTGGCTTGGTCTGACGCCCTACGATCCGCTGCAACAATTCCGCATCGACCGCCTGCAAGGCCCGAGCGCCGCCCACTGGATGGGCACCGACATGTTTGGGCGCGATGTGCTCAGCCGGTTGATGATCGGCATCGGTCAATCTTTCCTCGTCGCCTTTTCCTCTGTCGGCATCGCCGCCGTCATCGGCACGGTCCTGGGACTGACCGCCGCCTGGGTCGGGCGTCTGTGGGACGGCATTGTCATGCGACTGATGGATATCCTGCTCGCCTTCCCCGCCATTCTGCTTGCCCTGCTCTTCATCACCGTGGTCGGCCCGGGTACCTTCACCAGCATTCTCGCCATTGCCTTCGTCTATACGCCGATCTTCACGCGCGTTGTGCGCGGACCGGCGCTGTCGATCAAGGCGCGCGATTTCGTCGATGCGGCCCGCACCTTCGGCAGTTCCACATCCTACATCCTCACCCGGCACCTGATGCTCAATCTGGTGGCGCCGCTCACCGTGCAGGTGACGTTGGCGCTCGCATGGTCCCTTCTGACGGAATCGGGCCTGAGCTTCCTTGGCCTTGGCACACAGCCGCCGGACTCCTCGCTTGGCCTAATGCTGGCAGACAGCATCAACCTGATGGAGATGGCACCATGGCTGCTGATTTTCCCGGGCCTCGCCGTCATGCTCGGCATTCTCGGCTTCAACCTTCTGGGCGACGCACTTCGCGATCTGCTCGATCCCCGCATGCGACGGGTGGCATCATGACAGAGCTTCTTTCTGTACAAAACCTCAGCGTCGGTTTCGGTCGCGGCAATGCCGCGAAGCCGATCGTGGAAGGCGTCAGCTTCACACTTGATGCCGGCGAAACGCTGGCCATCGTCGGCGAAAGCGGCTCCGGCAAATCCGTCACCGCGCTCTCGATCAATCGTCTCATCGACTACAGCGGCGGCAGGATCACCAATGGCCGGATCGATCTGTCGCTCGCAGATGGAAAGACGCAGAATCTCGCCACTCTCGACACGAAACGGATGGAGCAAATCCGAGGGTTGGAGATCGGCATGATCTTTCAGGAGCCGATGACCTCGCTCAATCCGGTGCTCACCATCGGCAAGCAGATCGAGGAAGTCTTTCGCCTGCAAGGCAAGGGCGGGACAGAGGCGCGTGCAGAGACATTGCGGGCGTTAGACCGCATGCGCATTCCAGACGCGGCGCGACGCCTCGGCTACTACCCGCACCAGCTTTCGGGCGGAATGCTGCAGCGGGTGATGATTGCGATGGCGCTCGCAGCGTCCCCTCGTCTCCTCATTGCCGACGAACCAACGACGGCGCTGGACGTTTCGGTACAGGCACAGATCATGGCGCTTCTCGCCGAGCTTCAGCGAGAGACCGGCACCGGCCTCATCTTCATCACTCATGATCTCGGACTTGTGGCAGGGATTGCCGACCGCGTGCTGGTGATGCAGTCTGGAAAGGTTGTGGAGCAGGGAAAGGCGGACGATATTCTCGACCGTCCGCAACACAGCTACACGCAGCACCTGTTGAACGCCGTCCCGCATTTTGCCAACGGCCAGCATGTGCGTGCTGACTCACCTCGTACGAAACACGCCAACGAGCCCACCGCACTTTCGGTTCAGGAGTTGACCGTACGCTTTCCTGCCACGACCGGCATTCTTCGCCAACCCGCAGGCGCCATCCATGCGGTGGAAGCTGTCGAGTTTGATATTTGTCGGGGCGAGACGCTTGCGGTCGTCGGCGAAAGCGGATCGGGCAAATCGACCACGGCGCGGGCTCTGCTTGGTCTGGTCAAGCCGACACGCGGCTCCTTCACCACACAATCCTCTCCGTCTTCCCAATCGACAAACGCGCAGAAGCCGATGCAGATGGTGTTTCAGAACCCCTATGCGTCTCTCAATCCGCGTCTTGATGTGCAAAGCCTTCTGGCTGAGCCGGTCATTGCAGCGGGACGTCGGATCGACGGCCAGATCACCTCGCAAATGACAGCACTTCTTGACCGCGTTGGCCTTCCCGCCGATAGCCTCACCCGCTATCCGCATGAGTTTTCCGGCGGCCAGCGCCAGCGCCTTTGCATCGCCCGCGCCTTGATGCTCGATCCTTCCATTCTCGTGCTTGATGAGGCTGTCTCCGCACTCGATGTTTCGGTTCAGGCGCGCGTGCTCGATCTTCTGATTGACCTGCAAAAGGAACGTGACCTCGCCTATCTCTTCGTCTCCCACGACATGGCCGTGGTCGAACGCATCGCCCACCGGGTCGCCGTTCTCTATGCGGGTCAGATCGTCGAAATCGGCGACGCCCGCTCCGTCTTGTCGAATCCTCAGCACAGCTATACCAAGAAGCTGATTGCAGCGGTGCCGACCATGGAACGGCGGCGCGAGAGGTTTGAGTTGAACACCGAGGCCGTGCCGACATTGTTGCGTCCTGAGGGCTTCGAGCCTGAGCCCGCACGCTGGGAGTATTTTGGCGAAGACCACCGCGTGAAGCTTGAAGTAGCGGCAGCAAATTGAGCAGGAAACCTTCATGGCCGAACAATCTTCGCCGCTCCTGACGCCTTTCGATACTAGTTTCGACCTGCTAAAAAAGGCTGTCGATGCTGGCCGTATTCCTGGCGGCGTCTTCGGCATGGTCGATAGCGACGGCAATCGCCTGACGAGGGCGGTCGGTCACGCGCAAAAGGTCGGTGGCGAGCGCCCGATGGTGCTCGACACCTGGTTCGATCTCGCCTCGCTGACCAAAGTCATTTTCACCACGCGCAAGATCCTCGAATTGGCCGTTTCCGGCGCTATCGATCTCGACAGTCCTATCACGACGCTCATCCCCGATTTCCGGCAATACGCTCCCGAATGCTGGGAACGGAAGGTGACCTTCCGTCAGTGCCTGGGCCACCAGACTCCGTTTCCGGCGGTGGAGCCGATCTATACCTATGGGGATGACCCGGACCGTCTGCGGGCCTTCGTGCTCCAGCGCGAATGGCGCCATGGCGAGCCTACCTATTCGGATATCAATTACATCCTTCTCGGCATCGCTCTGGAAAGACTGGCTGGCAAGCGCATCCGCGAGATGGATGCCGGCCCGGGCTTTGCTTTTCACGGCGATCCTGCAAAAACTGCAGCCACCGAGTTCTGCACCTGGCGCAACCGGATGATCTGCGGGGAGGTGCATGACGAGAATTGCTACGCACTTCAGGGCTCTGGCCATGCCGGTCTGTTTGGCACCGCGGATGCCGTTCTCGACTATGCCCACTCGCTGTTGACGGGGAACGAGAACGACGATGGCGTTGGCAGGTTGATGCGCCAACCGCTTTCGAACAGACGCACCCATGGTTGGGAGCGTCCCTATGAAGGTTGGTCGGGCGGCGCGTTTTGCAACGATAGCGTCATCGGCCATACGGGGTTTACCGGCACAGGTCTCTGGATCGATTTCGACAAGCGACGCGCCTGGACCTTGCTGACCAACCGGGTGCATCCGAGCCGGCACGTCGATAGCGGCATTTTCGCCCTTCGCGCTGCCATCGGCGACATGATCAACACGCATTGAGGAGAGACGAAATGGAACCGATCTGGGCCGTAGGTTTGATGACGGGAACCGTGCTTGACGGCAACATCGATGTCGCGCTTCTCAAGACCGATGGTGAACGCGTCGAGCGCTTCGGCGCCTATACACTTGCACCCTATGATCAAGCCGTTCGCGACCTTCTGGAAGAGACACTGGCTGCGGCCCGCAAGTGGAATTTCGACGGACCGGAGCCGGAGATTTTCGCACGCGCCGAGGACGCGCTGACCCGCGCTCAGTCCGCTGCCGTGGCAGCCCTGGTGAAAGATGCCGGGTTGTCGCTATCCGATATCGGCGTCGTCGGCTTCCATGGGCAGACCGTCCTGCACCGCGCGCCGCAGCCGGGCCGTCTGGGCGCCACCCGTCAACTGGGCGACGGCGGATTGATGGCGAAGCTTCTCGGTACCAAGGTGGCCTATGATTTTCGCAGCGCCGATGTTCGCGCTGGCGGACAAGGCGCGCCGCTGGCCGCCGCCTATCACTCGGCGCTGCTGAAGGGCGTGACGCAGGATGGCAGTGCCGCGATCCTCAATCTCGGCGGTGTCGGTAACGTCACCTGGACCGATGGCAAGGGCCACGTTGTCGCCTTTGACACAGGCCCCGCCAATGCGCCGATCAATGACTGGATCAAGCAGCACGGGCGCGGCGACATGGACCGCGACGGCCTGATCGCCGCATCAGGACAAGTCAATGAAGAGCGCCTGGCAAAGCTGCTCCAGCATCCCTATCTCTCCGCTCGCTTCCCGAAATCGCTGGATCGGTTCGATTTTGGTGCGAGCATGGCAGACGGGCTTTCATTGGAAGATGGCGCCGCCACGCTGACGGCCTTCACCGCCTCTGCCGTCGGCAAGGCTCTGGACCTGCTTTCGCAGCGCCCGGAGAGATTGTTTGTCAGCGGCGGCGGTCGCCATAATCCGACACTGATGCGCATGCTGGCAGAGCGCGCCCGTGTCGACGCCCAGCCTGCCGAAACGCTGGGCTGGCGGGGCGACGCCGTAGAGGCCGAATGTTTTGCTTTTCTGGCGGTCCGCGTGCTGCGCAATATGCCGATCAGCTTCCCGACCACGACCGGCGCTCCCGAACCGATGACCGGCGGACGCCTCGCCGCCTGAGATTTTCAATCAGACGCGATCAGAGCCGCTTTTTCAAAAATTTCCGGGTGCGGCCGATCGGAAAATCCGGCAGCTCACCGAAGACCTCGTAACCCTGGCGGGAGTAAGCCTTCTCCGCCACCGGATTGAATGTGTCGATCCAGGCAGAATGACAGTCGCGCCCGCGCGCCTCATTTTCCGCCGCGGTCAACATGCGACCCGCCATCTGCTGGCCGCGAAGACTGTCGTGAACCCAGAGCCACTGCACGTAAAGCCAGCCCCAGGCGGTGTATCCGCTGATCCCGGCCAGTAAGGCGCCATCATCCCCCCGAACGATGACTGCAAGCGGCATCCTGTCGGCAGCTCCGACATCGGCATCGTTGAACGCGGAAAGATTGGCACCGATGGCCGCAATGTCTTCAGGGGCTGGACGATCGGTGACGGTCAGATCGCATCGACAGCCGGAGCGCGTCATCAATGCGCGCGTCTCGGTTTCCAAAAGAGGAACAGTTTGTTTGCTGTTCTCCCGCCATGGCTGTCGATGATTTTGAATTCACTTACGAGCTCAAGGCCGTTCTCACGAAGAGTAGCTAAATAATAGTCCATGCTTCGGTACATGGCGACGTAACCGCTTGGATCATCCAGCAATAAATTTTGCGAATGAGACAGCGTGTCTCCCATGATGACAAAGGCATTTTCTTGGGCAAAATCGGCAATTTGTCCAATAAGCGCGCGATACTTGTTGTCGTCGATGACGCAGCTTGTCACACCCATACACAAAACCACGTCGAAGCTTTGGGGGTTCTCTGGGATGGCGTTGACGTCTGCGAGATAAAAGTTCATGCGCGGCTCATGCGCAAAATCGGCTTTCGCTTTTTCCAAGAGACCTGGAGAAATATCGTAGCCACAGAGCTTTTCCACCTTGGGTAACATCATGGCAGTGTATTCGCCATTGCCACAACCGATATCAAGGCCGGATTTCATCGCCGGCAAGTGCTCGACAATTGCGGAGAGATAGTAACGTTTCCTCTGGTACAACTCAGGCAAAGCAAGGTGGGAATCGACGGACTTCTTCCAAAAAATCTAAGATTTTTCCTGATATTCCATTACGCCCGCCCCCAAAACGAATGCCAAGAATCACTTATACTTTAATAATATTCAGAAAAAGTGCCGCAAACAATTGTCGACATCGGCGGAAGATTCCCGCAATGCGGAAATGAAGACTCATCTGTCGCTAATTAAAACAGGCTACCCTGGTTGCCGGCATCACTCGCTATAGGCTTACTCAGCTTCTTTCGCACTTGGCCCGCTGATGACTCAACTTGCCCTGAAGAGTCCCCGCCTGCAACAGCCGATATTCCCCCATCGGCAAATTCTACCGAGATCATCGAGCCCGGAGCGACGGCGGCGGCACGTGTCAGTGGCCGGTTCTCCTCGTCTCGTATGACCGCATAGCCGCGCTTCAAGACGTTCTTGTAGGACAGCGACTGCAGGATACGCTCATGCGCAGCAAGGCCGGATCTGTTCTGCGTCATGCGATGAAGAATAGCCGTGTCGGCACGCCGCACCGACGCCAGCAGCCGTTCTTTCTGCCGGTCTAACTGGCCGGAGAGGCGCATCGGCAGAGCACGCAAGGACGAGTCCGATGACGAGACCCGGGCCTTGGCCTGCAACAGGCGCCTCTCAATCAACGCTTCCGCCCGCTGCATGCGTTCATTCACACGCTGGCGGTGCTGGCGCAGACCATGGCCGAGAACATCCGGCCGCAATCCGGAGGCAGTGCGCTCGAAGCTGCGGCGCTTGTTCATGGTGTTGAGCTCAAGCCCGCGGCCCAGACCGGCAGAGACCTCATCAAACCGACGGCGAGGCAGAGCCAGCAATTGATCGAGGGAGGGAAGAGCACGCACAAGAGCACGAAGCCCCTGGGCACGGTTATCCATGTGCCGCCGCGTGGAGCCGGAGAGACGCGCCGCCAGACCGGCGAGTTGCGCCTCAAGATCGACCCGAACCGGCACAGCAATTTCCGCCGCCCCCGTCGGGGTTGGCGCGCGGACGTCTGCGGCATAGTCGATCAAGGTCGTATCGGTCTCGTGACCGACGGCCGAAATCAGCGGGATTGCGCTTTCTGCCGCCGCTCGCACGACAATCTCGTCATTGAAGCTCCACAGGTCCTCAAGACTGCCGCCGCCACGCGCGACGATCAGCACATCCGGGCGGGGTATGGCACCACCCTGAGGCAGTGCGTTGAATCCACGAATGGCATTGGCGACCTCTTCGCCCGAACCCTCACCCTGAACCTTGACGGGCCAGACGAGCACGTGAACCGGAAAGCGATCCGAAATACGGTGCAGGATATCGCGGATGACGGCACCCGTCGGTGAGGTCACCACACCGATCACATGCGGCATGTAGGGCAGACGGCGCTTGCGCGCCTGATCGAACAATCCTTCTGCGGCCAGCCGGCGGCGGCGCTCTTCCAGCAACGCCATGAGTGCCCCAGCACCGGCGGGCTCGAGACTTTCGATAACGATCTGGTACTTCGACGATCCGGGGAAGGTCGTGATCTTTCCCGTTGCGATCACTTCCATGCCCTCTTCCGGGCGGAATTTCAGCTTGGAAAAGCTTCCCTTCCAGATGACGGCATCGATACGCGCGCGATCGTCTTTCAGCGAAAAATAGGCGTGACCGGATGTGTGTTGTCCGCGATAACCGGAAATCTCGCCCCGTACCCGCACCTGATCGAACGCGGTTTCCACCGTCCGCTTGATGGATCCGGAGAGTTCGGAAACGGAAAACTCGGTGAGGTTGCTCAGCGCCGGCTGACTGAAAATATCGCTCATGCCCCATGGTAACCGATGCGCTACGATTCGGGAACCGCGACGCCTTGATGACAGTTTGAATAAAACTGGCAGAATCGTTATGATGTGTTACATTCTGTATCTTAGAAGTGCATGCCATTGAGGAGACATTGCAGGCTTTTGAGGAGAAGATGCCATGTCTGATTGCTTTGGGAGGAGCGGCATCATGGAATTCATTATCGGAATCGGCCTTGGCTTGAGTGCTGCGGCAACACGTTCGACCTTCGCGGTTGCGATGGTTGGCATTCTTGTGGTGGCAGTCTTCGCAGCCGCAGCCCTTATGGCGGCAAGCGGCGTTTCGATTTTGACGCTTTTAGCGACGCTCGCGGGGCTGAACATCGGTGTTGCGATGGCGTTCTTCGGAGCTTTCGCGCTTCGTTAGGTCTCTGCTGACAGCGCCTGATTGAGCGCTTATGATGACGCCAGCTCATCATCGAGGTTTGGCGTGATATTCGCTCGTTTTATTTCGTTTCAGATCATGGTTATGGCACTCGATGCCCTTGTCACCTGGTTGCTGGTATCCAAAGCAGGCATTCCTATTCTCCTAGGCAAAACAATCGGCACCCTGTCAGCCGCAGCTTTTGCCGTCGTCTACCTCCGGCAGGTGAGTGTCTTTGCAAACAACAGCCGCTTCATCGCAGTCAGCATCACTTTGATATCATTGCTGGTCAACTACGGCATGTTCACGCTGCTGGTGCTGCGCAATCCCATCCTTCAATGGCCACTTGCTTGTGGAGCAGCGACCACTGCTGCGTTGCTTCTGTCCGGCATCGGCTATTGGCGCGTCCATCGCTTCACTCCCTGAAGGGGCGACGAAACCTCTGGCTGGACGACATCATCCGCAAGTAACCACTTTACCTCTAACCTGCAAAGACAGTGATGGCTTGATACGTCCTCTTTTCGTCTGATACGCGCATTTCGCCTTCAAATAATGGGTTTAAAACGATATCCAGATTGAAACTGGAGATACAAAAATGTCCCACCATACCGCGCTTCTTGTTATCGATGTACAGGAATCCTTCCGGCACGCGCCCTACTTCGAAGAGAGCGGTCTGCCGAAATTCTTGGCGGCGCAACAGGCATTGATCGATGGAGCGAACGCGGCAGGCATTCCTGTCGTGCAGATCTTCCATGTCGATGGAGACCGCGCCTTTTCGGCCACTAGCGGCTTCATCCGCACATTCGACGGAATCAGCATCAACCCGACCGTCACCTTCCAAAAAAGCCGGCACTCCGCCTTCGTTGGCACGGGTCTTGATATCTGGCTGACCCAACAGGGGATCAACCACCTGATCGTTTCCGGCATTCGCACCGAGCAATGCTGCGAAACCACGACGCGCCATGGCGCCGATCTGGGCTATAAGGTCGACTATGTGACAGAAGCAACCCTGACCTTCCCGATGACGCACGCCTCCGGTGACATCTTTTCTCCCGCCGAAATCGCCAAACGCACCGAACTGGTGCTGGCTGGACGATTTGCGCGCATTGCAACCGTAGAAGATGCAATTGATGGCATGAGAAAGGCCGCCTGATGAGCCAAATGCCCGGCAACGAACCAGAGGTGATCTCCGTTTTTGTGGTGCTGCCGCCGCATACGCTGCTGCTGGATGTTGCCGGGCCTCTGGAAGTGCTTCGCTACGCCAATGAACAACAGCAGAAAATCCGCTTCGATTGCCGCTACATCGCAGCCCAGCCAAATCAGACGACGACGATAGGGCTTGGTCTCTGCGGGCTGGAGCCTCTGCCAGAGGTTCTGCCCGCACAGGCGATGATCCTGATCTCCGGAAGCTCGTCCACGTCTCAGCAGCAGCCGGAGGTCGCTCACGAAAGGCGCGCCATTTCCGACTGGCTGCGGCGAACGGCAAGGCCAGACACGACAATCGTCAGCATCTGCTCTGGCGCGCTGATCGCTGCGGAGGCCGGACTATTCGATGGTCATTATTGCACCACCCATACCCATTGCATCGCGGATCTGAAGCGCATTGCGCCTCTTGCCTTCGTTGAGGAAAACAGGCTGTTCGTGGAGGATGGCAAGCGCTTCTCGAGTGCCGGCATTTCCACCGGCATAGACCTCACCCTGCATCTCGTCTCGACACTCGTCAGCCCGGAGGTGGCCGCCCGTATCGCTCAGATCATGGTTGTCTATCTTCGCCGAACGGCCCAAGACCCGCAAATTTCACCCTGGCTTTCAGGTCGAAATCACATTCACCCGTCTATTCACCGGGCTCAGGATGCCATCGTCGCGGATCCGGCGGCTGACTGGACTCTGGCGCGCCTTGCGGACATTGCCCATCTCAGCCAGCGGCATCTTTCCCGGCTGTTTCGGGAGCAGACGGGATTGAGCGTCGTGGACTATGTCAATCTGATCCGGGTGACGCTGGCGCGCGATATCATCTCCCAGTCCAGGCTCGATATGGAAGCCGTTGCGGAGCGTGCTGGCTTTGCATCCGCACGTCATCTGCGGCGCATCTGGCAGCAGCATCACACAAAGCCACCGACAGCATTCCGAAACCTCTCCTCCTGACAGGCGTTTGCCTCCCTACCGAGATGATTGGATCAAGGAAATTCAATAGTCATCGCCTGGTAGCACCGCTAAAGATTTCAGACAGACCAGAGGAGAAGCTCCATGCAGAACCGAACACTTGGCCGCACCGGCCTTTCCGTCGCGCCTATCGTTTTCGGTGGCAACGTCTTTGGCTGGACCGCAGACGAGAAGACTTCCTTTCAACTGCTGGATGCCTTCTTCGATGCCGGCTTCAACGCCATCGACACCGCAGACGTCTATTCCGCCTGGGTACCCGGTCATCAGGGTGGAGAGTCCGAAACGATTATCGGCAAGTGGCTGAAGAGCGGCTCCGTGAAGCGCGACGATGCGGTTATCATCACCAAGGTCGGCTTCGACAATAATGAGCGCAAGACGGGACTGAGCGCCAACTGGATCGCCACGGCCGTCGAAAATTCTCTCCGTCGGCTGCAGACCGACTATATCGACCTCTATCTCGCCCATAAGCCGGATGATGCCGTGCCTCTGGAGGAAACGCTTGGCGCCTTCGCCCAACTGAAGGAGGCCGGCAAGGTTAGGGCCATTGGTTGCTCCAACTACGACGCTGAGCAACTCCAGGGTTCACTCGAAGTCGCCGAAAAGACGGGACTTGGTCGCTTCGATGTTCTTCAACCGGAATACAATCTCTTAACCCGCGACAAGTTTGAAGGCCCGCTTGCAGATCTTTGCGCCCGCGAAGAAATCGGTGTCATCAATTATTACAGCCTCGCTGCGGGTTTCCTGACCGGCAAATACCGCACCAAAGCCGATACCGAAGGCGTCGCTCGCTCTTACCGTGTCGCCAATTATCTCGATCCTCGTGGGCTTGCGATTCTGGGCGCCATGGACACGATTGCGGCGGAGACCGGCGCGCGACATGCCGATATTGCGCTGGCCTGGCTGTTGGCAAAACCGTCCATCACCGCACCGATCGCCAGTGCCACGAGCCTTTCGCAGCTGGAGAGTTTCAAGCGCGCGGTCAACCTTCGCTTGAGCGATGACATGATGCGGCTGTTGGACGAAGCCGGAGCCTGACAGAGACGATGACACTGACGATCCGCGATGCCACCAGCAATGACCGGGATGATTGGCTCCGCCTGTGGAAGGCCTACCTCAAATTTTACAAGGTCGATCTGCCAGACGACGTGACCGATCATACCTGGGAGAGGTTATTGGACCCGGCATCGCGGCTTTCCATCCGACTTGCCGTTCTGGACGGCACGGTCGCAGGCTTCGCCATCCACCATTTTCACGAATCCACCTGGGCGAAGACGCCGGACTGTTACCTCGAAGATCTCTTTGTCGATGGCGCGATCCGCGGCAAGGGCATCGGTCGTGCACTGATTGAGGATCTCATCCGCATCTGTCACGAAAATGGATGGTCGCGGCTTTACTGGCATACGGATGAAGACAATCACCGTGCACAGGCGCTCTATGACAGCTACGTAAAGAGCGATGGCCATATTCGCTACAGGCTTAAATTCTAGAGCACGTCGACAACACGTGCTGGCCAGCATGCATCGCAGCCGAGCGTGAATGACCCGGCAAGTCGACAAAACAATTGCCCCAGACTTGTCTCGAATATGAAGCGCCGCGCGGGACAACAAAGCCCCGCCTGCGGCTATTTTCTCACTCAGTGATCCTGCTGGAAAGTGCGAAGATCGGCCACAACCCTGCACTGAAGACCGCTCGGCTCATAGAGAACCATGACCTTGCTGCTTGAGACACCGGATACGCCTGCCTTGATCAATCGAGAGCCCGCCCCTTCGCGGTCTGGCGAACGCACAGGTGGACCATTCTTTTCCTGCCACAAGAATTCGAATGTCTCCCGGTCACCGTCAACGACGCGCCACGAAATCTCGATCTTGCCGTCCGGCGTTGAAAGTGCCCCATATTTCACCGCATTGGTGGCTAACTCGTGCAGAATAAGGGAAAGCGACAGCGCCGGACGGGAGCCGACGTGGATCTCCGGCCCATCCACACTAAAGCGAGGTTCGTTCGGGTCTTCATGGACCGCCAGCATCTGCCCGACAAGATTACGCACCGTCGAGGAGCCAAGTCCTCCTTGAATCACCGTATCATGGGCGCGGCTCAAGATATTGATGCGCTCGGCGAGTGTCTGTCGCGCCACAGTCATATCCGGTGCCGATCGCAAGGTTTGCGATGCTATAGCCTGAACCATGGCAAGCTGGTTTTTCAGGCGATGCCCCAGTTCATGCGCCACCAGTTCCTTGTGCCGCTCTTCGGCCAGGCGCTCGGTCACATCCTGCGCCTGAACCAGTATCCCGAAAATATCGCCCACGGCATCGCGCATCGGCTGATAGACCAGATCGATCAATCGGTCCTGCTTTTCGCCACCCGGTCCACGGTTCAGTTCGATCGGCTGACCTCTCGCGACAAAGGGTTGTCCGGTCTTGTAGACCTCATCGATCTTTTCGATATGCCCCTGCCGCACCACTTCCGAAAGCGCCTCGGCAAGAGGCTTCCCGATGACATCACGCCCGGCACCGATGATGGAGTAGCACTCCTCATTGGCAAACTCGAAGATGTGGTCGGGGCCGATCAATGTGGCAATACCGCCGGGAGAGAGCTCGAAGACCTGTCGCAGGCGCTCTTGCTGCAGTTTCTGCTCACGCCGCAACAGCACCTCGCCGGTGATTTCCGAGCACGCGCAGAACATGCCAAGCACAGTCCCTGAATGATCACGGACCGGCGTATAAGAAAAGGCAAAATGCGTTTCCTCCGCATAACCCTTGCGATACATCGTGAACTCGATGTCATCCATCGAGGTGCCCTGACCAGCATAGGCTGCACTGATGATGGGCTCGACCTTGTCCCAGATGTCGAACCAGAGATCCTGAAACGGCTTTCCGAAGGCGTCCGGATGACGGTTACCGCACATGAGCGAATAGCCATCATTATAAAGCGTGATCTGCTGTGGACCCCAGACAATCAGCATGGGCTGAAGCGAGCCCAGCATGACATTGACCAGCACCTTCAGTTCGACGGGCCACGCGTCCTTTGGTCCAAGGGGATTGTTGTCCCAGTCAAACTCGCGAAAGATCCGCCCACATTCGCCGCCGCTGACATAGTGCAAAGACATCCCCTTGGAGCAAGCGTATTAAGGCAGCATCTTTTTCGAGCACGCCACCGCATTAATATTCCGAGTACCAAAAATCGCATTAAGCCCCGACCGAAAGTTGGCATTGCCCCAACGGCAACGACCACTCAAATGCCGGACCCATTCAAATCAGAAGCACCATAGCCGAATAAAAATGAACGTGCCAGAGAGCCCGCAGATGGGCAAAGTGTTGGAGGCTGCGGAGATTTGCAACACGGCAATCGTCGTCTTTGGGCGCGCGTGCTGGAGGCCCCGGATTAGACACGGTTACGCCCAAACATGCCGCCGCTCGCCGTTGAAATCTTTGAGAACCCAGTCTTCCAACACCCCAAACCTCTTTAGCCGGCGCTTCATCGAAACCCTGTATTCGCGCAGGACCGCAATTCGCATAGTTTTCAAGGCAAAACAGAATTTTACGCTTGCATGGTGCCATGGCTGTGGCTATGAACGGCCCGCTTACCACAGCGCGCCGGAGAGGTGGCAGAGTGGTCGAATGCACCGCACTCGAAATGCGGCATACCTGCAAGGGTATCGTGGGTTCGAATCCCACCCTCTCCGCCACTGGTAACTACTTGATTTTAAAGAGAAATTCGCCGTTTTCGGGATGTTCCTACCCACGGATATACCCGGCGAATCATGTATCTCACCTATCGAAAATCCGGCGTCCGCTTCCAGATCGCCGTTCCTGCTGATCTCCACTCCCGACTCGGGCGAACCCCGATCCGAATCCCGCTGGGGACGATCTCGGCTACCTCCGCGAGACGGATCGCCCGTTTACTCTCCGGTCACGCCGAGCGCCTATTCATCGCCGCGAGATCACAGGAGATGAATGCCATGTCGAAACCGGACCTTCGAGACGCCCTCATAGCCGAGCTACAGGGCCAGCTCGCCGAGATGGCCGACCAGTTCGAGGAGTATAGGACGAACTCGGAGCGGCTGCTGGCTGTCGAGACCGAGAACGCCCGCCTGACGGGTCAGAACGAGGTGCTGGCGACCGTCGTGCCGATCGGCGAACACCTGGGCGCCCTTGCGGACGGCATGGAAGCGTTGGAGGCGAAGGTGCGCACTCTCCCCCGCACGCAGCAGGGCGGCGTCGAGGATGCCCTGGCCCTCCTGCAAGATCAGATGACGTCGCTGTCACAGGCCGTCCAGATGTCGCTCGACGGAGGCCCGGTTCGCCCACTCTTGTCGGAGGTGCTCGAAGACTGGGTCGAAGTCCGCAGTGGCTTCGGTATCGCGACGAAGAAGATCGACACCGACCGGAATCGCGTTCTGGATTTCATCGCGTTCGCCGGGGACAAGCCCGCCAACAAGTACACATATTACGACGTCCAACGGTTCGCGAACCTCCTCGTGCGTGTGCCAGGGAACTACTCGAAGATACCGCACCTCAAGGGCAAGCCTCGGCAAGATGCGGCGGACTATAATGACCGGCTGCCCCCTGAGGACCGATTGCCGACGCTCTCCGTGAAGTCGATCGAGGACAACTACCTGTCGCCCCTGAGGGTCCTCTTCCGCGACATCGCGGCGGAGCACAGCTTTCGCTCGCCACTCACCGACGTCGAGATTCGCATCTCCTCGGACGCAACCCCATCGGTCGAACGCCTCCCGTTCGCGGTCCCGGAATTGAACCGCTGGTTCGCGCACGCGGCGAAGGAAGAGCGGGCGGACATGAAGTGGCTGCCGCTGCTCGGTACCATCACAGGCGCCCGCATAGCGGAGCTCATCTTCCTTCAGGGGAAGGACATATATCGCATGCGAGGCGACGACGGCACGGAGTGCTGGGTCCTTGACCTTCGGACAGACCTCATCGCCGAAGGCGGCGGGACCCAGAAGCGCAAGACGAAGAACAAGCCCTCGCGGCGCCTAATCGCCCTCCACGAGACGTTCGAGACGCTGGGCTTCATCAGGTATACCCAGTCCCGTCAAGACGACGAATGGCTGTTTCCTGCCGCTTTCTACTACGGAAAGCGGCGCGTCTCCGACCCTGCCGACGCAGCCAGCAAGCGGATGAACCGAATGCTCAAGGACGTCGGTATTCATGAGAGGCAGGTGCAAGTGTTCCACTCCACCCGCCACACCGCAAAGGACATCATGCGGATGGCTCGCGTAGGTGAGCGAACCCATGATCTTCAAACGGGGCATGCACTCGACACTGTCTCGAAGCGCTACGGCCTGAAGCATCTCGGACAGCAGGAGCTTGAAGTGCTGCGCAGCCTGCCACTCCCCGAAGGTCTTGACCTCACCCCGTACATGAGCGAGGACGCGCCCTCATCGTGAACCGGCGCCGTCGCCTCGCGGGGGCTTCGGCCCCCTGCCGCGCTCCGCTTGGCCTCCTCCACCCTCATTGGCGGGGGCCTAGTCCGGTGCAGGGCTCAGATGCGGCCAAGGGGCCTTTCTAAGACCTACACCGGGGGCGGTAGGATTGGGTCGCTCCGGTCCGTCAATCGAAATAGACGCGCACCGGGTCGCTGCGCTCCCGCACCCCTGCGCATCGATTTCCATTGACCGCCCTCCCGCTTCGAATGCCGCACCTCGAGACGTCGCGTTAGATCTTTGTTGGTCCTCTGCCTGGGCTATCCTGGGCTCCACCCTTTGAATCTGCTATAAAAACCTTGTAAAACAAGGCTTTATGGAGATTTCCATGGAAACGACAACGACGACAATCAAGGGCATCGCGTTCGACGTGCTGGTGACGGAAACGACGCACCGGGACGCGCGCGGCGTCCTCTTCTATCTGGCCGTGATCGCCATCAGGAGCCGTAAGACAGGCGTCGAGCGTGAGGTCCGCCGGTCCCGGCTGCCCGGAGCCGGGAAGGAACTCGCTCGCGACGTTCAGCGCATGGGCGTCCGCGCACTCGACAAGCTGGCAGCGTGAGGAAGGTGACGGGCATGCAGTTGCAGTACATCTACGAGACGACATTTCCGTGGGAGCCAGACGCAGGCGTCTTTCCGGGGAGCGAGGCGTCGGCGCTTGGAATGACAACGGAGCTTGTCGCCGTCCGGGACGGCCAGATCGCCGACGAAGACGAGACGGAGGCCCGGATTGAATTGCTCATCGTGCGGCGCGGCGACGGTTGCGCGTATTCGTGGGAAGTCCTCGACGGCGACACGGACAAGACGATAGCGGAAGGCGAGGCGTCGACGCTGACGGACGCGAAGAAAGCCGCCGAGGCGTCGGCGTGGCATGCTGCCGAGCGGATCGCCGGACGTCGAATCCAGCGAGCGGAAGACTGGCTTGACGAGGCGGCAGCCAGTGCGGCGGCGTTTGTAGCGGCGGAACTCGCCCGGATGACACCACGGCGCGGCAACGAATCCGGGTGAGTACAGATACGGGACGCCCCGCTAGAAGCACTGTACGGCCTTCTCTGGCCCTCCTTTTTACCCACGCGGGGCCATCAGGCCCCGTTTTCGTGTCCGACACCTGTTTTTGCGAGTCCGTCATAGAAGGCGACAACGGCCTCCGCCAGAGCCTCGACGTCTGCCTTCGCCGGGGTCCCGCTCGACATCAGGTCGATGTACGAGGCGTCGAGCGCGTCGAGACGCCGCCGCTGGTCTTCCGTCAGATGCCCGAGCGCCCTGGCGTTGCCATGCAGTTCCATTTCCATGCCATTCTCCTTCACTTCCTGCCGGGGACCGGCGCGTTGTCGGCATCGACGGCGGGCGTCGGTTCATCTTCGAACGTCGGCGCGACCCGCGCCGCCACAAGTGCGCGCTCCCGGAGCGTCGTGCGATCCGCGCCGAGGCCCAGCATGCGGAGAGCCGTCCGGTCGTCGGAGGCGATCAGTGCCCCGAGCCAGAGCCGTGCTTCCTCCGGCACCCGCTGCAACATCTGTTCCCGCGCTTCCTCGCCGCGTCGCATCGAGCGGCTGTCGAGATCGCGCACGAGGCGCTTCCACGGACGAGGCGCAGGCGTCGGCCGCAGTCGCGGCGTCGAGATCGGAAGCGGCGTTCGTGCGGGTTCAGGTTCGAGGCCACGTTCCCTAGACCACGCTTCACGTCCGTTAGGATAGCCGGCCGGTGGGTCCCACGGCGACCGACGAGGCCGGAGCCGAGGCTGCGGCAAATCGTAGATGAGAGCCGGGACCGGCGGCGCGAGGGCAAGCACGGCGGAGAGCAGCGCGAGGATCTGTAGCATCATCTTGCCTGCTGGGTCCGCTCGACGTTCGCGGCGGCGCGCGAGATCGCGCCGTAGTTCATCGACGCATGTCCGACGTCGCTTGTCTTTCGAATCCTTGCTCATGCCGACGCCTCCAATCTTCCAACAGCATGCGTGCCGGCTGGATTCGAGGCAAACCCGGACGGGCGTCGCGGCGCCCGGACGAAAGATTCGATGCCGATTCCGGGTAGGTTGGGATACGTCGGCGGCGTTCGGACGAGCTTAGAAGGCCACTTCCGGCGTCCTCATTTTTGGATTCCGGCGATTCCGGGAGGCTTTCAGCCTCTGGGCACCCCGGAGCCAGAAACGCCGAACGCGGCGTTGAAAGCAGAAAGGGAGGCCGGAGCCTCCCTTTCAATCCGCCTCACGGCGGGGAACAGTTGTGAACCTTGGAAATCATCCGTCGATCCAAACCATATACTTCAGAGCCGCCATACGGCGGTGGACTGAAATCTCTGCGTGTGCAGAGGCGTCGCTATTCTCTATGTAGAACGGTACATCCCTGCGTTTGCAGAGAAACGTGCCACGAGAGCAACGAACGGTCAGCGCCTCGGGACATCCCTGCGCATGCAGGGCGTTCGTCTTGCTGACCAGATCACCATGACGCCCGCCTTCGATTTCCGCAAGCGTAGAACTACCCTGTTTTGCAAGAAAGTTGACGCTGGTTAACGGACTGTAATTGTTGACAATACAGCCAGTCACCGCCGCCCCGGTGTGGGCTTCATGCCGAACCCCGCACCGAGGGATGGTTCCGGCTCCGGGGGGCGAAGGCGTTGCACCTCGCGCCGCGCGGCGTCGCGCTGCACCGCTGTCTCCGCGAGAGCGCCGTCGAGAGTCCGGGCGCGTTCCTCGGCCTTCCAGCGAAGCGACTCGGCGGCGCTGGCCCGCTTGTCGGCGGCGTCGGCGCGGCGCTCGGCAGACGACGCCTGGTCGCGCAGCCGATCCATCTCCCCGGCGACCGTTGCGCGGATACGGTCGGCGACACGGCTCTGGCGAAGACCGTCGAGAGCCGTCCGCAGCATCGACGGCAATCTCTGAAGTCTGGCCGACGCTGCGCGGACCTTCGCGGCTTCCTGTCGGACACGGCTCATCATGGAGCGCGCCTTCTGTTGCTCGGCCACGGCGGCGTCATGTACGGCCTTCGCCGCATCCGTGGCCGTCTTCGCCTCCGCGAGGCGTCGCACGGCATGGGCCTGCGCGGCGTCGGCATCGGCGCGCAGCGCGGCGGCTTCCGACGCCGCCGTCGCGACCAAGGATTCCGTCTCGGACTTCTTCGTCGCGACGAAGGATTCGACTTTGCTCTTGACGACGGCTGCCCGATCGAGAGATGCCCGAAGGGCGCGGGCCTGGACCTTCTCCCGCTGCCATTCCGTTCTCGACAGGCGGCGTCCGGCTGGTCCGAGCCTGGTGAGACCGCACGGCTGGGCGACGGCGGCATGGTACGAATCCTGCCATTCGCGCATGGCCCGCTTGTATTCACGGTCGCCGCGCTTGTTCAGCGTCTTGGAATCCTCTCCGTCGGCGGGACCGGCCAGCATCACGGCGCTCTTCGCAGACTGGCCTGGGTGGAGCGCGGTCGCGCGCATCGCAGGATCGTCGGGCAGGACGTAGGCATGGACATGCCACCGGGTTTCGTCTTCGTGACGGACGACCGAGGACAGACGGTCGCCGTATTGCTCCCGGAGCCACGCAACGGTCAGTCTCTCCCAGCGCTCGACTTCCGCTCGCATCGCCGGGTCGCCGCGAACCGCCTCCATCGTCACGGGATGCGAAGCCACAACCGTCAGCAGCGTGTGCTGATCCTGCCGCACGCGCCGTTCCTTGCCGCCTTTCGGCGTCGTGCGAGCGGCATCGGCTGCGGCATCGTGCATCCGTTCGACCTCGTCCACACTCACGCCGTACACGATGACCGGCGGCGCGGGCGTCGCAACATGAAAGGAGGCGGCGGGATCGCGACGGGCTTCGCCGAAGACGAAGGACGTGGAGCGTCCCTTCGAACCCTTCCGGGAGAAGCACTCCATGTGCACGAACTGATAGGCCATGCCTGCTCACTCCACGAAGAAGGCGACGGCTACGGCGGTTGTCCTGGCCCCGGTCGCCATGTCGCGGATGAGGATCGACCATTGATATTGCCCGGCAGTCCGGGGGCGCCCGGAGAAGATGCCCGTCGCGCTGTCGAATGAGAGACCGGCAGGAAGCGGCGTCGCGGTCGCCAGCGCGTATTCGTACCGGCCAGAACCGCCCGAGACGTCGGGGAGTAGCAGCACGGACTCGCGCACGCCCCACGCGTATCTGTTGCCTCTGTAGGTCACGACCGGCACCTCAGCAGGTGGCGTTGCCGGAGGTTCGGCGATCGGAGCCGGCGTCGTCAGCACGCCCGACGACGCCGACCTCCATACGACGGACCCCTCGCTGGCGGACGCCGTATTCGTGAGAAGCGCCGCGACGATGACAGACGTGATGATGTTCTGAACGTTCAACATGATGTTCCTCCGGTGTCGGTGGAAGAATCGTGACCGCCGGCGGAGCCGGAAACAAACCTGTAGAGACGGACTAATGCTTTTCCGCTCCCCTTCGGGGTGCTCAAAGCGTCCGCTCTCCGAGGGCGCTCGCGCGGCGCCTGGCCGGGGCATCGTCGCCGTCCTCCCGGACGACGAGACCTGACACGTCAGGTCATAGTGACGACGGTTGCCCGACGTCACGCCGCGATGCGGCAACCATGCTCCGGGGGCTGACCCGGAACATGGGCGGCAGACGCCCGCCACTCAGCCCAGCGGGCTTCGCTCTCGGAGAGGTCCGCCCGCATCTTCGCCCATCGCGCCAAGACGGCGGGCGCTTCGAACGGAATCTCGTCGTCTTCGTCGGTCGTTCGAGGCACCAGACGGACGACCGTGCCTCCCTCGAAGAGCGCGGCGAGGTCCGCCGCGTCCTCGTCAAGCTCTTCCGGCGGCACTTCCTCGTCGACGTTTCCGGGTGCTGGGACAGTTGGCCTACATGTGTGGACTATATAAGCTTCAGCGGCTTCCGCCGCTTCGCGTATATCGTCGGACGACATGACGGCCTCGCGAGCCATCTGGGCCACCCGGAGCGCCTCCTCCGGCTCCGGCCCCCAGTTGTCGTCCCACATCTCGCGTGCGGCACGCTTCCACGCTTCGATGTCGCCGCCGGCCTCGCCGAACGGTTTCGTCGGATCGTATCGCTGTACCATGATCAGAGGCTCCGCCCACGGCGAGTGCCGCCACTGGGGCAGCGTCATGCCGAGCAACATGTTCGACGGCGGCGCCTTCTTCTCGACGTCGGTCGCGGCGTCGGATTTTTCGCTGTCCTCGCTGTCCTTCTTCTTCTCGTCGTCCGAATCCTTGTCCGACTTCTTCCTCTTCCTCACGCGCATCAGCCGGCCGTCGCCACGTCCGACATGGACGCGCACGACCTTTTCCCCGGCTTTGTCGAGCGCCTTCATCCAGTCCTTGAAGTCGCCGAGCGGCTGGCAGAGCTTCAGCCGCTGGGTGGCCTGGTACAGCCACACCAGTTCATCGGTGGACGACCGTAGCGTGTCGTTCGGCTTGGAGCAGTACTTCACCAGTTCCTCGACGGAGTCGACCTTGCCGTTGTCCTTCCACCATGCGCCGGTCGCCTCATATGTGAAACGAAGGAAGTCTTCCCAAGTCTTGCCCTTCTCCTTCAGCACCCGCGTCGGCCAGTACAAGACGTTGGCGTGGACGTGGTATAGCACCGTGGCCGCACCGTACCGCTCCGACAGGTTCGACGCCTGGCCGCGAGCATGAGCCTCAGCATCGCGCTCCGCAGCCGTGGCGCGTGTGAACTCAATGCCCCGGTACAGGACTTCCACCCCGTACTTCTTCTGGGCGTTGTGCGCCCACCTCGAAATGCGCCGGTTCAGTTCCTGGATCGCACCGCGCATGTCGCCCTGAAGGTTCGCGCTGAACGGGACCGGCTCCGAGCAAGTCATGACCGCGTATCTGAAGTACTTCGAATGCTTGTGTCCGCTGATGAAGAGTTTCAGCCCGTTCACTGTAGGCCGTCTGTCGCGCGCGGCGACGGTCGGTAAGAACCGGCAGGCACGGTAGACGCGCTGCTGTTCGACCACGCCCGTGACCGCCCCGATAAACGTCACGTCGCCGTCGAGGACGACGTTCACGCCGGCCCCGGCCAAGGCATCGGCGATGTGGGCCGTCTGCCGCTCCAGTTCCGCCGAAGCCGCCTGACGCTGCGCCCAGCCCACCGGGTCCATAGCCCACCCGGTATTCGCCCGCAGCACGTCGTCATGCGTTTTCTTCGACGGAAACGCGACGGACGCCTCTAGCGACTGGAGAGCCGCAGCGGCCAGTTCGCCCAGAACACGCTTGGCTTTCTTGGGCTTGTCAACATTTTTGGCTGGCTGGATATAGTTCGGCGCGGCGTCGCAGGGGTCGTATCCGAGCCCCCGGCTCAATTGCCCGTCAAATGGGGCTTTACAATCTCACGGCTATTGTTCACCATTTGAGAACAGTCTCCTGAAAAAGCCGTGTAGGGTCCCATCCCTTCGACCACGGCTTTTTTCATGCTCGATCTTCGGCGAGAGACCGTCAAGCTCAGTCGGAAGCTAGCTAATTGTTGACAATGGCCGGGGTATCAAATACCCACGCTCGTACCCGAGCGGAAATTTCGATTATTAAAAATCAATAGTTTATGCGGAGAATGGTAGAGAGTCCCACCCTCTCCGCCATAACGCTCTGCCCTGAGACTATAGCTGTTGGGGCAAACAGCTTCCGGAACAGCTTTTTCGATTGACGCAAACCTATCCTGTCAACGCTACCGATTTCAGCTATTGACCGGGTCCTAGATCAAGCCTTTTTGGTGGGGCCGCTCCATCGTGGTACAGTCGAAACTCTTCCAAGCATAATTTTCTCCATGCAGCGCGAGCAGTGGATCGTCGATTTTGTCTCTCTCGATCTCCACGACGTGAACGTCGCATAAGAGATCATTTAAATCACGCTACCTATCGGCCCACACGCTCTCACGACATGCAGCAGACTTCTGCTTCCAATGCCAAGGAAAGAACTGGTGCTGACAACCACGGAGAGTTGACGGCTGCAGAATGCGCGCGGATTTTACGCCTCGCAGCGTTGCAAAATGTCGTCCGCCACCCCCGTTTGCTTGGTGTCTCGTCCTGCACGCCATGACGGCCGAGTCAGGCCGTCATGATTTTTTGTGCTGTTCAGCCAAAACCCATCAAGACCGCGGCGGCAGGATTGGAAGAGGTTCTGCGCGACCGACGATGAAGGCGTATGAGAAGGCGCCGACGAGCGCCATGCCGGCCGCCATCATGAAGGAGGGGGTGTAGCTTCCGCCGAACATATCCAACAGGAAGCCGAAAAGCAGCGGGCTGATGATGCCGGCGATGTTGGAGGCGAAGTTCTGGATGCCGCCGATCGAGGCGACGTGGCGGGAGCTTGGCGCGACATCGGCCGGCAGCGACCAGATGCCCGTCGCGGCAATGGCGAGGCTGCTGTAGGAGATCGCCAGGAAGAACAGCGCCATGTAGAGCGACTGCGTCAACGATGCCGGCAGGATGGCAGCGCCGCCAAGCATACCACCGACCATGATGATCTTGCGCACGGTGGTCACATTCGCGCCATTGCGGATTGCCCTATCGGCCAGCGCGCCGGCAATCCAGGCTGTGACGACCGCGGAGAGGCCGGGCAGCATTCCATAGAGACCGAGTTCCGCGAGGTTGAGGCCGCGCGCGGTCTTCAGGTAGCTTGGGAACCAAGTGAGGAAGAAGTAGATCACGAAGTTGAGGCAGAAGAAGCCGATCATCATGCCCCAGATGGTGCGGTATCTGAAGAGATCGACCCATTTGATCTTGGCAGCTTCGGGATCGTCGTTCTCGACGGTTCGCCCACCATTCTCGATAATGTAGCGGCGCTCCAGGTCGTTTGCCCGCTCATGCTCGGTGGGATCGCGGTATGTTACGTACCAGAAGAAAGCCCAAATGATGCCGACGGCGCCGAGGATGATGAAGGAATAGTGCCAGGTTGCCACAGCGATAATGGCAGTAACGATGGGCAGCGCCAATACGGTGCCGACGCGGGAACCGGAATCGATCACTGCCGTTGCAAAGGCGCGCTCGCTCTTTGGGAACCACCGGGACGCGGCTTTCGTGGCAGACGGATAGGCCGGGGCTTCGCCCGCACCGAGCGCAAAACGAACCGCGAAGAAGGTCCAGAAGCTGTAGGCGAGCGGCGTCAATGCGGTGAAGACCGACCACCACACGGCGGCGAGCGAAAAGGTCTTGCGCGCGCCAAGCTTGTCGGTGATCCAGCCGGCTAACAGCATCATGCCGTCATAGGCCCAGAAAAACGCCCCGAGGATCAATCCCTTCTCGGTGTTGGTGAGGTTCAATCCCAGTTCGGAGTCGATGAAGGGAAGTGCAACACTCATATTGGCGCGATCGAGATAGTTGATCGAAATGCCGATAAAACACATGAACAGAATAAAGTATCGAACTTTTGTAGCGCCTGCAGGCGCACTTTTTGGGTTTATCATGACATCGAACCTCCCAAGCATGATGAACTGACCGCAGGCCGCGGAATTGCTCTGCTTCAGAGGATAGAGCAGATGGCACCGATCTTTTCAGAACGGTGAAAGGCCTTCGGCATACCGGGCAGCATCAAAAGAAAACAAGCGTCATCCAGTGATGGCCAGCGTCATTCATTTATCAATCAAATCTCCACCAGTAAATAGACGAAACGAGTGCTCATTGCTGGGAACGATAGGTCGCGGTTCACGAGGGAGCCGCAGCACTTTCCTGCGGCCGCGAGTGTCTGACTTGCTGTCTTTTACAGCAAGGTCTACCCCTAGCGATTGAGCCAAAGTTCAGCGGGAGGATACTGCACGAGCTCTTCGCTCAGCCTATGAGCGCCTGAGCCAAAAGGCGCGCGGCAGCTTTGAGACTGGGTGCTTTACTACACTAGCTGTGAAAGGCCATGCGCCCAAGGGCTCTCAGGCGCTTATCGTATTCCGTGTATGGTGGATCAGAACGGCTCAGATAAAGGGCAGTTCAATGCCCGGCCTTTTTTGCTGATGGCCACGCACTCATTATCGCGCAACAAGCTCGATCTTCAATGGAGAAGCGCCGTTCACGATATCAAGCAAGCGGTCGATGTTCGGGTGCGCGCCGGGACGGCTCTTTGCATCGACGGTGTGCTCGGCAAAAACATCAAGCCCGTGGATCGCTGCGTCCTTGCTCAGCACCCCGAAGGATTGCTGGAGATATTGATAGACTGAGAGAGAACCTTGCTTGCCCGGCTGGTTCTCGATGGTGGCGACGACCTTACCGTCCACATCGATAAGATTGATCTGCGCCAACCCCTCGATCGAAGGCAGCAATTGCAAATTATCCTTGAAGGCAGCCGTGGGCTGGATCATGATCGGGTTCTCCTCGTGTCTGTTTCGCCAGCGTTTAGCAGCTTCATCACGCCGCCGCCACAGGCATCCAACCCGCTTTTCAATCGGCGCTTTCGCTCGTTTTTCCGCGGACACAAAATCCGCCATTGCCTGTCGGCGCAAAGGCGCTATCATCTTGTCGCTGTAAGATCATTGTCTTTGGGAGGAGCAATAGATGAGACGCATGTGGCCAGAGGAATTTTCGGCGCTGCTCGACAATGCCGAGGAAGTGAACCTCTCCATTCCACCGGCAGAGGCCGGCAGTGGCACCAGAGAGCCGACCGCGAGAAAAGCTCTAAAAGCTCGCATTACCCAAGACGCCTTCGAGAAGATCTGGCCCCTGGCGGAAGCGCGCTACCGGCTGGACGGCAAGCTTTCGGGCAAGGCGATCACGCTCATTGCCAACAACCCGCATTACAAGCAGTGGCACCCTTCTGATGGCGGGAGCGAAGAAGACGTAGCAGACAGCGGTCACACATACACGACACGCTACGTGATCGTGCATTTCCTACTGGACGACGTGTGCGAACCCGTCGAGGCCTAACAAAGGCTTGATCGGCTCTGCGAAGCGGTCAGTCATCCGATTGGCGCGTAAGAGATCAGCCAGCGGCAGCCTTAAGCTGCCGCGGCATGCATACCGCCCCTCACGGACCGTGTCGTGGCGAATTGCCCCACCATCTGCGCCAGCCTTTCGGTCTCGTGCACCAGTGTTTGTGCTGCCGCGGTCGTCTCCTCAACCATTGCCGCATTCTGCTGGGTCACCTTGTCCATGGCATCGCCAGCTGCAGACACTTCACGCAGGCTCACCGCCTGTTCACGTGCCGCAGCCGCAATCCTGTCGATGATGGCGCTGATGCCGCCCACCTGTTCGCAAATATCCTTCAGCGACATGCCGGTTTCGTCCACGAGCTGAACGCCTGTCGTGACCTGAGCTGATGATGTGGAGATCAGGGCCTTGATCTCACGTGCGGCACCGGCCGATCTCTGCGCCAGTTCGCGCACTTCCTGAGCGACGACAGCAAAACCCTTGCCGGCCTCTCCAGCGCGGGCCGCCTCCACCCCGGCATTCAGCGCCAATAGGTTCGTCTGGAATGCGATTTCGTCGATCACGCCGATGATGTTGCCGATCTTTGCGGAAGATCCCTGAATTTCGCTCATCGCACTGATGGCGCGTTCCACCACAACACCGCCATTTTCCGCATTGGTTTTTGCCAGGGATACGGTCTTTTGGGCATGGCTCGCACCATCGGCCGTTCCGTTGATGCCGCTCGCCACTTCACCAAGGGCTGCAACCGTTTCTTCAAGCGACGCGGCCTGCTGCTCCGTGCGGCGGGCAAGATCGTTGGAGGCACTTGAGATTTCAAACAGGCCCGACTGAATGGTGCCGACGCTTTGAATCACCGCGTCGATCGCCTGCTCAAGGGTGGAAACCGCACTGTTGAAATGGTCCCTGATCCGATCGTAGCGTGGATCGACTGCGCCGATGCGTGCCGTGAGATCACCCTTGGAAAGCGCATCAAGCCCCGTGGATATCTGGCGAAAGGCATGCTCCATCGCCTGCGCTTCCGTCATGCGTTCGGCCTCGCGTTCACGCTGCATGTGCTCGGCCTGCTGTCTTTCCCGATTGGCTTCGGCCTCGGCATGGATACGGGCACGGTCATTTTGCTGGAACACCTGCAGCGCACCGATCATCTCGCCGATTTCATTATCGGTCTTGGCAAGCTTCAGCTGGGTGTCGGCCTCTCCCCGTGCCAGCCGCGCCATGGCCTGCGCCACCTGCATCATCGGCCGCGCTACGGAGCGCACCATGAAGAGCGCGATCGCCATCGCCAAGACAAGGCTGAACAGGCCCGCACCCCACATCCATGATGTGCCCTGGCTGCCCTGACGCTCCGATCTCGAGGCAATTTCGCCGGCGATCTTCACGATGCCATCGGTGACGCTTTGCAATGTGGAAACGACCAGCGACGCCTGCTGGTCGGATGTGGTCAGATTGGTCTTCATCGCGTCGAAGGACTGACGGAGTTGCGCGAGATTGGCCGTCACGTCGGTCCCGGAGGTTTTCGATAGCATGGTGCCCAGCGCTTCGGCCTTCTTCAGGCCAGCCGCAATCACCTCCGCGGACTCTGGCGACGGCTGGACGCGATAACGTTCGACCTGGGCAAGCGTGTCCTTCAAGACGTTGCTGAAATTGCGCGCCGTGCCGGAAATGATGCGTGCCTTGGAGCGGGCCTTGTCCTTCTCGCTTTTGGCGGCAAGTTCGGTCTCGGCGGATTTGCGCAGCGCTTCGTCGAGCGCCTGGGTGATGGTGGAGATTTTCGAGAACAGCGCAAAGTCCTGCGTCGAGACCAGCGCGGCACCATTGTCTTTGGCAATCGCACTCTCGATATCCGAGAATGTTTCTGCCAGATTGCTGATGATTGGCTGGATGTCCGGTGTCCCACCGAGTTTCACGACTTCAGCCAAACCCGCCTCGGCCCGCGCCATCGGCGCCTTAAGCTGATCGGTCGAAATCTGACCGCCCTGCCCCGAGGCGCGAACCAGCGCAAGCTCGACTGCATTGGCGCCTTCACTGAAGGTGCTGGCGTTCTGAATCAGAATGCGAATGCTGTTGAGTGTCACCAGCGCATTGTTGGAATTGGTCTCCGCCTGGTTAGCGATATCCTGAGACGTCTTTTCCGTCTGCTCGGCGAGCGTCACCATACTGCCCGCCGCATCGCGCAAAGCCACACCGGCCTTCTGAACAGCATCCTGCGAGGCAGCCAGAGCTTTCACCGCGTCAGACGTCTTGGCGATGCCGCTGGAAAGCTCAGCCTTTTCGTTCATGGAAAGAGCAAGCACGTTCAGCTTCGATTGCGCCGTATCGAGAGCACCGACAGCCTCGTCAATCCATTTGGGATCCTTGCTGACAAGATACTGAATGATCGCGCCTTCTGCCTTGTTCGCGCCGATCAAAACCTTCGAGGTATCCACTGTCTGGGATACAGCACCCGTCAGGCTTCCCATCCCCCGGATACCCACAACGGCGACCAACACGACAGATATCAGCAGCAAAGCCATACCACCCGTCGTCCTGAAACCAATGGACTTCACCTTTTGGGATATTGTCATGCTCTTACTCTCCCCCACAGCGCTTAGCCGCCCAAGCATCGGCAGACCCTAGAGGAAATGGATAAAAAACATCTTAAATACCGAATGCTTGTAAACCAAACCGGTCCATGGATGTCTTTGAAAGGCGCGGGTACCAACTGGAATACATTATATCGAGCGGTCGCCGCTCCTCCACGCATGATGCCATCGGGCCGTGAGGTCGTCCCTGAGTTCCGCACCGGGAAATCATGACTTGGTGTCTAGCACATTTCCACGTCTCGGCACCTTCCACCTTCGCCAAGGGACACAGTCCGTTCGCCAAGAGATCGGTGGCCTTGGAACGCAAGGCGAATGCTGACGTTTTGAAGACAATGTCATGGATGAAGATACTGCTCGACCTTTCGACAAATCGAAATAAGACGCTTCTTTCGTCCGGCATGCGATCACACTTGATGGATTATCGAATGGACGTCCGCACTCCCTCTGAAGTCGAAAGCCATAGTCTCTCAAAAGACGAGACCGCCAGCAGGCCCATCCCGCGGCCAATCTCAGATCACGGTATCGTCGGCGATCTGGCAACACTGGCGCTTATTGCCAGAGACGGTGCAATTGATTTCATGTGTTGGCCAAATTTCGATAGCCCAACCATCTTTGCCGGCCTGCTCGATCCGGACCGAGGTGGTCTCTTTGAAATCCTGCCGGATATTCCCGATGTTCGGATCGTGCAGCATTATCGGCCAGACACCAATGTGCTGGTCACTCGCTGGATGGGCGAGAATGCCAGCGCCGAACTCACGGACTTCATGGCCGTCAGGGAAGACAGCGCCTCAACCTCTACGAAATTGGTGCGGCGACTGAAAGTGACACGCGGGACGGTGGCCATCACGTTACGCTGTGCGCCCCGGTTCGACTATGCAAGGCAGAAGGAAACTGCCGAGATCGATGGGCACACCGCGCTGTGGCGGCCCAAGCACTGCGACGGGATCAGGCTCACGTCCAATCTCGCGCTTCAGACGCTCGATGGCGACGTTATCTGCAAGGAGAAGCTGACCGCTGGAGAAACAGCCGATTTTATTCTCACCGGTGCCGACGAAGAGCCAATGAACTTGGCGGACGTCGCGGGGTTCGAGGACGCGACAATCCAGTATTGGCAGGACTGGGCTGCGCAATCGTCCTATCGTGGTCGGTGGCGCGAAATGGTGACCCGCTCTGCCCTGACGCTGAAACTGATGACGTCACGCCGACACGGGTCGATCATCGCCGCCGGAACCTTCGGGCTACCAGAGGCGCCTGGCGGAATTCGAAACTGGGACTATCGCGCCACCTGGATCCGCGACGCATCCTTCACGGTCTATGCTCTGATGCGGCTTGGCTATCAGCAGGAGGCGCAAGACTTCACATCCTGGATCGGCAAACGCGCGATGCGATGCGGTACAAATGGAAAGCTCGACATCATGTATGCCGTCGACGGGAGCACGGTCGCGGATGAGGTATCTCTCGATCACTTAAGTGGATATGGCAGAGCCCGACCCGTGCGGATCGGAAACGGCGCGGCGAAACAGGTGCAACTCGATATCTATGGCGAGTTGATGGATGCCGTCTATCTCAGCAACAAATATGGCCACGCCATTTCCCATGATGGGTGGAACGGGGTGCGAGACATCATCAACTATGTTTGCGAACATTGGGAGGAGCCTGATGCCGGCATCTGGGAAATGCGGCGCGGCCCTCAGCATTTCCTGCATTCGCGCCTCATGTGCTGGGTGGCCGTCGACCGCGCTATTCGCCTGGCGAGCAAGCGATCGCTCGCGGCACCCTTCAGCCGGTGGATCGATGTTAGAAACAATATCTATGAGGACATCTGGGCAAACTTCTGGAACGAGGAGAAAGGACACTTCGTCCAGACCAAGGGTGGCGACACCCTCGACGCTTCTCTGCTGCTGATGCCGCTTGTGAGGTTCGTAAGCGCCACGGATCCGCGCTGGTTGGCAACTCTGGACGCGATCGGTGACACGCTTGCCGATGACGGCCTTGTTCATCGCTATAAGAGCGAAGATGGGTTGAGCGGTCAGGAAGGATCGTTCTCTGCCTGCTCGTTCTGGTATGCGGAATGCTTGGCAAGGGCTGGTGATGTGAAGAAAGCGCGTGCGACCTTCGAAGCACTGTTGAATTATGCCAACCACCTGGGCCTCTACGCAGAAGAGTTCGATCACTGTGGTGAATTGCTCGGAAACTTCCCACAAGCGTTTACGCATCTGGCCATGATTAGCGCAGCCTTTTACCTGGACAGAGAGCTTGACGGCACAAGTCCGCAGCAATGGCGGCCTTGACATCACGTATGACGAGAACCGTGGTTCTCCGATCGTCAGCCGCGCGGGGCACCGCAGGCTGAGCATAAGATTTGAGCACAAATAAATACCGCGTTTTCTTTAAGCGCCACCCGCTTGCCGTACCCATACGATCTTCGGATCGCAGCGCGCGGCGATCTTCGTGGGTGGCATGTATCTGGTCCTCAACAATGCCGAGTCCATCCGCAAAATGCAGCGTCACTTCGATGAACTGATCCGCTTCACCCGCATCCATGCCCATGAGAGCGCCGACTTCGTTAAGACTCTGATGGTTGAGTGAAACTGAATGGACGCTGCTCAAAAGCACGGTGTGGCGCCACGTTTCATACGATCAAGCCGGGCTCTCGCGGTCGACCGCCTGATCATACCGATACCACCAATCTTTGCTAGATTTGCCATCACGAAAAACAACCGATGACCAACCAGCAGAGCTTTGGGGTTTAATCAGCTGTACATTGCCTGCAGCGACATGGTTTGGTCTGCGCCGCACACACGGTTTCGTCCACCCGCCCCTATCGTGCATTGCTAAATTTTTTGGAAACTCTGATCCGGCCCCCGTTTCCGTGACGCAAAGCGTCCCTCGTGAACCGGGGATCTAATAATCGCACGTAGGCGCTCTTCTCGGAACTAGGGTCACCAGATGCTTGAGGCGCTGAGCCGAGCAGCCTATACCCGCTCCAGCGCGACCGCGATGCCCTGTCCCACGCCGATGCACATAGTGGAAAGCGAGTAACGCGCACCGGACAAGGAAAGCTCAAGTGCTGCCGTGCCGGTGATGCGGGCGCCGGACATGCCGAGTGGATGGCCGAGCGCGATGGCTCCACCATTGATATTGACGCGCGGGTCGTCATCGGCAATGCCGAGATCCCGCAGCGTCGCCAGGCCTTGGGAGGCGAACGCTTCGTTGAGTTCGATGACGTCGATCTGCTCCTGAGCGAGGCCGAGGCGGGCAAGCAGCTTCTTGGTTGCCGGTGCGGGACCGATGCCCATGATGCGCGGGGGAACGCCTGCCGTCGCGCCGCCCAGAATGCGGGCGATGGGGGTCAGGCCGTGCTTCCTGGCAGCAGCTTCGGAAGCGATGATGAGCGCTGCCGCGCCGTCATTGACGCCGGATGCATTACCGGCTGTCACCGTGCCACCTTCGATTTTATTGACCGGCTTCAACTTGGCAAGCGCCTCCATGGAGGTCGCACGCGGATGCTCGTCGCGATCAACGATTAGCGGTTCACCCTTTTTCTGCGGCACGCTCACCGGCGTGATTTCTTTCGCAAGGCGCCCATTGGCCTGGGCTTCAGCGGCCTTCGCTTGGCTTCCCAAGGCAAAGGCGTCCTGATCCTCACGGGCGATATTGAAGTCAATCGCGACATTATCGCCAGTTTCAGGCATCGAGTCGACGCCATATTGCTTCTTCATCATCGGGTTGATGAAGCGCCAGCCGATGGTGGTGTCATAGATTTCCACGTTGCGCGAAAAGGCAGACTCCGCCTTTGGCAGAACGAAGGGCGCGCGGCTCATCGATTCCACGCCGCCCGCAATCATCAATTCAGCTTCGCCCGACTTGATCGCCCGAGCGGCAGTGATGACAGCATCCATGCCGGAACCGCACAGGCGGTTGATCGTGGTGCCTGTAACCGAAACCGGCAAACCTGCCAGCAGCAACGACATGCGCGCCACGTTGCGATTATCCTCCCCCGCCTGGTTGGCGCAGCCATAGACGACGTCATCGACGGCTTCGAAATCGACGGTCGGATAACGTGCCATCAGCGCCTTGAGCGGCACTGCGCCGAGATCGTCAGCACGAATAGATGACAAGGATCCGCCGAAACGGCCGATGGGCGTGCGAATATAAGCGCAGATAAAGGCTTCGGTCATTACTTTACTCCTTACAGCGCCGGAACCACGAGGTCGTTGACATGGCCATCGATATGGAGCTTCGCGCCCGTCATGGCTTGAAGCTCATCCATAGTCATGGCTGCAAGCTTTTCCCGTACGACGAATTTGCCATTCACAATGTCGATCACCGCGTGGCTGGTATAGACGCGCGTGATGCAGCCGACGCCAGTGAGGGGAAAGGTGCAACGCTCGACCAGTTTCGGCTTGCCATCCTTGGTGACATGCTCGGTGATGACCACCACCTGTTTTGCGCCGTGCACAAGGTCCATCGCGCCACCCACCGCGGGCACGCCCTTGGAGCCGACACGCCAATTGGCAAGATCACCATTCTCAGCAACCTGATAGGCCCCAAGGATCGCCACATCCAGATGCCCGCCCCGCACCATGGCGAAGCTGTCGGCGTGGTGGAAGAAGGCCGCACCGGGCTTCAGCGTGATGGCCTTTTTCCCGGCATTGATGAGATCCCAATCCTCTTCACCAGGGGGCGGCGCTTCACCGAAATTCAGGACGCCGTTCTCCGTATGGAAGATCGCCTCGCGGCCCTTGGGCTGGAACTTTGCGACCATTTCCGGGAAACCGATGCCGAGGTTTACATAGGCGCCGTCGGCAATATCCTGAGCGGCCCGCCAGGCAATCTGCGCGTTGGAAAGCTTGATGTCGTCGCAAGTATCGATCATGGGTGCGTCACTCATGCGTATGCCACTCCTGCTCGGATCAGCGCTTCTTCCTGTTGCGGATCAGCCACTTCCACGACCCCATCGACAAAAATGCCTGGCGTGATCACCTGCTCCGGATCGATCTCTCCTGGCGTCACGATTTTAGACACCTGCGCGACGGTCCTTTTGGCCGCCATGCACATCAGCGGATTGAAATTGCGCCCGGCCAGACGGTAGGTGAGATTGCCGTGGGTGTCGCCGAGATGCCCCTTGACCAGCGCTATATCGGCCTTCAACCAGCGCTCCTGCACATATTTGCGACCGTCGAATTCGGCGATCACCTTGCCCTGCGCAAGTTCGGTACCGAAACCGGTCGGCGTGTAGAAGGCGGGAATGCCGGCACCGCCGGCGCGAATGCGCTCGGCAAGCGTGCCCTGCGGCACCAGTTCCAATTCGATTTCGCCTGCGAGGTAGCGATTTGTGAAGGCCCGCGGATCGGATGAACGCGGAAAGGAGCAGATCATCTTCTTGACCATGCCAGCATCGATCATCGCCGCGATGCCGATACGGCCATTGCCGGCATTGTTGTTGATAACCGTGAGCCCTGAGGGGTTACCCGTTTCCTTGAAGCGGTCGATAAGAGCGTGAATGAGCTCGATGGGCGCGCCCGAGCCACCAAAGCCGCCGATCATTATCGTTGCGCCATCTTCGATATCAGCCACAGCATCCGCCAGGCTGTCTATCCTCTTGTCCATACCGTTTTCCTCCAGCGACCTGTCGTGTGGCCCGCTCAGGGTTCAGGTAAATCCCAACTCGGATCGACATCAAGCCCATTTGTGCGATATAGTATGTTTGTTCGATTATCGCACAATATTGAAAGAGGCGGCACATGGCTGTGAGTGGACGCGACATGATGGGTGGCCTCGCCAAAGGGCTGAGCATTATCGAAGCCTTCAGCGCCGAACGGCCGAAACTGTCGATTTCCGAGGCGGCAGAGATTGCCCAACTGGATCGTGCGACCGCAAGACGCTGTCTTTTGACGCTGGCCGAGCTCGGCTACGCCGCCTATGATGGAAAATTCTTCACGGTCACACCAAAGGTACTTCGACTTGGAACGGGCTGTCTTGCTTCAATGCCACTGCCGCGCATCGTGCAGCCCTTTCTCGATCAACTGTCGGAAGACATCGGACAAAGCACATCCGTTTCAATCCTCGATGATACCGAAATCGTCTATGTCGCACGCGCCGCCCAGCGTCGCGTCATGTCGATTGCGCTGATGCCGGGGTCGCGGCTGCCCGCCTATTGCACTTCCATGGGGCGGGTCCTTCTAGCTTCCCTGTCCCAGGAAGACCGCCGCGCTTTTCTGGAGCGCTCCGACATCGTTGCGCGCACGCCGATGACGCTGACCGATATCGATGCTCTCATGGCTGAAATCGAAGCGACCGCCGCCCGTGGTCACGCGATGATCGATCAGGAAGTCGAGATCGGCCTGCGCTCGCTGGCCGTGCCGCTGAAGAATGCACGGGGCAAGACGATCGCCGCCCTCAATGTCGGTGTCGCCGCCTCCGCAGCTTCCATGCAGGATTTGGTCGAGCGCTATCTGCCTGCGCTGGGTGCAGTCCAGGCGGAGTTGAAAGGGCTTCTCGTCTAAGCGCGCCGTCACCCGTTATAAGGGCAAGCCGACGTAGTTTTCAGCAAAACTTGCCTGCGCACGTGATGAGCTTCGTAGGTAGCTGAGTTCTGCCACCTGCATTCGTCGCTCGAAAGCTCCCGTTTCCGGGAAGCGATGCGTGAGTGTGGTAAACCACCATGAAAAACGTTCGGCCTTCCAGACGCGCCCCAGCGCTCGCGCCGAATAGGTGTCGATCCCCGCGCCCGAGCGCTCGCCGTAGAATTCCGCCAGCGCTTGACCCAACATGGTCACGTCGGAGACTGCGAGATTGAGGCCCTTCGCTCCAGTTGGCGGCACGATATGGGCGGCATCTCCTGCAAGGAACAGTCGGCCATAGCGCATCGGCTCGGCAACGAAGCTGCGCAGCGGCGCAATACTTTTTTCGAAGGAAGGCCCGCGCTGGAGCCGTGCGCCGAGATTGGGTCCAAGCCGCACGGCCAGTTCATCCCAGATACGTTCGTCCGGCCAGTCTTCCAGCCGCTCGCCCATATCGCACTGGATATAATAGCGGCTGCGCGTCATGGAACGCATCGAGGCAAGCGCGAAGCCGCGCTCGTGACTGGCATAGACGAGTTCCTCGCTGACAGGCGGACGCTCGGTGAGAATGCCGAGCCAGCCGAACGAATAGACACGCTCGAAGATGCGCAAAACATGGCTGGGGATCGCCTGGCGGCTGACACCATGGAACCCGTCGCAGCCGACCACGAAATCGCAGTCGACCCGGACCTCCCCGGACGGCGTGCGGAAGGTAACGAAGGGTTTTTCCGTCTCTATATCGTGGAGACCGACGTCGCTCGCTTCGAAGAGGATCGTCAGACCCCGCGCCTCGGCGGCTTCGAAAAGGTCGCGCGTCACCTCCTGCTGGCCATAGACCGTAACGCAAGCACCACCCGAAGCCTGTTCTAGATCGATGCGAAAATCATCGCCATCGGCTGACAGATGCGTGCCAGAATGGCGCAGCCCTTCCTCGCGCAAGCGCCTGTCCAGCCCAAGGCGGGACAGGCAGTCCACTGTTCCCTGTTCCAGCACCCCTGCCCGCACCCGTCCCTCCACATAGGCGCGTGTCTGCCGCTCGATCACCACCGTCTCGATGCCGGAGGCATGGAGGAGATGAGCAAGGATAAGTCCGGCGGGACCGGCTCCGACGATAGCGACTTGCGTGCGCATGATTGTCTCCTAACTGGCTTAGCGTCGCTTGCGGCGCTGCTAGATGGGGGGTACGGGACGGTCAGGCGGAAAGACTCTCCCGGAGCTTGTTCTTGCGGATTTTGCCCGTGCTGGTACGGGGCAGTTCCGTGACAATCCGGAAATGTTTCGGCACCTTGAAGCGGGCAAGCCGCGCCTCACAATGGGCACGAAGTTCGCCCTCCGCGTCTTCGCATCCTGGTGACAGGATAACGAAGGCATGCCCCGCCTCGCCCCAGCGCGGGTCCGGCACACCAATAACCGCCACCTGGAGGACCGCTGGATGTTCGGCAAGGACGCTTTCGATTTCTACCGGATAGACGTTCTCACCGCCCGAAATGAACATGTCCTTTCGGCGATCGACAACGGTCACGAACCCATCGGCATCCCGAAGTCCAATGTCGCCGGTGCGCAGCCAGCCATCCGGCGTGAAGGCGGCATCGCGCTCTTCCGGTCGGTTCCAGTAACCGGGTGTGACATGCGGCCCTTTGACGATGATCTCGCCAGCGGTCCCGTCCTGCACCTCCCGGCCCTCGGCATCGACGATGCGAATGGCAGTGGCCGGTCCCGCCTGGCCAACCGCGCCCGCATGATTGGAGATCAGCGCTGGATCGAGCGGCATGCCAAGGATCGTTCCGGCCTCGGTCATTCCGTAGCCATCCACCATGGCAACGCCACGCTCCAGCCACCAACGGATATTGGCAGGCGGGTTTGGAGCGCCGCCGGTGAAAAGCGCAGCGAGCGACCAGTTTTCCGGCTGGAAACCATCGGCGTCCTTCAACGCCGTCGCCATCTGCGGGACGCAGAAGTAATGGGTGATGCCGAGCGCGCGGTCCGCAAGCCGGGAATTGGTAACGACCGGATCGAAGCCGGATGAGACCAGCACCGTACCGCCCTGAACCAATGGCGGCCAGACGGAGGTTACCAGGCCGATGACATGGAAGAAGGGCGATTCCGCGAGAAAGACAGATTGAGATGTTACCTGCCCTAGCACGCCGAAATTGACGCCGGTGAAGAACAGTGTCTGGGGGGTTAGAATGACGCCCTTCGGCACCCCGGACGTGCCGGAGGTGTAGAGAAGGACGCAAGGCCGGTTGGCATCATGCGGAGAGCCTCGTTCGCCTGCCGCCGCACTTTCGCAACGCGCGGTAAACGCTGCGATATCAAGCAGTCTTGCGCCATCCGGCACCGTGAAACCTGCCGACGATCCGTCGACCAGGATCAGCGCGGGGGTACAGTCGATGAGAATAGCATCGATCTCGGCAGCCGCGAGCCGCCAGTTCAGTGGCGTAAAGATAAGGCCGGATCGCAGACAGGCCTGCTGCGCAATCACAAGATCGGCGGAGTTGCGTGCAATCGACGCGAGCCTGTCACCCGGCGCAAGGCCGAGCGCGTCGATTGCCGCTCTTGCCTGCTCGATCGCCCGGTCGAGGCCCCGATAGGTCCAGTGCCTCCCGGACGCCAGATCGACAAGGGCGAGTTTTTCCGGGCGCGCCTGCGCATGCAGGCCCACCGGATCGGGGGCTAGCCAGTTATGCATGATGTTGGTCCTCCTCCCAGTAAAACCTCTATCAGCTGTGAATTTTACTCTTGTCGTAAGAGCCGAGACCGGGTTTGTAGGTCTTCTCGTCGATGAACTGGCGGATGCCCTCCTTGCGACCTTCACTGTCGTAGGAATTGGCGGCCTCCTGGGCGCGCACAAGATAATCCTCAGCCTCATCATAGGTCATGACGCCGACGCGGCGCACCGCATCCTTGGTAGCCTTGAGCGCTACGGGGTTCTTGGCCAGCAGCACCTTGGCAACCTCGGTCACCCGGTCCTTTAGCGAGGCAAGCGGCAGGCTTTCGTTGACGAGGCCCCAGGCCGCAGCCTTCTGGCCGTCGATCGGCTCACCAAGCATGGCGTGGTACATGGCCTGACGGAAGGGCATCAGCTCTACCGCGACCTTGGTTGCGCCACCCCCCGGCAGAATGCCCCAGTTGATCTCCGACAGGCCGAATTTCGCCTCGTCTGCCGCAAAAGCCAAATCGCAGGCGAAGAGCGGGCCATAACCACCGCCGAAGCACCAGCCATTGACCATGGCAATGGTCGGCTTCTGATACCAGCGCAGCCGACGCCACCAGCCATAACTCTCGCGCTGGCTCTGACGCACGCCGGCCAGACCCTTGGCCTCGGTTTCGCGGAAATATTCCTTGAGATCCATGCCGGCCGTCCAGGCCGTGCCTTCGCCGCTGAGGACAAGAACGCCAACATCCTCGCGGAATTCCAGCTCGTCCAGCACGTCCATCATCCGGCGGTTCAGCTCGGGGCTCATCGCATTGCGCTTTTCCGGGCGGTTGAAACGGACCCAGGCGATGCCTTCGGCAATATCGACGGCGACGACGTCCGCCTTGCTGCTAGTCTCGGTCATGAAATTGGTTTCCTTTTAAATGATTTGAAGGCGAGGACAGGCTCGACGTAGGATCAGATCGGGAAGCGTCCAGCTTCGGTCTCGACCGTGATCCAGCGAAGCTCGGTGAATTCCGCAATACCGGCCTTGCCGCCAAAGCGCCCGTAGCCCGAAGCCCCGACGCCGCCGAAAGGCATCTGCGCCTCGTCATGCACCGTCGGGCCGTTGATATGGCAGATGCCGGAGCGAATCTGCCGGGCGACCTTCAGGCCGCGCGCCGCATCTTTGGTGAAGACGGCAGCCGAGAGACCATATTCGCTGTCATTGGCAATGCGGATCGCATCAGCCTCATCCTTGGCCCGGATCACCGCAACAACGGGCCCGAAGCTCTCCTCGGAATAGAGGCGCATTCCGGCCGTCACGTCCGCAACGATATGCGCAGGGACGAGTACACCATCCGGTTCGCCCGCCGCGATCACCTTCGCGCCCTTGGCAATGGCGTCGTCGATCAGCCCCTTCAGCTTCTCGGCGGTTTTGACGTCCACCACTGCACCGAGCGGTGCAGCACCCTGGCGAGGATCGCCAGCGGTGAGCGTCCGGACCTTGGCGGCAAATTTTTCAAGGAAGGCATCCGCCACCGCGTCGACGACAATAATCCGTTCCGTCGACATGCAGATCTGGCCCTGGTTGAAGAAAGCGCCAAAGGCGGCGGCTTTCACGGTCTCGTCGAGATCCGCATCGTCCAGCACGACAAGCGGCGCCTTGCCACCGAGTTCCAGAACACAGGGTTTGAGATTTTGCGCCGCACGCATCGCGACAATGCGCCCGACCGCGGTGGAACCGGTAAAATTCACACGTCGGATAGCTGGATGATCGATCAGTGCCCCGACGACTTCTGCGGCATCCTGCGGTGCGTTGGTGACAAGCTGGACAAGCCCGTCCGGTAACCCGGCCTCCGCCAAGGCCTCGACGATCAGCCCATGGGTTTTCGGGCACAGTTCACTTGCCTTGAACACCACGGCATTGCCGCAGGCGAGCGGGGTTGCCAGCGCACGGACACCAAGGATCACCGGCGCATTCCACGGCGCAATACCAAGCACGACGCCCGCTGGCTCACGGATGGCCATGGCAAGGCATCCCGGCTTGTCGGATGGGATCACTTCGCCAGCGACTTGCGTGGTGAGTGCCGCTGCCTCGCGCAGCATAGACGCGGCAAGCATGACGTTGAAACGCGCCCAGGCTTCGGTCGCACCGATCTCGGCCATCATCGCCGCCACGAAGGCGTCACCCTTCGCGCTAACGGCATCGGCAGCTTTCAGGAGAGCGGCGCGGCGCGCATTCGGCCCCTGGGCGGCCCAGGCCGGCATGGCGCGGGCTGCCGCGTCGACCGCGGCTCGGGCTTCGTCCGGCGTCTGCGCCGGCGCTTCGCTCGCCACCTCACCGCTGATCGGATTTACGCGTCGAAATAGGTTTGATGCAGATGCCATGGTCTATCCTCCCGTGAGCGTTCGAGACTCCCGACCTCGAACATTGCTATGTTAAATAGCGATTGACTGCTATATCCCATAGCGATATGAAACTGACAAGAGGCAATTTTGACGATTTTCAAGAAGGGCGGCGCGTGAGGGCGAAGGTGCGGGACATTGCGGCGATGAGGACGCCGGTCATGGACGATCTCCTCGGTTACCATCTGCGTCGAGCCTCGATCCTCGATCTGGCGGGCTTTGCCGAGGCGCTAGGCGATGAGATTAAGCCTATCCCTTTCACGGTTCTCTGCCTGATCGACGAAACGCCAGGCATCACGGCTGCCGAGATCGGGCGCCAGGCGCGGCTGCAACGGGCCAATCTCGCACCCATCCTTGCGCATTTCGACACCAAGGGATGGATCGATCGCCTTGCCGACGACGAAGACCAGCGCATTCAGCATCTGCACTTGAGCGAAACCGGCGCGGAAGCCGTCGCCGAATGGCGTGCCCGTGTCATGGCGCAGGAGGAACGCACATTCAGTGCGCTGACGCCGAGAGAACGCGAGGTCCTGCGCCAATTGTTGTCGCGCATCTGGAAGGGCGCGTGACGCCAGCGAAATATGCGGATAGCGCGGTCAGGATGTCTGCCGTCACCCTCGGGCGGCGGATTTTGAGGAACGGGACGGGCTCGGGAGGACTGGAGGAGCCGTCGCTGAAGCGATGCCAAACGCAGGTTGAATGAAAGCATGATTGCCGCCGAGGCGGCCTTTGGGAGGAGAATATCATGACAAATGCCACGCATCTTCATGCGGGGACGGGAACGCGCGCGCTTGTGCTTGTGTTTCTCGCCGCGATCATCGAAGGTTTCGACCTTCAGGCGGCGGGTGTCGCCGTTCCGAAACTTGTTTCCGCCTTTGGACTTTCACCGTCACAGTTGGGCGTTTTCCTCTCATCCGCAACCTTCGGGCTGGTGCTTGGCGCACTTTGCGGGGGCGTGATCGCCGACCGGTTCGGACGGCGCAACGGCCTTGCCCTATCGTTGGTCGTCTTCGGCCTGTTTTCGATCGGCACAGCTTTTTCCGACACGTTCGAACATCTCGTGGCGATGCGTTTCCTGACCGGCGTCGGACTTGGCGGCGCGCTGCCAAACCTCATCGCCGTTGCCGCTGAATCCGTCTCGCCCGAGCGGCGCGGCAGGGCAGTTGCTATCATGTATGCCGGCGTGCCGCTCGGCGGAGCTCTCGCCAGCCTCATCGCCCTGCTTGGCCTGCATGACGACTGGGGTTCGATATTCCTGGTGGGTGGGATTTTGCCATTGCTGCTGGTTCTGCCGCTCCAGCTCATGATGGGACCGTTCCGCGTGACACGCGATGCTAGGGTACCTGCGCGTCGTCGCGACGTGCTGATGGCGCCAGGCGCACTGCCACAGACGCTGCTGCTCTGGGCCGCTTTCTTCTTCGGCCTCATCGTCGTCTATCTGCTACTCAACTGGCTTCCGCAAATTCTCGTTTCGCTCGGCTTTGCCCGTGAGACCGCGTCGATGGTACAGATCGTTTTCAACATCGGCGGTGCAGCCGGTGCGGTCCTTGGCGGCCGGTTGCTGGACGGCAGCAGACCCGCCTTTTCTTCAGCGCTCTGCTTTATCGGGCTGATGCTGGCGATCACGTCTCTCGCCATGTTGCCCGCGGGCAACGTAGCGGCGGCGCTGGCCGCAGGCACCTTTGTCGGCGCGACAGTCATCGGCGTACAGGCGCTGCTCTACGGTATCGCGCCGCAATGCTACCCGAGCGAAGTGCGCGGCACCGGCGTCGGCCTCGCCGTCTCGGTCGGCCGCCTCGGTTCGATCGTCGGCCCTCTCGTCGCTGGCTGGCTCCTGGCAAGCGGCATGGGGCCGCAGCAACTTCTCTACACCCTGCTGCCCATCGCGGCGATCTGCGGCACGACCACAGTGATCCTCATCCTGCACCGTAACGGGAAAACACGACAGGCAGTGTCGAGAAGCCTGGGCTAGGCTTGAACGGATCGCAAACCTTGCCGCGTAGAGGTTGGCGTGCTTAGGCAAACAAAAAAGTCTTGCCTTGATGAGGAGCGTGGTCTTGCGAGAGATTTGCTCCTCATTGGATTTGTCGCGCAGCTCCCTCGATAGCACTGCCACGTCCAAGCGCTGTTCCATGCGGCGATACCGTTCTCTGCTCCCTCCGGTGCCATACACCACCGTGTGGGCTACCGCTGACAAAGTGGTGCCTGTCTGCTTCCGACACAGAACGACTATAACTTCGGCAAGCCCTCCGGTCGCCGAAGCCGGCGCTGGGCGGCAATCCGGAAGGGTGCGTTCATGGCGCCATATCCGTTATAGGCACCCCTTCGCTCGATGATTTCGAAGAAGAACCCCTCGCCGAAAGTGCGGCTATAGATCTGGAAATACTCCCCGTGTTCGTCGCGGTCGTAAAGGATGCTGGCGGCACGGAGCGCATCGGAAAAATCTGGCTCAAGACCGAAGCGCGCCTCGAGATCGTCATAGTAGTTTCGCGAGATCGGAAGCGCCTGAAAGCCCGTGGACTTCAGGGCCTCGGCAGTCGCAAAGATGTCGTCACTGGCAAATGCAATATGTTGGATACTGGTGCCGAAGCCTTCGGCAAGGAACTTGCCCGCAAAGGTCTTACGGTTCTCCGCGCCGTTCATGGTCAGGCGGAAAAGCGGGCGCGGCTCGCTTTCGACCGCCTGGCTTCGCACCAATCCGCCCGGATCGACCACGTCGACCATCGGTGTACGGCGGGTCGAAAAGATCGACGTGTAGAATAAAAGCCACGTCAGCATCTCGTCGTAATGGGTTGTCTGGGCAAGATGATCGATACGGGTCAAATGCGCAGTGGGCAAGTCTGCTCCATCGACCAATGGCTCGAACTCGCTCTCCCAGATTCCGGCGAGCGGGGCATGATCATCGAGGAAGTAGATGACGCCGTTGCCGACGCCCTGAATGCCGGGCACCGCGACTTCGCCGGGCCTCCGAGGCTCGGAAAAGACAGGTGCGCCGAGCGCGCTTGCACGTGTCAGCGCCTGCTCGGCATTATCGACCTTGAGACCGAATGCATAGGCATTGGTGCCATGTACGGCGTAGGAAGCGCCCGCAAAGCTGTCGCCGCTGTCGTCTGTATTGATCAGGATACGGATTTCGCCCTGAGTATAGAGATCGACAGCGCGGTTGCGGTGCCGCGCGCTGCGTCGAAAGCCCAGAGTACCAAGCAGATCGATGAGGGTTTGTTGTTCCTCGGGCGCCGAGGTGAACTCGACGAACTCCACCCCTTTCGCCTCGACACGGTCCGGCATCGCGGGCATGGAAAGACGGATATCGGGTTCGTGGCGCCGGACGCGGTCCATCAGATTGACGAGCGAGCGATGCCCGTCCTCGGCCAAAGCCCTGGCTGATCCGCCACGGAATTGATCATTGAAGATTTCAAGGGAGAGCGGGCCGGTGTAACCCGTGGCCGCCACGGCGCGCATGAAATCGACCACCGGCAGATCGCCTTCACCCGGCATGTTGCGGAAATGGCGGCTCCAATAGAGGAGGTCCATGTCGAACAGCGGCGCATCCGCAAGCTGCACGATGAAGATCTTGTCGCCGGGAATGGAACGGATCGAATTTGGATCGATCTTGCGGGACAAGGTGTGAAAACTGTCCAGAATGATACCGACATTCGGATGGTCGGTCCGCCGCACGATTTCCCAGGCATCGCGGTGGTCGTTGATGTAGCGTCCCCAAGCCAGGGCCTCGTAGCCGACGCGCACGCCATGGCGGGCCGCCATTTCTCCCAGCGCATGAAAATCCTCTGCCGCCCGCTCGATACCGCCGAGCGAGATTGGCGATACGTTCGAGCAAATGAGCATGAGGTCGGTGCCGAGTTCCTGCATGATCTCGAACTTGCGCTCTGCTCGCTCGAAGGCGCGGCTGCGGTGAGGCTCCGGCATGCCCTCGAAATCCCGAAACGGCTGAAAAAGCGTGATATCCAGACCGTGATCGCGCACGATCTTCGCCACCTCGCGTGGCGATGCGTCGTAAGTCAGAAAGTCATTCTCGAATATCTCGACACCGTCAAAGCCTGCACGGGCAATCGCTGCCAGCTTTTCAGGAAACTCGCCGCTGATCGACACCGTCGCCATCGACGTCCGCATCATCACGCTTTGCTTGTCTGTCTGGTACTGGGCCATATTGCCTTACCTTTCGTGTTTATGTACGAGTTGGTTAATATGGAACGTGGAAAACGCGGATGCCAAGCATCCGGGGGAAACATGACGAGCACCGCGACGACCACTGAGGGCAAGAAGGCGCGTTCGGCCAAGCGCGATCCGGAAGGCGTGCGGCGCGACATTCTGGCGGTCGCGATGGAGGAATTTTCCCAAAACGGCCTTTCGGGCGCTCGGATAGACGAGATCGCCGCACGGACGAAGACGTCCAAACGCATGATCTATTATTATTTTGGCGACAAGGAGGGCCTGTACCAGCGCGTTCTGGAAGAGGCATACAGCAAGGTGCGCGGCGGCGAGAGCGATCTGGCGCTGGATCATCTGGGCCCAATGACGGCACTCGACGCACTCTGTCGCTACACTTTCGAGCATCACCGCCGAAACCCTGCCTTTATCCGCATGGTCATGATCGAAAACATCCATCATGGCCGGCATGTGCAGATGTCGAAGACGATCCGTAGCCTCAACCGTCCGGCCATTGCCGCACTGGAGGCGGTGCTGAAGCGGGGTCAGGAGAGCGGTGTTTTCCGTGAAGGGATCGAGGCACTGGAACTCCACTGGCAGATCAGCGCTCTTTCCTTCTTCAACGTCTCCAACGCTCCGACTTTCTCCTCTATCTTCGGCGAAGACCTTTTCACGCCGCATGCGCAGCAAACGCTGTCGCGCCATGTGGCGGAGATGGTTTTGCGCTATGTGGTTCGGCCCGAACATATCGACGCTATCGGGTCTGAAGAGCGATGAGACGGCGAAGCGCCACGCTGTAGCCTTCGATACCGAGACCCGCGATGACGCCGTCGGCTCGTGTCGACACATAGGAATGGTGGCGAAAGACTTCCCGCTTGTGAATGTTGGAAATATGGACCTCGATCACGGGCGCCTCATAGGCGTTCAGCGCATCGAGGATGGCAATCGACGTGTGACTGAAAGCGCCGGGGTTGATAACCATGCCAGCGGCATTGCCGCGCGCCTCGTGAATCCAGTCGATTAGCTCGTATTCCCGATTGCTCTGCGCGAAGAAGAGTTCATGACCCGAAGCTGCCACTATGTCGCGACACGCCCCTTCGACATCGGAAAGCGTCTCACGGCCGTAGATTTCCGGCTGGCGCTGCCCGAGCAGGTTGAGGTTCGGTCCGTTAAGAACGAAAAACAGACTCATGCGACTGCCTCCGCTTGAAACATCTCGGCAAAATGCGCGCTCATCCGTTCCGCATCCGGCTCACGCCCGCAGAACAGTCGGAATGCACCGACAGCCTGGAAAATCGCCATACCGCCGCCTGGCAACGTGCGACAGCCCTTCGTAGCAGCCGTCTCAATCAGCGTGGTGATGAGCGGCATATAGACGATATCCGCAACCCAGTGGCGCGGCGCAATCAAATCGGGATCGACGGGGATGCCGGGATGAGCCGGCATGCCGACGGGGGTCGCGTGGATAAGACCATCGGCATCACGCAGCACGGCTGCCGGCGTCTTGGCTGGCGCAGCTCGGCCCTCGCCAAAGCGCGTGCTGAGTTGCTGCGCAAGCCTTTCAGCACGCGCGTCGTCCTGGTCGAAGATATCGAGCCTGCCGATACCGAGTTTCAAGGCGGCATGGGCGACGGCGACGCCGGCACCGCCAGCGCCGATGAGCAGCGCCCTCTCACGCGGGGCATCGGCCAGACCTCGTAGAAAGCTTTCATAAAAACCGTACCAGTCGGTGTTATGACCGATGCGCTTGCCATCTTTGAAGACCACCGTGTTGACGGCGCCCAGCATGCGGGCGTCCTCGGAAAGCTCGTTAAGATGGGCGATGACCGCCTGTTTGAACGGGTGCGTGATGTTGGTCCCGGCAAAGCCACGGGCTTCCAGCTCCGTTAGCAGCTCAGGCAGTGCCGTCTCCGGCACGTTTCGGACATTGATGTCCACGAGTTCGTAGACATAATCGAGACCGTGCGCGCGACCCTCGCGCATGTGAAGTGCCGGCGATTTTGAGAGCTGGATGTCGGCACCGATGAGGCCGACTTGATAGGCGGTTCGTTCTGTCATGGATCTGGACCGTTCGTGCGGCGTAAAAGGCGCGGCGGGCCACCCCGCCGCTTGCTTCAGTGGTGCGCCAGAATTTCGCCGAGGAAGGTGCGCGTACGCTGGTGTTTGGGATCGCGGAAGAACTCCTCCGGCGGCCCTTCCTCGATGATCTCGCCGGATGCCATGAAGACCACGCGATCGGCCACCTGGCGGGCAAAACCCATTTCGTGAGTCACGCAGATCATGGTCATTCCGTCGCGCGCGAGACCAATCATGGTGTCGAGCACTTCCTTGACCATTTCAGGATCGAGCGCCGAGGTTGGCTCGTCGAAGAGCATGGCCTTCGGTTCCATGCATAGTGCGCGGGCGATCGCCGCACGCTGCTGCTGGCCGCCGGAAAGCTGGGCGGGATACTTGTCGGCCTGATCGAGGATGCGCACGCGAGCGAGATATTTGCGTGCGGTTTCCTCGGCGGTCGCCTTGTCGAGACCCTTTACCCGCATCGGCGCAAGCGTGCAGTTTTCCATGATGGTCTTGTGCGGGAAGAGGTTGAAGCTTTGAAACACCATGCCCACCTCCCGACGCACGGCATCGATGGCGCGGGCGGAATCGGTCAGCGTGGTGCCTTCGACAGTGATCCTTCCTTCCTGGATTTCCTCCAGATGGTTGATGCAGCGGATCAGCGTTGATTTGCCAGAGCCGGACGGTCCGCAAAGAACGATTTTTTCGCCTTTGCGGACTGTGATGTTGACGTTTTTGAGCGCGTGATAGGCTCCATACCACTTTCCCACCCCTTCTAGGGCGATCAGCGGAGCCTCCGTGGCGTGGGATTGGGGCATGTAAGCTCCTGCTTACTTAACGGTGAACGGAATGTCGGGCAGGCTTTCCGGGAAATTCGGAATCGGTCGCTTCATCCACTTGTCGTAGATCTTCGCGAGCTGGCCATCGGACTTGATCTGGTCGAGGAACTTATTGATGGTTTCGTTCCAGTCCTTTTCACCCGGGCGGGTACCGGCGCCATTATACATGGTGGTCAATTCGAACTTGGATTCGAACTTGCCATCGGCTGCCTTGTTCAGGCGATCACCGTAGAACATGTTTCCGCCAACGGCGTCGACCTGGCCGGAAATGATAGCTTGGATGTTGGACGCATCGTCGTCGAAACGAAGGATGTTGGCTTTCGTACCGGCTCCAGCAGTGATTGCGGTATCCATAGCGCTCGACTTCGGAACGCCGACGCTGACGCCGGTCAGATCGTCAAAGCCGGCAATCTTCTTGTCCTTAGCGGCATAGACGGAAAACACATTGCCGACATAGGGCTTCGAATATTGGATGCTCTTGGCGCGTTCAGCCGTCATTGCCATTGTGGCGAAGAGCACATCGACCTTGCCCGTCAGTAGCGCTGGAATACGGTTGGCGACCGCAAGCGGGACGAACTCGGCCTTCACGCCGAGATACTCGGCAAATGCCTTGCCGATATCCGCGTCGAAGCCGTCCTGCACGCCGCTCGAATTGACAAAGCCCCAAGGCGCGTTGTCGCCTTGAATCCCGATAACGACCTTGCCCTTGGCCTTGGCTTCTTCGACGGTGCCGGCAAAGGCGTCGACCGGCGCCATGAAAGGCAGAGTTGCGACGGCGGCCATAAGCGCAAGCACGCTGCGGCGACCGAAAGTCATGCTGGATTTCATCATATTCTCCTCCTTGTAAACTGATGGATGCATGGTCACGAAAGTAGATCTCCTCCCCCATCGCTCTGAAAATCGAAGCCGATTTCCAAAAGGCACGACGGGTCTTTCCACGACGCTCTATCGAGCGGCGGTCTGAAGGCGTTTCTCGACGCCAGCTCCCCAAAGAGAGAGCGGCCAGCAGATCAGGAAATAGATGAGGCCAACGATGGCGAAAACGGTAAGCGGACGGAACGTCTGGTTGGAGACGATCTGGCCAGCGCGCGACAATTCGACAAAGCCGACAATGGCAGCAAGCGACGTGCCTTTGATGAGCTGCACCAGGAAACCGATGGTGGCCGGCAACGAAATGCGCAGCGCCTGCGGCAGGACCACATCCTTCATGATCGACCTGTAGTGCAGGCCAAGCGCACGAGCCGCTTCCGTCTGCCCCTTCGGAACAGCTTGGATGCCGCCCCGCCAGATTTCACCGAGAAAGGCGCTCGCATGCAGTGTGAAAGCGATGGCGACAGCGATCCACGCATCGATGTTGAAGCCGAGCAAAGCCACGCCGTAATAGACCACGAAGAGCTGCATGAGGAGCGGTGTGCCCTGAAAGACGGCGATATAGCTAGCAGTTGCGCGACGGATGGACGGGGCTTCGGCAGTACGGGCCAATGCCACGAGAAGGCCGAAGACACCACCACCTGCAAAGCCGATCAAGGTCAATGCGATGGTCCACTTCAGGCCTTGCATGAGGAAGAACAGTTCGTTGGGGCCTATGCTTGCCATGATCGTCTCCTCACTTGACCGGGTAGCTGAAAGAGATGCGCGAGATGAGACCGAAGACGCCCATCATCAGCGAGGAAATCACGAGGTAGAGCAGCGTGATAGAAAAATAGACTTCGAAGGAGCGGAAGGTATCCGCCTCGATCTTCTGCGCCACCGAGGTGAGTTCGTAAGCGGCGATCGACGTGCAAACGGAGGTCGTGAGCGTCAACATGATGAACTGGCTGGTGAGCGATGGGTAGACTGCCCGTAGCGCAGGCTTGAGAATGATGTGGCGGAATATCTGCGCGCGACCGAGTCCAAGCGCAAGCCCTGCCTCCACCTGCCCCTTGGGAACCGCGTCTACACCGCCACGAATGATTTCGATCGCATAGGCGCCACCGTTAAGCGCCAGCGCGACGATGGCGGTCACTGTCGGGTTGAGGCGCAAACCGAGCTGCGGCAGGGCGAAGAAGATAAAAAATATCTGAACCAGGAAGGGCGTATTGCGGATCAGTTCGACGAAGCCAATGACAAGGCCGCGCAACAGCTTAAAGCGCGACCGTCGCGCCACAACGCCCAAAATCCCGATGACGGTCGCCAGCGACATGCCGGCAATCGCCAGGCCAATGGTGGCAAGACACGCAACGAGCAGCTCGGGAAGGCGATCAATGACCGCCGAGAAATCGAGACTGTATGACATGGTTCCTCCGCGACGTTCAAGTCAGGTGTCAGCCTGTCCCTCAGTCGTCTTCCGCTCTCTGCCCGCAGACTTCGAACGCTCCCTTGTTCCTGCCGGATTGTCTATCGAAAGAGCTCTCCCAAGCCCATACAAACCCGACCGATGAATGTTTGTACCAGTTAGTTCATTTTTTTGTCAACGTTTAAGCAGAGGGAGAACACAGCTTTTTTGACGGATTCTTCGAGTGATTTCTCTTCTTTTTATTCAATCATTTCAATTCATAAGCCGAACGTGGCCATTCCACGCGGCCGCGGCGTTTCCATACGTCTCACGAGTGGCTCATCCTCATCTGAGATGATCCTCCTGCCCGATCCGTGTGATGTCACTTACAAGCCGGCGAGCCGTCCGCAATGCGGTGGCGGTTGCCAGAACCATGGGCGGGAGCGCCATCCACTCCAGCATCCACGCGGCACCCGAACGCTCCTGCTCGTGCACAAGCGAATGATGAAGCGCCGAAACCTGCGTCGCGTTGAAGCGCGCGAGGGTGACCAGAAGTTCAGCTGCAACCGGGTTCTGCTTATGCGGCATGGCGGAAGAACCACCACCACCTGCAAGGCTTATCTCGTCACCTGCTTGGGCGAGCAACGAAATGTCCTGACCAATCTTTCCAAGACTACCGGTAACAAGCGACAGGAGGCCAGCGACCTCGCAAATAGTGTCACGCTGGCTGTGCCATTGCGCACGATCATGAAGGCCGAGACGGTCAGCGAGGACCGCGCGCAAAGCCGGACCGCCATGACCGAAGCGTTCGAGCGTTCCCGCAGCACCACCGAACTGAAGTGAAAATCCATCCATGGCAAAATGCATAAGCCGGGATCGCGCCCGCTCCAGGGGTGATCGCCAGGCGTCAATCCGGTCGGCGGCCTTGATCCCGATTGCGGCCTGCATTCGCGTATGAGCCATCAGTGGCTTGTCGCCGTCACGCTCCAGAAGGGCTTCGAGATCGCCGATCACCGCCTCCAATCGACCCTGAATGATGTGGTTCGCGGCTTTCAGTCTCAACATCAGGCTGGTATCGATCACATCCTGGCTCGTTGCACCGAAATGTACCTTCTCCGCGGCAGCCCCACCAACCGCCGCGCGCATCTGGCGAATGAGCGCCGGAACAACCACGCCATCACGCGCCATGCCGTCCGCAAGCCCCTCCATATCCGGCGTAAAGTCCGCCAGCGAGACGTTGATTGCATCGGCAATATCGGGGGCAAGCACGCCGCATTCCGCTTCGGCCAGCGCCAGAACCCTTTCAAAGCGGATCATCGCGGCAATATCGGCCTCTGCGGAAAATAGCGCCGCGATCTCGGCATCGCCGAAGAGACCGGACAGGAAAGGATGATCGAAGGGCGAGAGGCTCATGGCAGTCAGATATCGAAGAAAACGGTTTCGCCATCGCCCTGCAGGCGAATGTCGAAGCGATAGGCGTTGTCACCATCCGGCTTTGCGATCAGTGTTGGAACGCGGTCCTTGTGCTCGATACGAGCAAGCACCGGATCGGCTGCGTTTGCGGCACCCTCCTCGGGGAAATACATTCTCGTATGCAGGCCGATATTGATGCCACGCGCGACGATCCAAAAGGTGATGTGCGGCGCCATGAAGCGCCCGTCCTTAAATGGAACGCGGCCCGGCTTAATCGTTTCGAACAGGAATTCCCCAGTCTCCATATCACCTGGCGAGCGGCCCCAACCGGTAAAATGGGGGTCGGCAGCGCCAGCCGTTTCGCTCGGACTGTTGTAAAGCCCTTGAGCGTCTGCCTGCCAGATTTCCACCAGCGCATCCTTCAGCGCATAACCGCCGCCGTCGAAGACGGTGCCGCGAATGGTGATACGGGTGCCGGTCGCCTGGTCGTCATAGAGCTTTCCTGCACCGAGATCGCGCTCGAAGACGCCGTTGATGCCGACGAAATTCGGCGTGCAGCCGATATGGACATAGGGACCAGCCGTCTGGGAGGCGCTTTCCTTGAGATAGTCGAGCGGCTGTACCATGTCAGTTCCCCTCCGGGCGGTTCTCGAAGAAGGTGGAGCGGCGGCCACGCAACACGATGTCGAACTTGTAGGCGCGCATATCCATCGGGATCGTAGCGTTCATGTCGAGCGGCGCGATCAGTCGGCGGATGGCCTCCTCATCCGGAATCGTCTTGACGATCGGACACCGCCAGATGAGCGGATCGCCCTCGAAATACATCTGGGTGATCAGCCGCTGCTGGAAACCATGACCGAAGACCGAGAAATGAATGTGGGCCGGGCGCCAGTCATTCACGCCGTTCGGCCACGGATAGGGACCTGGCTGAATGGTCTTGAACCAGTAATAGCCATTCTCGTCGGTGATGGTGCGGCCGACACCGCCAAAATTCGGATCGACGGCGGCGAGATAGCTCTCCTTCTTGTGCCGATAGCGCCCGCCGGCATTGGCTTGCCAGAACTCCAAAAGCGCGCCAGCAACTCCCGCACCGCGCTGATCAAGCACGCGGCCATGCACGAGGATACGCGGTCCGACAGGCATTTCGCCGGGTTTGGCATAGTTGAGGATCAGATCGTTATCGAGCGGGTTCAACAAACCATGGCCAAAGACCGGACCGGTGATTTCGCTTTTGGTACCCTCAAGCGAAATCAGCGCACGCTGCGGAGAGCGCAAAACGGAGGTCTTGTACCAGGGTGTATAGGCTTGCGGCTGCATCTCCCGATCACGGGCAAAGAAGGGGCCGGTTTCCGGTGGATGATTGCTCACGTCGTCTGCTCCTTTTGCGGGGAAGATGCGTTCCGGTCGGCCAACGCCTGCTTGGCGATCTTGAAGCCATGATTGGCGGCGGGCACTCCTGCATAGATCGCGACATGCATCAGCGCCTCACGAATATCGTCTTCAGTCGCGCCGGTGTTGGCGGTCGCTCGCACATGCATGGCCATCTCCTCGGATTGCCCAAGTGCGGCGAGAAGCGCGATGGTCACGTTCGAACGCTCTCTCTTTGTCCATCGATCGCTGGACCACACAGTGCCCCAGGCACTTTCGGTGATCAGTGTCTGGAACGGTTGGTCGAAGGGTGTCGCCTGCGCGCTCGCCCGGTCGACATGGGCATCACCCAATACGACGCGACGGGTGGCCATGCCCTGGCTGTAACGGTCCAGGCGCATCGCTACGGCATTGGCCTGGGGAATATCCCTCAGGAAGTCCGCGACCGCAGCTGCGTAGGCAGCCGGTTGCTCAAGGCAGGGAATATGCCCGCAATGAGAAATCTCAACATACCGACTGCCGGGAACGAGTTGGGCGAGCGCTCGCACCAGGTCTGGCGACGTCGAGCCATCCTGATCGCCTCCAACGCAAAGCGTCGGTGCGGCAATGCGCGTCACAGCCTCCGTATAATCGGCATCGCGTATCGCGGCACAGGTGCCGCAATAGCCCTCTGCCTCCTGACGGGCGAGCATGGCGCGAGCACCGGCGTAAAGCGAATTGTCGCTCCGTCGGAAAGTAGGGGTAAACCAGCGCTCCATCACGGGATCGACAAGGCTCGCCAGCCCCTGCGCTTTTATGGCATCGATACGCGCGTTCCACATCTCGGTCGTGCCGATCTTGTGGGCGGTGTTTGATAGGATCAGAGCGCTGACACGTTCGGGATGCGTTGTCGCAAGCGACTGTGCGACAAGCCCGCCGACCGAAAGTCCCCAGACGATGACCCTATCAATCTTCAAGTGATCGAGAAGCGCGATGAGATCATGCGCATGAGCCTCGATCGTGTAGGGCGCGACGCCAACGCCAGAGAGCCCATGGCCACGCTTGTCATGCAGCACATAGGCATAGCTATCGCCCAACTCGCGCATGACGTCATCCCATATCCGAAAATCGGTGCCGAGCGAATTGACGAAGGCAATGACCGGTTTTCCCGGCGCAAGACCCACGGTCCGGTAATGAATCGCGACGCCGTCAACGTGAAGAAAATTCATCTCTCACTCCTCTTAGCTCGGAGATTGCAAGATGGCGTCAGTTAAGTAAAATGAGATTTTCAACACCTCTCATAACTTGGTGGTTATGGCTTCTCTCCTCGATCCACGTATCAAGCTCCGGCATCTGCAAGCCTTTGTCGAGGTGGCGCGGCAAAAGAGCGTCATGCGGGCAGCAGACTCACTTCATATCAGCCAGCCGGCCGTCACCAAAACGGTGAGAGAATTGGAGGATGTGCTGGGTATCGCGCTCTTCGAACGCGAAGGCCGCGGAATTCGCCCTACGCGGCTTGGCGACATCTTCCTGCGACATGCGAGTGCCACGATGACCGCCCTTCGCCAAGCGGTCGACGCTGTCTCGCGGGAAGCGGCGCAGACCGATCCGCCAGTGCGCATCGGCGCACTGCCGACGGTATCGGCGCGCATCATGCCGGACGCCATGACGCGCTTTCTCGGTGACGTAACGCAGGCGCCCGTCAAGATTGTCACTGGAGAAAACGCAATCCTGCTGGAGCAATTGCGGCAGGGCGATCTCGATCTCGTCGTTGGCCGGCTTGCCGCTCCCGAAAAAATGACGGGGCTCAGCTTCGAACACCTCTATTCGGAAAGGGTAGTTTTCGTTGTTCGCCCTGACCATGGATTGCTGTCTAACAAGGCTGATCTCTTCACCGAGCTCTCAAACTACCCAATGTTGATGCCGACCCGCAATTCGGTGATCCGGCCGATCGTCGACCAATTTTTGATCTCGCAAGGCGTGGTTATGCCGCGGACGCAGATCGAAACGGTCTCAGATTCCTTCGGACGCGCCTATGTCCGCATGAGCGATGCCGTCTGGATCATTTCAGAGGGTGTGGTCGTCGGCGATGTCGAGGCGGGGGCGCTTGCGGTTCTACCCTTCGACACCTCCGACACAAGCGGCCCCGTGGGGCTGACAATGCGGACGGATACAGCAGCGTCCACCTCGCTCGCCCTGATGATCGACGCTATCCGCAAGGCTTCCGCTATCGCGAGGACGCCATGATCTGAAGCGCCGCCACCTGCGTGAGACCAACCCGCCTGAAGCGGGTAGTCATTGGACGAGCATCTGCGAGCGCGTTGCATCCGCTCAGATCGACAGAGGACAAACGCAAAAAGCTCCTCGAGGCTTACGCCGAGGAGCTTTTTGCAAATGCCTCCCGTAGGGCCTATCATACGAATATTGCTTTCGAATTTCTGGTTTCCGAGGCGTGAAACCACGGAAATTCGAAGCGAAACGCTAGCCGGAAAGCCCCCTAAAAGAGGCGGCATTCTTACGGCCCTGCTCCGGTCGTCCCTCGTTGGAGCAGAACTCGAAATCTCACGTTCACGCGAAGAAGGTCGAGAGATCGAGCTTTAATGGATTATCTGCTCGACGCGACCATTCTCAGCAACATTATAAAGCCCCAAACCACCACCGTCACTATCAAGTCGAAGTTACTGCTCCCGACATCCTACGACCATACGACGCTCCTGCTGCCCGGCGGTTTTCTCCGAAGAACTTGATAACCACATTGGCATCCCTCCGGTTCTGCTGCACGGCAACGTGAACGCCACTTGCCCGACAGCGACCAAATTGTGCAGAGAGAAGGCACCCTGTGACGGATTGCAGATGCTGGAATTGATCCATGCCCGGTCTTAAATTTTTGGCGGTTTGGCTTCTCCCAAACGCTTAGCGCGGTCCTGATATTCCACGCTTTTTCAATTCGTCGGTCCTCGTTTACTGTGTCCCATCTGCTTTCTTGTTCCATATTAACCGCTGGGTCAGTGCAGAGCGGCGGCGAGAATAGGCTGGTGCCACCATGGGGTAGGACGAGGGTAGCCCCCACTTTGAGCGATATTCATCAGGAGTAAGGCCGTACTTACGCCGCAGATGCCTTTTCAAGGATTTAAATTTGAGCCCGTCTTCCAGGCAGATAATCCATTCATCTGTAACCGATTGATGGCGCGGAACAGCTGGTGCGCGAGTGGAAGCGGTGACATCTGTGGGGCTGCCTGAAGCCGCCTTCCGAAGGCTGCTCGACACGACAGTTATCAGCCCGGGCAGCGCCGCGGCCGGTATGTGGTTCTTCTTCACCCAGGCGCTGACAATCTTCGCGGTCGCTTCAACGGAGGGAAGACTCGTCGTCACGCCTGACGGTTGAAGAGCGGTTTCAATCTGGTTTGTCAGGATTTTGGTCACGGCTGGCTTCTTCAACACTTGATCTTAACCTCTTCTGTTGTTTTGCAGGAATAATTGTCGGCAGGATTGATCAGGCAGGCCTTGGCAGACGCGTCTGCGTAAAGCGAGCACTTGTCATTTCCCGCACGTGTAAGACGCGCCGAGGCTACGGCTGCCGGAGAAGCGGTCTATGCTGTTATGAACGATCGGTGTCAGAAACAGTGACGCTCGTGCCGTCCACGATCTGATAATGGAGATTGGCGATGGCGTAGCTCAGTTGAGCTTGTGGCTTGACTGCCCAGTCATGCTGCAGCGAGGCGATATAGACCGTGCCACGTTTCGCGGCAGCCCTTCGCATCCGGTCCCAGAATGGAAAGCTGACAACGCAAAAGCTGTCGTGCAGCGATTGCAAGTGTCACGAGCAGTGCCAACCATAGTAAGAAAACCAGCACCACACTTCGCAAAATCAAAACGAATGCAAAACGATCGAGGCGATATTCAACGTGCTGGTATGAATAAAAGCGGGAGAGTGTCTTCAGATTGAGCAGTCTTGGAGGTTTTCTTCATACCAACCTTCCATCGAAATAGGCCGTTACCAACGCCGTGTAGCTAGCCCACCATTGCCGTATGGCATCTCCATGGCGAAAACCCATCGCGCTGACGTCACGAAGTTCGTCGCGGCTAAATGGTGCGTGCATCCGATCGTCAAAGGAAAAGCTCAGACCGTCAAGCCCTGCGATCAAACCCGCTTGGTAGCTCGACATAATGGTCCGAACATCGTCCGTGCCGAAGCCGAACGACGGATCGCTAACAATTCGTTGAATTTTCTGATCACAGATATGAGCATGTGCCCAGGCATGCTCCGGCCGGTCATCGAGAGGCCGGAATCTGGCCAGCCGGGCAAGTAGAGCGCTAGTCCGCCCGTATCCTGCCTGCGCACTGTCCATCGAGAGACTCGCCAGGGTTTCTCCGGCACGTATTTGAACCTTGCCCTTTACCAACATCCAGCCAAGCGGCTTGCTCTCTTCGCCTGTCAACGGACCTCCTCCCGTTCTATCGTATGAGACCGATTGACCAAACGATCGGGAAATACCGGTGCCTGAAAGTAATAGCCTTGAAAATATTTCGCACCGGCTGCCTTCGCCGCGTGCAGGTCATCGGCGATCTCTATACCCTCGACCACAACGATCGGCGCGAACTTGCCGACGAGGCTTACCAAATCCCGGAGCCGATCCTGCCCATCGTCGTTGGAAAGCCGGTTGCGCACATATGACCCATCGATTTTGACGATGTCGGCGTTGGCTTCGCCAGCAAAATCGGGGCAAAGGTGACCCACACCGAAATCATCGAGAGCGACACGCGCACCGGCTCCCTGGACGGCCGAAATAAAGGCCATGGCATCCGTCACGCTTGGGAGTGTTGCATTTTCGGTAATTTCGATGACAAGCCGTTTGGCAATATCTGGTCGTCGGCGCAATTGAGCAAAAGCGGATGTCCACCAAATGTCATCCACAGCAGAGAGCGCCGAAACATTGCAGCCCATCGCAACATCGTGCCGATACTCGAGCTGGCGGATGGTCTCCCGAACGACATACCAGTCAAAGACCCGCGTCAATCCGAGGCGTTCCAGGGCGGCGATATAGGTTCCGGGAAGAACGACGGCACCGTCTGGATCCAACAGTCGGGCAAGGCACTCGTGGTAAAGCGGTCGGTCGTAGCGTTCTCCACCCACAACGGCCTGCTCGGCAAAACGCATCTCACCGACATTCAACGCATCATAGGCGAGCGCTGCGGCACACATATCCATCCGGTATTGTCCAGGGTCGAGTTCGACAAGCGGAGCGATCTTCTCGGTCTCTCCAAAATGAGCGCTCAAACTCGGTACGATCTGTTGAGTCTTGATCGTAACCGGGCGTCGCGCGGCTGCGACAAGCGCTGCCTCCACAAGTTCTGCCCGGGGATATGCTATCGCGTCGCTGGCACGAGAAGAAATTTTTACACCCGAAGGGCTCTCGGATACCTCCCAGTCCTCCGTTTTAAAAATGTTGGAGAGGCGTCTCCAGATTTCGTGCTGTACCCGCGCGGCTACGCCATCAGAATATGCGGCCGCGACGTGAGAGAGATTATCGATGACCACATCAAAGGATCGTGGAAGTCGTCTCATGCGACCTGCCTCCGAGCGAAAATCTGACCACGGAAAAGAAGATCACGAATTTCACCGCTCCTCTGCATGCAGACAGGTCGGATCGACGATAGTTCATTCAGCATGGGCTCTCGCATGGGAAACTCCTCTTTGGTGTTGCTGGCGGTCTTAAGGGTAAGACGGTGGCATCCGCGTCGCTTTCGGCCAGTCAGAGGGTCGGAGCCGAAATTGCCCATTACAGGTGTTAAGAGGCGTATGGGCATTCACGCGCTGACGACGTCTCGTAGGCTCCGCCCCTGAGATCGTCGCGGCGTACACCGATCATGTTCAGAAGGCGCAGTGGCGCATATCGTACCGGCTCGTGCTTCGGCCGGAGCAATGGCGGCAAAACTTTCCAGCGCCTTTATGAATAGCGGAAGAAGGCACTTCCCTGGAGGTGATCAAGCTGTTGGCTCACCCTTGAGCATCTTCGCTCGATCGGCACGCGAACCGGTGGAATGGCCGAGATCACCTGCGTGCCTATCGACCTCCTTAACCTCGCGCTGTCCTTAACGGTTTGGTTAAGAGACGGAGCGCCATAACGTTATACAGGCCAACCATCTGAGTACGTTTTCCGAGAATAACCAACCCAAATCAGCTTGAAGGGGATTTGAGCGAGAGTGTAAATGAGCAGGTATACTAGGCAGAAATAGATATCGAATGGAGACCCGCCCAGGAATAGGCGGAAGGTCATCAGCAGAACTATAAATCCGTAAAAGGTTGCAAACACCTTTCGGTATAGTCCGCACAATCCGGTCATCAATATGAAAAGTGCAAGCAGTGCCTGAATGTAACCGCCGAATGCGATAGAGAGGTAACCGACCAAAGACAGGAAAATACCCCCTTGGTCCCACCGTAGATACCGGTTGGTGATGTCGAGGCTCAGATCCTGTGGCTTGTCGGGCCAGAGAGCGCGAGGGACAAAAGTCGTGATGGCCACAAGAATATTCCCAGGACGAGCCGGTTCGTTAGGCTGGACAAATTGTGCCAGGCGATAGCCATCAAGCGTATCGATACCTCCGCCATATACGGCGGTAAAAGGGTTTTCGATCGACTCCGCAAACGCGGTATAAAGATCAGCCCCCCTTCCTGAAACAACGTCGCCCCGGAAGTTCGACATGGCCCCGCCTACAACCGCAAGCACAAGCCCGTAAACGGCGTATCGCATCAGCATAGCCGCAGTGACTTCTCCGCGCGCAATCTTGCCCGCGAAAAACGCCAGGGCCACGGAGAGAACCGGACTTCTGACCGCCCCCGTGACCAGCAGGATCATCCCGCAAGCACTGACCAGATAATAAATCCTCTGATTGAAGAAGTTATGGAAGGCAAACACGCACAACCCCACCGCCAGGCAGGTCTTGAGAATGGTCACCACCCCCTGCCCTCCATCCGCACGGCTGGACAGGTCGGAATGAAACGCCAGTGTTGAAATGGAACCGACTACGATCAACGCAAGGGCGGCGTTGCGCATAACAAAATTGAATTCGCCAGACGCTCTGGAAAAGGAGCGTTGAGAAATGGCGGGGTTACGCTGTGGCACGAGAAACCCGGCCATAACCTCACCCAGCAAAATCACACATAATTCGATCGCCCATTTGCCTGCCAGTCCACCCAGCTCATAGGCCTGGGCAGGCGGCAGAATATGGGGTCCCAGAAGCTTCGTGCTGCTGAGACCTGCTACTTGCATCAAGGCCGAGCCATACAAGCAAAATATATATAAAATACATGCCAGCGCAGACAGCAAGCCTTTCCATGGCGTGTTCCGCAAGGCCAACCAGTAGAAGCGCAACAGGATAAAAAAGCAGATCCCGATGAATAGAATTTGGTTCAGCGTATCCAAATTTCACCTTTATGAGCAGTTGTGGAAGATGCATTCCACGGCAATCATGTGCCAATCGTTCACTTCAGGACGATGACTGCGCTGCTGTTAGCCACAACAAGTGCTTGCCCCCTACCCGGGGGAGCCAGCGTGATCACGTTGTCCGTGATTGTGCCGTCTGTTGCCGATCCGACGATGATGCCATCACGATTGTCCCGGACGGAATTGAATGCGATTTGAAAATGACTGACCCGCTTCGTGTCTATATCGCTTGGATCACCAACCAATATGCCCACTCCCGGATGGTCGAGCACATTGTTTTTGACGATCGACAGGCCTTTAATTGTCGTCACGACGATGCCGTCGCGCACCGATCCGATGAGCGTGTTGCCGCGAATGGCCACGTTTGCCGATCCACCGGCAACATAAATCGAGTTGCCAACGGGTGATGCCTCTCTACGAAACTGTCCTTCGCCAAAGAAGCGGCCTGCCGCCTTAACGGTGTTGCCGCTGACAGTCACGTCTATCGATCGCCCCAGCCGATAATAGCTATCGGAAAACACCACAATTCCGCCCGCGAACGTGTCACTCACGGTGTTTTCCTCGATGACCATGCCGTGAACTCCGCTGGAAGCAATGCCCTTGGCGTAGCCTTTCGCCACAGTGTTACGGCGAAAGATCACGTCTCGCGTGCCGTTGGGAACACGGAAGTCCGTGACAATAACCAGCAAATCGTCACCCGTCAGGGCAATGTCATTGTCTTCGGCAAGAACATTGGCCACGCAACCGTCAAAACCCAATCCGTTGCCCAAAACCTGGCGTATGCGGCAGCCGCGAACCGTAACGTTACTGGCATAGGAGACCTGGATTCCGCCGCCCCGCGCATTGGTGACCTGAACGCGTTCGACCCGGACCAGCTCTGCATTCCACAAATGCGGATCACGCGCGCCGCCAAGGCGCAAACCGTAGGCGTTGGGCTTGCGGCTCTCGACGACGCCGGGTCGGCGCACATCAATCGCATCGGTATAATCAAGCGATAGATCGTGGATCCAAAGCTTCCTGGCGTGCAACCAGATTGCCGGCTGAGGAGTGCCGACTGGCAATGTCGATACAAGGACCGCCCCATCGCCGCTGAACTCGATGTCGTCAAACTGCTCTTCCAGGGTGCTGAAGATATATCGGCCTTTGGGGAAATGGACAGTCGCGGGTCTTCTGGATGCCGCCGCCCGTGCCATTGCGGTCCGGATCGCATCGGTATCATCATTGCGTCCATCACCCTTTGCGCCGAAATCGCTAACGTCATAGATTTCTCTTTCGATGGCGGCGTGAACATCGCTAACCGGCCACGCGGCACAGCCTGTAGCGAACAGTAGTGAGGCTTTCAGCAGACGTCTTCGGCGCATAGTTCCTCCCCTTCAGTCCGTACCTGGAGCCGCGATCATTTCACCCGGCTTTGCATGTTTCCGCAACGATGCGACGGATGGCCTCGTGAAACCGATGAGGGCTGAATTTCTCGGCATGACGCTTGATGGCGTCGGTATCCCATGTGTCCGGGAAAGCACGCACAGCACTGCGGATCGCCTCTGGTGTCGCGTCGTCGATGAAAAGACCGCTCGTGCCTTCATCCGTCGAATCGAGAAATCCACCTGCCCGTAAGAGCAGAACCGGCGTGCCGAACGCGTTCGCTTCAATTGGCGTCAATCCAAAGTCTTCTCGTGACACCGAGATCAACGCCCGCGCATTGGCATAGAGCCAACGCAACTTCGCCTCGCTGACGTAACCGGTCGACACAACATTGGCAGGCGCATCCAGAATCTTGCCGCCACCGGCAACGGCAAGCACGTGCTCGGGCATACCCCTGAACGCCTCCACCAACGGCTGCGCTCCCTTGTATCCACGTGACCGTCCCACCATGAGGAAAAAGGTTTTACCCGCGAGCGTCGGAACTGGCTCTGCCGGCAAGGTTGGATCAACCGAAACCGGCGGGAAAACCACGCGGGCTTCGCGGCCGTAAACTTGCCGAATGCGCTCTGCAACCGAGGTGGAATTCGCGATATAGACATCCGCGGAGGCCGCCGCCTTGCGATCCCATTTCAACAGACCCGCTCGCAAGAGGCCCAACGCCACCCGCACTGGCCATGGGCGATCCAGTAGATAATCATCCGCCTGATAAAGCCATCGTGCCGGGTTGTGGCAATAGACGATCTTTCGGGTTGCCCCCGCAGTCCGCAACGCGTGCGCCCAACCAGATGAACTGCACACCACGGCATCCGCACGCACGGGCCTGATAAAATTCCATGTAGAAGCAAGCAATGGCAGCGCCAGACGAGAATCTCGGCGGAACAACTTCACTCTGCTCAACGCGGTCGATTGTATCGAAATCCGGTTCATTTCCGGGAATGCATCTTCCGGGGAGTAAATCGCGGTTATCAAATAACGCGGGTTGAGCGCCCGCGCGAGTTCCACGGTGACCCGTTCCGCTCCGCCACGCTGGGTGAGATAGTCATGGGCCAATACTACGTCGAGATGTCGCACGATTTTAACCTTCATCAATGGGGGTGGCTCGGGGAAAATTGGGCAGGTGGGAAAATCATGGCGGCACGTGCGCACGGCCGCGCCCGCTCGCGCCATTGGTGTGACCAGCGTGAGATCAAGGTTCAAAGATGACGGGTGTCGTAATGTTACGGTGTTTGGGCAGCCGTCAGCGACGTGTCGCAACAGGTGCGCGGACGGTGATAAGGAGTGGGAGGAGCAACCTGTCTACGCGCGCGCGACGGATGTCAGCGGCGTGAAATGGTCTCTTCAAAAAGCTGAAGGTATCGGGTGGTCGCGTGCTCAAGAGAATAACGCTTGGGCAAAAGAGTTGTGTTGCGAGGTGGCGCACTATCCAATGTGGCTTGGAGCGCATCAGCCACGGCGTCCGGTTCTGTTGGTGGCGCATATCTGGCCACGAGTTCCGGAAGCCTCAGGTGGCTGGACAGAACGGCGGGCAAGCCGGACGCTGCCGCCTCAAGCGGTGCAATCGCCAGACCTTCCTGTCTCAGCGACGTGAACAGGAAAACGTCTGCGGCGCTTAAAACCGTTGGAACATCGGCACGAGAGACCGGTCCGATGAAATGCACCTTGTCGGCAATGTTCAAGTCTTTTGCCAAGGCTCGGAGCATAGGTTGCGCATCGCCCTCCCCCGCGATCAGATAGGCAACATCCGGGCGTTTCGACACAAGGCGCGCAAAGCCAACCAGTGACTCACGAACCCCCTTTTGCAAGATCACGCGGCTTAGGGAAACAACTATCGCCGTGGACGGACCTATGCCCAATCTCTGCCGAAGGCGGCTGCGAGCTGCCGGGTCAAATCTCAGCTCCCCTTCGTTCACACCATTCTCAATCATGGTGACGGGCGTGTGGTGCACAAGCTTCGACATGGGTTTGCGCCGGAGTGCCTCATCGACGGCAGGACCGATAGAGACGATCCCGGAATAGTGTCCAAGCCGCCAGTCCCGCACCAGATAGGGAATGTTCCGGGCTGCCCCCGCCCAGGAAATGGGCGACCGGACGGCCAGCTTCGAGACAATTTCCCCCCAAGGCGTGCCATGCGACTGCAAGATGACCGGCGTCCGACATTTTCCTCTTATTTTGGCATCCAGAACGCCATGCGCGCCTCCCCCAACGCCCATCACCAGATCGACGTTGTCGGCATATTGGTCCAGAAAGACAGAACGTGACTTGCTCCACCAGGCTTTTGAATAGCGCCCTGCTGCGCAATCCAGTGCATGGACGGTAATACCATCAACAGATGCGCCCGGAAGAAAGCCCGTTATGCCGGTGGTCAGAAATTCAACCTGATGCCCGCGTAGAACGATGGCCTTGGCAAGAGCCCAGGACAGTATTTCCATGCCGCCAAGTCGATGAAATGGTGTCGATCTCGACACAAACAAAAGTTTCATCGGGATTACAGCTTTTTGGATTTAGCGCGCGACAGCCGCATATAAACAACGCGAAGACGATCAACCCATTTGTCGCCAATACAGCCACGCAACCACCGCGCCAAAAGACGCACATTTGTGATCCGTTGCTTCAGGGCCTGAGGAGAAAAGCTGTTCGGCAAACATAGCCTCGGCCCTTCAATGGATAGAACAGGTTTGCCGCTCATTCTCGCAATTTCATTGGCTTGATGCAGTTCGCTCTCGACGAACAGCCTTGCCGAACTCGTCCGATAATAGGCCGCCTTGTGCGATCCATGCACGCCCGCCTGGCGTCGCTCTGCGGCGCTTGGAAGATCGAGCATGATCAATTGCTCGTAGACAACGCCGTGGCGCCGCAACCATTCCTCCGTTTCCGGACGGTATTTCTCCAAACGGCTAGTCACGAGCGCCTTGATCGGATGGCTCGGCAGGTAAAGCGGGCGGGCTTGCTTTAGAAAATCGAGGTAAGCCGGTCCGTCATCATTTTCTGCGTAACTGGGATCATGGCAAAGAACGCCATCAATATCGAGGCATGCGTCTTTCAAAATCCCCGGATGATGCAACACATTCCACTCAAAAATCCGCGGCTTATCAATGATTTCCATCACTACATCGACACGGCCCCGAATAGACGATGTTCCGTAAACCACGCAGGTGGTGATGGGCGGCAAGTCGACGCTTGTGGTGTCCAGCTTTTCAACCGCCTTGGCCAACGCTTCTCCAGTGCGGCTACTATCGTCGACAATGAGAGCACGACGATAGTGCTTCGACGCATTTCCCCGCCGCCGTGTCGTCCCTGTTTCAAACACGCGGCCCGCACAAAATCCATCGAGATCGACGAGAGGCAGGTTCAGCGAAAGCGCAATGAAACTCGCTGCCAGAATGCCACTGCGAGGAATACCGACAATTAAATCAACATCATTCGGGATCTTCCATAAATTCCCGACAATATCCTTCTGTAAATCGTTATAGGTCTTCAGTTGCACTCAATTGCCCCTCAGCTAAGCACACACGATCAACGATGCGCAGTACAAAATTCGATCTAAAGAGATCTATAGAGTTCGATGCATTTCCCCGCGACGGCATCCCATGTGAAGGCGGAACTGGTCACAGATGGAAAACGACTGCCCGCTGCCTTTAAAAGGGCCTGATGCCATTCAGGAACATCGCCCGGCTGAACAGTGATTTGGCCTGCCATTTTGAGAAGTTCCCCAAGCCCACCGACATCCGAGCCGATGACAGGCGTCCCGGCCGCCAGCGCCTCTAGCGCGACAAGACCCAAAAGTTCAGGGCGGGAAAAATCACGGCGCTGATAATGCTCGACGGAGGGGACGAGAAGAAACCCTATGGACTTATGGAGACTGGCGACAACTTCATCAGTCGCGTCCGAAACGAAGGTGACATCCTTGTTGCGCGCCAGTTGTTTCAGAGAAGCGAAATAGGCTTGGTCTCTAGGTTGCCCCGCCAAAACCAAACGACGTCCTACGGGTAGAGCCTCAACCGCGATATGGGCGCCCTTATGAGGCACCAAGCGGCCAATGAAGCCAAAGTCATAGCACTGCTCAAGTGGATCTGCGTCTGGCAAATGATCGCCACCGCCCATAATGATCACATTCTGTTTGATAATACCCGTTGGATCCAGGTCCTGCCTGCTCCAGGCGCTCACATAGCCTGCGGCATCGATGAGACGCAGCCGCAAGCGTCCCAGAGCCCGGCCAGGGGCGAGCGCGCCTCCGCCATGGTCGGTCAAGACCAGCGGTTTGCGCAGCAACTTGGCCATCAGCGCTGCATAGTCAAAACCAGGCGTGTTGAGCTGGTGAACATGGACAATGTCACATCGATACGCCAAGTCGAAAAAACGGCGTAGAGAAATAGCATGCGCCGGCTCATCGAGATCGCCAAGTTCTGCAAATTCGCGCAAGGACCGCACAACAACGACATCGACAGTCAACCCCCGGTTTCGCGCAGCACGGGCCAGTTCCGTTACATAGCGTTCACCGCCGCCTTTTTTCGCGCCGCCGAAGACCTCAAGCGTGACGAAGAGGATACGCATTATTCAACCTTTTCGCGTGGTATGACGCGCACCGCGGGGGCGCCGGCATAGGTGCCAGGCTGTGTAATCGAACGGGTCACAACCGAGTTCGCCCCAATCCTGACATCGTTGCAAATGGACATGCTGCTGCGCAGGGGGGCGATGATCACCGCACCCGTGCCGATCTCTACTCTGTCGCCGATGGTCAATCGCGATTTGGTCCCGGGGGAATCGCTGACTGACAGCGTAACGCAATGCCACAGCCTCACATCGCGACCCAGGGATACGTTGGGATGAACAACGATATTCATCGCAAAATGACCAAGAGATGGAAGCCCCGCAAGTACCGCTTCCGGCGGGAGAGCGGCACGAAAAAAAAGGAAAAGATAGGCTTTAATCAGCCGTGCCTTTCGGCGTTTACCTTCGCGATGGTACCGCGTGGACAGGAGCCAGAGACGAGCCGGTTCTGTGAGAAGCATATTAGTTTGCGTCTTCCGCATTTGGGTTTGAAACATTCCGGCTTTGTCCGCGCGGACTTAGCCGAGTAACCAGAACAAGCGCCGTCGCGAGTGCAGCGGCCTGCGACCAGACGCTGATCCATGCAGCTGTCGCAGCGTCCATTCGCTGCCAGGCAGCCCAAAACAGAATGATCGTCGTGAACGCGGCGGCGGCCTGCCCCAAAGAATTGTAGCCGGGCCTGCCCAGTCCACCGAGATACGCGGCGACGACATTGGCCCAGTAACCGATAAAGGTACCCAGCAGCAGAATCCGGATTAATGCCACAGCAGGCGCAAAATCCCCACCGAACACAATAGGAACGGCATAGGGAAGGATTACGAGGATTACGATGGTCAAGGCCACCTGCGCAAATCCGCCGACCAGTATCGAGCGAAGCACCGATTGTCTGTGGATGCCGCCAGCCACTTCGGCCAGTACGTTGCGTGTAAGCACTGCCGTAATAATTCCAGGCACTTCTGCAACGGTGACGGCAACAGAATAGTATCCCAGGTCATTGGTCGCGACAATTGCAGGCATGATCGCCTGATCGAGGCGGGCTGACACTGTAGCCGCAATCGTCCCGAAGGCGGACAGTATCGCGTATGAGAAAAAAGACGCGCTTGTAAATTCCGGGATTATGTTGCCGCTTTGGCGTCTCAATGTGTTTGCGGCATTCGCATTCCCCGGAAGCCGAAGCACCGCCGAAGCGCTGAGTCCGGCAATCATATAGATGGCGGCAAATGCGATCACGGATTTCACGCCGATTATCCAGAGCAGGACGATGGCGCCCACGCGCAAACCTGACCCCAGCATCCGCTCAAGATCAAGCGCACCATATCGCCGCAACCCCTGAATGTGCCCACGTCGTATGGCGATCAAGGCACTCGGCAAGAACGCCGCCCAAATCAGCAGCAAGAAAGTACGGCTTATATCGAGTTGCTCGGCAATTCTCGCAGAGTACCAGAACAACGCCAAACCTACGAGAAAAGTCATGATCAGTGCTATGACCACCGCCAACCGAATGACCTTGCCTGGTGGAGACTGCCGGCCGATGAAATAAGTAACGGCAGAGGGTACACCGAGCGCTGCCACGGCAGCGGCCAGGGTCATGGGCTGAAGAATACCCGCTAACTGCCCTCGCCCGGTGGCGCCCAGGGCGTGCGCCAAGATTGGGGCCGTGATTATCCCTGCTGCCGGCATCGCCGCATAAGCAATGAGACTGCGCATAAGCGGTAGCGCGTCGCGAACATAGCGCATCGACATCCTAAAGCGCAGCTTCCACGGCCTGTTGTCGGCCGGAATCGAGTAATGTCCGGATCTGTTCAAGGCGCGCATCCCAGCTGTTTTTGCTGAAATCACCCGGCGGGGGAGCGTATTCGCCTGTACAAGCACGAGCAACGACCTCGGCAAACTCTTGTGGTGAGGCGATCGTGACCCCGGGGATCGCAAGGCCCGATATGCTTGGCAAAGCCGTTGCGACAACCGGCAAACCAGCAGCCAGATACTCGTAGACCTTCATTGGAAACACGCCCGTTGTGTATTGATTGAGGTGATAGGGGATGATCCCGACCCAGCTCTTGCCAATTTCTACCGCCATTTCCTGCTGGTTCAGCGTGCCAAGATAGGTGACATGTGGCGAGGCCAGCAGCCGGGCAAGCGCGGGGTCACGTTTCGTACCATCAATGCTGAACGGTCCTGCCAGCGCAAGCCGTACTCCCTTGGCGATGATGGCCTCGAATATTGCGAAGTCGATTTTGCTGGGTGTGAGGTTGCCGACGAAAATAGCGCGCCGCTCACGATCCGATGCCGGTGCGCGCAGCCCCTGAAACAGATCGATGTCGGCGACATTTTCCCACACCATCGGGTTCGCATGGAGGGCCCGCAGATGGTTTGCGACACCTGTACTTGATGCAACCAGCACATCGGCCCGCGTAACCAGCCGACGCTCTGCTTGAAGCAACGCTTTGCGCGGGATGCCGTCAATCGTGTGCAACAGGTCGACCGAATGATACACGACCATCTCCGCCCGTTCCTCCAGCCCGTAGGTGAGGGGTGAGAAGCTCCAAAGCGCATAGCGCTCCGGCAAGTGCGGCTGGATACGGCGCTTGATCATCCACCGATTGAACGCACGCACCGGCGCAAAGGCGTGAAACGGGATAACCATGGGCAGATGTCTATGTAACGCCTCGACGCCTTCACGGCGCTTGCCAGATGCGTTGATGTTTGGAGGATCGCGCCTTTTCCAAAGGATTATCGAAATCCGCGCCAGGATCCGGCGCAGATCCTTGACGCTCAATCCCGGTGCCCGCAGACCAAGGGATTCAATATAATGGACCTCACGCTCGGCCACGAGGCGCGCCGCAATATGCTGTTTATTGGTCCAGATCGGCGCATCAATATCAGCCGTAGACAGGATCACCACCGGCAACGGGGGTGCCTTCAAGTTCCCATTTTTCATGGTGAGAACGCCTTCCAAAAGGTCGTGTTGAATGAAGGGGCAGAGCCGGTCAGAGTCCGGGCGAGAGGCCGCCGCTCGGAACGGTGAGGTCTGCGATCAACCCGTAATGGTTGGAACCAAAACTCGACGGGATGCGGGACAATTTTTGCGCCATCACTGGCATACGAATGAAAATATGGTCGATGGGAACGCCCAGAATTCCTGCGCCGGTCGGCCACGTCGCTGGCTCCAAGCCAGCCGTCGTCAATCCAGTGCGCTTCAAAAGGCCTTGCATGTCGGGGGCTATGGTTGCCGCGTTGAAATCACCCGCGAGCACCAAAGGACCGTCGATCTTACTAAGGACTTCACCAAGTCCCGCCAGCTCATCTGTATGGTATTTGTCAAAATAAGGTTTGCTCAGATGCGCTGCGGCCAGAGACAGCGTGACGCTGCCCAGATGAATTTGGGCCGTTGCAAACCGATCCTTGCGCAAATCACTGAGATTGCCGACATAAACCGTCTCCAGCGGATATTTTGACAACAGCAGCAGATCGCATGTGCTCGTATGGTCTCCGCAGCCGATGCGATACGGGAAGATTTTTGACAGGCGATCCAGATGTAAGCCGACCGGGGCAGCTTCCATGACATAGACGATGTCTGCCCCCGATTGCAGGATGTAGTCGGCGATCGCACCACCGTTTTCAAGATTTTCGCCCAGGACGTTAAAGGACAGCACTCGCAGGCTTCGCGTGCTGGTGGTCTCGGTCGAGAATGTCGGCGGCAGCGAATTCCAAATCATCAGAACAGCATGGCAAACAACCAATAGGGTTGCGCACAACATAGCCATCGAGACTGCACCGGGTCGCAAAGCGAGACAAAACAGCGCCAACAGCATCATTGCGACACCGGCATGCAGCTGGAGGGAGAAAACGACAGCCGGCGCCCATAGGTCAGTGGTATATCGCAGGGCGAAAACAGCCAGCGCCAGACCCAGCAGAGTCGCACAAATGTGGAAGAGTATGTTTCTCATGAGGTTTTGCGTCCAGTATCGGGCTGCTTCCCAGCTCCCCGATCAGGTCCTGCCGAATTCATCGACAAGGCGGACAATGTCGTCCTCGCCCAGATAAGACCCAGTCTGGATCTCGATCATTTCCAGCAGAATTTTACCCGGATTGCCAAGCCGGTGCACGGCTCCCTGGGGGATGTAGATGGACTGGTTCTCGTGCAAGATGGTGACCTGATCGCCGATGGTGACCTCCGCCGTTCCCTTCACGCAGATCCAGTGCTCCGCCCGATGATGGTGCTTTTGCAAGGACAACTTCTTGGCGGGATGAACGAACAAGCGCTTCACCTGGAAGCGATCACCGTTAAGGATCGACGTATACCCACCCCAGGGACGCAGCGATGTTGGATGTGTTTCGGTCAGGCTTGCCGTTTTCCGGTCGGCGGCCAGTAACTTCACCAGATTGCCCACATCCTGCGCATTGTCCAGACGCCCCACCAAAACCGCATCCTCCGAGGCGATCACGGCCACGCCATCCATGCCCTGCACGGCCATATGGGCATTGCGGGAAATTACCAGCGAGTTTGTGGTGTTGCGTACAGTGACATTGCCCTGCACCACGTTACCGTCGCCGTCCACTTCTCCGATTTTCCAGACCGCATCCCAACTTCCCAGATCCGACCATTGGATGGAGGACGGGACAACGGCGGCATTGGCGGTCTTTTCCATCACCGCGTAGTCGATCGAAATCGAAGGTGCTTGCGCAAATGCATCGCGATCAAGCCGAATAAAATCAGCGTCCAGCGTTGCCTCCGCAACCGCACGATCCACAGCCGTCACAACGTCAGGCGAATAAAGCTCCAATTCAGCGATAATTGCGGCTGCCGAAAACAGGAACATGCCTGAGTTCCAGTAATAATTGCCGGTATCGATCAGCGCCTGGGCGGTCTCGGCATTCGGTTTCTCCACAAACCGACCAACCGCATAGGCGCCCTTCTCCAGCTGACCGCCCAGTTCGATATAGCCATAGCCTGTTGCCGGCTCTAACGGCGTGATGCCGAAGGTCACCAGCTCTCCCTTCGCGGCCGCCCTCAAAGCGGCAGAGGTGGCGGCTTGGTAATTGTCATCCATCGTGATCGCATGGTCCGACGGCAGCACAAACAGCATGGTGTCTTCACCAAACCTATCCGCGACAATACGCGCTGCCGCGGCCAAGGCGGGCGCGGTGTTGCGCGCCAGAGGTTCCAGAACGATACCAGACAGCGCCATATCCTTGGCGCGCGCCTGCTCGGCGACCAGAAACCGGAAGTCTTCATTGGTCACCACCAAGGGTGCCTCATAGACAGTTTTGTCGGCTACGCGCGAGAGAGTGGACTGAAAAAGTGTCTCGTCGCCAATCAATGTCAAAAACTGCTTGGCTGCCGTGGCACGTGACAACGGCCACAACCGCGTGCCTTTGCCCCCTGCCATGATCACAGGGACAATCTTACCTGTCATATTCCATCCTTTGGATTGAAGCTCTGCGTGCCCGTAGGCGCTACGGAACAGCGTTTGTTTGAGACGAAGCGGGCGCAGGCGGTGCCTCGTCAGATAGGCGGTTGGGCATCGACTTCGTCTGACTTCGTTTCACTGAACAAAGCACACAGTAAATAACCAACGGGACATAGGCTGCCTGCAAGCCAATCGAGGAGAGCGCCGTTCTCGAGACCGTGATTTTGATCTAGCCGGAAGCAAGGCAGGGCATACCGCAGAGACCAGTCGCAATGCTAACATCGCAAAAAACGCGTGGGGGGCGTACTTGACGCTGTCGCGATCTTTTCGATTCATAACGCGACGTTTCTCAGCGTTATACCCGGGTGATGCCCGTCGGGCCTGTGATCGGGTAACAATACCGGCTTAGGGAGCCACCGTGTCGCCCAGCGATAAAGAAGCAGTGCGATGCTCTCAGCTCTCTGTGCCGCATCTGATTTTTCCCGGCACAGTTTGGCAAGTTTCATTCCGGGGTTCTAAAATAAACTGCCTGTCCTCTTCCAAAACCAGACAGGTGAGATTCCCGGTAATATAGGCGCCCGTATCGACATTGATCCGGTTCGACCTGAAAACCGGGCTAGTGACCGGCGTGTGCCCATGCACGATGATGAAATCATGCGGCAGGACACAGTCGAGAAAAGGTTGCCGGATCGACATAAGATCCACCGCTGATTGGTTTTCAAGTGCGATTCCTGGTCGGATGCCTGCGTGAACAAAGGCGTAGTCACCGATCGTTACGTAGAGGCGGAGCCTTTCGAGAAAGCTTTTATGTTCGGCGGGAATTTGCTTCACGGCCAGAGCCATCACGGTATGAACGTTATCACGGTCGATATTGACGGGAACAGTAATACCGTAGGCATGGAGTGTTTCGCGGCCTCCCGCAGCCAGCCACCGCAGTGCGATGTCCATATCGTTCAGCGCACGCAGCATGCTGTCATCATGATTGCCACGCAGCGTCACCACACGCCGTGTCATCTGCCGTTCGATCAACTGATCAATGACCTCGCGGGACCGCAAACCGCGATCAACATAGTCCCCTAGAAGCACCGTGACATTACGCTTGAAGGGGTGTGCGGCCTCATTGGCATCGATTTTGGCAAAGGTTTGCGCAAGCAGGTCCGCGCGACCATGGACATCGCCGATCACGTACACACGCACACCATCGGGAACTCTTGCAGCGGGGCGCGCGATTGTCACCTCTTCCCGCACAGGCAGGAGCTTCACGAAGAAATCAACCAACTTTCGCATCAGGATTGATCTGCCGCCGGCCTGCGCTGCATTGCCGTATCCGCAATCGGATCGAACGATGGTCTTTCTCCCAGTGAGATCGTCACGCAGCCAGCAAGAAGGGCTGCAAGAAGGAGCGCGTTTCCGGGGATTTGCAGGGAGAAATCTACGAGTGAATGCAAGGCGACAACGAGAAGGCTTGTCAGGCCAATGACCGGCGCGAAGCGGTAGCGGGACCGCTCGAGCAAGCCTGTCACAAGCGCCCATCCGAGCGCTGTCAGCGCGACCCCTAAAACGACGACGAAAACGATGCCCATCCCAAGCGCTCCCTCAAGGTAAGAGTTATGGGCAGCATCCCAGACTCCCTCGATACCGGAACATTGCGGTGAGCGATAGGCGGGGAACACATCCGGGAAACTGCCGAAACCGGAGCCAAGCGGCCAATTGTCTCGCACCGCCTGCGCCGTCGATGAAAATGTGCACAGCCGTGCCTGATCGACCGATTGAGCCCCCATGCGGTAGATCGCTTCTTGTGCAACAACCACTGTCGCTGTCGACATCAAACTGACGATGAGCGCCAAACGCCACCCTCGAGGAATTGATCTCGGGGCGGAACGGCGACGGCGCCTCTTCCCTCCATTGAGGAGCCACACGAGACAGATCAGCCCGATGAAGACCGACGCCGTTGCACCACGCGACTGGGTAGCCGCGAGCGCCAATACGTCCATGAGCAGACCAACTATCATATAAAACGTCGCTTTTTCCACATTGGTCAGGCGACCGGGGTTCAAGACCTTGCTGGCAAGGGCCCTGAGGCTACTACTCTGCAAGTAGAAACCCAGCAAACCGGCATTGATAACGATACCGATGCCAAAATAGGTGCCAGCGGAATTCCTGTTGATGTAAAAGCCGGTAAGACTGCCGATATAGGCGGTTTTCGTCTCAAACCCGACCGTCATAGGGGCAAGCAGGAACTGGCAAAGACTGATCGCTGCCATCGCCGCTACGAGATACGACAATATCGACAGGAGCAGGAAGGCCTCGCCTCTACAGTTGAAGAGATGAAGCGCCACGACAAAAGTCAGGAGCGGTGACCATACGATGATATCAGCTTTGGTCTGCTCCGGTGTCACGGACAGGGCCCCCTCGACCGGTCCGACAAGCGACCTGATATAACTCCAGGCGGGATGCTCCCACGGGTTGTCGAGGAGCCGTAACGATTGCCCATATTGGGTCAACGCGAGAACGACGAGGCAGACAAGCGCCACCCCCGAAATGAAGGACAAACGCGGATATGGAAACGGACGCCAGCACATGATCGCCGCGCTCACCGCGACCACCATGGTAATAACGGCCAGCGGTTCGAAATCCACCGCACCGAATGTCAGCATCGGGAAGACAAGGACGAGAAAAAAGACGGCACGCATTCCCATGAAAAACGGCTGCTGCCATGCCCCCGCTCTCCTCATCGCATTGGCCCGATACTCCGTCCCTGCCGGATGACTGTGTGGATCTTTGATAATTCCGTAAACCCTATTCTGCACAGGCGACGACGAGTTCCGCCGGACGCTTCAGATCAAGCTCCACCCCCGGTGGACCGTTCAAAACCGGCGGTCGACAGTTCAAAGGCACAGGATAGGAAACCCCGAGCGCATCAATGATCTTCAAGATCCGCACCTGGCGATCGAGACGTTGCCGGTCAATCACGGTTCGCATCAACTGTCGCGATCTTTCTCCAGCCTCACTATAGAGCGAGGCGATCTCGCGAGGTTCGCCCAGCCTGATGACGCGCTCAATGTCAAGTCCGTGCTGTGGCGGAATAGAAATCCTCCCTGTATCCACCAAAGTTCCCACCAGTCGCAAGCGAGGAATCATGATCCATTTTTCCGCTGGAGCGTAAAAATACGAAAGATCTAGCAAGCGAGTGAGGCTCGCCATGTCACCGCCTTGCTGCACCAGAATTTGGGCAAGAAGCATCCATGCGTTGCCATCGGTCGGCGTGCATTGAAGCCGATGTTTCACAGCTCGATTTGCAGCAGCAAGAAGGCTTTGGATGTCCCGATCCCTGGCTTCGGACCAAATTGCCTGATCGAGCGCGCCCAGCCGGACTGCCAATACACCACGCGACACCTCGTCCAGACAGCTGCTTTCTGCGGCTTTCATCGCTTTCGAGTCTGCCACCTCTGTCAGAACCTTGGGGTCTATCCAACTGTTGGCATCGAGTAACCCTGCCCGCTGGGTAGCCGACTGACGACTGAGTGCTGCGAGTTCAGCTGCGCGACCGAGACGGCGAACATCACTGGTCGGCAAGATATCCAGCAGCACGTTGCCGGCCGTCAGAAAGAGAAGGCTGCTGGCCCCGATCGTCAGGACCAAATAGAGAAAGCGTCTCACAAGCGCGTTTTCTTGCCACCCGCCCTCTCCTTACCGGTTCCGCTATCCGTGTAATAGTACGCATACTTTCCGTAATAGTATCCGCGCGATTCACCGTAATTGTATTTCTTCATCCGTGCGCTGATGACACTGTTGAAGATCAGGCCAACGGTTTTTTCGTAGATATCTCTGTTTTCTTCCAGCACTCGCCGAACGACACGGCGCGGCGTGGTGCCCCATTCGACCACGAAGACGAAGGCATTGAAGAAGCGGCTGATCCCGCGGACATCGATGACGGGTCCCAGTGGCGGCAGATCAACGATCACATAATCAAAATTGGCAGCGGCTTCCTCGAGCAATTTCTCCATCTCATTTGAGGCAAGGAGAACCTGACTGTCGAGAATCCGTTTCTTCGTGACGCTTGGCAAGAACAGGAGGCCGCTTTCCGGCTCCCGCAACAAAAGTTCCTCCAGTGGCCGTTCTCTCCGAAGTACCTCGATCAACCCGGCCGTAACATGGGGAGCCATGCGTCGCGTCATTCCGGGATTACGAAAGTCCGCATCGATAAGGAGAACACGAGCGCCCTGCAAAGCAATGAGACTTGCCAGGTTCTTCGCCGTTGTTGTCTTGCCTTCGCCGGGCATCACAGAGACGATGCCAATGACTTTCCGCCCCGCATTGATCTGAAGATCGACCTCGACCTTCGCTGACCGCAACGTTTCGGCAAAGCCTGACAGAGGCATTTCAAGCACGTGCCGCATAATAGGCTCACGTATAAGCACATGGCGGGCATCAGGGCTCTCTGACTGTTCGGGCTCATTTTTTTTGCTAGGCAGCTTCTCAAGCATGCCAATGAAATGAAGTCCGGTGCTCTCCCGCACCTGATCGGGCGTACGGAAGCCTTGATCATTATATTCCCGCCATGCCGCCAGACCACCGCCAAGCATCAGACCCACCAAGCCCGACCAGACCATCACAAACGGTATATTGGGCCAACTTGGCTTGCTGGGCAGGGTGGCGCTGGTGATGGTTCGCGCCTCTGTCGTTGGAAACGATTGCTGCTGAAGTGCATCCTGATAGCGCTGCAAGAATGTCGTATACAGGTTTTGGTAGCTGTCCGATTCCCGGATCAATTGACGCAATTGCACCATGACCTCGTTGGACGACGTCTGCTCCCCCGCGAGGGTGTTCATTGAATCGTTCAGCGTTTTCTCGCGCGTCCGTGCGACCTCAAGGTCTGAAGTATAGGTCATCGCGATACGCTTTAACTCTACGAAGATTAGCCGCTGGTACTCATCCATATCCTTATGAAGACTGACCACTTGATAGTGCGTCGGGCCGAGTTTGCTGGTCAGTTCCTGCGCCGTCTTGGCTGCCTTGAGATATTTGGTGCGCAGATCATTGATAACAGCGCTGCCCAATTGATCCGTGACGGCGACATCGGTTCTACCCGATTGAATAATATCCGTAATCTGCTTCAGGCGGGCTTCGGCATTAGCGGTTTGATCATGCGCAGCAGACAGTTGCGAGGTCAGTTCAGTAACCTGTTGGTCACCGATAAACTTGCCATCACCTGAAGACACCAGCCCGTGCTTCGCCTTGAACTGCTGGATCGCCATATCGGCCTGAATTGAACTTGACTTGAGTTCGGTCAGGCGATCCCGAAGCCAGCCACTGGCGCGCTTGACCTGCTCATAGCGGGCATTCAATTGATCCGTGAAGTAGGCATCCGCGTAGGCGTTGGCGATATCGACGGATAACTTGGGATTGGGCGATGTATAGCTGACGGTCAGAATATAGGTTCGCGCAACACGCTTGACCTCAAGATTGCTCTCAAGCTTTGCGATGATGGCCTCCCGGACAGCCTGCCGCCTTTCCTCCTCGTTGACCGACGGCGAGACAAACCATGACCCGAAGTTGACGATATGCGAAATTGTGCTTCTGACGGCGGACAACAAACCACCGCCATTCAAAAACAACTCGTTCTGATCAAGCTGCAACTCTTGGCTCACCAACGCTGCGACGTTATCCGATTTGATAACCTCGACCTGGCTGTCAATAGCAGCCGTATCTAGCGTCGCGTCGGCCAGGCTTGCCGTCAGGTCCGAAAGGTTCTTGTGGCTATCGATAATAATCTCATTCGTAGCCGTGTAACGAGGCACCGCTGAAACGCAGTAGACCGCGCCGAGCAAGAGGACTGAACATGTCGCGATGACAACGACCATCTTTTGTCGACGTAAAGCAGCTATGAGCCCGACGACGTCAATTGTTGTTTGTACTCCTGTTGGATTCTCTTTAGGCGGAATAGTTTCAAGGCGATTGTCTACTGCGCGATCGGACATGCCGGATCCTTGTGAAAGCACTCTCATGTCTGTCAAATAGCGATTAAGCGAGACACACACTCGACTGCTTTGTTTTCATTGATTTTTCAGGATTCAGTTTCAGGCTGTCCCTGACAAACTCTCGAATCCGATATCTATCGACGGGATGCTTCTTGTACCGTATCAGCGGGGCTCAACGGCTCCCAACTTGACAGCAGATACTCAGCACGTCCGCCGGGGACTAACCGATGTCGAGCAGGTAATGGTCGAGCCCGAAAAACTGAACGTATCTGCGGTGTTGGTATGACTTGAGCTGCCGCTCGCACTTGTTGTCGCGCCGACTGAAGGAGCACCTCTGCTTCCGTTCACGACGCCACCAACTCCCCCTCCGACACCAACTCCCCCCCCGACACCAGCACCACCATCTACGCCGCTGGCAGACAGCATCAGTGTTTCGGTCGTCGCCATGTTGTAGCCAATCAGCACGTCACTCAAGCCGGAGCTGGCAATCCTGCGCGCAATGTCGTCACCGCACAGCTTGTCAACCGCCATGATTGCCGTGGCCGCCTGCCCCAAGCCTGATCCGATGGCCGCTGCTTGCGTCGAATTTGCCGAGCGTGCAATCTCGAGGAGCGCATCAACTGCGGCTGACGGGTCCGTCTCCGTCAGCGCCTTGACTTTACCGCTCAATTGCAGCCCACCAACCGGATTGCTCTTCAGCAGCGCTTCCGGATTGGACTTAAAATCCGAAAGTTGCTGGCCAGGGAGCTTGTCCGGCAGATTATATGATCCGCCGCAGGCCCCGCCACTTACCGCCGTGGAAGCATTCTGTGCAACGGCAGGGAAAGAGAATGCCTGCGTAAGGACTGATGCAGATATTCCCAGCAACAGCAAAAGACGTTTCATGTCCAAGATCTCCATGAGCTGACAATGGGGGCAAGTTATGGAACTCACTTCTCTGTTAGAGTTCATTGGCTGAGATACCGGCCCGCATTTCTGGTTGTAGCGGCGTCTGCGGCCGTCGAGGCTGCCGCGCCGACAATGCCGGTGATGAGTGTGAGGAACTTGAACAATTCGACCTGGTCGGCGTTTGTGACGTAAAGCACGTCACGATCATGTACGAAGAATTTCTTGGCCACGAAGAATGAAGAGGGATCGCGGAAATTGGCGCGATAGATTGTCGGCACCTCCAGAACGTCTGGAGCAAATGCCGAGAGATTCACCTTCATCTTTTCGAGGTTTGCGCGATGCTCCAGTCGATACAGCAGCACTTGGCCGGGATCGGCTTGAGAATCGAGAAGTCCCCCGGCCTTGCCCACGGCATCCGAGAGCAATACATGCTCCTGCTCGAACTTGAACTGTCCGCTGTTACCCGAAGCCCCGAAGGCGGTAAATGACCGTTGCTCCTGATAGACATAGAGCGTGTCGTCTGGCGCTACATAGATATTTTCTTTCGAGTCATCCACCAAGTTCAAGAAATAGATCGTTGCCTTAGTGCCGCGCCGTTGCAGAGTCACAAACGTCTCATACCCTGCATTGGTAATACCCCCGGCGCGCGACAGAATATCGAGCACGCGATCTCCGCCGGAATTGATATTGAGCTTGCCGGGCGACCCAACCTGACCGATCACGGTTACCTCGTTAGAGGCTTGACTCGTAACGGAGATAACCACTTGAGGCTCGATGGCCCGTGACGACAGCCTCTTGACGATATCTGCCTGGATCACACCCAGCGTGCGACCTTTTGCAAGAACCGCCCCAGCATAAGGGATGGAAATATAGCCTTTTTGATCTACGGTTTGCGAAGGAAGTGTCACATAGTTGCCGGGCCGAGAACCCGCGTCATTGGGAACAAACAATCCACCCGACTGCGATTCAAATATGGTGATGGACACGGTATCTCCGACGCCGACCATCAGTTCTGGCGGGCCACTCCGTCCCTTGCCAAAACTTCGCAAAAAAGAGCCCGGACCAGGATCTCCCAAAACAGCAAGAACCTGTTGAGTAAGGTCAACCGATACGTATTTGAACGCGCTCGTAGCAGTTTCCCTTAAGGATGCCGTGGCTTTGGACGCGACGTCACGCGCGCCCGGGCCGCTGCCTGGAAGCGACGAGCAACTCGAAACGCCAACGAGCGATAAGACCGAATAACAAAACTGTCTTCGCTTCATGCGAAAGCTCCTATCATTAAGTTGCCCGGGAGCGGCAAGCCGGGGAGGGTCCGTGCCGTTGAGGTGGGTCGCAGAGCTGGATGAGAAAGGGTCAATTGCCCGGAGAGACCGGTCGCCCGATGGAATGGTATGAAAAGCCGTGTCTGGTGACTTCTTCCGGCGTGTAAACATTGCGCAAATCAATGAAGACCGGCTCGGACATCAGCAGGCGAAGCCGCGACCAGTCGAGTGCTCGAAACTGATCCCATTCAGTCACCAGTGAAATTCCGCAGGCACCTTCCGCAGCCTCATAGGCATTGTCGCAAAACACCACGTTGGGCAGCATTGCGCGCGCTGACTTGACACCCTCGGGATCATAAGCGCGTACCGTGGCACCCGCCTCTTCAAGTGCCTTGATAATCGACAGAGACGGCGCCTCGCGCATGTCATCAGTGTTTGGCTTGAAGGTTAACCCAAGAATTGCAATGGTTTTACCCCGGACGTCACCGTCACAGGCCAGAATGATCTTGCTCGCCATCGCCCGTTTACGTTCATCGTTGACGGTGACGGTCGTCTCGATCAGGCGAACGGGGCTACCATGGTCCTGCGCTGTCTTCACCAGTGCCAGCGTGTCCTTCGGAAAGCAGGACCCACCGTAACCAGCGCCAGCATGAAGGAACTTTGAACCTATACGCCCATCAGCGCCTATCCCCCGCGCCACGTGCTGTACATTCGCGCCGACCCGCTCGCAGAGATCGGCGATCTCGTTGATGAAAGTGATCTTCATGGCCAAAAATGCGTTGGAGGCATATTTGATCAGTTCTGCGGTCCGTCTGTCCGTGAATATTATCGGAGACTTATTGAGGAAGAGAGGCCGGTAGATTTCCGTAAGGACGGCTTGGGCCCGCTCGTCTTGCGTCCCGACCACAATGCGATCAGGCCGCTTGAAATCGGTGATTGCCGCACCTTCACGTAAAAATTCTGGATTGGATGCGACGATAACATCGGCGGCCGGGTTTTCCGAGCGAATGATGCGCTCGACCTCGTCACCGGTACCTACGGGAACTGTCGATTTCGTTACCACGACTGTGAACCGCTTTACGGATCGAGCTATGTCCCTGGCCGCCCCGTAGACATAGGAGAGATCCGCATGCCCATCACCGTGGCGCGATGGTGTGCCTACTGCGATAAACACCGCATCTGCACCGTCCAGAGCATCGGAGAGATTATTGCTGAATGAAAGCCGCCCAGCACGCCTGTTATTGGCAACGAGTTCCTCAAGACCGGGCTCGTAGATTGGAACTCTTCCGGCCAGGAGAGCTTCAATCTTGGACACATCACTTTCCACACAAACAACGTCATGGCCAAAGTCGGCGAAACAGACCCCGGAGACCAAACCGACATAGCCCGCACCAATTACCACTATCTTCAACGTTTCTCTTCCTTCGGAATGATATTCCGGCGGTTTCCACGCTACCGCCATCCGGGTGAAGCCATGCTCCAACCGGGTTATTTCCCAAACAAATCCCACAACTGCGGGACCCTATGCTTTGATTTCAATCCACTCGCGGGCAACCGTGGTCCGCACCTGGCTATTCATGAGATCAAGGAGAAGTTCGACACGCCCCCGACCATCCAGGTTTTGCAAAACCCCCAGCGTTCCCGTTAAGGGGCCCTGCCTCACTCGCACTGTCACGCCAGGGAGCAATTCAGCATCGGGAGAGAACAGACCGTCTGGACCTGTCGCTGCTTGCAGGTTTTCGATCACCCTGGTTGGAACGCGTTGAGGACCATCAAGCCCCATGACCAACTGATCGACACCGTAAGTCCCGTTGACACTTCGCCATCTGTCACGGGACAGATCCATCAGAAGGAACCCATACCGCGGGAACAACCATTCCTTTTGGGTAATATACCGACGGGCATGCCGCTTCGTGACTATGACCTTTGGCAGGAAATGAACGAAACCCTGCTTAGTGAGATTGGCCTCAGCCAACCCCTCCCCGCGTGCCACAGAGCGAAATACGTACCAGCCTCTTCCGGCGGCCGGCCGCACATTGACATCAATAGGCGTTGTCATCGCGGAAGACCTTTAAAGCGGTGAGGAAAATAATCTTCGCGTCTAGCCAGATCGACCAATGGTTGATGTACCAGAGGTCATGTTCGATACGAGACCGCATGAGTTCGGACGTCTCTGTTGCGCCTCGCAGGCCATTCACCTGAGCCCAGCCGGTGATTCCTGGTTTCACATGATGACGGAACGCATAGTGCTCGATGAAACGGTCGTAGTAGTCGTCGTGAGCCATCGCATGCGGCCTTGGTCCGACGAGCGACATCTCGCCGTTCAGGACGTTGAACAGCTGCGGTAACTCATCGATGCTTGTGCGTCGCAGAAAGTGCCCAACACGTGTGATGCGTGGGTCTTGGCGCTGCGCCTGCGGAATATCGGCGCCATTTTCGGTAACAGTCATGCTTCGGAATTTCAGGATTTTGAATGGCACCCCGCCGAAACCGCGTCTGTCCTGGCGAAAGAGGATCGGGGAACCTGTTTCGAGCCATATGGCCAAAATAGCCAGAAGCATCACCGGGCTAAGAAGAACGATCAACGCAGCCGCAGCGACAACGTCTAACGCACGCTTGGCCCACCGCGCACTCAATCCCAATGGGGCAGACTGCAGCTCGAAGCCGACATCATCCCCTAAGGTGATGCGACGATGCTGACTCAGTCCAACAAACGCTGGATCTGCCAGGAGAACGACCGGCGCTGGCAACGGCCCGATTTCCCGCAGAAGGGCTGAGATCCCGCTGGCGTCCTGCCACGACGCTGCAAGCAGGATCTGATCGCAGCACCCTTTCGCCACCGACCGCTGAAGGAGGGCCCGAACGTCACGGCATTGCTCCGGGAATTCAGGAGACGATACAGGAATGAAATGTCTCTCGATGACTTCGATCCCAGGCGGAGGCACCCAGACAACGTCGAACTGGGTCGGGTGCGCCTGTAAGGTCACCATATGGACCCGAGCAAACGCGATGGAGCGCTTTTTAAGGCGCACCGCTATGAACCGTGACGCGAGCCCATTGACAGCCGTAATTGCAACCAGGCCTGCTAGAGCAAAAAAGGTCGAACCAACTTGAGAGTATTGACCGCTGCTCTTAACCGCCAAACTCACCAGAGCAAGGAGGAGAACGGCACCGAGCCATGCTATCGCTGACTTCAAATAGCCAACGGAAACCTTCGCACCCGACTCTGCTGAATAGTTCCCGATGACCACAGAAACGAGAACGTAAAACACCACAGAGGCGATCGAGACTTCGCTAAAATCAGGGCGAAACGGCGGCTCTCGCCACAGAAGCAAATCCGTAAGTCCACCGCACCCCACAATCGCAATGCCGTGGGATAGCATCAAGACATTCGACAGAGCATTCCGTGTGATGCGCCACGTAACGACCGGAAAGGAACCGGACGCCGAGGCTTCACTTGCCGTTTCCGCAGCGAGATTGATGTCCGATATATCCAGGTTGCCGCGCATCAATGCCTGCCCCCAAAACCGGAAGGCGGCAGAATGAAGCGCTGACCCGAAACCACTCCCGCGCGGGAGCTCGGCACAAGACGCGCCCCCAACACATCAGTGCACCAAGGCAGACTCGGGACGGAGAAATCCAGCAATTGAGGCGTGGCGCCAGTGTCCGCAGCGCTTGCCCCAGTAGAGACACCCGACAAAATTGGTCGATTCTGACCATATGGCGTCGCATCTACTATTTAACGATTCTTCGGAACCCACGAACTGAAATCATTGAAGAATTTTGACGTGCGTTAATCCGTCGCCGGGGGGCGACAGAAAGGACCCTTTTTGTCAAGGGCCCGGCCGTTCGGATCAGCTGTGTAAAAAAGGGCTTTCAGGACAATAAAACTTCCGCTCGCGCCGCATCGTCCGTCCTGAGCCGGAAAGTGAGTATCAAAATGATCGTGGGATATGCGCGTGTATCGACAGGAGAGCAGAAGATCGACCTTCAAGTACAAGCTCTGGAAAGGATAGGATGTGACCGGGTCTTTACCGATCACGGGCAATCCGGTTCCGATTTCGAACGCGCTGGCCTGGAAGCAGCCTTAAGCGCGCTTTTGCCAGGTGATATGCTTGTGGTCTGGCGGCTCGATCGGCTTGGACGCTCACTCGTCGGGTTGGTCGGACTTTTGGAGCAACTCGGAAAACGTCACGTCCATTTCCGGTCGCTCAGCGAAAATATCGACACCGCCTCTTCAGGCGGCAAGCTGATGTTTCATATGATGGCAGCCCTTGCCGAGTTCGAGCGCTCGCTTATCAGCGAACGGACACGGGCCGGCATGGCGGCCGCAAAGGTCAGGGGTGCACGGCTTGGCCGCCCGAGAGCATTGACAATGGATCAGGTGCTTGGAGCTCAGCACGCAATCGAACGGCTGAAACGGCGCCCTTCACAGGTTGCAAAGGAGTTGAATGTCTGCCGACGAACGCTTAGCCGGCACCTGGGTAAGCTGACAGTCAGCTCACTTGCGGAGTTGTGACAGTTCATTGCTGTGTAGCAGGGCGCAACAATGGTTCTCGCTACACAGCAACAACGAATTTCCGCCGCCTGCGATTGTTTCGTAATAGAACATTTACAACTGCCAAGTGATAACAATAAATATTAAATTTTTAACGCAAAGCTCCAAACAATATTAATGCCCTTACGCAATTGTGGCCACCGCAACGGTATCCAGATACCTGTCCACGCTTCTTACAGCAATGATGAAAGGGAGGGTGGATAGGGCAACCATGCTGTTGCAGTGGGCGAGCAGAGGGAGCCTTTGCCCTCTAGCTACATATGGTGACGGACAAATAACTTATGATAATAGGGTATGCGCGCGTTTCGACGGAGGAACAAAGACTTGATCTCCAACTTAGCGCGCTTCGAGGCGCCGGGTGCAATCGCATCTACGAAGATCAGGGTCGATCAGGCTACAGTTTTGCTCGAGAGGGGTTGGAAGCCGCTCTTGAAAGTCTAACGCCAGGCGGGACGCTTGTGGTCTGGCGTCTGGATCGCCTCGGCCGCTCATTATCCGGACTTGTGCAACTGATTGATCAACTTGGAAAGCGACAAGTCCACTTCCGTTCAGTGATGGAGAACATTGACACTACCTCACCGGGCGGTCGCTTAATGTTCCATATGATGGCCGCACTTGCGGAATTCGAGCGTGCAGTCATAGCGGAGAGAACGCGGGCGGGCTTGGCGGAAGCAAGGGCAAGGGGAAGCGTCATAGGACGACCAAAGGCCATGGATGAGGATGGCGTTCGCGATGCCTGTTATGCTTTGCATTTTGAGGGCCGTGGTATGCGAGAGGTTGCCGGACAGTCCGGCGTATCGATCCGCACGCTCCAGCGCTACATGAAACAAGCCTATCTTGGCTCAAAGCCCAATATCCCGCCTTCGACCTCGCACCAGGAAGATCAAGACACCCTGGAACGATACCGGACACCTTCCGTCCGAGCCGCCGATCGATGACCGGGTGCCAGGGAACCAGCGTGGACTCGTGGGATGTTTTCGCGATGGCAAATTTGCTGCCCGCGTGCTTGTCCGCTCCGGTGAAGGTGCCGCTGACGGTCTGGCAGCGGCGGCGGCCAGGAAGGGCCGCGCCTTTTTTTTCACCGCAAGTGGCATCGTAAAGTGAATGGAACTCGGAGCATGTTAGGTGATGAAGGGGCACGACAAACCGCGTTCCCCTCCACCTCCACGACATTTTCCCGCCGAGTTTGCTGAATACTCGCATTCGATGTATTTAATATTATATTCAACTTTTGAATGCGCTAGCGGCACGAGGATTAACTGTCTCGCACCAGACAGGCCGTTTGTGAGCGAAGAAATTGGGCCCACCCTTTGCCAGCGAGATCCGTCACCGCTCAGCCGGTCGGCTGGTGTCAAATGGCAACCTAAGAAGCCGTCGTTTCGATCAGCCGCAAAGCACTGGCTCTGGCGCGCGGTCGATCAGGACGGTGTCATGCTGGAGGGCCGAGTGCAAAGTCGCCGCTGGCCAAGCTGCCAATACACCTATGGCCGAAAAGCTGCCGAGCAAACTCCAGCCAGGCGAAACGATCCTTGCTGACAGAACATATGACACCGACGCAATTCTCAACTTTGCCAAGCGACGAGAATGCTGGGCGAATATCTCTGAAAGTCCAATCGAAGGCAAACAATCAGCGTCAACCGGAGGATCCCGCCAGCGCAATCTCGTGGAACGGTTCTTCGACCGCATCAAGCACATGTGCAGCCTCACGACGCGATACGACCAGCGCGGGGATAATTACCTCGCCGCCCTCAAGCTCGTCGCGACGAGGATATGAATTGCATCGGTTCATGGGCCCGTGCCCCAAGCGCTCAGAACGTGCCCCGCACACCGACGCCGAACATGCGCGGTTCGGTCATGCTGGCCTCGATGCCGCCAATGCCACGATTTTCCTTCAGTAGCGTTGGGGCGCGCTCATCGAAGATGTTCTTGACGTAACCGTAGACCTCGAGTTCGTCCCGAAGCTTGTAGCTCGCCCGCACATCCGCGATCGTATAGGGATCGATGGCATAAAGGGCCTTGTTGTCCGTATCGGAATAATAACCGTCAACATGGCGAACCTGGCCTGAGACGGTAAACTTATCCGTCACATCCCAGCTGGCGCCGATGGTGAAGCTGTAACCCGGCGACTTGGCGAATTCCTTTCCGGCATACTGCGTGTTACTGGAAATCTCGTCGATCTTCGTCTTTAAGAGACCCGCACTGGCCTTTAGCGTCAGATTGTCGAGAACCTTATAGTCTGCGCCAAGCTCCAGACCATAGGCGTGAGCCTCTTGCGCATTGACCGTGTAGGATTCGCTCAGGCCGGATGAAACAACAACCGGAACATTGAACTGCGCGTTCTTCATATCCGTGTAGAACAGGTTACCGTTCACTGTGAGCGTATCGTCCAAGAGATTGGCACGCGTAAATAGCTCGTAGTTCCAAAGCGTCTCCTTGTCGAAGGTCCGCCACTTGCTTGTCGTCAGATCGAATGCGACACCGCCGGGATTATAGCCGCGGCTGATCAGGCCGCCCACGGTCCAGTCGTCATTGATGGCATAGGCCAGCGACGCTTTCGGCAAGATGTCCGAAAAGGTTTCGTCGTAATTGACAGAGCTGTTGCCGGTGGCAAGCGCTCTATAACCCGAACGCTCGATCTGGTCGCGCTGATAGCGGAGGCCGCCCGTCAGGGTCCATTGATCGGTCAAGCGATAGCTGAGTTCGCTGAAGAGGCCAAGATTATCCTTGGTATCATTGAAGCGCGACGTTCCTGCGAGATAAAGAACTTCTTCGGCTTCGGTATGCGCGTAAAACAGTCCAACGACACCGCTCAGCACATCCTCCTGATCGCCGAATGTCACCCGGCTTTCATGCGAGGCGTTGGTCAGGTCGATATCGGCATCCCCTCTGTTGGGCAGACCTACCCTGCGGTGGACGATGGAAGAGGAGAGCTGCGTCTGGTTGAATAGTTTCGCGCCGTTTTCGAAATCGTAATTGATATCGAGAATGCCGACATTGGTGTACTGGCGGAAGTTCGGCATCGTTGTGGTAACGTGCTGGAGGTCTTCGAAAGGCCGCGATGCCGCCTCCTGGCCGGGACGGTTGGAGGCGTTGTAGGAGTAGGTCAGCTTTGTCGACAGGCCGGGCACTTCCGGCGGCTCCCACAGAAGCTTGAAACGACCGTTGAATTCCTTGAAATCCTGATCGGTGCCTTCATGGGCAAAGTTGGAATTGATGTAGTCGATGAACGTATCACGGCCGGAGTAATCGATCGCCATGCGCGCGGCCAGCTGATCCTCAATCAACGGGCCGGAAGAAGCGAAGGACGCGCGCTTCTGGTGGTAATTGCCAATCTCGGCCTGATAGGAAGTTTCCGGCGTGAAAGTCGGATCCTTCGTATTGACCACGATGGCGCCAGCGATGGCGTTTGCCCCTTGAGAGGTGGTCTGCGGACCGCGGAACACCTCGATGCTTTCCAGATCCCAGATCGAAGTCGCACCGTAGATGAACTCATTATAGCCGAGATAGTGGCCATCCACATTGATGGTGGCACGCGGCACGGTACCGGTGAAGAAGGCGATCGAGCCAGTATTCGGTCCTTGCGTATCCTGTCCCCGGATGATCGGTGCGCTGACATTGTCCGTATAAATGACGTTCGGAATATCCTTGATCGCTTCGGACACGGTGGGATCGCCGGTCTTGTCCTTCTCTATCTCTTTGGCGGTTACGACAGAAACGGACGAAGCAGTGTTTTTCATGTCTCGGGAGACTTTTTCACCCGTTATGACGATCGGCTTCAACACGGTCGCTCCCGCCGGTTCCGCACGCTGATCCTGACCGAAAACCGGCGTCACAAACACCGTCGCCAGCGTCAGAGCGCTGACCCCACTCATCAAACGACTGCAAGAGCTGAACCCCATCACAAACCCCTAAAAAACATGAGTATTAAAGTCATCTTCACGTAACGGAAGCGTGATGCATTTCGCAATAAGGAATGCGTTCCGTATGGTGGACAACCAGAGTTCCATACGCAGATGTGTCATATTTACAACAGCGCTCAGAGACCGCCTCTCGCAGCCATCACGGTTCCGCCAGAGAAGCCATTGAAAGGGCTGCGAGATCCATTCCGATTTACGCCGAGATGCGATAGGGATGGTCGATCAAGGGAGGAAAGGTCTTTGAACTCCATGGATGACGAAGCGGACGAACTGCCGGAGAACGAGGGCGAAAAGCGCTCGGCGCTTATCCAATCCGTCTCGATCGCGGCGCGGTTTCTCAACCTTCTCGCCCAATCCGATAGAGCGCTTGCGCTTGGCGAGCTGGCCAAACGCGCAGGCACCGGACGTTCCACCGCCCATCGTTACATGCAGACGCTAGTACGAGAAAAACTCGTGACGCAGGATCCCGCCAGCGGCTGTTACGATCTTGGTCCGGCAGCGCTCGGGATTGGCATCAGCGCACTCCGGCGGATCAATCCTGTCGAGACTGCGGGTCGTGAAATGAACGCGCTTGCCGCCAGGATCGGCGCCAGTTGCGGCGTGGCAATCTGGACAGAGCGCGGCCCGACCTTGGTTCGATGGGCACGCAGCGCCAGCTTCTCGCTCAGCACCGTGGCGTTGGGCGACATTCTGCCGCTGGATAACAGCGCCTGCGGACTCGTTTTCCAGGCCCACCTTCCGGCGGAAAGAGTGGCCGCCGTGCGCAAGCTGCAACCAGCCGCCTTTCGCGGCACTCGCCCCGACGCCGCGGCTCTACAATCCATTCGCAAAGCAGGCGGCGCGGAACTTAACGAACACCTGTTTTCAGCCCTGACGGGCAAAGCAGCGCCTGTCTTCGATGCACAGGGCGAGGTCTGCTGTGTCGTCACCATCGTTTCCTTCGTCGCCACAGCCGAGAGCGAACAGCATTTTCCCCTGCTGATCGAAGCGGCCAGACGGGCGAGCGCCGAATCCGGGGGCGCATAGGCTATTCGGCCAAATGCTCCGCGAAGGTACTGCCGGAATAGGCAGAGCGAAAAAGCCCGACGTCCGCGAGAGCGGGCAACAACTGTTCCAGCACCAGCCGCATCGAGGCGACGGAACCACCCGGCACCGCGACGAATCCGTCTATCGCGCCGGCATGCGTCCAGTGACGGATCGTTGCAACGGCGTCATCGACCGTACCGATGATCTGCCAGTGACCCGACCCCATAACTTCCGGACGCCGCAGCAGATCTTGGACGGTCAGCGCTTCGCGCTCTATCAGCCGCCGCAGCAGGTTTGCATGCGTGCGACTTCTCGGTGCTTCCAGCGGTGGCGGCAGGTCGGAAGCGTTAAGAACCCGTGTCAGCGGCCAGTCAGACAGGTCAAGGCCCGTCATGTCCCGGATTGAAGTAAAGATGCGCGCGCGGTTGGCGCGGGCATGGGTCTCGGCGAAAAGCTCCATCGCCTCGCTTGCTGTGTCGGCAAGATAAAGGCTGAGACCGGGCATCAGCTTCACCCCATCCGGGTTGCGGCCGTGCTCCTGAGCCCGTCGGCGCAAATCGGCCCTCAGCTCGATGGCCGCCTGCATATCGGGCGTGGAGGCAAACACGGCATCGGCAACCAATGACGCGAAATCGCGACCTTCCGGAGAGGCACCTGCCTGAACCAAGGGAATGCGGCTGACATGAGCAGGCAGGTTGAGCGGGCCCTTGACGCTGAAATGCCTGCCCTCATGGGACACCGGATGAACCAGAGCGGGATCGGCGAAACGTCCGCTGTCTCGATCGAGCATCAGCGCCTCGTGCGGAAAGCTCGCCCAGAGCGCTTTCACCACTTCGGTGAATTCGGCGGCACGCTCATAGCGCTCCTGAGGCGAGGGCATCTGCTTGAGGCCGAAATTTTCGTGACCGTCTAGGGCGGTAACGATGTTCCATCCCGCTCTGCCATCGCTCAGCCAGTTTAGCGACTGGAGTTGCCGGGCAACGACGTAAGGCGGCAGAAAGGTGGTCGAAACGGTGGACAACAGCCCGACATGGCTGGTCTCGCGGGCAATCGCCGCAAGAAGAAGGGTGGGATCGAGGCTGGCAAATCCACCGCCGCTTTCCAGACCCTCCATGCGCAGGAACAGCGTATCCGGACGGAAGACGAAATCCACATGCGCCGCTTCCGCACGCTTGGCCAGATCGACGAAATAATCGCTGGAAAACAGCCCGTCGATTCCACTATCCGCCCGGCGCCATGCCTCGCCGCTGAGCCATGTTGGCGCTAGCGACATGCCGACATGGAGCTTGGCTGCGGCTGACATAATGTACCTCGATTGACGCAGACGGGACAGAGCCTGCGTGCTGGTTTGGCAAATTTCGATTTGTGGAGAGTTTTACTATAGTTTAGTGTCGCATCAAGACCCCATCATCGAGTCCGCTTTGTTTCAGCAGGTTCGTGAAGGAAATTCAGGTAGTTATACCACCCATGCGAAAACTCGAGGCATGGGCGCATGCGTAACAGGAGTTGTATCCGGTGCTTGACGCCATGGACCTTCATGCCAGCTACGGACATGTTTCCGTCCTGCGCGGGCTCTCCGCCCGCTTCCACAACGGCCATGTTACCGCGTTGGTCGGACCCAATGGTTGCGGCAAGTCCACCCTGTTGAAAACCATCATGGGTTTCCTGCCTTTGTCATCCGGTACAATCACGCTAGAGGGTCGCTCGATCCGCGAGATCGGACGCCGGCATCTGGCACGGCGCATCGCCTATCTGCCGCAGGAGTGCCACTGCCCAGACTATATGACGCTCGGAGAACTGATCGAACTTGCCGGATATGCGCGCTACGGTCTTGCGAGCGGACCCACCGAGCGCGACCGGGTTCTGTTTGCCGAGGCGCTGAAAACCGTCGGGCTGGAAGACAAGGCACGTGCGCAGGTCAACACGCTTTCCGGCGGCCAGCGCCAGCGCGCTTTCATCGCCATGGTGCTTGCGCAGGATACGGATGTGATCTTGATGGACGAGCCGGTCAACCATCTCGACGTGAAATATCAATACGCCGTTCTTGGACTGGTGCGCGAATTGACAGACAGGCACGGCAAGACCGTGATCGTCGTGCTGCACGATCTCAATCTTGCCTCCACCTTCGCCGATGATGTCATCATGCTGAAGGCAGGCCGCGTTCTGGCGTCCGGACCGGTGGCCGCGACCATCACGCCCGCCAATGTCTCCGATGTCTTCGATCTTCAGGCCGATATTTTCTCCCGTCAGGGGCGGCTCATCTGCGTGCCCCGGCTCGAGCAGCAGGAACAGGCGATTTCCGCATGAGGTCGAAGGTGATGCCGATTTTTGCCGCCGCAGTGCTGCTGGCCGCCATCCTCGCCCTCAGCCTCGTGGTGATGTCCGGCGGCATGAGGTTTGCCGAGATCGTGGCGACGCTTGGGCGTGGCGAGGCAGACAACTATGAGCAGTCGGTGCTTCTCTATCAACATGTGCCGCGGCTGCTGATCGCCATCTATGTGGGGGCGACCACAGCCGTCAGCGGCTGCGTCCTTCAGGGCGTCGTGCGTAACCCGCTTGCCTCTCCCTCCACCCTTGGACTGAATGCCGGCGCGACGCTGTTCGTCATTGCAGGCGTCCTGGTTTTCGACCTCTCTGCCGAACTGCAAGGCCTTGCCGCGCTCGCCGGTGCTGGTTTCGGTTTTGCCGCCTGTTTCCTCGTTGCGCGGCTTGCCGGACGGGCAAACGACCCGCGGGGACTGTCACTCATTCTTTCCGGTGCACTTGTCTCCATGCTGCTCATCGGCATGACCAATGCCCTGCTCCTTTCCAACCCCACACGCCGCGCCGAATTCCTGAGTTGGGTAGGCGGCAACATCAACCATGTCTATGCCGAGCGCCTGCTCGATTTCTGGTGGATCGGGGGAATCGCGCTTGTGATCCTGTTGGCACTCGCCCGACCGCTGACGCTGGTCCTGTTAGGCGCGGAAAAAGCCGCCTCCGCCGGAGTGAACGTGACGCTGGTATCGCGCATCGCGCTTTTCGCTGCCATGCTTGCGTCCGGTTCTGCAGTTGCGATCTGCGGTCCGATCGGTTTCGTCGGGCTCATCGTGCCGCATATGATCCGGCCGCTGCTGGGTGTTCATTTCACCCTCGCGCTTCCTGCCTCCGCCCTTGTCGGCGCGGGGCTCTGCGTGCTGGCCGATCTTGGCGCGCAAACCCTGTTTGCACCCTATGTCGTCAATACCGGGCTCTTCATGGATTTGCTCGGCGGCCTCGTCTTCATCGTCATCGTCAAGCGCTTCTATCTCTCGCCCTCGACACGGGGTCTCGCATGAAACGGGATGTCGCGACCGATGGCAAAGCGGTGCTGAGACTGGATAGCGGTCTTCAGATCAATATCGGCAACCTGAAAGCAGGCCTCGCACTGCTCTTGCTGGCGCTGGTGCTTGCGGCCCTCTCCGTCAGTCTCGGCAATACGGACACGGGGCTTATGGATCTGCTGCGCAGCTTTATGGGAGAGCAGATCGCTGACGATCAGGCCTATGCGCTATGGACGGTGCGATTGCCGCGTATCCTGCTTGGCTTCATGGCCGGCTGGAGCGTGGCGCTGGCAGGGGCGATGCTGCAATCCGTCGCCCGCAATCCACTGGCCGATCCAGGTCTCTTTGGCTTGAGCCAGGGCTCGATGACGACCATCATGCTGCTTCTGGTGTTGATGCCTGCCGCACCGAAAACAATGGTTGCGCTTGCGGCGGTCGGAGGCGGGCTGGGGGTAGCCTTTCTGCTGATCGCGCTCGTCGGGCGTGACCGTTCAAGCGGGCTTGCCATCCTCCTGATGGGGATTGCCATCGAATCCGCGCTTTCCTCCGTATCCTCCGTGCTTCTGCTTTACACGCCGGCGGAAACCTCCCTGTCATTGGCGGACTGGATGGCCGGTTCGCTGTTTCAGGCGAACTGGCAGACCATATTCGTCTTCGCCCCGCTTTTCGCCATGAGCCTCGTCGGCATTTTCCTACTGGGCCGAGCACTTGCGGTTTTCGACCTCGGCAACGAAATGGCCATGGCGCTGGGAGAAACCGTCAAGCATTCGCGCCCGCTCGTCATCGTCTTCGCCGTCCTTCTCAGCGCCTCCTCGGTGACGGCCGTGGGTCCACTGACCTTTCTCGGCGTCATCGCCCCGCACCTTGCCAGCTTCATTTCACCTGCCGTCGGCCGCGCCAAGCTTCTCCTTTCGGCACTCACCGGCGGCATCCTGGTGGTGACCGCCGATACGCTGTCCCGCGGGCTATTGGCCGACACGCCGATGCCGATCGGCCTCGCGCTGACGCTGATCGGCGTGCCGCTTTTCATCCTGACGCTGCGCCTCCAGTCGTTGCGCAGAACCAACAGCCATTAAAACCATCAAAGAGAATGCCATGCGAACAGCAATCCTCATCGCCGCCCTTCTAGCTGCAGGCACCACCGTTGCCGCCGAGCGCACCGTCACCGACGCCGCCGGTCGCAGCGTTTCCATACCCGACAATCCGCAACGCATCGTCGTCATGCATGAGCCGCTGCTCGGCGTACCGCTGATGGATCTCGGGGCCCATGTAGTCGGCGCCTATGGCCGCAACAGCGACGGAACATTCGCCACCGCCGTCGATTTCGTCGATACGGTTCTTGGTGAAGGCCACACGAAACCGAAAGGCTTCGGCGCCGTCGGCCAGATCGACCTCGAAAAATTGCGGGCGCTGCAACCGGACCTGATTGTCGCCACAGAAATGGACAGCGGCAAGGCCTCGCAGCTGTCCACCGTCGCGCCGGTCTATCTGCAAAAGGCAAGTGCCGGCAAAGCCTATGGCTTCAGCGTGGAGAAGGACCTGGCCGATCTGGTCGGCAGAAGCGATGTCTTCGCTGGACGGCGCAAGGTCTATGAAACGAAACTTGCGGCGGTCAAGCAAACACTGGGAGACAAGGCGAAGGACAAGACCTATCTGGCCATTCTGCTGACCGACCAGATCAATGCGGTGGGGGATATGTCCGGCGCGGTGCAGGCGCTGGAGGATCTCGGTTACAAGCGGCTGAAGATCGAGGCCGCCGCCGCGTCAGGCGCCATGGGGTCCACCCTGATGATGCCGCTCAGCCCCGAGGCTTTCGGCAAGCTCAATCCCGATCTGCTGGTGGTGATGAACAGCTATACCAGCCCTATCCGCGGCGAGGCCGGAACCCGTGCTGCATTGGAAAAGATCATTCCCGGCTGGGAGCGTTTCGTAAAGCCTGCACGCGACGGCAGGATTGTTTTTCTCGATTCCACCAAAGTGACCACGCCTTCCATTCCAAGCGCGCTGCACACGCTGGACGAAGTGGAAAGCTGGGCGAAAAGCCGATAAACCAGCGCCCCAACTATAACTTGAGTTTTTGAAGAAAGTTATATTGCAGGCGCCGGAACCGCCTGTTATGGTTGGCCAATCTTATGCAACGATGCCTGAGAGCGCCCTTACGAGGCAGAAGGGAAGCGGTTCTTTGGCCAGCCGATCCGAGGCTGCGAGACCGCCAGCCCATCGGCAACATCCCAGGAAAGACAATAGAAATGAGCATATTAGAAACGATCGATCCCGAAGTTCCGGACCGCACACCCAAACGACATCGTCACACGGTGAAGCTGAGGGCGCTGACCGTCTCGCGGGTGGAAAAACTCAATCCCTCCATGGTGCGCATCATCCTGACAGGAGCGGAACTGGAAGGCTTCACCAGCCTCGGCTTTGACGACCATGTCAAAATGTTCTTTGCCCGGCCCGGCGAAACCGAACCGAGCCTGCCGGTGATCGGCCCAAATGGCATCGAGTTTCCTGAAGGCGCACCGCGCCCGCTGGCACGTGACTATACGCCGCGAAGCTTCGACGCCGAGAAGGGCGAACTCGCCATCGACTTCGCCATCCACCACGATGGCCCCGCCAGCAACTGGGCGAGGTCTGCCAAGGCGGGCGACAAGGCCTGGGTAGCCGGGCCGCGCGGCTCCTTCACCGTGCCGTTTACCTTCGACTGGCATCTGCTGATCGCCGACGATACCGGCCTTCCCGCGCTCGCGCGGCGGCTTGAGGAAATGCCAGCGGGAAGCCGCGTTGTGGCGCTGATCGAGGTAGAGAGCGACGCCGACCGACAGGAACTTGTTACCAAGGCGGATGCGTCGATCATCTGGGTCACGAAGACGGCGGGCGACCGACCGGATCATGATGCGTTGGTGGATGCACTCAGCAGACTTGACCTGCCGCAGGGTGATTTCTTCAGCTGGGTCGCCTGTGAATCCAAGATCGCCAAGATACTGCGTACCCTTCTGATCGATGAGCGCGGCGCAAATCCCAAATGGACACGCGCCTCCGGTTACTGGCGCCGGGGCGCCAGCGGCGTTCACGATCATTTCGATGAGTGACGCGGCCTCAGCTGCGGAGCGACAAGAACGATGACAGAGCTCAAGGCCATTCTCGAAAACGTTCTGGGCGATGAGGCTGGCGGCATCAAGCCGGGTGACAATCTGTTCGGCCACGGGCTTCATTCCCTGATGCTGATGCGTCTCATCCCACCACTATCCCGCATCGCCGGGCGGCGGCTCGATTATGACGAGCTTGCCCGGCAACCGACGCTTGCCGCATGGCAGGCTTTGATCGAACGCTCGCTCACGGAGCATTGAGCCCGCGAGCGACAATCTTCGCGCCGGAGCGCGATACCCGCAATATCAAGGAGAGGACCATGGCAGCAGACTCGAGTAGGATGCTCTCACGCCGCATTGAAGCAGGCCACGAATCGGAAAACACGGCCCCGCCGAGCCCCTATGAGGAACGTGTCTGGTTCGAGCAGTTTCAGGATCCCGATCAGGTCTTCCGGCATCTTCTTACCTATCGCATCGGCGAGGAATGCGATCTGCTGCGCCTGACGCAAGCTCTCAATATACTATGCGAGACCTGGCCTGAACTGCGGGCCCGTTTCACTTTCGGTGAGGACGGCGTCCTGACCAAGAGTATCGAACCCCACTCCCCGTCTCTCGTGCAACTCCTGCATGTTCCGTCCAAGGGCGAGGCGCTGACCCTGTTGCACGATCTCCAGGCGCGGCCTTTCGATGCCGAGATCGATCCGCCGTTTCAGGCCGTCGTGCTTCTGAGCGAAGGCGACATCCTGCTTGGCGTTCTTGTTCACGCCCTGCTTTGCGAAGTCCTCTCGCCTCATATTCTGCTGGACGGCATCACTGCTGCCTATGCGCGGCAGACGCTGCAGCCGCTTGCCCGCCGCAAGGTCGAGCACGGCGGCATCGATCCGGTTCCGCTGATCTGGCTGCATCCGCCAGCCTCCGGCGCGACGGTGGTGGCGCTGCGGCAGAACAAGCTCGGCAGACCGACAAGCCACAGTCATGGCGTTGACCTTCCCGCGAGCCTCCTCGACCTTGAAAGCCCGACCACGCCGAATGCGCTTCTGGCACGTCTGGGTGCGCGCTTCGCCCTTTATCTCGCCGCCGATGGTGGCCTCAACACTGTAACGCTCCGTATCCAACCCTTTGCCGCCGCAGGATTATCGGTAGAAGCTGGGTCGCGGGTATCGATCGTTCGCGGCCAGTCGCAGGAGCAGGCGGAAAACGCCGTCTTGGCGGGGCTGGAAGGACGAAGCGACGATCATGATGCCATCGCTACTCTGACATTGCATGCGCTGGCACCTCCCAGCGAGCCGGTACCGGAGCACGGATTGCAATTCGAGCCCCTGCATTTGCCCTCGCTGCAATCCGGTCTTGGCCTCACGCTTGCTGTTGGCCCGACAGTGGCAGGCGATATCCGCCTCGAACTGACGGGTGGGAAGGAAATGTCGCCACATGCAACGGCCTTCCTGCTGGAGCGTTTCGTCAGCCAACTCGAAGGCGCAGCGGATTTTGCCGGTTTCGCCCAACGCGAGAGGGATGCGGCGGCACTGCCAGTCTTGCAAGCCGCTGGTGGGAGCGAAGACGACACCGCCGCGATCATACTAGCAGAATTTCGCGAAGCACTTTCCTCTCCTGATATGCAGCCGGAGGATGACTTCTTCGATTTCGGCGGCCATTCCCTGATCGCGACGCGCATCATCGGTCGCCTCCTCGCCAATCACGGCATCGAACTGCGTTTCAACGATCTCTTCAGCTACCCGACCGCCGCTTCGCTTGCCAAACAGGCAACACGCCTCGATGCAAAAGCACCGGCGCTGGGAGAACCGACAGCGAGTGGTTCACTGACCGCACCGCTGTCGCTTGCGCAGATGTCGCTATGGAAGGCTTACGCCGCCTTTGGTTTTGGCGACATCTTCAACATTCCCTTTGCGCTCGACTTTCTCGACCCAGTGGATGAGCACGCCTTCCAATGCGCCTTCCTCGACATCATCGAGCGCCATCCCGGCTTGCGAACGCAGTTTTGCGTTGAGGGTGATACCGTTATCCAGAGGATCGTGCCGATGCATGATCTGCCGGATTACAAATGGTTCTGGACCAGCGAGGAGAGTGAGGGCGTGGATCGGCATGCGGAGGCCGGCTGGCGCTTCGATCTCTCCAACGAACTGCCAATGCGGCTGCGCTTCCTGCGGGATCCACAGACGGGCAGGCAAGTGCTCTCCTTCCTTTTCCACCATATCGTGCTGGACGAATGGTCGGTGAACCTGATGATGGATGAGCTGACAGAGGCCTACAAGGCCAGGGCCGCAGGCAGGGCTCCCGCCTTTGCGACCGAACCGCAGCCTTTCCATGAGTTCGCTAGGAAACAGGTGGCCTCCGGCCTTAACACCGACCATCTTTCCTATTGGACCGACATGCTGCGCGATGCTCCTAAGAGCCTCAGCATCGGTGGCAAGGGCGGTGTGCAGGATGAGGCCTCGCATGACGAAGCGCCAGCGGGCGGCTGGATCGAGCTTAAGCTGGAAAAGCATGTCAGCGACGGCTTGTACGCTATAGCAAAGCAGAACAGCGCGTCGCTGTTCAACGTGGTCTATGCCGCAATTGCCGCATCGCTTCGTCATCTCGGCGGCCTGAACGACCTCGTCATCGGCACATCCGCATCGGGCCGTACCGATAGCCGCTACTTCGATACGATCGGCTATTTCACCACAGTCGTTGCCCATCGTGTTCGGTTTGAGAACGACATGACGGTCGGCGCGCTGATTTCGACGGTGAAGAACACCATCAATACCTCGCTGGACCACAGCGAAATCCCCATCGATCTTGTTGAGGAGGCGCTGGGCATGACACCCGGTCGTGACCATCTCTTCGAGGTTTTCATTCAGATCCACGCCAAGAACAAGCTGAACGGCACGCTGATGACACCGGACGGCAAGCCGGTGGAGTTCCGCCAGATCGATCCCGACAAGCACGAATCCATGCTGGGCCTGCAATTCGAGGTCATGGAGGAAACCATCGGCGGCGAAAGGTCGATCCGCGTGCTGATGAGCTACCGCTCCGACCGATACGGCCCCGACGACGTAGAACGCTTGCGCAGCACTACCAGCGACATCTTCAGCCGTTTCGCCGAACCCGGTGCCTCCGGCCGTCTACTGACGACGCTCACCTGAAACGATCGGCATTATGAAAAACCCGGCTTTCATGTGAAGCCGGGTTTCGTTGATCAGCGAAGCTCCAAAGCTGGCGTCGCGTCGATTTTACCGGGCCGCTTGCCGGGCGGTCGAGGACGCTTCCTGCGCGGCAAGGATCATAGCTTCTTCGCGCAGCATGGCGTCGATAAACTGTGGCAGTTCCTCGCAATAACGGGCGAAATCGTCTGCCTCTGTCAAAGCAGAGTCAGCATCGATGTGAAGGTTCAGGTCGCTCCCGTCATCCTCGCCGCGGAAGGTGAGGTTGAAGCCGTCGCCCGGGCCATTGGCAAGAATATGCCGCGTGACATCGAGCCCGGCAAAGACCGGCGCGCTGAACGGCAGCACATTGATGAGCGGCGAAAAGAAAAACCGCCGGCCCTTCGGAATTTGCCGGTCGGCGGCGATCTGTTCGATGCGGTAGCGGCCATGCAGGCGCTGTCGACGAAGATCGGCTGCATTACGTGCCAGAAAGGCGCCGACACTCTCCCCCGGCGCGATCGCGAGATGGAAAGGCAGAATGTTGACCAGCATGGCGGGCATATGCGCCCCGACACTGCCCCAGCGACTCATGAATGGCAGCCAGAGAGTCAACACCTCCCGATCCGGGCGTGGGAGAACGCGGTGAAGATAAAGGCCACATAGCAGAACCAGAAGATCCGGCCAGCCGATCCCCAGCCGGACGGCCATCTGCTGCAGTCGCGCACTGAAGCCCTCCGGCAGGGCAGCATCCCCATGCAGGCCACCGCCACCATAGTCCTCGCAATCCTTGTCGAGAACCGGTAGATCGGCGGAGGCGGAAAGATAGGCAGTCCAGAAATCGCGGTCCTTCTCGAAACGGCGGCTGTTTCTGTAGGACTCCTCTTCAGCGAGGAAGCTGGCGAAGGAATGGAAGTCCGGCCCCGGCTCGCCGTTACCGCAATAATGCCCGTAAAGCTGGCCGCAGCGCTGCTCGACCAGTGTCAGGCCATATCCATCCACAACGATATGATGGGCGCGGATGTACCAGAGATAGCGATCATCCGCGATGCGGTAGAGCACCTGGGCGGAGAGCCGGTCGGCGCGAAGGTCGAGTCTGGCTTCCACGTCGGCGTTCATTCGGCGCAGCGCTTCATCGAAGGGTGAGGGCTCGGCGGAAAGATCGACAAGCATCACCTGCGGCGCATGAGCGGGATCGCAGCATTGCTGCGGCGTCTCGCTATTCTCGCCGAGGCGAAAACGGATCGACAGAACGTCGGATTCGCGCACGGTGCGCGTGATCGCCGCAATGAGCGCAGTTTCGTTCACGGCACCGGAAAAATCGATGTAATGGGCGACGGTGGAGACCGGCTCGTCGGGATGGAAGGAAAACTCTTCCCAGAAATCGAGTTGGGGCTGCGTCAGCGGAAGCCAGCCATCGGCGGTATTCATTTGCGCCATTTTTCTTTCCTTGCACTGTTTCTGTGATCGGGCCTGGCCGACCGGATTTGGCTTACGCCGCCTTCGCAGCCAGCAGCGATGCAACCTGGTTGGCATTGCGGCACCGCAAGAGCTGTTGCGCGGTCAGCTCCACGCCGAAGGCCGTGCGGATTTCCGCCGAGACGGTTTTGAGATGGGAGGGCAGAAGACCAAGCGCGATGAGGTCGCTATTGGCATCCACATTCACCGGGTTCTTGCCGAGTACGCCAAGATAGATATCGAGTATCCGCCTGTCGCCTCGATCATTTGCGGCAGGGCGGGGTGCTGCGATCTTCGTCACCGGCTCCGCGCCGAGCCCCGCTGTCATCAACAGCTCACGGGCGCGGCGGCGATCCGGCTTGCCATTGGCCGAGAGCGGCAGGTCTTCGACCTTGAGGAACCGGCCCGGCACATGCGACTCCGGCAAATGGCTGCGGGCGAAACTGCGCAGATCCGCGCTGGAGAGTTCGAGGCCGGGTGCCGTGACATAAAGCACCCCGATGGCCGCCTCGCCCTTCTGCTCCACACCATAATCCACCACCAGCACCCGCTGGATGGCGGGATGGCGGATCAATTCGTTCTCCACGTCCGGCAGCGAGACACGAACGCCACGCACCTTGACGTAACCATTCACCCGGCTGGCAAACATGATCTTGCCATCTGGCCTATAGCGGCCCCGGTCTCCGGTGCGGAAGGCGCGGACGGAATGGCCACGATCATCCTTGATGGTGACGAAATCGGTCTGGGTGATGGCGCCCTCTTCCAGATAGCCGAGCGCGACGTTGACGCCGACCGTATGGATGCGCCCGACGACGCCGACCGGGCAATGATCGCCGCGATCATTCAGGATAAAATAGCGATTGCCCGGCAGCGGATGGCCATAGGGTATGGCCGCGACATCCTCAGTGGCAATCTCGTGCCAGATGCTCCAGATCGTCGTCTCCGTCGGGCCACCGAGTGAAACCAGCCGCGTCGCGGGATTCATGCGGCGTAGTTCGTCGATGATTACCGGCTTGATGTAATCTCCTCCCTGGGCGACGAGCCTCAGCGAGGCGAGTTGATCGCCCTGGCGGCAGGAGAGCAGCATTTCGAGGATGGCGGGCACCGAGCACCAGAGCGTCACCTTATGTTCCGCCACCAGTTCGTTCCAGCGAACGGCATCCTTTTCCTCGCCCGGCTCCGGCAGAACCAGCGTCGCGCCTGCGACCAGCGCGCCGAACACATCGAAGACAGACATATCATGGTGCAGCGGAGTAACCGAGATGAACACGTCCTTTTCCGTCACCGCCCATTCGTCAAGCGTGCTGCCGATGACATTGGCTGTCGCTCGATTGGAAAGCACGACGCATTTCGGTTTGCCCGTGGTGCCGGAGGTATAGAGATAATAGGCCGGCTCCTCGCTGCGCGACAGTGCCGCCATATCCTCCATGGACGTGTGGGCACCCGCGGAAGCGGACAAAATATCTGCGGGATCGACGCTTGCGAAACCCTGCGGCACAGTGCTGGAGATGATGATGGCGGGGCGGCAATTGGTCAACAGGTAACGCAGGCGATCTTCCGGCGAAGCGGCATCGATCGGAACCCAGATGGCGCCCGTCAGCGCAGCGGCCAGCGTGATCGCCGTATGCTCGACACTCCGCGGCAGGCAGATTGCCACGACGTCGCCACGGCCGATGTTGCGTGCTTTCAGGCCGGCCATGGCACCCGCCACCATATCGCCGAGTTCGCCATAGGAGATATGGCGTTTGCCGCTGATGAGCGCCGGTCGGTCCGGATCTCCATCAAACAGATGTCCGGCGATCCGGTCTAAAAACGGCGGGCAGACGACAGTCCTTTCGTCGCCGTTCAACCGGTAATGGGCCAGATCGACAACGTCCCGTGCGTTGAACGAGAAATCACCGCTTTCCGTAATCCGCGCCATAGCGCGATCGATGGCGGCGAGGATGTCGGACACCATGTCGGCATCGATGGCCTCTTCGGCATAATCGATATCGAGTACGAGATCGCCATGGGGGTTGTGCGAAAAGCGAACATCCATCGCCACCTGCGGCGTCTGAGTCAGCCCATCTGTCCAACGCATGGTCGATTGCGGCGACAGCGCGGGCCAACTCAGCCCGTTGGTGATGACGATGGGCAAGGCAAGCCCTCCGGGATTGGCGTTGAGCAACACGCGGTTGAGATCCACACCGGAAAAGGCAAGGTGATCCAGCCCTTCCAGCACATCCACCTGCAATTCGGATGCGCTCTGCGCAAATTCGCCCTTACTGGCATCCCATTGGACGGCGATGAAGCTCGACCGATTGGCGAACGCGCCCTCCGCCTGCGGCGCGACGGGAACGCCGACGACCAGAGCGCCCTCGTTAAGCCAGAGCGAAAGCACATCGAGAACGACGGCCATCAGCGCCGAATTCTTGAACAGCCGTTGCTTTGCGCCGATCCGCGAGAATGCAGAAAAACGCTGTTTCTCAACCGTTAAACCTCGGCGGCTGTAGCGGGAGGTGGATATGGTTTCGAGGGGCGCTTTCCACGGAAGTTGCGATGGCACCTCGGCCTGTTTCAGCTTCTCCGCCCAATAGGCCGCATCTTTCGGACGCAGCGCCGCCAAATCCTGCTTCGACGGTCCGGCGACGACGGGGTTTTCGAGTGGCACAACGCCATCGAAAAGCTCTGCCGCAAGACTGGCAATGGCGCGACCGTCGAGGATCAGCGCATCGAAACGCAAGAATACGACGATAGTATCGGCGTTCGCGCCGCTATCCGGCAGGAGAAAAACCGTAACCTGCCATGGGGAGAAAGAAAGGTCGAAATGCGCGTGGGAGAATTCCTCCCTCGCCGCGTCCAGACGCTTTTCTGCATCGGCAGGAGCAAGGCCTGACAGATCGACCACAGCGAGATTGACCTGTGTTTCATCGTGAACCGTCTGCACCAGACGCCGCTCATCGATGCGCGTTCGCAGGCTTTCATGGCGTCCCACCATCTCGGCGAGACGAGCTTGCAGGAGGGAAAGACTGATGCGGCCGCGATATTCACGGAACTCCTGCATCGCCACGCCGGAGAGCGGCAAATGCGTGCCACGACCGAGCAGATAGGCCTGTTGCAGCGGTTCGAGAGGGCGTTCCATGCGTTTACTTTCTGGATTCGATACTGTTTCCGGCTGTGCGCCATGCAAGCGCTGGACGCTCTCGCAGACGAGATCCGGCTTCTCTGCCAGCCGACGCAAAAGGCCCGTATAGGTTTCGAAGAGCGATGCCAGCCAATGTTCCGGCAGCGCATCGAGCCGCACATCCCAGTTGATCAGCAACCCACCATCCACCGCTGTCGCCTGTGCATCCAGCGCCACGCCCGGCCCTTGCGAAACGGTGTGGATCATCGGACCGAAGAGCTGTCGAACACGCTCAGAAAAAAGATCGGCTCCAGGCAGATCGACCCCGGCGGTGAAGACCACCGGCGAGTTTTGCATGCTGCCGCGCTGACGGGAAAGATCGCGCATAACGCTGACGCCCGGATAGGATTGATGGGCCAGCAGTTCAGCCATTCGTTCGAACAGCCGGCAAAGGAGCGTTTCGATCCGGTCTTCAGGGTGGATATCCACGCTCAGCATCAGCACGTTGGAAAACTCACCGACGATATCGTCGACGCCTTCCACCAGCGGCTCACGCCAGAAGGACGGCACGGATAGACGGAAGTTGTTCGCCCGCGTCGCTTGCGACAAGGTGATCGCGAAAACGCCGAGCAAAAGTGTCGATGTGGTCACCGAGCACCGCCGTGCGGCCTGTTCCAGCTTGCGCAGTTCGGCGGCTGAAAGCATTGCAGAGAGCCGATCTGTACGGACTACGCGCGACGGATCGTCGGGCAGAAACGGCAGCGGAGGCGCATCGGGCATACCGATAAGCCTTTGCCGCCACCACAGGCGATCCCTGTGTTGTCGCTCCCTTAAAGCAGGATCGGATGCCAGACGCCCGGCCCAGTCGAAGAAGGACACAGGTGCCTCTCCGGAAAATTCCTCGTCCGCCGTCTCGTAGAACATGGCGAGGTCCTCCACGACCATGCGCGTACTGGCGGGATCGATGGCAAGCATATCCGTGTCGACATGCAAGCGGCAACGTCCCTCCGGCAACAGGCTGAGCGAGATTGCCGCTGGCGCCGCCACGCGAAGATCGGCACGACGGTGGCCCCATTCCTCACGCTTTGCTTCGAGCCGGCGCATCAGCGCCTGCGAATCGAGCGCGGTCATGTCCTCCACATCGAGGCGAAGCGAGCGGGCAAAGGGATCGGTGGACTGGCGTCCCTCCGCATCGATCCTGAGACTGAGCATGGGGTGACGCTGGCAAAGCCTATCGACTGCCACGGCCAGTTTTTCCGTGTCCAGCGTCGGTCCCTCAAATTCGAGGTAAAGATGCGGTGTAACTTTTCCGAGTGGTCCGCCCACTTCGCGACCGACCCAATAGGCCGCTTGCATCGGCGTTAAATCTTGCATGTGAATTTGTACCGGTTGACAAAACATGATCAACATACTCAAGTATAAGCCATCGTCAACCACCACATAGGAGGCACCCCATGAAAACGGGAGCGCTCAGGACGAATGATGTCGATTCCGACGACGTCTCTGATTTTACGAAAGAATTTCTATTTACCTCGGGCAGCGGCCAATTACGCGCCAAGGGTGTCCGTGAAAGAATCTCCATTCCTGCACGCGACGGCGAGAGCGCGCAGAGCCCGCTGCAAGAGACGTTGACCAGGGCTTTCGAGCGTGCGCGCAAAGCTGGACAGGAGAACCCGATCGCCATCGGCGCAATCCCCTTCGATGTCGGTGAGGCGTCATGCCTTTACGTGCCGCACAACTATGAGTGGAATTTCGGGGCGACAGTGAAGACTGTTACCGATTCAGGTATGCCAGCGCTTGTGGGCCAGAGCAGCCTGCCGGACGAGAGCGGTTTCAAGCGCGCGGTCGAACACGCTATCGTCAACTTCCGCCATTCCGATGTGCGCAAGGCGGTACTCTCCGTCATGCGCGAACTGACCTTCGCATCCGAGGTGAATGTCGAGGGACTGCTGGCGAACCTCGCCAAGCAGAACCGCGAAGGCTACCAGTTCCGCATTCCGCTGCCCGATGGCGGCGATCTGATCGGCGTCAGCCCGGAATTGCTCATTCGTAAGCAGGGCGACAAGATCACCTCCAACCCGCTGGCGGGATCGGCAAAGCGCATGGTTGATCCGACGGCGGACAAGGCGAATGCGGATCGGCTCTTGGTCTCCGAAAAGGACCACTACGAGCACAGCCTGGTTATCGAGGATATCCGTTCTCTGCTCTCACCGGTCTGCGCCGAACTCGATGTGCCCGAAAAGCCGTCGCTCATCAGCACGGCGGCACTGTGGCATCTTTCCACCCGCATCGAAGGCCGTCTCGCATATCCCGATACCAATGCGTTGCAACTGGCGTGCCTACTGCACCCGACGCCAGCGGTGTGCGGTTTCCCAACCGAGCGCGCCCGTCGCCTGATCCGCTTTGTCGAGCCCTTCGAGCGCGGCCTGTTCACCGGCATGGTCGGTTGGACGGATGCACAGGGCAACGGCGAATGGGTGGTGACGATCCGCTGCGGCACCGTGCAGCGGCAAACCGTGCGGCTCTTCGCAGGCGCCGGGATCGTCGAGGCCTCGCAGCCCGATGCCGAATGGGCCGAGGTACAGACGAAGCTCAAGACCATGCTGAACGCTTGCGGTCTTTCTGCCTGATTTTTCCCAGGGACATATCATGACAATCGAATTCCAACGCTGGCCCAATTCTTTCGTTCGCCGATACCGCGAACGCGGCTACTGGATCGACCGGCCGCTGAGCGCCATTCTGACTGAACAGGCGGCGCGTCATCCCTATAGCACCGCACTGATCTGTGGCGATCGCCGCTTCACCTATGCCGATCTGGATCGGCAATCCTCGAACCTCGCCGGTCATCTTTCCGTGGCCGGCATCGGCAGGGGCGACACGGCGCTGGTGCAATTGCCCAATGTCGCCGAGTTCTACATCGTCTTTTTCGCGCTGATGAAAATCGGCGCCGCTCCCGTCAATGCAATCTTCAGCCATCGCCGGCTGGAAATGACCGCCTATGCCGAACAGATCGCGCCAAAACTGGTGATTGCCTCCCGCGCGCACGAGCTTTTCACCGACGACGCGTTTCTGGATGCGCTAAAACTCGCCTCCCCTCGGCTTGCCCTCACCCTGCTGCTTGGGAAGACCGATCCCGAGCGAAGCCTGGAACGGATGATGGCCGAGCCGCCGGACAATCCGCCCGCTTTCGCACCTTCGGCAGCCGACGAGGTGGCGCTGTTCCAGCTTTCCGGCGGCAGCACGGGAACGCCGAAGCTCATTCCGCGCACGCATAACGACTATGATTACAGCATCCGTGCCAGTGCCGAGATTTGCAAGTTATCACCGCAGACCCGCTTCCTCTGCGCCATTCCGGTCGCGCATAATTATCCGATGAGTTCGCCCGGTGCGCTCGGCGTCTTTCACGCAGGCGGCACCGTCGTTCTCGCCGCAAACCCGGAGCCCCTGGCCTGCTTCGATCTGATCGAAAAGCACAGTATCGACATCGTGCCGCTGGTGCCGCCTGCAGTCGCGCTATGGCTGCAGGCCGCTCCCGCCCATGTTGGACGGCTGAAATCTCTGAAGCTCTTGCAGGTCGGCGGCGCAAGCTTCGCCGAGGCGCTTGCTCGTCAGGTGCCGGAGGTGCTGGGCTGCAACCTTCAGCAGGTGTTCGGCATGGCGGAAGGTCTGGTGAATTACACCCGCGCCGGTGACCCCGAGCATCTCGTCTTCACCACGCAAGGCAGGCCGATCAGCCCCGATGACGAAATCCGCATCGTTGACGAAGACGGCAATGACCTGCCCGAGGGCGAGGCCGGCATGCTGGCGACCCGCGGCCCCTATACGTTTCGCGGCTATTACCGCGCACCTGAACACAATGACAGGGTCTTTGACAGGGACGGCTTCTATTATTCCGGCGATGTCGTGCAGCGCACGCCCGAAGGTTATCTCCGGGTCGTGGGCCGGGTAAAGGACCAGATCAACCGCGGCGGCGAAAAGGTCGCTTCGGAAGAGGTTGAAAACCTCATTCTTCGGCACCCGGATGTCACCCATGCCGCCCTTGTGGCGATGCAGGACGAACTTCTCGGCGAGAAGAGTTGCGTCTTCGTCGTTTCGCGCAATCCCGCTCTTAAGGCGCCGGCCATCCGCCAGCATCTCGCTGGTCTCGGCGTCGCAGATTACAAGCTACCGGACCGCGTGCGCTTCATTGACGCCATGCCGCTGACTGCCGTCGGAAAGATCGACAAGAAGCGCCTGCGCGACCTGCTTGCGACACCCGTCGCCATCAGCGCCTGAGACACAGCGCAAAGCAAAAGGGACGTTCAAAAGAGCGTCCCGAAACCAAAGATCAAGCGCACCTTAGCGCAGCACAAACCGAGGTCATCATGACAATCCCCACCATTTCCGACTATCCGATGCCGGTCGCCGCGAGCTTTCCGGCCAACAAGACACAATGGAAGCCCGATGCGAAACGCGCCGTGCTCCTCGTCCACGACATGCAGCGTTACTTCCTTCGGTTCTACGAGGCCGACGGCAAGCTGATGACCACCCTCATCGATAATCTCGCCAAGGTGAAGGCATGGGCCGTTCAGAACGGCGTACCGGTCATCTATACCGCCCAGCCCCATAACCAACCGCCCGGCGATCGCGCGCTGCTGAACGACATGTGGGGACCAGGGCTTACCGTGGTCGATCCCGAATTGCAGAAGGTAGTGGATAAGCTTGCGCCTACACCGGACGACGTCGTGCTGACCAAGTGGCGATACAGCGCATTTCAGCGGTCCGATCTTGCCGAGCGAATGAAGGAATGGGGCCGCGATCAGATCATTATCGGCGGCGTCTACGCCCATATCGGCTGCATGATGACAGCGGCGGAAGCCTTCATGAAAGATATTCAGCCCTTCATGATTGGTGACGGCGTTGCCGATTTTTCAGAGGCGGAGCATCGCATGGCGCTGCAATATGTAGCGACACGCTGCGGGGTGGTGATCGATACCGCAACCGTTGTCGGCGCTGGAGAGGCAGGGAATATCAGTGAATGGCTGAAAGCACGCGTCCTGCAAATGGTGGAAGACGAAAGCGAAATCGACCCTGATGAGAACCTCATCTTCTACGGCCTGGATTCCCTGCAGGTGATGAAACTTGCAGGCGAACTTAAGGAGCGTGGCGTGACAGTCGGCTTCGATGAACTGGCACGTGTGCCCACACTGTCCGCCTGGTGGGCGTTGATCGACCAAAAGCGGCTGGCGGCCTGAGCGGACGGACAAGATGAGACTACAGAGATTTATCGGGCGGCGCGTGCTGGTGACGGGCACGGCGCAGGGTATCGGCCGCCGCATCGCCGAACGTTTCATCGAGGAAGGGGCCGACGTCATCGGCCTCGATCTTCTGGCGGAAACGGCCGAAGCGCCCTTCCGTCAGATCGCCCTCGACATCACCCATGCGACGGAGGTGGAGACGACCTGCAAGGCAATCGAAAGCGAATGGGGTGGGCTCGATATTCTGGTCAACGCCGCTGGCATCTTGCGGTTGGGGGACAGTGAAAGCCTCACACCTGAGGACTGGAAGGCTTGCATGGATGTCAACGCCGCCGGGCCGTTCCATATGCTGCGGCAGTGGAGCGGCACCTTCAAGCGCCAGCGGCGTGGCGCGATCGTCAATGTCGGCTCCAACGCCGCTGTCGTGCCGCGCATCGGCATGATGGCCTATTGCGCGTCCAAGGCCGCGCTGGTCAGCCTTAGCCACTGCGCCGCCCTTGAGCTCGCTCCCTATGGCGTGCGCTGCAATGTCGTTTCACCCGGCTCCACCGATACGCCCATGCTGGCGGGCATGTTGAGCGATCCCGCCGGCAAGGAACGGCTGGTTGCCGGTCTTCCCGAACAGTTCAAACTCGGCATTCCGTTGGGCAAGATCGCAAGGCCTGACGACATTGCCGATACCGTGCTGTTTCTCGCCTCCGATCAGGCCGGCCATGTGACGATGCAGCAGATCGTGGTTGATGGCGGCGCCACGCTTGCGGCTTAAATTCGAGGCGTTTCATTGAGGGAAAAGAAAATGTCCGTCGCTACAGCGTTTCATCGCGAAGCCGCGCCCGGTGCTTCGCCGGAAGCAATCTGGCCCTGGCCAGACGACAGACACGATTGCCATTGCCTCACCCTTCGTTACAGCGCCGAAGACGGCGGCGGCGAGGTTCCCTCCTTGCCGCTCCAGCTTTCAAACGCCACGCAAAGACGCAAGGCGGAATTCATTGCCGGGCGCAGATGCGCGGCGGAGGGCACGCGCCGCATAATCGGCCGCACCATCTTTCCCGGCATGGGTGAGGATCGTGCCCCCATCTGGCCCGAAGGCGTCATCGGCGCGATCTCCCATAGCCAAGGACAGGCGATTGCCCTCGTAAGCTCTTCCCTGCGTTTTCGCGGCGTCGGCATCGATATCGAAAAGCTACTGACCGAGGAGGAAGCCCACGATATCGCCCCGCAGGCCTTGACCGCAAATGAGCGCTATAATCTCGGCAACGATGTCGATCCCTTCATGACCGGGCTGATTTTTTCAGCCAAGGAAAGCCTGTTCAAGGCGCTTTATCCAACGGTGAAACGGTCTTTCATCTTCGAGGCAGCCGAACTGAGCAGTTTCGATGCATCCGGCTCCGCTTCGCTGCGCCTGACAACAGACCTTCACCCTGAATGGCGCCGTGGAGCGGAAGTACCACTCCGCTTTTGTCACATTGAAGGACTGTTAATCAGCCGCGTTCTTCTCCCACAACCCGGACAAAGAGCGTATATTTTTATGAGCGAATACCCATGCGTCACTCGGATGACGCTCCCAGCGGGGCACGCAGTCTGAGGTAACGTACAGCGAGGACCAAACTTCCCTAGCTCCTGAACGGAACCGTTACGCTTGCGCGTCCCGCAGTCCGATATTCATCGCGTGGTGGGTTGTGTCCAGCTCTCACACCTGAGCCACCTTTGAGGTCTCATCTTCGCTAGGCCTGGTACGCTTGAAAAATTCTCCATGATGATCCCGGATGGGCACTTGACTGAATTAGATAACATATTATCTATAAACATATGACCGATGATGAGCTTAGATTTTTAGTGACCAGTTCCCTGCCGCGTGCAGAGCGGCAGTTGCGCAAGCTCGGGCGCAAGCTTGCAGACATGCTGTGTCGCGAGTGTGGGTACCCACCAGGAAGCCTATCTGAAGCTTCGATCTTCCCTTTGATCACCATCGGCAGGTTGGGAGAGGGTGTCCGGCAGAACGCGGTCGCAGAAGAAATCGGGGTCGAAGGCCCAGCTCTCGTTCGCCTTCTGGATTTGCTTGCCGAGCAGAAGCTTATCGAAAGGCAAGAAGACCCCGGCGACCGACGAGCCAAGATGCTTTGGCTCACGGATGAGGGTCGGAAGCTACGACTGCGAGTCGAAACCCATCTGACGAAAATCCGGGCCGAGGTGCTGCGAGCCCATAGTCGGGATGATCTTATTGCCGCACTAAGGGTGATCCGTACGATGTCCACCTTCGTCGATGATGGAGTACTGGACGAAATGTTCGCGGACAACGCGACATGAGAGCACGCATCGCGTTCCCGACGTTGACCGAATGGATCTTTTCAATAAAGACCTTCGCAGCGTCCATGGCCGCCCTTTACATCGCTCTTGCGGCAGGGCTCCCCCGCCCATATTGGGCTATGGCCACTGTGTACATTGTCGCCAATCCGCTGGCTAGCGTTACGCAGTCGAAGACGGCATTCCGGGCGGCAGGAACAGTAGTTGGGGCAAGCGTAGCTGTTTTCTTTACGCTGCAGCTTGCGAACGCCCCTGTCCTGTTTGTGCTTGTCGTGTGCCTGTGGACCGGCTTTTTGACCTTCCTGGCATTGTTCGACAGGTCTCCCCGATCCTATGCATTTTTGCTTTCCGGTTACACTGTCCCTTTGATCGCGTTCCCTTCGATCTATGCTCCTGACAGCGTTTTCGGTACCGGCGTTGCCCGCGCCGAGGAAATCATTCTGGGCATCGTTTGTGCTGCGGTCATCAACAGCGTTGTGCTTCCTACCGGCCTCACAGGAACGGTGCGTAAAACAGCTGAAAACCTCCTGAAGGATATCTGTCGTTGGATTGGCGCAGTCATCGAAAACGGCCGCGACAGCGATGCGTTAAAGCAGAGCGAACGCCTCGCCTCAGATGTCGGTGCCCTCGATAATCTGATCGTTCACCTTCGTTACGATGTCGCTGCGGCGAACCTGACGTTCCACCTTAAAGCGTTCAAGGAGCGGATAGCGCCTGTACCGATCGTTTTACACGCATTTGGCGACCGACTGGCGATCCTTCGGGAAAGGGGCGCCATCGATGTCGACCTCGCCGATCTCCTTACGGACTTCCAGCTCTGGATTTCGTCGAAGGATCAAGGCGAGAAAGATAGTGACCAGACCGCAGCGCGTCTTCGCGAGAAGCATGCGCAACTGACCCATATCGTGGAGGGGCGGCGAGATTGGGATGGCTTGCTGATCAGAAGCACGCTCGTCGATATTTTGCATCTCATCGATATGACGCAGGATTGTCAGGTTTTGCTGAGAGAGATTTCAGCCGGCACCCTGGCGCGCCGCCATGTGAAGCTTCAGTCTACGCGTTCGGTTCAAACCAGCTGGCATCACGACATCGTCGTCTTTGCGATTACGGGCGCATCTATCGCGCTGTCCGGCTTCATCGCGAGCCTTCTCTGGCTCTATTCGGGCTGGCAGGCCGGTGCGGGTTTCGCTCTGATGGTACTCATTGCCGGGCCATTTTTCGGAGCGTTGGACAACCCCCTGCCGGGATTAAAGGCTATGGCGATCTTCAATGCCGTCAGCAATCTAGGAGCTGGCATATTCTTGTTCGGAATTCTCCCGGGCGTCAGCTCGTTCTGGGGGTTGGTGCTGGTATTTGCGCTCCCTTTCATACTGTTCGGAACGATCATGAGTCGACCGCAATTCATGCTCCCGGGTATGGTCATGACGGTCGGTACCGCATCGACCATCGCATTGACGGCAACCTATTCTTCGGATTTCATTTCATTTGCCGACGGTGCTGTGGCCTCGACGCTGGGCGTGCTATTCGCCGTCGCGTGGAGCGCACTGACACACTCGCTCGGTGCATCGCGTAAGGCTCAGCGCATTGCCAAGCTGGGTTGGCGTGAAGCGACCGCCATCGCTGACGGTCGTTTCTTGAGATCACCGACCTGGTATGCCGCCCGAGGACTCGATCGGCTTGCTCAATTTGTACCGCGTCGGGCTGCAACTTCCGGCACCACGCTGAGCGACCTGGACATGATAACCGAATTGCGGATTGGGACGCGACTAGCCGCTCTGCACGAAGAAGCTTCTGTCATGACGACGTCGCAAGCGCGACGGCTCGATCCCATTTTCGCCGGTGTCGCAATCTGGTTTAGGTCAAAGACAGTTCACGATGCTACGAATGCTCCTTCGCCAGCGATCCTGTCGAGCATCGATGACGCACTTGATGAATTCGACAAGCCTCGCATGCTTGCGGCCCTGACCGACCTTAGATGCAGCCTGTTTCCGCACGCCTCTCCCCCGATACTCGAACGAACGCGTGCTCGAAGCCTGACCCGTTTAAACCCCATGGCGGCAGAGTAGGAGACGCGCATGTTTGGCGAAGTCGTATTGTTCGGAGTTTATCTCCCCAAACTGCTGATGCTGTCGATCCTTGCGTTCGTGCTGCATGGACTAGCAAAGAAGGGTCTTGCTAGCTTGCATGTCTATCGTCTGGTCTGGCACCCCGCACTCTTCAACCTGTCATTGTTCGTGCTGATTTTTGCTGCGACAGCGGATGTCTTTCAAAGGTATGCGTCATGAAGTCCTTTCTTTTCCGTTCCATGAGGCTGGTCGTCACGCTTGGCATTACGGTCGTTGCCATTTTTTTCGGATGGCAATTGTGGATCGCCTACATGGAGACGCCGTGGACTCGAGACGGCCATGTGCGCGCCAATGTCGTCACAATTACGCCGGATGTTACCGGGCTTGTCTCGGCGGTTTTCGTTCATGACAATCAGAGAGTGACAAAGGGCCAGACGCTTCTTAAGGTCGATCCCTCGCGCTTCCAGATTGCACTCGACAGCGCCAAGGCAAGCGTCACGCAGGCAACCGCTACGCTGGATAATGCCAAAACCGAAGCTGAGCGATACAGGAGACTACAGGAAGGCTCTACCGTTTCGCAACAATCCGTGGACAAGGCCCAACTTGCCCTTGAGCAAGCCGAAGCGGCCTATGAACAGGCGCAGGCGAGTTACAATCTCGCCCAACTCAATCTCGTTCGTACAGACGTTGTGTCGCCCGCTGACGGTATTATTACCAATCTTGCACTGAGTCCGGGTGATTATGTGGCTTCTGGCAAGGGCGTGATGGCATTGGTCGCTACCAGTACGATCCGCGTCGAGGGATATTTCGATGAGAGCCAACTGTCCCACATCACTGTCGGCGATCCAGTTAAGATTACGCTTATGGGAATGAAAGATCCGCTGAAGGGCCATGTCGAGAGCATCGCGGCGGGTATCGAGGATCGCGAGAGAACAGCGGGTAGCACCCTTTTGGCTAATGTCACGCCGAATTTCACTTGGGTTCGGCTTGCACAACGCGTACCGGTGCGCGTCAGGCTGGACAAGGACACGGATGCCAGCGCCCTTATTGTCGGAACGAGTGCGACCGTGGCGGTTCTCCCTAAAGCGAGCGACCGGGAGGTTTCTATCACGACGGCAATCAGATGAAGCCCACCGTGTTCAAGTGATCTGACCTCGACATCCGGCCCTGAGGTCACTCCATGGGCTAGGAGATGCGTACCAGGGACACCGACCTATTCTAAGGCCGTCATGGACTTTGCGTGTGCCGAAGCATCGATCCACATGTTTCGAAAAGTTGTCACCTTAGCCAGCGGTGTTCCAAATCAGCGTCGAGGTGAGAGTGTCAAATAGCGCTGATCTCTAGTTCAGACGTAGAGACGTGTGGAAGCGTGCCTTTGAAAGCCGTATCTCCCAATATCCGTATCGTTGAAGCAAAGGCCAGTTACAAGCCCGATCAAACTCTTTCATTAGCCGGCGCTTGAAGGGGTATGAGCAGACGGCCACCTACTTCGACAGACAGCTCTGACGTATGCGTGCTTTCATCCCGTCAAAGAGTAGCCGCCGTAAGGTACGGCGGCTAGTGCTTCTTAGGCAGAGAGACAACCTAGCTTCGAAAGGGCAGCATCGACCCAGGCTCGGTCGTTCTTGCCTGCGCGGATTGCTTCCATCTGCTTCGTCTCCGCCGCGTGCTTTTTCGCCGCCGCTTCGAAAACAGTTTCCGCGTCGTCAATATGGACGCTGAGAAATCCATCCGCATCTCCGCATGCAAGATCGCCGGGGTTGATCACCATCCCGCCAATCGAGATCGGAACATTCACTTCGCCTGGCCCATCCTTGTAAGGGCCGCGATGAGTGACCCCAAGAGCAAAGACCGGGAAAGTACCGGCGGAAAGCTCGGCGCTATCGCGGATCGCGCCGTTGATAACGATTCCGCCGAGGCCGCGCTGAACCGCGTGCGCCACCATCAACTCCCCGATAATAGCATTGGTGATATCACCGCCAGCATCGACAACCACGATGTCACCGGGTTCCGCTATATCAAGCGCCTTGTGCACCATGAGATTGTCGCCAGGGCGAGCCTTCACCGTAACTGCCGGACCGACCATCATACCGCCGGTATAGTAGGGACGAAGAGCCGCACCGCCTGCCGTCATGCGGCTCATGACGTCGCTGATATTGGCAACGGGCAAAGCACGAAAGGCGTCTACCCATTTCGCCTCGACCTTGCGTTCACGCTTACAAACGCGGAATCCAATCATTCTATTTCTCCTCAGTATCGATGATTTCAGGCGGCAGAAGCGAGGTTTTTGTTGGCAAGAGCCTGGCTGTCATAGCCCCTGCCCTCGAGCACGCCGATGATGTGGGTGGCACTCTGTACCGCCATGTTGCGCAGGGCCGAGCGGCTCGCGCCGCCGACATGCGGTGTAGCGATGAGATTGGGCAAAGTCCAAAGCACGCTGTCGCTGGGAGGCGGCTCCTCCTCGAAACTGTCGAGGGCGGCGCCGGCTATCGACTTCGATTGCAGCGCTGTAACGAGCGCGGCCTGATCCACCACCGCCCCACGAGCCGTATTGATCAAAAAGGCATCCTGTTTCATCAGTGACAGGCGCTCGGCGTTAATGAGATGGTGTGTCTGCGGCATGAGCGGGCAGTGCAGGCTGACAACATCAGCAGCTTTCAGTATCTCGCTGAGGTCTCGACTGACCGTGATCTCGGACGTGTCCGCCGCGAACGGATCATAGGCGATAACCTTCATCCCAAGTCCACGGGCAAGGGCAGCGGCGCGCTGGCCGATCTCCCCGAAACCGACCACGCCGAAGACAGCGCCGGCAAGGTCGCGTCCCACATACTTCGTTTTCGGCCAACCGCCAGCCTTCACCTGACTATCAAGCGAGAGGACATCCTTCATCAGGCTAACCGTCAGGCTGATCGCGAGTTCCGCCACCGACTGGGCATTGGCGGCAAGCGCCCTGAGAACCGGGACGCCCACTTCAGTTGCTGCCGCAAGGTCGATGTTGTCGACGCCACTGCCATGTTTGGCGATAACCTTCAGCCGCGGCGATGCCGCGATCACCGACCGGTCGATCGACCCTTGCCGCACCAGTATCGCATCGACCTCGTTATCCCGTGCCATGGCGGCAAGATCATCGGGCGTCGAATAGGCGGGTGCAAAAATCGGCTCAAGCCGGTGGTCTGCCAAGAGTTGCATGGCTTCGGAGACCAGTTGGGCTCCCGTGACCATGACTCGGCCTCGAACCTGCGCGTCTGTCATTTCAGTCGCATTCATTTGTGCGCCTCGTTTTTTAGAAATCGGTGGTGATTGGGAAAGATCACGAGGCTTTGGCCAAGGCAAAAGGTCAACGCGATCTCTCTGAGACTGGCAGCCGGCACCAATCTGTTTTTGCACCGGCTAGCCTCTGCTGTGTTGCCGTTAGCCGTTCTGGGTGCCCCATTTGCGAACCGTCAAAAGCTCGATCGTACGGAAGACAAGTCCTTCAACCACGAGGCCGATGACGATGACGGTCAGCAGGCCAGCAAACACGCCGGAGGTTTCGAGTGCATTCCGGGCTTCGAAAATGTACCAGCCAAGGCCAGCAGCATTTCCTGAAACACCGAAGACAAGTTCGGCAGCGATCAGGGTGCGCCAAGCGAACGCCCAGCCAATCTTCAAACCGGACAGGATCGACGGGAAGGCTGCAGGAATGAGGATGAAAAACACCATCCGCAGCCCGCCGAGGCCGTAGTTCCGGCCAGCCATCTTCTGAGTCTGACTGACGGAAAGAAAACCCGTAAACGTGTTGAGCGATACCGCCCAAAGGACGGAGTGGACGATCACGAAGACAATACTGCTGGTGCCGAGGCCAAACCATAAAAGTGCGAGCGGAAGAACCGCGATGGCGGGCAGCGGGTTAAACATTGCCGTCAGCGTCGCCAGCAGATCGGTCCCGAAACGGGTCGAGATTGCAAGTGTTGTCATCACTGCTGCAAGAGCAATCGCGGTCGCATAGCCGGTTACAAGAACCTGGAGGGATGTTATTGCCGCTGAAGGCAGCCGCCCGGAAACGATGTCGGCCCAGAGCGTCGTGATGGTCTCACTAAAAGACGGAAACATCAGCGGGTTGCCGAGATAACGGGCGTAAGCCTCCCAGATGATGCACAGCCCGATCAGAACCAGCGCACGACGAAATCCAGTGATGTTGAACAGACCCTCCCAAAAGCCGACATCCTGCTTGATGCTACCGATCTGTGCGATATCGAGGGTCTTATATTCGAGATCGGGTCTGGCTGGCAGGCTCGCCGGAGCCGTGAGAACCTTAGTCATGAGCAACCTCCTGATCGCCGAAAAGCATCTGGTTGATCTTTCGATTGAAGGCCATGAAGTCCGCATCGCCCTGGTGCTGATGCCCATAGGCGGTCGCGTCCAGTTCCGCGCGAACCTGGCCAGGATGCGGTGAGAGCACAAGAATGCGCGAGCCGACGATGATTGCCTCTTCGATCGAGTGCGTCACGAAGAGCAGCGTGAAACGCACATCGTCCCACAACTCCAGAAGCTCCTCCTGCATACGGCGGCGCGTCAGGGCATCGAGAGCGGCGAAGGGTTCATCCATCAGAAGCATCGCCGGCTCCATTGCCAGAGCACGTGCAATTGCCACGCGCTGCTTCATGCCGCCGGATAACATGTGTGGGTAGGAATTCTCGAATTTCGACAGTCCCACCTTGTCGATCACCCGCCTCGCCCGGTCGCGGATCTCGGATTTAGGGAAGCGTCCGGCCCGGCGCATCGGGAACATGACGTTGTCGATCACCGTCATCCACGGCATAAGTTGATCGAACTCCTGAAACACCATCATGCGATCGGGTCCCGGTCCTTTAACCGGCTTGCCTGCAAGCTTGATGTCGCCCTCGACCGGCGCCAGGAATCCGGCAACGCTCTTCAACAGTGTCGACTTTCCACAGCCAGACGGGCCCAGCAGGATGAAACGGTCATCCTTTTGAACGTTGAAGCTGACCTTGTAGGTCGCGGTGAGAATGGCTGCACCGGTCTTGTACTGGAGCGTAACACCGTTGACCGAGAGCAATGGGGAGGATGTGTCCATGCCCTGAGCGCCGTTTGCGAATTGGTTGTTCATATCCATTAGCTGCCATTCCCCTTACTGACAGGCTCAAAGAACATATCGCGCCAGCTGGCGGGCGCCTGCTTGATCGCGCCGGTCCCGGCGAGGAAGTCCGCAAACCTCTGCATCCCGCTTGGCTCGGTGGTGAAGACCTGACCGCGGATGGCCTCTTCAACCTGGGCTGCTGACAGACTCGTCTTTTCTGCAGCCATATAGATTTCGCCAGCTTGTCGGGGATCGCTCTGGATCAGGTCCATCGCTTCCTTCAGCGCACCGACAAATGCTGTCAGCACTTCCGGGTTGGCCTCAGCGAATTTTTGGGTCGAAGCATAGAGCGCGCCAGAGTAAGGCCCTCCCATGATGTCGCGACCGTCGGTGACTTTGAAGCATTTCTTCGATGCCTCAAGCGTGCTGATGAACGGCGGCGAGGCGAAGTAGAGTGTCACTCCGTTGCCGGATATCAGTGCGGTCGTGGCGTCCGGGTGCGGCAACTGGACCATCTGCTTATCAAAGCGTTTGGCTTCCCCCTTGCCGAATTCTTTCTCTGCCGCCATTTGCAACATGATGGCCTGCGGCGACGTCGTGCCAGTTACCGCGATACGGTCCGTGGGCTTGATGTCCTTGATCGACTTGATCGACGGATCGTTGGTATACAGAGTCAAAACCGCTTCATTGCATCCCGCGATCCCCTTGAGGTCGTAGGAGCCCTTGGTCTTGGCCCAGGCGGCGATCAGGGCAGTTGAGCCATAGGCGCCAATATCAAGGCTGCCGCTGAAAATACCGTCATTGATGACCGTCGAGCCACTGACACGCTGAATCTGAAATTCGGTTCCGGCAATACCATTGCTCTGTGCGTGCTTTTCGAAGAGCGAAAGCTTTTCCGCGACAGTCGTCGCCAGATGGCTTGTACCGTACTGTGTGGCAACCTTGATGGTCTTCTTCTCTTGCGACCGGGCCACCATAGGCCCTCCGGACGCTGCGAGAAGACCGATCCCGGCAAAGGCCAAAGACTGACGTCTTGTGAAATTGATCATGAACTCCTCCACGAGTTTCGCCTAGCGAAAATGAGCTCTCGGAGGGTTCACGACAATCATGAGCGCGTACCCATCCTCCCGATGAGCAGCACCTTGTTAGCATTTTGAAACGGCGTTGCAAATAATAAATGCAACGCCGTTGCATTTTTAAAACTCGCCACCCAGTGATTTCGTCAGGCCTTCGGCAAAGCTGCTCAACTGCTGAGCAACCTCCGCAGCCTTATCAGCAGTGAGCCGCGATGCGGGACCGGTGATCGCGAGCGCGCCCAGGAGGCGTTGGCCAGCCCCAAACACAGGGGCGGCCATCGAAGCAACGTGAGGGTCCGTCACCCCGTTGGAATAGATGGGCAGCTCAATATCCTTGGGACTCTCCGTCTGGCCCGCCTCGAACATGCGCAGAACCTGCGCGATCGAAGACGCATCCATGGGTCTGAGATCACCTGGTCGCACATGCATGCGGAGCGGCGACGGCGAGTCGTGACGGAACAGGCAAAGGCGCTGATCGCCGCGCCGGATATAGAACGAGGCGGTCTCGCCCGAGATGGAGACAAGCCGCTCCAGAACCGGCATCACTTCAGATTCAAGCGCATAGGATTGAAGGTATACGGAGCCAAGTCTGGCAATTTCCGTTCCCAAACGATACCGGCCGTCCCGCATCCGCTCAATGAAACCGAAACTTTGAAGCGAAACGCACAAGCGCATGATCGTGCTTTTGACGAGGCCAGTCCGTTCCGCGAGTTGTGTCAGTTCAAGGGCATCGTCACCTCTACGGAACGCCGACAGCACGGTAAGGAGCCGATCGGCGGAAGCCACGCCTTTCACCCGAGGTAAACCTTGCTCGTAATCGTCGTCCATAATCACCCTCTTCTTCATCAATCCGGTCAGCGTATCGTTAGCTTACAACCGCACCCATGCACAATTCCTCCCCTCGCACAGGCAACCTCGCGCGCAAGATACTGCCGGTCTGAGATTCGGTGATGTAGATCACGTGCCGGTCCTTTGGATCGAAGGCCATGTTGGTTGTCGAAATACCAGCACATGATCGGATGCGGTGCAGGGGTTCTGCCACACGCGATACATGCCATATCGAGCCAAAACCCGTATGGGCAACGAAAAGCTCCCCATCCTCCGACAGCGCCAGGCCATCAGGCCCGCCCATGCCCCCGTGCAGTTGGAGAAAGACCCCCACCTTGGTTGCAATCCCCTCGTGGAGCGGCACCCGCCATATCTGCTGCGCGCGGGTAACCGCGACGAGGAGATAACTCATGTCTTTGGCAATGACGATCCCGTTGGGGCTGGGAATGTCGGACAAGACGCATTCGAGCTTCCCTGCCGCAGACAAACGAAACACCCGGCCGGTCGGCGAATGAAGTCCGCTTTGCCCCTGGTCGGTGAAATAGAGGTCACCATTGGCGGCAAAGACGAGGTCGTTGACCCCCTTGAAGCCTTCGGAGAAGTATTCTTCGATCACCGGCGAAACCGCTCCGGTAGCCACGTCAAGCTGCAGGATCCCGCGTTTGTAATCGGTGATGTAGATTCTGCCTTCGCTGTGGAACTTCATCCCATTCGGCCAGCCGTCATATTCGCTGACAAGCTCCCACTCTCCGTCGGGCATGATTCGGAATATCCGGCCAAACGGGATATCAGTGACGTAAAGGTTGCCATGGCCGTCGAAACAAGGGCCTTCGAGGAACGAATCGATCGCCATACCGGAGCGGTTTACGTCCGCCCAGCGGGTTCTTCGGGGGCTCCGGAAGCGGCCCGGCATGCGGGAAAAGATTTCCGTCTCTATCGTCGGCGGCGGTGCGAAAAACATCAGAATTCTCCTTCCGGCTCAATGCCGAGCTTGTAGATCCGCGCTGCTGTCGAGAAGAAAAGGTCCTGCTTTTCCGAAGCACTGGCGCCTTGAGTCAGCCGTTTAAAGGCGTTCCATAACGCTCGGTACGACACCATGCCCTTATCGACGGGGAAATTGCTCTCGAACATGCAGCGTTGCGTGCCAAAGCGTTCGATCGCAAACGAGATGTACGGATCCCACGCCGCTGCGAGCGCTTCAGACGATGGCGGCTGATGGGCAAGATGAAAGTCGAACCCGCCTGCCCCCATTGCCAGACCACCAAGCTTGACGGAGACATTCGGTAGATGAGCGATCCTCGCCATGGAAGCCTGCCATACGGCCAGCACCTCGTCTCGCCTGCCTCTATAGGCGCCAGCCCCAAGCGGGCCACCAAGGTGGTCGAGAATGATCGTGGTACCCGGGCAGGCACGCGCAAGATCCTCGAACTCTGCGAGTTGCGTGTGATAGGCCCAAACATCGAGCGTCAGACCGCGTGCGCCCAGTCGGCGTGCGCCCTCACGGAATGCGGGCTCTAAAAGCAGCCCTTTTACCGGGGGGACGGGATTGGTCGCAATCGCGGGATCTTCATGCCAGGCGGTCTGGTTGCGGATGCCGCGAAAGCGCTCTCCGCCAGCAGCGGCCATGCGATCAAGCACTGGTTCGATACGCTCACCCGCCATCAGATCGCACGAGCCAACGATTGCGGCACACGCTCTGAACGATCCATAGAGCCCGGAGGCGGAGCGCGCTGCAACGCCGTTTGCGAATTCGACCTCCCCCACGGGTTTGAGCAATTCGTCGGGTTCATCGGCGCTGTACATGGACCTACTCTGCACGAAGACCGTCGCCTGGACGCTATGGCCCTGCCGGGCGTCAGCAAGGAGTTCGTCGAACAAGTATCGAGAACCGGGGCGGTCCCACAGATGGTGATGAGGGTCCACAATCGGCATCTCAGGGAAAAGAACCTCCTCCTGTTCCAAAGCGAGCCAGTCTTCACGCACGGCGATATGGGGCGAATGTCCAGCCATCTGTCCTCCTCACAGTCTTGGCACCGGCAGCAGTAATCAACGATCGTCACAAAAGCGGTTGACAGCGCAGCCGAGATGACATCATTATTTTGCAACGCCGTTTCAAAAAGCACTTCGGGAGGAAGTATGCAACAGAAACTTCGCCGGCGCGCCGCTCTTGCCGCGATCGCCGCACTGTCGCTTTTCACAGTTTCAACCACCGTTTCCAGAGCCGCAGAAGAAAAGCCGATCTCGATCGCTATCCAGTATGGGTATGCCTATCTGCCTGTTGTTGTCGCGGAGCAGAAGGGCTTCTTCTCCAAGCAACTGGCCGCAAAAGGCATCAACACGACCGTTGAGATCAAAAAGATCAGCGGTGCGCCTGCCATCAACGACGCCTTGATCAGCGGAACGATCGACATCGGTGCCTATGGCCTTCCCGGCATGCTGATCGCTGCGGAAAAGACGAAGAACTCAATCAAGATTCGCGGCCTTGCGGCACTTGTCGCAGGCGACAATGGTTTCTACACCAACAAGGCAGAGATCAAGGACCTCAAGGATCTCGGAGCCAATGATCGGATTGCCGTCACATCGACGACCGGTCAACAGGGTCTGCTGGTCCGAATGGCGGCAAAGAAAGCCTTCGGCGATGCAAAGCACTTCGACACGATGATGGTGCAACTGCCACATCCTGACGCAACGAGCGGCCTTCTTGCTGGTGGTACCATCAGCGCCTATGTTGCGCCCCATCCCTACAGCGATGTGCTAGATGCGAACCCGAAGGTCCACAAGCTTTTCAACTTCTCAGACTATCTCGGACAGCAGGTCACGAGCGGATTGCTGGCAACGACGGGCAAGTTCATCGAAGATCGTAAGGACGCCTCGCTCGCTGTCGTCGCAGCGATCCAGGAGGCCGACAACTTCATTCGCGACAATCCAAAAGAAGCGGCTGAAATCTTTTTAGCCTCGGAGAAATCGTCTCTCAATGCCGACCAAATCGAGAAAATGCTGGCGACCGTCAAAGACGAGTGGGGCGTTCAGCCCAAAGGTGTGATGGTCTTCGCGGACTTCATGTTTGAAGCAGGCCTGCTGAAGTCGAAATTGGCCACGTGGCAAGACGTGTTTTTTGAGCCTGTCGCAACTGGCCAAGGCAGCTAAGATCGGTTCAACCCAAAACATCATGCGCGCACAGCTTGGCTGATCGACGCGCGAGCGACTGACCAAGCACACAACGGATATCGGCGTCGGATGACGTGCTTACGCGCACGGCGCCATTTCTTCATCCACAATTACCACAGCAGCATTCTACGGCCGCCAAGCGTCTGCCCTGGCAGTGACGTCTTCGCACCGTTTGACGGCCACCATCCAAAGGAGGATTGGATTTGAAAAGAAACGTTTTCGCTCTCTCGCTCGCGGTCGCGGCTCTCACCGCATCCGCCCAATTTGCTCATGCCGAGTGGCCCAAGGATCGTCCGATCCAGATGATCGTTGCTTTTGCACCCGGTGGCAGCACCGATGTCATGGCACGCGCGATGCAGCCCTTCCTCGAAAAGGAGCTCGGGGCCGACATCGTCATCGAGAACCGCCCAGGTGCATCCGGCGAAATCGCCTACACGGCGCTGGCAAAGGCAAAGCCTGACGGATACACCTTCTCGTTCATCAATACGCCGGGTTTTCTCTCCATGCAGGTTCAGAGGAAGCTCGGATACGATCCCAAGACGATAAAGCCGGTGGCGCGCATCGTTGATGATCCGGCCGCAATCGTTGTGCCAGCGAACTCTGAGATCAAAACGCTTGCTGATTTCGTGGCTGCGGCGAAGGCAAAGCCCGGTGCCGTATCCTACGGCTCCTCGGGTATCGGCACCGATGACCATCTGGCGATCATCATTCTCGGCGCCGAGTCCGGCACGACGATCACGCATATTCCGTTCAATGGCGCGGGCGAAACGCGCACGGCAATCCTGGGCTCTCAGGTCAATGGCGGCGGCCTGAACGTCAGTGAATTTGCCGGCAACGACACATCCGGTCTCAGGATGATCAACACCTTCGGCAAAGAGCGGTCGCCGCAGCTCCCAGACGTACCCACTGCCATCGAGTCTGGCTTCAACGTAGAGATGACTTCGGAGCGCGGTATTGCCGCACCCCGCGAAGTGCCTGCCGAGATTGCCGATCGCTTTGCAGCAGCTGTCAAGGCGACGCTCGACAATCCCGACTTCCAGAAACAGGCCAAGCAAATGGCGTTGCCACTGGCGTATCTTAGTGGTCCCGATTGGGAAAAGGAAATGCCAAACCGCCTCGCCCGCTTCCAGGAAATCTGGAACAAGACGCCGTGGGTGCAGCAATGAACATGAAATCTGCAACCAAGACCCGGGACTTTCCCGATATTCTTGCTGGTTGTGTCATGATCTTTCTGGGAGCGCTTGGCCTTTGGGCCGGGCGTGACCTGTCATTCGGCACGCCGGCGATGATGGGGCCGGGCTTCCTGCCAAGGTCGCTTTGCGTCATCATTGCTTTGATCGGGGCCGTTGTGCTGATCAAAGCTTTGACCAAACCTTACGAAGCCCTTGATGCCGTCAATCCAAAGCCCTTGATCATTCTGGTCATCGGCATTGCTGGATTTGCTTTCGCCGCAGAAAGCCTTGGCTTCGTTGTTGCGACAATCTGGCTTCTTGTCGTTGGAAGTCTCGCTGACCCGGAATCGAGATGGCGAGAAATCTTCATCTCGACCGCGATCCTGACCACGCTCGGCGCGCTTCTCTTTATCTACGGACTCGGCGTCCAGATGCCCATTTGGCCTCTGTGATCGCCATCCTGACCTGATCGGATTACTTCGATGGCATTTCTCGACGTCTTGATGCTTGGCTTCTCCGAAGCATTGACACCGACAAATTTGATGTTTTGCTTCATCGGGGCGCTTCTTGGCACCTTGATCGGCGTTTTGCCTGGCATTGGCCCGACCGCGACCGTTGCAATTCTCTTACCCGTCACATTCTTCCTGCCGCCACTCGGCGCGCTGATCATGCTGGCCGGCATTTTTTATGGCGCGCAATATGGTGGCTCCACAACGGCGATCCTGGTGAACCTTCCCGGTGAAGCTTCGGCTGTCGTCACGGCGATCGACGGATACCAGATGGCTCGAAAAGGTCGGGCCGGCGCGGCATTGGCGATTGCGGCGTTAGGTTCATTCTTCGCGGGCACTGTTTCCACGATTGCGCTGGCGGTCGCAGGTCCGACGCTTTCGTCCTTCGCTCTTTCCTTCGGGCCCGCAGAATACGTATCGCTCTGCATCTTCGGTTTGTTGGCAGCGACGATCTTGGCGCATGGCTCCGTGGTCAAGGCAATCGGTATGGTTTGCCTTGGCCTTGTGCTCGGCATGGTTGGCATCGACGTCAACAGCGGTTCGGCCCGCATGACCTTCGGATCGACGGATCTTTATGACGGCATCGAGTTCGTCGTCATCGCTGTTGGTCTTTTCGGGATTGCGGAGATCGCAACCAATCTCGAGTCGAAGGAGGTCCGCGGCGTTCTACAGAGCAAGATCGGTCGCCTATGGCCGACGCGTGAAGAATTCAAGGAAAGCTGGGGCGCGGTCCTGCGCGGCACAGGCGTCGGCACCATTCTGGGCGTTCTGCCTGGCGGCGGAGCAACCTTAAGCGCGTTCAGCGCCTATTCCGTCGAGAAGCGCATGTCCAAGACGCCGGAAAAGTTCGGTCACGGCGCTATCGCCGGTGTGGCTGGACCGGAAGCCGCGAACAATGCCGGTGCGCAATCGTCCTTCATTCCGCTCCTGACTCTCGGCATTCCCTCCAACTCCATCATGGCCATGATGCTTGGTGCGATGACGATCCACGGCATCACGCCCGGACCATCCGTCATCCAGAACCAGCCCGGCCTGTTCTGGGGGCTGGTGGCGTCAATGTGGATCGGTAATGCGATGCTCCTCGTGATCAACCTTCCGTTGATCGGGCTCTGGGTAAAGTTGCTGCAAATCCCTTACCGCATCATGTACCCGGCCATCCTGTTGTTCTGCTGCGTAGGTGTCTACAGCGTCAGCAACCGTGGTTTCGATGTCGCCCTGGTCATCCTGTTTGGTGTTCTGGGTTACGTTCTGCGTAAGGCGAAATGCGAACCAGGCCCGCTCCTTCTCGGGTTTGTTCTCGGTCCATTGCTGGAGACGAACCTGCGACGCGCCATGCTGCTTTCGCAGGGTGACTGGCTGGTGTTCTTCGAGCGACCGATAAGCGCCGTCCTTCTGGCACTGACGGCCCTCATGTTGCTGACTTTGATTTTGCCGACCATTCGCAAAAACAGGAAAGCTGCGTTCGAGGCGAGCGAAGACTAAAACTTGGGGCGCCACGCGGCGCCCTTCTACTTTCGGCAGTGTTCCGGCGCTTCTTGCTCGGTCAATAGCTTGGATATGGCAGATGACATCCCCCATCTTCGCGGCAAAATCTGCACGACGTTTGGACAGCGTCCTTTCGCTTGATGATTTTGAAGCGCTGGCGAGGCGCCACCTCCCTGCGCCTTTGTTCGGCTATATCGCGGGCGGAAGTGAAACGAACGCCTCACGTCGGATGAATGAGGAGGCATTCAAGGCGATAGGCTTTGCGCCGCGTGTTCTAAGAAACGTCTCGGCCCGCACCACGGCGGCTAAGCTGTTTGGAGAAGAGTGGACAGCACCTTTCGGTATCGCACCGATGGGCATCAGCGCCCTGATGGCCTACCGTGGTGATCTCGTCCTAGCCGAGGCGGCGCAGGCCTCAGGCATTCCAATGATCATGAGCGGGTCTTCGTTGATCCGGCTTGAGGACGTTGCCACGGCCGCACCCCGCTCCTGGTTTCAGGCCTATCTGCCGGGTGAGCCTGAGAAAATCGACGCTCTCATCGAACGCGTTGCGAGAGCGGGTTTCAAGACATTGGTCCTCACCGTCGATACGGCAGTGCTGGCTAACCGCGAAAACAACGTCCGAGCGGGCTTCTCGACCCCGTTGCGCCCCAGCTTACGTCTCGCCTGGCAAGGGCTCACTCACCCCAAGTGGACGGTCGCAACCTTCATGCGGACGATCATCAACCACGGTATACCGCATTTTGAGAACTCCTTTGCCACACGCGGCGCTCCGATCATCGCCTCGAACGTGATGCGCGATTTCGGAAAGAAGGATCACCTGGACTGGAGCCACGTCGCCAGAATCCGCGAAAGGTGGACTGGCAACCTCGTCATCAAAGGTATTCTACACCCCGAGGACGCCAAGATCGCAGTAGAGAACGGGGTTGATGGCATCATTGTTTCGAATCACGGCGGACGTCAACTCGACGGAGCAATAGCTCCACTTACCGCGTTGCCCGGTATTGTCTCGAGTATCGGCGACGCCGTTCCCGTCATGTTGGATGGGGGCATTAGGCGAGGCACCGACATCGTAAAGGCCCTGGCCTTGGGCGCACAGTTTGTTTTCGTTGGGAGACCGTTCCTCTATGCTGCCACTGTTGGTGGTATGGCGGGCGTGGCAAAAGCGGCCGCAATCTTGCATGATGAACTTCACCGCAACATTGGCTTGCTTGGGCTGACGTCAATCAAAGACATTGCTGATGAACGACCTGTGAGACATCGTATCCCGACGGTCGGGTAATTACGTCTGGTCATCGCTGTTGAATGGATTCGGACCATCGACACCGCTATGGTTGGCCAAAACGATTGAAATTCCCGATCGCTTAATTCAAACGAAACCGATCAGTGTTACTGGGCGATCAACACTCCAACGCGGACCTGTTTTGGCAGGGAGACATCGAATCTCGACGACGTCGGGCCCGACCACACTGCGTTCGAACCCGCTCTCCAGCTAAGATCCCAAACTATTCCAAAGCGGAATGGGCGATTTCAATTTTGCATTGGACGCTCGCGCACCTTCTCGCCCATGATGCCCAAAATATAACTCCGACTACAATTTAAGCAGAAATGCGCACATTTCTGCTTGTCGTGATTGGCCTTCTATGATGACAGACGGTGACAGCAAAAAGCGTATTTTCGAGTTTGACGTGGGGGGCGGCCATGTTCTGAATGTCGAGGATTACGGAGCCCACACAGGGATCCCGGTCATCCTGCTTCATGGCGGGCCCGGAGCCGGCATATCCCGCGGACAGATCGAAAGTTTTGATCTCTCTGCATTCCGCGTCATCACGTTCGACCAGCGTGGCGCGGGCAAGTCCACGCCACATGCGAGCATTGAGGGCAACACGACCTCGGCACTGATCGCCGACATCGAATCCATCCGCAATTATTTCGACATCGATCGCTGGCTTGTTGCCGGCGGGTCCTGGGGCAGTTGTCTGGCACTCGCCTATGGGCAGGCGCATCCCGAGCGCTGCTTCGGCTTTCGCCTTCACGGCATCTTCCTGGCGGGGCCGGACGACATCGACTGGTGGTTCAACGGCATGCGCGCAATCTTTCCGGATCACTGGGAAGAGTTCGCAGCCTTCATTCCCGAGGCGGAGCGCCATGATCTTCTGTCTGCCTATTATCGCAGACTGACATGCGGTAACGCGCAGACGGAAGTGGCCGCGGCACTGAGTTTGCGGGAATTCTCCGCCAAGACCCAGACATTTCTTCCCGACCCCGCCCATGTGGCAACGTTGCTGGATCCCAAGTCAGCGCTTTCGGTGGCACGGCTGTTTACGCACTACTGCATGAACGGCGCATTTCTGGCGCCTGGCCAGCTGCTCGCCGGTGTCGATCGGATACGCCACCTGCCCTGCCAGATCGTCAACGGTCGCTATGATACAGTCACGCCGATGCTGTCGGCCTGGCGGCTGCACCGGGCATGGCCCGAAGCAGGCTTCACGATCGTCACGGAAGCAAATCACCAATCCACCAAGGGCGCAATGTTCGAGGAGCTGGTCGCTGCGGGTGAGAGGCTTCGCCATCAGCTGCATCCCACCGAGCGGGCTGTGATGGAGCATGGCGCATGACAGCGAAGATGTTTACAGCCGCAGCCATAAATCCATTTTTGGAAGTTCGCGCCGTCAAGACGCCTGCGGTTTCGCCCGACGGTGCATGGCTTGCCTACCTCTCCGACGAGACCGGCTTCAACCAGCTTTTTGTCAGGCCCCTGACGGAGAATGTCGGGACAGCGCGACAGCTGACGCGCATGCCGGAGCCGGTCGGCGCTTTCGCTTTCAACCCTAAAGGAGCCGGAATTCTCTTCACCATGGATTGCGGCGGCGACGAACGCCATCAACTATGGTTGCTACCGGATCTCGACTCCGCGCCCCTGCCACTGACAAAAGCGCCGACCGTCGTGCATCTGTGGGGTGCATGGTCGCCGGATGGCAAGCGCATAGCTTACGCTTCGAACGCCCGATCGCCCCATGACATGGATGTGCAAGTCATGGACATAGCCACCGGCGAGGTCTCAACCGTGTTCAGCGGTCGTGGCATGCGCGAAGTGATGGCCTTTTCCCCGGACGGTCAATCGCTTCTAGTGCGGGAATCTGTCCGCTCAGGCAACGACCAGGACATCTACCGTCTCGATATCGACAAAAGTGCCCTCACCCCTCTGATGCCGCATGAGGGCAAGGCGCGTTATCTTGCCGCCCGACTTTTCAAGGATGGCAGCGGCGGTGTGACCGTCTGCGACCAGGACAGCGACTTCATGGCAATCAGCCGGTTTGCGGCTGAGGGCGGCAGCGCCGCGCCGGTGGTGGAGCTTCCCAACCGCAATATCGAGGCGCTCGCGCTATCTCCCGATCAGACCCGCATCGCGTTTCTCGCAAACGAAGATGGCTGGAGCCGTATCGGCATCGTCGATCGCGATGGCAGCGGCCTCATCTCTTTCGAGGAGCAACCATCCGGCGTGATCGGCTCGATCGCCTTCACGCCAGATGGCAGCTCCCTGATTTTTCCGCTGGAGAGCGCATCGAGACCGCCGACAATCTGGAGGCTCGATCTTGGAGTCGGTCATTTCGAGGAACTGGTGGGCGTGGATGCGAGAGGGCTCGATATGTCGAGCTTTGTCGATCCGGTCATCGAGCGTTTCGAGAGCTTCGACGGCCTCGGCATACCGGCCTGCGTCTACACACCGAAAACGCCGCCGCCGACCGATGGCTACCCCGTACTTTTCATCGTACACGGCGGACCCGAAATGCAGTGGCGGCCGGATTTTCGCGCTGACGTGCAGTTCCTGCTGAGCCAGGGAGTTATGGTCGTGGCGCCCAATGTGCGCGGCAGCACCGGCTATGGCCGGACATTCCATGAGCTCGACGATCGCGAGAAGCGGATGAATTCGGTCGCCGACCTGAAGGCGATCCGGCTGGCGGTGGGCGCCCGCGATGACGTGAACACCAACCGTATCGGCGTGTTCGGTCGCTCTTATGGAGGCTTCATGGTTCTGTCCGCGCTGACGGAGGATCCCGAACTCTGGTCGCTCGGCGTCGATTTCTACGGTGTCGGCAATTTCCTCACCCATCTTATTGCCACCGGCCCCTGGGGGCGTCAGCAGCGTGCTGCCGAGTATGGCGATCCGACAGCGATGCGCGAGGCATTGGAGCGGTTTTCGCCGATCAACCGGATTTCCCGCATGAAGGCACCTCTTCTCATCGTCCACGCCAACCGCGATCCGCGCGTACCGATGGGCCAGAGCGAGGACGTCTATTCCTGCCTGAGCGGCCTCGGCCACGACTGTGAGTATCTGCGAATCGACCATGAGGGGCATGGGTTCGCCCGGTTCGAAAACCGCTTGAAGGTGTTCCTCACCTTTGCCCGCTTCCTCGGAAAACATCTTTGACAGCAAGTCGTATTGGAGAGTGTTGACATGCAGAACAGTGAGCCGATCTGGGATCTCGTCGATGAGCACAGGACGGAGTTCGAAGCCCTGAGCGACCGCGTCTGGGGCATGCCGGAAATCGCCTACACCGAGTATGCCTCGGTAGCCGAACATGCGGCGATGCTGCGCCAGCAGGGGTTTCGCGTCACCGATAACGTAGCGGGCATTCCGACGGCCGTCATGGGTGAAGCCGGCCAAGGCGGGCCGATCATCGCTATCCTCGGCGAATATGACGCGCTGCCGGGGCTGAGTCAGGAAGCGGGGATTGCCGAGCCGAAGCCGATGCCCGGCAACGGCAACGGCCATGGCTGCGGTCACAACCTGCTCGGTTCCGCCGCGATGCTTGCTGCGACCGCGATCAAGGACTGGTTGGAAAAAACCGGCAAGCCGGGCCGCGTGCGCTATTACGGCTGCCCAGCCGAAGAGGGCGGCGCGGCAAAATCCTTCATGGCCCGCGAAGGCGCCTTTGACGGCGTTGATGCGGCGATCACCTGGCATCCGAGCGCTTTCACGGAAGTCGCCCGTGCGCAGTCGCTCGCCAATACTCGCATGGATTTCAAGTTCACCGGTCGCGCCTCGCATGCTGCCGCCGCCCCACATCTCGGCCGCTCCGCGCTCGATGCCGTCGAACTGATGAATGTCGGCGTCAACTATCTGCGCGAGCACGTGCCGGACTCCAGCCGCATCCACTATGCCATGCTGGATTCCGGCGGCATCGCGCCCAACGTCGTGCAGGCAAAGTCGGCCGTGCGTTATGCTATCCGCTCGCGTGACCTGAAGGGCATGCTGGACCTCAACGAGCGCGTCAAGCAGGTGGCGCTCGGTGCCGCCATGATGACCGGCACCACTGTCGAAATCTCGATCATGAGCGCCGTCTCCAATCTGCTTGCCAACAGACCGCTGGAAGAGGCGATGCAGCGCAATCTGGAGCGTCTCGGCCCGGTCCCCTTCGATGCCGAGGACAAGGCGTTTGCCGCAAAGATCCAGGCGACGCTGAGCGACGAGGACATCGACAACGCCTATCAGCGCACCGGCCTGCCGCGCCGCGAAGATACGCCACTTTGTGATTTCATCGTTCCGCTCGACGTTCATGGCGAACCGATGATCGGCTCCACCGATGTCGGTGACGTCAGCTGGCTGATGCCAACCGTGCAGGCGCATGCCGCAACGATCGCGATCGGTACGCCGGGACATTCCTGGCAGGTCACGGCGCAGGGCAAGACGCCCGCCGCCCACAAGGGCATGACCCATGCCGCAAAGATGATGGCCGGCACGGCGATCGACCTTCTGGAAGACGCCGATCTCCTGGCCGCCGCCAAGGCCGACCATCAGGCGCGCTTAGGCAAGACCGCCTACGTTTGCCCGATCCCGGCCGATGTGCAGCCACCGCTGCAACCGCGCCCGAAGGAGGCCGCGTGAGACGAAATAACCGGGGGCGCCAAAAGGCCCCCCGGCCCAAAATCAGCGTTCAAGATCTAAAAACAAGGGGAACTGAAAGCATGATGACGAAACATTTTTCCGATCATAAGAAGGCAATCGCTGCCGCGACCGCCCTTCTTTCCTCCATCGCCTTGCCGGCGCAGGCGGCCACGCCGTCATCGGCGCTGGTCATGGCGTGGAACATCGATGCTATCAGCACTTTCGATCCGGCCCAGGTCGGCGAAGTCGTTACCAACGAACTCTTGCAGAACACCTGCGATTCACTGGTGGATTTCGATCCGAATGACGAATCCAAGGTCGTGCCGCTGCTGGCCAAAAGCTGGGATGTTTCCGAGGATCGCAAGCAGATCACATTCCATTTGAACGAGGGGATGAAATTCCCGACTGGTGAAGCCGCCACCGCCAAGGAATTGGCCTGGTCGATGCAGCGCGTCATCAGGCTCGGCTTCGGCAATGCCGCGGCGATGACCGAATACGGTTTTAACAAGGAAAACGTCGCGGATCTCATCACCGCGCCGGACGACAACACACTGGTGATGAAGCTGGACAAGCCCTATCCGACAAATCTGATCCTGCAGGCGATTGGCGCCAACCGGGTGTCGGCCATCCTCGACCAGAAGACGTTGACCTCGAAGGAAGTCAACGGAGATATGGGCAACAAATACCTGGCGACCAACACAGCCTGCGTCGGCCCCTACAAGCTCGTCCAGTGGAATGCCGGCGAGTCCATCGTTCTGCAGGCCAACGACGATTATTATGGTGAAGCACCGAAGCTGAAACGCGTGCTGATCCGCCACGTCGCCGAGCCGGGCACGCAGCGCCTTCTGCTGCAACAGGGCGACGTCGATATCGCCCGCGACCTGTCGCCGGACGATCTGGCCGATCTCGACGGCAAGCCGGGCCTCAAGGTCGAACGCGTGCTCAAACCGCAGCTATTCTTCTGGACCTTTAACGCTAACGACCCGATCTTCAAGAACGAAAAGGTGCGCCTCGCCATGCGCTACCTCATTGATTACGACGGTCTGGGCAAATCGGTCATGACCTATCTCGGCGTACCACGTGCAAGCTTCGCACAGCTCGGTGCCGTTGGCGCTCTCGATGCCCAGGAAGGCCAGCCCTTCAAGCTCGATATCGAAAAGGCCAAGGCACTATTGGTCGAGGGCGGTTATCCGAATGGTTTCGAAGCTAGCGTTCTGATCGGCACCCTGCCGCATTCGGCACCGATCGCCCAGAGTGTTCAGGCCAATGCCGCCAAGATCGGCGTGAAACTGAATATCGAGCGCATGGCCAATGCCCAGTTGTTCGCCCGCATTCGTGGTCGTGAGTTCCAGACTGGCATGCAGGCATGGCAGACGGGCGTTCCGGATGCGCATGGCAATGCATCGCGTCTTGTCTTCAATCCGGACAACCGCCCGGAAGCCAAGCTGACACAGTATCCATCCTGGCGCGCAGCATTCCAGAATGAGGATTACAACAAGCGCGTTCAGGCGGCGCTACTGGAAAGCGATCCCGCCAAGCGCAACGAAATGTATGCTTCTCTGCAGAAGGACGTCATGGAGACCGGCCCGATGGCCATCATGTTCCAGATGTATAACATTCTCGGCATGAGCGATAAGGTTCAGAATTGGACCTGGAACGGTTTCCGTGTCTATTACGACCTGGCATCCAAGTAGGCGGCCCGATCATGGCGGACCTCACCCACTCGGATCCCAGCAGCGATGCGGGGAACAGGATGAAGCCCAATCCGGTTTTCGTCTTGCTGACCATTCTCAGCAAGACGCTGCTGCCGATCTTCGTCACCCTGTTCGGGCTTGCGGCATTGACCTTCTTCATCGGCAGAATGCTGCCGATCGATCCCGTCGCCTCCATTCTCGGCGATAACGCCACGCAACAGGCTTACGAGCAGATGCGCGTGGCGCTCGGCATGGACAAGCCGCTCTGGTATCAGTTTGGCGTTTATGTGAAGGGCATCCTGTCGCTCGATTTCGGCAATGCGCTGACGACCGGCAAGCCTGTTATCGACGATATCGCCCGCGTTTTCCCGGCGACGATCGAGCTTGCCACACTGTCGATCATCATCGGCACCGGGCTTGGCATTCCAGCCGGCGTACTCTCGGCCATGTATCGCAATTCCTGGCTTGATAACGCTATCCGTTTCACCGGGCTGATCGGTTATTCGGCGCCAAACTTCTGGCTCGGCCTGATGGGGCTGGTGCTGTTTTACGCCACGCTCGGCTGGATCGGCGGGCCGGGACGCATCGATTTCATCTATGAATTCGATATCGAACCGATCACCGGCTTCTACCTGATCGACACGGCCATCGTCGGCAACTGGGAAGTCTTTCGCAACGTCTTTGGCCACATCATCCTCCCCGCCTCGATCCTCGGCTTCGGTGCGCTTGCCTATATCAGCCGCATGACACGCTCTTTCATGATCGAGCAGCTGTCACAGGAATATATCGTCACCGCTCGCGTAAAAGGCCTGTCCTGGGCGCGCACCGTATGGATCCACGCCTTCCGCAATGTCGCCGTGCAGGTCATGACTGTGGTGGCGCTCTCCTATGCCTTCCTTCTCGAAGGCGCTGTGCTAACCGAGACGGTGTTCGCGTGGCCCGGTTTCGGCCGTTACCTCACCAATGCCCTGCTCGTTGGTGACATGAATGCGGTCGTGGGCTGCTCGCTCCTGGTCGGCGTCATTTTCGTCACCCTCAACTTGATCTGCGATCTTCTCTATCGCGTCTTCGACCCCAGAACCCGCTGAGGCCACATGAGAGAAAAAGCCATCATCTCTCCGCCCCTTCCTGCCGCCAACGCCCGAAGCGGGCTTGGCGCGTGGCTGCGCGCGCCGGTGCCTACCTCGCCCTTCCATGCCCGCATGCAGCAATTCTGGCTGCAATGGCGACGCTTACGCGCCAACGGTTCAGCACTTTTCGGATTGTGCGTTATCGTCATACTGCTTTTGGCGGCACTTTTCGCGCCACTCCTCGCAACCCACGACATCTTCGAGCAAAACCTCGCGGCCCGTCTTCTCGCGCCGTCCACGGAGCACTGGCTGGGCACTGACGAACTCGGCCGGGACGTCTACAGCCGTCTTCTTTTCGGGGCCCGGATCACCCTTTACATCGCGCTTCTGACGACGGTCATCGTGGCGCCGATCGGCCTCATCGTCGGCACGACGGCGGGCTATCTCGGCGGCTGGGTCGATACCGTGCTGATGCGCATCGTCGACGTGTTCCTTGCCTTCCCGAACCTTATCCTCGCGCTGGCTTTCGTCGCGGCGCTCGGACCGGGCATCGAAAATGCGATCATCGCCATCTCGCTCGCCTCCTGGCCGCCGATCGCGCGGCTTGCGCGCGCCGAAACGCTGACTATCCGCAAGTCGGACTACATCGCCGCCATACGCCTGCAGGGCGCCTCGAGCCTGCGCATCATCTTCGGCCACATCATGCCGATGTGTATTCCCTCCGTCGTCGTGCGCGTCACACTCAACATGGCCGCGATCATTCTCACCGCCGCCGGTCTCGGTTTTCTCGGTCTCGGCGCTCAGCCGCCCAGCCCGGAATGGGGCACGATGCTGTCTTCCGGCCGCGAATTCGTCATGACCAGCTGGTGGATCGCCGCGATCCCCGGAATCGCTATCCTGCTCACCAGCCTCGCCTTCAATCTGTTAGGTGATGGCCTGCGCGACATACTGGATCCCAGACATGGATAAGCCGCTCATCGACGTCAAGGATCTGACGATCCGCTTCGAAACACCGCAACGCACATTCGATGCCGTACGGGGCGTGTCATTCACCATCGGCCGAGAGAAAGTCGGCATCGTCGGAGAATCCGGTTCGGGCAAGTCGCAGACGGGCCGTGCACTCCTCAAACTGACGCCGAAAGTGGCAACAATCAGCGCGGGCCACATGCGCTTCAAGGATATCGACCTTCTCGCGGCAAGCGAAAAGGACATGCGAAAAATCCGCGGCAACCGCATCTCGATGATCCTTCAAGATCCGAAATATTCGTTGAACCCGTTGATGCGCATCGGCCAGCAGATCGTCGAGGCTTACCGCCTGCATCACAGATCGCCGAAGGCGGAGGCGCGGGTGAAGGCGCTCGCTATGCTGGAATCGGTTCAAATCCGCGATCCCGAGCGCGTCTTCAAACTGTTTCCGCACGAAGTTTCCGGGGGCATGGGCCAGCGCATCATGATCGCCATGATGCTGATCCCCGAGCCTGACCTGATCATCGCCGACGAACCAACCTCAGCGCTCGACGTGACGGTGCGCCGCCAGGTGCTGACCATTCTCGACGAACTGGTGACGCGGCGTGGCACAGGCCTGATGTTCATCAGCCACGATCTCAATCTCGTCGCCGGCTTCTGCGACCGTGTGCTGGTCATGTATGCCGGCCGGATCATGGAGGACTTGCCGGCCAGGGACCTGCGCAAGGCGCAGCATCCCTACACCCAGGCGCTGCTGCAGAGCCTGCCGCGTCTCGACGCCGAAACCGATGAACTGAAAGTGCCGGTACGCGATCCGTCCTGGCTCGATGGTCCCGTCTATCGCAACGGAGTTCTCGTATGAAACCGAGCCGACCCCTCATTGAGGCAATTGGCCTCTCCATCAGCTTCGGCCCGCAGCACGCCCGCAATCACGTGGTGGACGACGTGTCGTTCCGCATCGGCAAGGGGGAAGCCTACGGCTTGATCGGGGAATCAGGTTGCGGAAAATCCACCATCTTGCGGGCGCTTTCCGGTCTCAACGTAGAGTACGATGGCGCACTGACGCTCAACGAGCGCGAACTCCCGAAGAAGCGCGACAAAGGTTTTTTCCGCCGGGTGCAGATGGTGTTTCAAGATCCCTTCGGCTCGCTCCATCCGCGCAAGATCGTCGAAAAGGTCCTGTCCGAGCCGCTGAAGATCCATGGCTTCGACCGGCAATCCGAACGCATTGCGGAGACGCTCGACGCCGTCGGCCTCGGTGCGTCCTTCCGCTACCGTTATCCGCATGAATTGTCGGGCGGCCAGCGCCAGCGCGTGGCGATCGCCCGGGCTCTGATCATCGAACCGGATATTCTGCTGCTCGACGAGCCCACCTCTGCGCTCGACGTCTCCGTCCAGGCCGAAATACTCAATCTTCTCAAACGCCTGAGGTCCGAGCGGAACTTGACCTATCTGATGGTCAGCCATGACCTCGCGGTCATCGCCCATATCTGCGAGCGGGCTGGCATGATGCACAAGGGGCGTATCATCGAGGAACTGACGGCTGGACAGATTCGCAAATCCGAAGCGAAGGAGGATTATACCCGGGAGTTCCTGCAAGCCAGCATCGAGGCCGTTGCCCGCGATGCCGAGGTGGTGGCGTGACCAAGGGCTCCTCTAACTCGCATCCGGTTCACGATCGGCAAGGGAAAGCCACTGCGACCGATGCCGCGTTTCGCGAGGAGCGGCTGAAAGCGGTGCGCGCCTGCGTGGCATCGCAGGCAACCGATATGCTGCTCGTCGTCCGCCACGGCAAGGTGGTGCTGTCGATCGGTGACGCAGAAAAGAAGTTTCTCTGCCACTCCATGCGCAAGAGCTTCCTCGCGGCTTTGATCGGCTTTGAGGTTGAGGAAGGGAGGATCGACCTCTCGGCCACGCTGGAAAGTCTCAGTATCGACGACTACCAAGGGCTGAGCACCATCGAAAGGCAGGCGACCATCTATGATCTCCTGACGGCCCGGTCGGGCATCTACCATCCGGCGGGCTACGAAACCCCATGGATGCAGCGGATCAAGGAAAAGCGTCATTCGCATGCGCCCGGCACCTTCTGGTGTTACAACAACTGGGATTTCAATGCGCTCGGCACGATCTTCGAAAATGTGACCGGTGAAACGGTGCATCACGCTTTTGCGCGCCGCATCGCCGGGCCAATCGGCATGGAGGATTTTGCACTTGAGGGCGAAACGCCGGATGGATGGCACGAGAGCTTCGATATCAGCCACCACCGCGCCTATCCGTTCCGGATGTCGAGCCGGGATCTTGCCCGCTTCGGGCAACTCTTCCTGCAGCAGGGAATCTGGAACGGTGTGCATATCCTGCCGACGGGCTGGGCGCAGGAATGCGTCATGCCCTATTCCGACGCGGGCACCCACGGCGGCTACGGTTACATGTGGTGGCTGGAACGGGACGGCGTGTTCCTGCCCGGCGCCATAACCCCGAAGGGCAGTTACGCCGCCATGGGTGCCGGTGGGCACTACTGCATCGTCATCCCGGCGCTGGACATGGTTGTCGTCCACCGCGTCGATACGGGGATTGCCTGCCGCGAAGTCAACCGCTTCAAAATGGGAAGGCTGCTGCGCCTGCTGCTTGCCGCGCTCGATGACACGTCCTGATGGTTGATCTCATCAAACTCAGTTTTCTACGAACCGTGTCTGTCGGGACCGCCAGAAAGTGCATTGCCAAAAGCAGACAAGAGGCCTTTGATCATGACCGTCATCGAAACCATCGCCGCCTGGTGCGCCGCTCCGCCCGCCCCCAGCAACACCGCTCGCCGCTTAGCTCGGGAAGCGATCACCGATACGATCGCCTGCCTTTATGCCGGCCGCAACGACAAGAGCACGGTTGCCGTCGCTCGCGCTTTAGGCTGGCAACTCACCGGAGAAGCAGCGCTCGTCACCGGTGGCCGGCAGTCTCCGTCCTTCGCCGCGTTGGTCAATGGCACAGCGGCTCACGCGCTGGACTATGACGACAATTTTCGCCCGGGGATGAGCCATGCGTCGGCGGTCATCGTGCCGGCCCTGCTTGCGGTTGCCGATCGCGTCGGCGCGAGCGGGCGCGCATTGGTCGATGCCTATCTCGTGGGGCTGCAGGCGCAGGCCTTTGTCGGTAGCGGCGTCGCAGGTTCGCATTATACTGCAGGCTGGCACGGCACCTCCACCGTCGGTAGTATCGGCACGGCCGCAGGTGTGGCGAAACTGATCGGTCTCGATTTGGCGGGCATCGCCCGCGCATTGTCGCTCGGTGCCAGCATGGCGTCCGGCACCAAGGGCCAATTCGGCACGCCGGTAAAACCCTTCCACGCGGGCATGGCCGCACGCAACGCGGTGGAAGCGGCCCTATTGGCGGCCGAAGGCATGCACGGGCGACTTGATATCCTAGAGGGCGAGCAAGGCTTTGTAGAAATGTTCGGCGGCGCACGGCCCGTAGGCTATGACGTTGCGGACATCGCGGCGACGCGCGAACATACGATCGAGACAGTCGGGGTCATGCCGAAGCTGCATCCCTGCTGCGGCTCTACCCACCTCATCGTCGATGCGGCGCTGGACCTCACGCGCGAAACGGACATCGATCCGGATGCAATCGTATCCGCGCACTGCCATGTCGGCATCGCCAACTATCGCAATCTTGCCTATCCCGAACCGAAGAACGAGATGCAGGCGCGGTTTTCCATGCAATATTGCCTCGCACTGGCGCTACGAAATAAAACCCTGTCTCTGTCCGATTTCACCCCGGCCGCAGTCGACGTCTTCGCTGCCGATCCGTTGCTCGCGAAGATTGGCATGACCCATTACAGCGCGGCCGAGGAGGCAGAAGCGAAAACCTACCAGCTGCCGCACAGGCTCAAGGTCACACTGGCTGATGGACGCGTACTGGAGACTGAGCGTCAGGCTGCGCGGGGCGGCTTGGCAAATCCATTCTCACAGGAGGATCGCCAGGCGAAATTTGCCGATTGCCTCGACGGCGCACCTGAAGCTGAGGCGATTTCCGCTGGCCTTGAGCGACTCGATGAAAAGGCGGATCTTCGCTTTCTCGAAGGCCTGTTCTCTCCGCCAGCGAAGGCTGCGTGAAGATCAAGCAGAAAGAGCGACGCGGTCCGTGAGCGTGCCGACCTCCTCGGCGCGCTTCCAGAACCGGCCGGCGCTTTTGCATCGCAGGCGAAAGGAGCGGTAAAGGCGGATTTCTACGATCATGTCGAACGTGGGATCTGCCGCCCTAACCAGCTGCCCATTCTTCATCTCGGCCACCGCTAGGCTCTCGGGAACCCACGCGACGCCGTGTCCGGCAACTGCCATGGCCTTTAGTGCGGCAGACATTCCGTTCTCATAAACGGTGTTGAGCTGGAAGGACGCTCGATCGAAAATCGCCTGAGGCAGCGCCTGGGCGAAGAAGGAACTGTCGCGATAACCGAGGTAATTCACCGGCGCGCCATCGAGCGCGAGCTTGTGGATCGGTTTGCCCTCACCGTCCCCAGCGGAAACGGCAATCACCCGTTCGGACCCGAGCGTCAGATAGGGGTAGTCGACGAGTTCACGGATCGCCGGAACACAATCGTGAGCATAGGTGAGCAGGAAATCGCATTCGCTGCGCAAGAGCTTGGAAACATTGGTGGCGAAAGACGAATAGGCTTCCGAGAAGCGCGTACGGAATGGCTCACCGGACGCTTCCACCCTTTCCATCCAGAGGGGAAAGAAAGTCAACACCAGAGTACTCATGGTAGCGAAGGACAAGATCTCGTCAGGTGCTGAATGGCGCTGCAGCGTTTCCTCGCGCAACGCCGAAATGGCGTCGACCGCTTTCCTAGCGCGCGGCAGGAAGCTCTCGCCGGCAGGCGTGAGGTGTACCGGATAGGTGGAGCGATCGACCAGCGGAAGGCCGGCCCATTGCTCCAGCTGCTGGATACGCCGACTGAGCGCCGACTGTGTGATATTGCGGTCATTGGCAGCCTGCGTGAAACTCTTGTAATGGCAGAGAGACAGGAAATCCTCCAACCATTTCATTTCCATGGACCTATCTCCCAACCTGCTGACAGGGGAAGATGACATGCTGGGTCCGACCTCGCAAGCCGGAGATGCATCTGATGAATTCTCTGAAATGAACTGACTCGCCTTTTAGGCCAAAATCTTGCTGGACCCGTACTTGAGCTGGTCCGCCTCGGGACCGGCGCGGGAGACATTGACATTGCCGGCGGCGGCTCTCATGGGGCAATTAATACGCCGTCTCGGCCCATCTGTCTTTAAAGAAGTGTAAAGATCGTGACGTTGCCCCCAAGTTTTATCCAGTTTTGAGTTCGCTCCAGCGGTTTTGGGTTGCTGTATTCGGGTCGGTAGCGGCGGGTTGCGGTGCGGAGCCATTCCGGCTGCGCAGCACCGCATCACGTCGCGGGTTGATTGTCTAAGCGAACTCGGCAGGTGTCATCCGACCGAGTCCAGAGTGTGGTCGATGATCGTTGTAATCGTAGTGCCAGTTTGAAAGCGCTGATCGAGCATGGGTCCCTGATGAGAAGAGAGTTTCATTCAGGAACTCATCTCGCAGCCGCCCATTGAAGCTTTCGATGAAGGCGTTCTGGATCGGCTTGCCCGGTGCGATGTAGTGCCATTCCACCTTGGTCCGATCCGTCCATTGCAAGATCGCGTTGCTGGTGAACTCGCTACCATTGTCGCTGACGATCATCTTCGGCTTGCCACGTCTTTCGATGATCCGGTCCAGCTCACGGGCAATCCGCAGGCCAGAAAGAGACGTATCGGCGACGAGGCCCAAGCACTCCCTGGTGCAATCGTCGACGACCGTAAGCACCCGGAACCTGCGACCATCGGTGAGCTGATCCGACACGAAGTCCAGTGACCAGCGATCATTGGCGGCAAGCGGGATCAGCATCAGTGATCGTGTGCCTATCGCTCGTTTCCGACCGCCGCGCTTGCGCACCGTCAGTTTCTCTTCCCGATAGAGCCGGAAGAGCCGCTTGTGGTTCACAAGGTGACCCTCACGCCTAAGCAGCACATGAAGGCGTCGATATCCAAAGCGGCGGCGTTCATGCGCCAGCGCCTTCAAGCGCTTGCGAAGGTCATGGTCATCGCTGCGCCTGGTTTCGTAACGGATCATCATCCGGCAAAAGCCGATGGCTTACACGCCCGCCGTTCGCTCATCTGGTGGTGGTCCATTAGATGCGCGACAGCTTTTCGCCTTGCTGCGGGCGTCACCACTTCTTTCCCAAACCGGAATCACCATCTACTGCCGCTTCGAACACAGCGACCAGAGCCGCACGCCGATCCTGTTTGCAGGCGGCCGGCAAACCTAGATAGTTCAAAAATGCTGGCTGTGATCAAAGCGAGTCTGTACCAGATGTGCATAGAGATCATATATACGTGGATCGATACCGAGCTGATCCGCGAGATAGTTAATCACTGCCAAGAGCGGCTGCTTATTATCCCACAAAAGCCGTCCCGTTTAACGCAGTATGCAGAGTTGAACTGCAAAGCCCAGCTTGTTATGTCCCCGCATCAAAGACCGAAGTGCGTTTTTTTAGTGATCGATGCACCAACGCGGATCCTTGTTTCACTCCGGTCGGATTACGCTGCCCGCGGGGGATTATTCTACTACTACCATGACCGACTTTCGCAGCGCTGATCTCAAACGGGACGTTTTTGGTACCGACCGTCACCCCTGCTCCCGAGAAGCACACCGTCTTTCAGCATGACCTTGCCGCCGAGAATGACGCTGACCGGCCATCCGCGAAGCTCCAAGCCTTCGTAAGGACTGTAATCGGCGCCATCATGCAGATCGGCGTGCCGGATCACCCGCCGGATTTCCGGGTCCCAGATGGCAATATCGGCATCCATTCCGACGGCAATGCTTCCCTTGCGGGTAAGCCCGTAGGCCTTGGCATGGTTGGTTGATGTCACGGCCACGAAGCGCTGAAGGTCTATCCGCCCCTTCATCACGCCTTCCGAAAACAGAATAGGCAAACGGGTTTCCACGCCAGGTATCCCGTTCGGCACATGCCGGAAACTCTTTCGCCCTTGCGGATTGAGCTTACCGGTGGGATCATTGTAGCGGAACGGACAATGATCGGATGAGAAGAGATCGAATACGCCGGTCTGGATACCTGTCCAGCAGGCCTCCTGCTCCTTCCTGTCGCGTGGCGGAGGCGAGCAGACGAACTTCGCGCCTTCCCAATCCATCCCGTTGAGGTCGTCCGCCGTCAGCATCAAATATTGCGGGCAGGTCTCGGCAACGACCGCCCTGCCACGCATTCGGGCAGAGCGAATCTCATCGATGGCGGCACCATTCGAGACATGGACTATGACCACGGGCACATCGACGATTTCGGCCAGTGACAGGGCGCGATGCGTCGCTTCTCGCTCCACCGCTACCGGCCGTGTCGTGGCATGAGCCAGCGGGCTGACGTTCCCGGCTTCTTCGTGCAGCCCGATCAGGTATCGGATGGCATCCTCGTTTTCGCAATGAACCATCACCTTTGCCCCGGTGTGGCGGGCGACATCCATGGTCCGGATGATTTCAGCATCGTTCAGGCGCAGGCCCTCATAGGTCATAAAGACCTTGAACGAGCTGTAGCCATCCGCCACGAGTGCCGGAAGCTCCTGGCCGAGAACATTCGGCGAGGGATCGGATATGATCATGTGGAACGACACGTCCGTAAAGCAATTGCCCTCTGCCAACGCATGATAGGCTGCCAGCGCGTCGCGCAGTGACTGGCCTTTCGTCTGCAGGCAGAAGGGCATGACGCATGTGTTGCCACCATAGAGCGCCGACAGCGTGCCGCTTTCGAAATCATCCGCCATGACGATGCCGTCCCCGGAATTCTGCGACAGATGCACATGGCTGTCGATGCCGCCCGGGAGGACCAAGCGCCTGGCTGCATCGATCTCCTCGGCGCCAGGCCCCAGTCCTTCACCAATCTGGACAATGCGCCCGTCACGGATGCCGATATCGGCACCGAAGACATCGGAAGCGGTGGCGACACGGCCATTGCGGATAACGAGGTCGAACATGGTCACGGTTCCTGTATCTATGCGTCAGATCATCACATCGCCGCCATTCGGCGACAGCGTCTGGCCGACATAATAAGCGCCTTCTTCGGAGGCGAGCAGCAACACGGTCGGCGCAATCTCGTCCACCGTGCCGAAACGACCGAGCGGGAGCTGCGCCTGCTTCATGGCCCGCCAGCTGTCGCTCAGTCCTCTGAGCATCTCGGTCTCGATGGGTCCCGGGGCGATGGAATTGACGGTGATCCCCTTCGGAGCCGCCTCATACGCCAAGGCGCGCGTAAAGCCGACGATCCCGGCCTTGGCCGCACAATAGTGCGAGAGGTCCGGCGCACCCTTGTAGGCGAGCTGCGAGGAGAAGTTGATGATCCGGCCCCAACCGCGCGCGACCATCGCCGGATAAAATTTCTTCGTGACCATGAAGGTGCCGCGCAGGTGGACACCGATCATCCGGTCAAAGAGCTCTATCGTGATATCGTCAAACGACACGTCGCCGGCAATTCCCGCACAGTTCACCAGAATATCAACATGGCCGAGCGTGCCTGAGGCCCAGAGCGCAAGTGCATCGACATCCTCTGCGTGCGATACATCGCAGGCAGTGTGCGACACGGCGTATCCATCGGCCGCAAGACGTGCCGAAAGGGCTTCGGCATTGGTATGGTCGTCATAATGGCAATAGCCGACACGTGCTCCCCGTTCGGCGAAAAGTGCAACGATCGCGGCACCAATGCCACGGCTGCCGCCGGTTACGAGTGCGGTGCGGTTTTCCAGGCTGAAGGTCGTCATGGTTTCTCCGTACAGTGAAGTGCGTTTACCGGCTCTGTAGCCAGGTGGAGTAGGATCGGATACCGTCCTCCAGGCTGAAGCGCGGCGCGAAACCAAGATCCCCCTGGATCGCACTGATATCGAACCTGTGCTGGAAATCATCGAGCGGATCAGGACCGTGATCGACGGTTATATTCGCCTGCGGCAGGACCGTGCGGACGGTCTCCGCAATTTCGCCGATGGTGAGGAAGGACCTTCCTGTGGCGTTATAGACAGGACGGGGGCAAGAGGCGGCGTCATGGGCGCGTAGCAGCGCGTCGACCGCATCATCGACGTGAATGAACTGCCGGGGGAAGCCTCCGCCGTAAGGTAGCCGCGTTGGTCTGCCGGCGTACGCATCCTCGATCATCGTCCGGATGACGCAATCGGTCGTGCGGCCCGGGCCGTAGACCCAGCAAAGTCGCACGGCAACGGCGTCAAGCGCATGCTGCTGCCGGTAGCCTGCAAGCAACTGCTCGCAGGCTACCTTGGTCGAGGCGTAGACGCTGGACGGGCGCAGGCACACATCTTCTGGAATGCCCTGCTCGCCGATATCTTCTTCGGCCGTCGGCCCGTAGGCGCTGGTCGAGGAGCAGAAGACGAAGCGTTTCATGCGGCAAACGCGCGCCAGTTCCAGAACGTTCGCCGTTCCGCCAACGTTGATTTCGATGATGCGATGGGGATTTTCGATCATTACCATCGGCCCGGAAACCGCGCCGCAATGGATCACGGAAGTGACATTTTCCCGCGCCGCAAGCTCATGGAGACGGTGGACATCGCCCAAGTCGGCAATTGTGACAGGCAGATGGCCGGGCTTCGCGACGACATCGATGCCAATTGTCCGACGGCCTTCCTTGGTCAGGCGGGCAAGCAACTGATGGCCAATGAGGCCGGATGCTCCGGTGATCAGGATCGAACCGGTGGTCAATGGATTTCTCCCATAACAGGTGACGAAAGGACGCCGAGGGCTTCGGCCTGCTTCTCGATGGCAAGTTCGGCCGCCAGAAGTTTGCGGGTGTAGGGATCTTTCGGATAGGAAAACACCTCGTCCATCGTCCCGGTCTCGACGATCCTGCCCCTATTCATGACCGCGACATTGTGGGCAAGCGACCGCACGGAATTCAGGTCATGGGTGATGAAGAGAGCAGAGAGCTGCATTCTGCTTTGCAAATCCCGAACCAGATCGATGATCTGCGCTCTGACGCGAATGTCGAGCGCTGTGGTCGGCTCGTCGAATATTACGAAGTCCGGTCTGGTCACGAGCGCCCGGGCCATGCCAACCCGCTTCTGTTCTCCGGCGGTCAGTTCGTGCGGGAACCGGTCTGCGTGACCAATAGTGAGATTGACGAGTTCAAGGACCTCATGTACTCGCTTCAGTCGGTCGGCCGTCGGCATTTCCCCCACCAGGCGCAGAGGCTCTCCGACCAGATCGCGCACGCGCCAGCGCGGGTTGAGGGCAACGTAGGGTTCTTGGAAAACCATCTGAATGCGGCGGCGAAGCGGTCGGAAACGCGCTTCCGGCCATCGCGTCACATCCTCACCGTCGAAGACGATCTGCCCGGACGACGCTTCAATAAGACGCACAAGGCACTGGCCGATGGTCGTCTTGCCGGACCCGCTCTCGCCGACAAGCGCCAGCGTCTCGCCGCGGCCGATGGACAGCGATACGCCATCGACCGCCCTGACGACGTCTCCCGGCCGGCTGCCGGCAAACGTCTTTTCGAGATTTCGGATGTCCAGCAGCGGCGTCGCCTCTGCCTTCGATCTGTGGGAGGCGGGTACCGGGCGAGCCTTGGCGGCGTCCAGTAGGGCTTGGCTATAGGCGGTCTGCGGTTTGGTCAGGAAGTCGGCGGTATCGCGTATTTCCTCGATCCGACCTCCGCGCATGATGGCCACGCGACTGCAGTAATGGGCAATGATGCCAAGATCGTGGGTGATCAGAACGACGGAAACGCCCATGCGCTGTGAGCGCTCGACCAGCATATCGAGCACCTGTACCGAGACGGTGGCATCAAGCCCAAGGGTCGCATCGTCGGCCAGCACGATCCTCGGCTCGGCAATCAGCGCCATAGCGATGACGACACGCTGCGCCATACCCCCAGAAAGTTCATGCGGGTAGGCTTTGGCGCGGTCCTGTGCATTGACGATGCCGACGTCGGCTAGCAACTGCACCGCGAGATCCCAGGCGGCAGCCCTGGAGAGTCTGCGATGGCTGAGCAGCACGCGCACGATCTGGTTGCCGACGGTTTCTACCGGATCGAGGAGCGCTTTCGCATTTGTGCCGATCAAGGCGATCTCGCCGCCCCGAAGCTTGCGCCGCTCGTTGTCGCGCATCTGGCTCAAAACGCGCCCGTTGACGAAGACTTCCCCGCTGCCCCGCCGGAGGCCGTCCGGCAAAAGGTCGATCATCGCGCGTGCCAGTACCGATTTTCCGGCCCCCGTCTCGCCGACAATTCCGAGAATTTCATTCGGCATGAGCGTGAAGTCGATAGCACGCAGGATTTCATGCGGACCACGCGGCGTATCGGCAACCACGGTCAATTGGTCGATTTTCAGAATTGGTGCGGTACCGGTGATGTTTCCAGTTTGGGTCATTTGGTTTCTCCCGCTGTCACCGGATCGTTTGCAACCGCCTGCCTGCGCGACGGGTTCGAGACCTTTGTCGGATCCAGCATGTCGCGCAGGACGTCGCCGAGCAGCGCGAAGCAGAGCACCGAAATCACGATCGCAAGGCCGGGAAACAGTGAAACCCACCATACGCCGAGGATCATCTGCTGTGCTCCAGACGACACCATAAGACCCCATTCTGGAACAGGCATTCGCACGCCGGCGCCGATGAAGGACAATCCTGCCGTCAAAAGGATAGCCATGCCAATCGAGATGGAAACCTGCACCATTGCAGGCATCAGCGCGTTGGGAAGAAGATGGCGAAACATGATCTCCGCATCATTGGCACCGGCGCAGCGTGCGGCGGCGACGAAGGGCCGTTCGCGGAGCGACAACACCTCCGCGCGGATCAGTCGAGCAAAAATGGGTATGAAGAGCACCGCAAGCACGATTGCCACGTTCCATATCTCCTGTCCCATGACAGCAACAAGCGCCATGCCGAGCACGAAGATCGGAAAGGCTTGGATGAAATCGAAGAGACGCATGGCGAGACCCGATGGAAGGCCGCGGTAAAAACCGATCAGCAGTCCGACTGGTACTCCGATCAGAAAGGCGATTGCGACGGAAACGACGCTGATGAGCAGATTGATGCGCGTTGCGTAGATCACACGTGAAAGTACGTCCATCCCGGTTATGTCGGTCCCGAACCAATGTATTGGCGATGGCGGCTGCAGGGCTGCCAGAGGATCGGCGTCAACCGGACTGTAAGGGCTGAGAACCGGCGCGAAGACAATCAGCACCAGTTGCAGGAACAACAGGCTGAAACCGATGATCGCCGCTGGACGGCGAAGTGCGTGACCAAGAGAACTCATACCTTGATCCTCGGATCTGCAAGTTCGTAAAGGATATCCACGATCAGGTAGACAATCAGGATGAAAGCTGCGGCGACCAGAATGAAGCCCTGAAGCGCGGGATAATCACTGCTCATGACCGCCTGAACTGCGTATTGTCCAAGACCGCCCCAGGAGAAGATGGTCTCCACAAGTACGGCGGCGCCGAGCAGGAAGCCGACAAGGAACCCAATCATTGTGATGATCGGCGGAAGGCTGTTTCGCAGCGCTGCACGCACGATGACCCGCTCCGGCACACCGCAGGCCCGGGCATGGCGGACGAACTCGCTTTTCCAGACACCGGCGAAGATGCTCTGGGTCATCTTGATAAGAGCGCCGGCATTGACCAGGGCAATCGTCACCACTGGCAACAGAAGCCGTCCGAAAGCCGAGCGAAACGCTTCGATATCACCGGCGATAAGGGCATCGATCGTGTAGAAGCCGGTCACATACGGCGGAGTGGACAAGAGGGCGTCGAGCCGACCGAATGGTGCAGCAGCCCAGCCCAGCAACGTGAATAAAACGTATATCAGGATGAGGCCGATCCAGAAATCGGGAATGGCACCCGCTGCCAGACCGTAGATGCGCGAACCGATGTCCACCACCCCGCCTTGGCGCACCACCGAAATCACGGCAACGGAGATGCCGATGAGCACAGTGAGGAGCATGGCATAGAAAATCAGTTCCAATGTGGCGGGAGCCCGTTCCATCAGGTCCACGGTCACGGGATTGGACGTAAAGATCGAGATACCGAGATCTCCCTTCAGCACGTTGGCGCAATAGGTTACGAACTGCGTCCAGATGCTGTCATTCAGACCTAGCCGATCACGCAGCCGCTCCACGGCTTCCGGCGTGGCCATGTTGCCGAGCAGTAGGACCGCCGGGTCACCGGGCAGGAGCCGGATCATGAAGAAAGTGACGAAAAGGACGCCAAACATCTGTGGGACGACGAGTGCCAGACGCGAAAAGACGATCTGGAGGCTCCGGGGCAATTGCCGCCACGCCTGCTGGAATGAGGTGAACATAGGCTTCTCTCCACGATCGCGAATAGCCGAGTCGAAATTGACGAAGAACCGGACGGGCAACACCGCCCGCCCGGGAGCAGGCCTGGAACAATCTGCCTATTTGGAGAAGTCATACCAGCTGTTGCTGTTGGGCGTGTACCAGGAAAAGCCCTTTACCTTGGCGCTCACCGCAAGCTGATAACCCGGGTTGAACAGGAAGACCCAGGGCGCTTCCTTGACCACGGTTTCCTGAACCTTCTTCATATCGGCCTCGCGGCTAGCTTCGTCCGTTGAGGTCAGCGCTTTGTTGATCAGGGCATCGACATCGGCGTTCTTGTATTTGGAGAAGTTCACCATCGACTGGCTGTTGATGAACAGGTTCGCGACATAGGCTGCATCCGGAACGATCGCCATGTCGCGGATGAAGAACATCGGCATGTTGCCCTTGGTGTAGCGCTCGACGAGGCTGGAGGCCGGCAGCTTGACCAGCTCGATGTCGACCCCGGCTTTTGCGAAGGCGGTCTTGAGGATCACCGCCATCTGCTCCTCGAGCGGTTCGCCCGTCCGGTAACCGAGCTCGGTCTTGAACCCATCCGGATATCCGGCCTTCGCAAGCAGCTCCTTGGCCTTTGCCAGATTGTCCTCATAGGCAAATCCGTCTTCGGTGTAGGCGGGATAGATTTCCGACACCGGGCTCTTCGTCGGGCGCGCGGTGTTCATGTAGACGCTCGTTCCGATTTCGTCGCGCGGCACCAGATAGTTGAGGGCCTGGCGCACCTCGACCTTGTCAAAAGGTGGCTTGGAATTGTTCATTTCAAGGCGATGGGTATAGTTGCCGAAGACCTTCCAGACTTTAATATTGGGCACGTTGCCGGCCATCGCGATCTCGCGCGGCGTCAGCCATTCGGCAACGTCGATCGAGCCGGCCTGCAGCGCTGCGAGACGGTTGGAAGACGTGGGCATTTCGCGGAAGATGATCTTCTTGAGCTTGGCCACGCCGCGGTAATAGTTGGGGTTAGCTTCGTAGATGACCTCCTGGCCCGGCGAGAATTTCGTGACATGATAGGGCGCGAAGGAGGCCGAGTCGGTTGAAAGAAGGCGCGAAGCCCAGGGATCGTCGGCGCTCACATGCTTCTTGGCTTCGGTTGAATCGATGATGCCGAGGTCGTTGTTGATCCAGAGGCGGGCGAGAAGCAGTGACGGATGCGGGATGGTCACTTTGACCGTGTAGTCGTCGATCTTCTGGAACGAATCAAAGCTTTCGATCTTCAGGATCTGCGTCATGTACCAGTGGAATGTGGCCTTCATGTTCCAGCCGCGTTCGAAGGTCCACATGACATCATCAGCAGTCATCTCGTTGCCGGCGGCACTTTTGACCCCCTTGCGGAGATAGAAAGTGATTGACTTGTTGTCAGGCGCCAGTTCGTAGCGCTCTGCAAGCGCGCCTTCGATCTTGGAGAAATCCTCGACCTGCGCGCCACTGGCATCGGCCTTCATCGCGTAAACGAGAAGACGCTCGAAAATATTACGCCGCGCTTCATGGCCGGCCTCGGTCGGAGGATATTCCTGATCAAGAGATTCTGGCGTACGGGGGCCAGCCACGATCAGTGTTTCGCTCGCACCCTGCGCCATTGCGCCTGATGTGGTCGCCAGCAGCGCTGCGGCGAGGAGCGACCATGTTAAAGACTGTCGAAGTTTGCGCATTGGGTTAATCTCCTTCTCGAAGGTTACGGGGTGAGATTTACGGCATTTCGGGCGGCACGACGCTGGTCATGCTTCCGATCTTCTGACCGGGCCGCATCGCGCCCGGGGAAATGTTTTTGACCCAACCACGCGCAGCGTGGAGAGGCTAATTTCGAACCCGGTGCGACGTCGCCCACCGCCTCATACTGTGCGCTTAAGCCAAGCCCGCGCGATGTCTTCGCGGGTTGCGAACCAGACATCGCCATACTGACAGGCAAAGTCGAAGAAGCGCTTGAGGGCGCGGATGCGGCCAGGACGACCGATCATGCGGGGATGGAGCCCAATCGACATCATGCGCGGCCCCTTTGCGGCCTCCTCATAAAGAACCTCGAAACTCTCCCGCATGTAGAGGAAGAAATCCTCCGACTGCACCAGCCCTGGCGAAATCCAGAACCGGAGATCGTTGATGTCACAGGTGTAAGGCACGACCAGCCGACGCTGACCCTCCACGTCGACGAAATAGGGAACATCGTCGTTGTACGCGTCCGAATCGTAGAGGAAGCCACCTTCTTCGGCGATCAGCCGCCGGGTGTTGATGCTGGCACCGTATCGGCAATACCAGCCGACCGGCCGCTTGCCGCAGGTCTTCTCGAAGGAGAGGATAGCCAGACGGATGTGCTCGCGCTCTTCCTCCTCCGTGAGACGGAATACCTCCTCCCAGCGGTAGCCGTGGCTGCAGACCTCGTGGCCGCCCTCAATGACGGCTTTTGCAACGTCCGGGTTCTGTTCGAAGGCGATGGCACAGGCGAAGAAAGTCGCGGGGATGCGGGCTTCGGAAAGTGCATCGAGAATTCGCCAGATGCCGACGCGTGAGCCATACTCGTACATGGACTCCATAGCGAGGTTCCGGATTTCCTTCGGGAAGGGATAGGTGCCCCATTCGGTCATGGGTTCCTGATCGGCATCGCCCATGGCAAAGGACCGTTCAGAACCTTCCTCGTAGTTGACGACGACGTTGATCGCCAGCCGCGCACCATTCGGCCATGTGCCGCAAGGCGGCGTGGGCCCGTAACCGACGAGATCGCGACAAGGAGTGTTCAATAATAAGGGCAAGTCAGTTCCCCGCTATAATGTCTGCAATATTGCGTGCAATTATGGAGAGCATAAAACGTGCCAATTCCGCCTTCGAGGACGAGGCAAATCGAAAAAAACGTCTTGAAACTTCGATCCCTGATGACGGGCTGCGAGCTTGTTTACGTCCTCGCAGCCGGAGAATATCAATTCAGAGAATTAGCTTTTTGATTTGAAATCAAATGGATGAAGGAATGAGTTTGAACGCGTCAGTTACGCAGAAATTCGTAAATGTCAATTTCCGAGCGTCGCGTCTCGGTCAAATCGAAACTTGCCAGAATATGATCGAAATGATGCGTCATCTCGGCAATGGCCTTTTCGGCGTCGCGTGCCTCAATGTAATCGACTAATGCTGAATGCTCATGCGTTAGGCAAGCACTGCCGCCTTTTCGTTCATAAACCGACTGGATGAGTACACCCCGACGGACGAGGACGCGCAACATGCGTTCGAAGACCGGGTTGCGCGCAATTTCGGCAATCAGGCAATGGAATTCGCTGGCGACGCGGTTTGCGCTGGCGTTTTTGTTGGTGAATGCTTCCTTTTCCCTTTCAACATGGTCTCGTAACCGGACGATATCGTCCGCAACGGCACGTTCGCAGGCCAGCCTGACAGCAGAACATTCGAGTTCGCGCCGCGCCTCATAGACCTGCCGGGCGTCTTCGACTGTAGGGCGGCAGATGAAAGCGCCGCGATGGAGTTCAAAGATGACCACATCTTCGTCCCGAAGACGTTCGAGAACACGCCGCACGCGCGACCGCGGCACATCGTAAGCCTCGGCGAGCTTGACCTCGTTCAAATGCTCGCCGGCCCGCAGGTGCTTGTCGATGATCGCATCGATCAGGCGTTCATAGATGATGTCCTCTGTAGGATGCTTGCCCCTCAATTTCGTGTCTTCCTGATTGTCTAGCATGAAAGTCTTGGCTTTGCAGACAGCTTTCCATCCGCCTCCTATGTCCCTTAGCGCAATCCCGTCGCTCATTTAAAGATTTGAGACGGGTTGGTTGCAAATATTTCGGTAGCGGGCTCTGTTGCATAGATCGTTTTTGGCTGCGATGCGATGTATTGCCTGCCATCGGGCGTTCTTCGCTTGAAGGTTTTGGGCTAGCAATTACACGACTTCGATCAGCGTGCTCTGCCTAGTGCCAAGCGTGCACTTTCCAAAATGTTGGTTGTTTGGATGATGATGCACAACTGACCTACCTCCTCAAAAAGATCCTTCATGAAATATGGCGGCACTGTACCGTTACCCGAGCAGCGATCGATCTGTGGGATCTGTCGGCATGACCAGATCTGGACGTGCTCCTCTCTATCGTCGTCACCGGTTTCCGGCGGAGGTGATTGCCCATGCCGTATGGCTTGATTTCCGGTTTCCGCTTAGCCTGCGAATGGTCGAGGATATGCTTTTAGCTCGAGGCATCATCGTCTCTCACTAGACCGTGAGATTGTGGGCGGAGAAATTCGGCAGGCACTACGCCAAGAATATCCGGAAGCGCTCAGCCGGCAGGCTCGGCGACAAATGGCACCTTGACGAGGTAGTCATCACCATTCGGGAAAGAAAAACTGGCTCTGGCGCGCCGTGGATCAGGATGGTTTCGTCCTCGACGTTCTGGTCCAGAGCCGCCGTGATGCCAGGGCTGCAAAGCGTTTGATGTGCAAGCTTCTGAAAGGGCAAGTTTCTGCCGCACGCGTTATGATCACCGACAAGCTTCGATCCTATGGTGCGGCGAAGCGGGAAATCATGCCTGGCGTCGAGCATCGTTCGCACAAGGGCCTGAACAATCGGGCGGAGAATTCTCATCAACCCGTCAGGCGGCGTGAGCGGATCATGAAACGCCTCAAGTCACCAAGACAGCTTCAGCGCTTCGTCTCGATCCATGATCCAAGCGCCAACCTCTTCCAAATTCCCCGCCACGAGATCCCATCTCACCACTATCGCGAACTGCGAGGGGCGGCGATGCAGATGTGGAGCGAGATCACCCATCTGCAGGTCGCTTGACCACAGACTTCGTGCTGTACTTTAATCCGAGGCCGATAACTTGACAGTGCCCGTCAAAGCCATGATCGATTTTCCTAGATCAATGTATAGAGCTCAGCGCGCATCCGAATGATGGCGGGATCACGTTATCGAGCAGGCCGTTACGTCCACTTCGAGGCGCTGGCACCGCCTCGCGAAGGGCGCTGCCAATACGCGCCTCTGTCTGACGGAAAACAGATTCCGCTGTGTCCGACATTGCGTTAGGATTCCAGCCAGTACTGCTGTCCAACCAAGGAATTCCTGTGAAATCTCCCGCTACAGCGCATGCCCAAAGCCGCCCACGTTCACTGGAAGCAAGAATCTACGCGGTCTATGCGTCGCTATCGCCGGCGGAGAAACGCTTGGCGGACGTCCTTCTCCAGTATCAGATGGATTTGCCGAGCTATACCGCAGGCGAGCTTGCGGACAAGGCGCAGGTGTCCAAGGCGACAGCAGCTCGGCTGATTCGGACCTTGGGTTATGAAACGTATCCGGATGCCAAGCGGCAGATCCGCGCCGATCAGCATTGGGGTTCGCCGCGCGGCGGACTAATGGATCCCGATCATGTGCCATCAGAAAAAGTGTCCCTTGCTCAGACCGTCCAGATGGACATCAACAATATTCGCACCACGGCTGAAGGCCTATCCGAAAAGACGCTTGAGGAGGTCAGCGACGCAATCGTCGCGGCCCGCCGTGTCTGGATCATGGGGCTTCGCAGCGGATACGGTCTCGCTCACCAGGCCGCACACTATATGACGCTGATGAAAAACGATGTACAGGTTCTGCCAGCTGGCGGCGCCAGCTATTCCCACGAAATTGCCTCGATCGCCAAAGGCGATGTGTTGCTTGTCATCGCGTTTCGCAGAAGGCCACGGCTGTTGCCGACGATCATCAAAGAGGCACGGGCGGCGGGCGCGATCACCGTGCTGATCACCGACCTCAGCGCCGCCGCTAGCGCTAAGGCCTCGAATCACGTCCTGCGATGCCGCTGTCAGTCGCCTTCGCCCTTCAACTCCTTTGTCGCAGCGACGACGGTCATCAATTATCTGGCCTGGAGCGTGGCAACCGCCATGGGTTCGGAAAGCCTTGCCCGCTACGAAAAGATTGACCGTCTAGTCAAACTGCTCGACGATGTTTCGACGCCTCAGACAAGTTCCGGGCGCTGAAGGCGTCTGAGGAGTCGAAGTGTTCACGAGAGTTTGTCCAGAGCGAAAATCCGCGTTGGCGCAGCTATATGTTGCCCTTCGATGTCGACAACCCGCATCTGACCAGGGTCGCGGTCGATTCTACGCCCTCGACAACGGGGATACCGTGGGTACGCTGCAGATCGGCGGCGAATTCTGCCATGCCCGCGCAGCCCAAAGCCGAGCCTTCTGCAATGACCTCACGAATGAAAATCTCAAATTTTCTCAAAGGCACCTGTTTCAAGTGCTAGCGCCGGAATACTGATTGCATAGCTGCAACGGAAGCGATTGGCGAAACCATAGCGCCGAATATTATCCTCGATGACCGAGGCCAATCGTGACAGGGTAGTCACCACGCAGAAACTGTGCGCCACCAGACTGGCCGCATGAAACGATGGCTCCCCAATGGCGGTTACCGGCTTTGCCGCCATCGTGCATGCCGCATCTAGGCCGGTCTCGTCGAGGCAGGCGCTGATACGCGTATCAAAACCTTCGGCCTGCGCCTTCACGATCTCCTTCAATAAGCCCCCGCACCGAAAGGGCGCCGTCGGAAGGACCTTCTATAGCGGTACCGGTTACGGCAACCAGTCGTGCTGCCTTCGCGATGAAGTGTGTCATGGACGCCGTGTATTGTGATTGATGATGGCTATGCGCATGCGTGTCCTCCGGGAACGTTCAAACCGTGAGGAACTGAAGTGTCGGACGTTCATCGATCAGATCAGCGTAAGGGATCGCTGCTTCGGTGAGGTATCCTCCTGCAATGCCGGTCTGCCAGCGTGCATAGGCTTGCGGGTCAATACGCGGCGTCGTCCACATGCCGTTGGCACGATAGACATTTGCAAGGCTGACCAAAAGGTCCGGTGAGAATTTCGGAAAGGTCTTTGTCAGAAAGTCGCGGAAAGTTTCCGCATCGTTTGCCTGGATCCATTTCATTCCGCGACCCAATGCCCGCGCGAACCGCGTATAAACCTCAAGACGAGCCTCGTCGATTTCACCTAGGGTGTAATAGACGCTCCATGGGATATTCCCGCCTTCTGTCGCCAACGGCGCCACGATATATCCACCGCCGGCCGCCTCAAGTGTCAATGCGGAAGGATAGTCGATCACCAGATAATCGCCCATCCCACCGGTAAACAAGTCGGTCAGCATCTTGCCGTCAAGATCCTGCACAAACCGGACCGTAGCAGGATCGACGCCATTTTCCCGCAGTACCAGTTTGACAAAAAGACCGACGCTTGCACCATTGCTGCCCTTCATCGACATCACTTTTCCGGGCATACTCTGCCAGCTGAAATCCTCGGGCTTTTCCCGCCCGACGATAGCCAGCGGCGCGCGCGCGGCAACCTGCGCAAAAGGTACATAGCGTTGGCCGCGGCCGAGAAACATCGACGGCACCCAGATACCGCCGAGCGCTGCCTGCGCCTTGCCTCCGGCGATGTCACTGAGCACCAGATCCCAGGGAGCCGGAACGCTGGCGGATACTTCGAGGCCCTCTTCGGCAAAGAAACCCTTCCAGACTGCGACATATTCGGGCAGATAGTTGAGGCTGTGACCAGTCGCGGAAACATGGAAATTCTGCATGATTGTCACTTCTGCTTGAGAGAAAGGCGTTCGCCAGTATCGACGTTGAACCAAAGCACGTCCTCAGATCGGTAATCCAGCGAGCAAGCCTGACCGACCCGCATGCCGGGATTTCCGGAAACCCGCACGAAAGCGAGATCATGCTCGATCAGCAGATCCTCGTTACCGGCCTTGTCCGTCATCAGGCGGCAGCCAATGATGGTCTCGGCTCCGAGGCGCTCAACAACGGCGACTTGAGCTGGAACGCGCCCTTCTCCTTCCGCTCTGAGTTCGAGCTTTTCCGGTCGAATGCCGAAGGTTACTTCGCGGCGGGTCGGTACCTCTGCGCCATGGTCGACCGGAATTTGTCCCATAAGTTTTACACCTTCCGGACGGATAGACGCGGGGATAAGGTTCATAGGGGGCGAACCGATGAATTTCGCAACGAACGTGTTGGCAGGGTTATCGTAGACATTGTCCGGCGTATCGACCTGCTGCACCACGCCCTTGTCCATGATGATGATGCGGCTTGCCATGGTCATGGCTTCCACCTGGTCGTGCGTCACGTAGACGAAGGTCTTGCCGACCTTGTGATGCAAAGCCGAGATCTCGGAGCGCATCTGGGTGCGGAGCTTGGCGTCGAGATTGGAAAGCGGCTCGTCAAGAAGATAGAGTTGCGGATCACGAATTAGCGCACGCGCCAGGGCGACGCGCTGGCGCTGGCCGCCCGAAAGGCTCACCGGACGACGGTCGAGCAGTGGCTCGAGTTCCAGCTGACGGGCGATCTTGAGCGTCCGCTCGGCGATATCCGCTCGTTTCATCAGCCGGTGGCGCGCGACGATATTGACGATCGGCAGATGGTACCATTTGCGGAACGCATCCATGACCAGCGGGAAGGCGATGTTTTCGCGCACCGTCATATGCGGGTAAAGCGCATAGGTCTGGAAAACGAAGGCGACGCCGCGTTTTTTCGGCTCCCAGTTATTGGCAACCTCACCGTCGAACAGCAGGTTTCCAGTCGTGATCTCGCTCAGACCCGCGATCATCCGCAGCAAGGTGGACTTTCCGCAGCCGGAGGGTCCTAGAAGAACCAGGAACTCGCCGTCGTGAATGTCGGCATTGAACGCCTTGATGACGGTGTTATCGCCAAAAGACTTCGAGATATCTTTGAATGACAAAGCGGGCATGGATTATCCCTTCACGGCGCCAGTCGTAAGACCAGCCACGATCTTGCGCTGGATGAGGAGAAAAAAAACGATGGCGGGCAGGCTGAAAACAAGTGCTGCGCCCAGAACTGCAGACATTGGGGTTTCATACTGTCCAACGAAGGAGGCCAGCCCCACACTGGCCGGCCACAGGTTCCGGTCCATGAGGAAGGTCGAAGCGAACAGGAATTCGTTCCAGCCGGCAAAGAACGAGACGACCGCCGCTGCCGCGATACTAGGCATGATGAGCGGAAGAATGATCATCGTCAGCACACTGAACCGCGGGCAGTTGTCGATGATAGCGGACTCTTCGATCTCGTAAGGCACTGCGTCCATTGCGCCTTTCAGCACGAAACATGCGACTGGCAAGGAGAAGCCGACATTTGCAAGGATCAATCCCCATAGGCTGTTCAGCAGCCCGAAAGTGATGAACATCGCATAGAGCGGCACCAGGATAAGGGCTTCAGGCACGACCTGGGTCATGAACAGAAAAAAGCCGACCATGCCCTTGCCATGGAACTTGAAGCGGCTCAGCGCATACCCTGCAAGCGCGCCGAGCGTCAGGCTGAGTATCGTTCCTCCCGCCGCGATCAGCAGGGTGTTAAACAGCCACAGACCGATCGGAACCTTGCCCAGTTCACTGACGAGATCGGGGAAGTTTTGAAGCTGCGGCCAGCCAATCTGACCGGTGCCATAAAGCTGCGAGTTCAGGTTGAGTGCCGTAGTCGCCATCCAGTAGACTGGAAATCCGGCAACGATGACCAGTACTCCGATCAGCAGATATCGCAATGCCTTGTTAAGAAGTTTCCGGGGCACCATTAGCGCGACATCCTTTTCATCCGTCGTTGTTCGGCAACGTAATGTATCGCGGCTACCAACAGCGCGAGGACGAGACCAACCGCGCCATAGGCACTTGCCATTCCCAGTTCGTGACCTTCGAAAGCCGTCTGTCTTAGTTTGACGACCAGCGTACTGGTTGACCCCAGCGGGCCGCCTCCGGTGAGCAGGTAGATTACGTCGAAGCGGCGGATCGACCAGACCGTGACCAGCAATGCGGCAAGCTGTATCGCAGGGCGGATGTGCGGCAGGGTCACCGCCCGGAAGGTGCTGATCGGATCAGCCCCGTCGATTTTGGCCGCCTCGCGCACCTCTTCAGGAACCGATTGCAGCGTCGCCAGCACGACAAGCATCACGAAGGGAGCAACCTGCCAGACGGTGACTGCAAGCACCGAACCGAGCGCATAATCGGTGCTCGTTAGCCAGGAGAACCGGCCAAGCCCGATCAGTTCTGCAATCCGGTTGAGAATGCCGGACCGCTCGTTGAACATCCAAAGCCATATCAGCGATGCCGCCACGCCGGGAACAGCCCAGCCGAACAGCAGGATCGCCCTTACCACCGATCGACCCTTGAATGGGCGGTCGATCGCCAGCGCAGCGATGAGCCCGAGGGTGACACCGATGATCACGGTCAAGACCGTATAGACCAGCGTCACCTTCAGCGAGAGGTAGAAGGCCGGGTCTTCGAACAACCGTTCGAAGTTGCCGAGGCCGATCAAGCGGCCCCGGTTGGGGTTGATGATCCGCGTGTTGGTGAAACTCATGTACATCTGCCGCGCAAGCGGCCAGAACATGAACACCATCAGATAGATCATGGGTGGGAGAATGAAGGCATAGGGCACAAAACTGGCCATGCCGCTCCTGTTTTTCAGGCCACTCGCACTCACGTCATGCTCCCTTCCGATGCAACCGGATCAAAACTGCTTGTCAACGGCTGCCTGAGCTTCGGCCAGTGCTGTTTTGGGCTCTGCATCGGTGAGGATGACCTTTTCGACCGCCTGCATGACGAAGCGCATGATCTGTGCTGTCTCGACCTCATGCCCTTTGATTAATGTGCTTCTGGAATTTTCAGCAAGCTTGGCAAAGGTGGGAGCCCAGGGATTTGTCTTGGCATAGGCCTCGCTGACGGGGACGTCTGTTGCCAGAGTGTCCGGACCGGATGCATCACGCATCGCCTGCTGACCGACAGGCCCCATCAGCCACTTTACGAAGGCGACTGCCTCTTCCTGATGTTTGCTATGGCTACTGACGCCGACAAAGATTTGCTGATGCGCGCCCGGATGCGGGAACGGGATCGGGGCCGAACCGAGTTCGCCGCTCTGAATAGCCCCACCAGACGCGATGTTCAGCGTACCGCCGGAATTGTCGATAGAGAATGCTACGTGCTTCTCCTTGAACCGGGTGCGCTGCGTCGGCATGCTGTCGCCGATCGGCATTATGCCTGACGCATAGACCTTCCTGAAGGCAGCGACGGCCGCGGCAGCCTCCGGCGTGTCGATCGTCAGCTTACCGTCCGCGTCCACCCAGTTAACGCCATAGCCGTAGGCCCAGTTCTGAAAGTCCATGAACCAGCCGCTGAAATCGTTCATCTGGTGGCGGCCGGTAAACCCGATTACACCTGGGGTCGCGGCGGATGCCGCCTTGGCGGATTCAATCAGTTCGTCGACCGTGGTCGGCACCTTTGCATTGCCTGCATCGAGCAGCGGTTTGTTGTAGATCAGGGCATAGACCGCACGCTGCCATGCGAGGCCATACTGCGTGCCGTCGATTTTGCCGTTTTCGTTCGTCTTGTTGAGGGATATGCCTTCGGTGGCAGCCGAAAGATCGACGAGAAAGCCAGCGTCTGCTATAGCGTAGAAAAGACCCTCCTGCATCATTGCAATATCCGGCCCTTGGCCCGCACCCATTTCGGTCGTCAGCTTGTCGTTAAATTCGGCGGATGGAATGGCGACCTGTTCCAGCGTCACATTGGGATTGGTTTCCTGGTATTTGGCAACGGCAGCCCACAGGTTCTTACCGCGCAGGGCATCGAGCCATTGCGAATTGGCCAGTTTCAGCGTGACCTTTTCACCCGACTGCGCAAGACTTTCCCCCACACTGAGTCCGGTGGTCAGCGCAAATACGGTGATGGCCGCCGTGGCCAGAAACTTGCGGCGACGAAAATTATCAAACATCATCTGTTCTCCATCTGGATTATGATTTTTGGCATTCACGTTCAGACAGTGCGTCAGGTTGCTTTTACCCGGTGCACGGCAAGGGGTGTGTGGTGGCTAAGGTTTTCCGAACCTGTTTCCGTCACAAGATAGCAGTCACCGACGTTGCAACCGGCGACCTCGGGCTCCAGCCATTGCGAGTGCAGGACGAAAGTCATCCCCTCTTCCAGTTTATCGTGGTTGTTGGACTGGATGTTGTAGTTGGTGAATTTCACCATCGAGACCGAATGTCCCACATTCGGGTTATGCGGCCCGAGCGTTGCGGGATAGACATGCATCAGCTTGCGACCCTGACGCTCCCAGTCCTCGTCGAAGACATGTTTGCGCGGGACGAGCCGCGGCTTACCGTCGTCCTCTGAAGCCCAGTTGTAGGGCATCGTGCGGCTGTCGGACGAAGAGAGGTAACCACGGGCGATATAAGGGTCAAAGGAGGCATTGGCGACATCAGAGATTAGAGCGCCGGGCTTGACCAGGGACGCTGCCTTTTCTACGCCTTCGGTGCACATCTGAAGCACTTCTTCCTGCTTGGCAGTCATGTCACCGACCGCAATCATGCGCGCGATCTGGGCGGTATAACCCTGGTAGATAACGGCCGAGATGTAGAGGTTGATCAGGTCGCCGTCGCGCACGATATGGCCATAAGGCTTACCGCAATGCGTACCATGCTCGTTTATGCCGATCTGGTAGCCGTCACCGCTTTCGCCCCCGCGTGACATCTGGGCATAAGTGAAGGCCGCATAGATCTCATAGTCGGTCACGCCTGGCTTGGTGACATGATAGGCCGCTTCAATCCCTATGCTTGCCAGCTGTGCGGCGGCCCTAACGACCGCTTGTTCACGTGGTGAGCGGATCTTCTGCATACGATCTATTATTGCGCTGCATGCGATCTGGGAAGTCTTAGGCAAGCGCTTGGCGAGACCGTTCCAGTAGCTGGTCGATGTCGCATCGCCGATCAAGCCGATCTGTGCAGACGAAAAGCCTTCGCGCTCGACGAAGGAGGCAACGGCCTCGACGACCTTATCAACTGTCTTGCCAGGGCGGTTATAAGTTTCACGACCCCAGGTGCCGACCTGCCAGATGTCCTCAACGAGCACTGGCTCGCCAGCTGGCGGCAGGATCACAGAGCTGCTGAATATTGAAAAGAGGGTGAGCGGCTTGTCTTCATCTGTCGGAATGACGAGAACGCCTTCGCGCACCCAATCGCAGATGTAGCGCAGGTACGAGTTCGAAACGCGATATGATCCAATAGAGTCAGCATGGACAAGAAGCACGTCATGTCCAGCCATGACCGCTTCTCGACGAATACGTCGCAACCGGTCGACAAACTCGCTCTCAGGTAGCGGACTCACCGGCTCGAACTCGAAGCTAGGCTTGAATCCATCAAGCAGGCGTTCAAAACGGCGGTAATCGTGTGAAAAGGAGAAATCAGAGCGGTTTGGTGCGGTCATCGACATTCTCTTATGGGTGTCTGTTGCCCATCAGTTTATCGATGAAATTAAATTTGCAAACGCCGTGAGCAGTGCAATAGATGGACGAACAGCGCATATTTTGGGCATATGAAAATTCGGAAGAAAATTTCGCAACAAAATAGTCAACTACTAGCTTTGACGTAACGTTCAACTAGCCTAATTTGCTATCTATTCCGCGATATGTTCGCATTTGTTGTGAAAATATTTCTTCAAACTTTGCGAAAAATATCTCCGCCGCCTCTGGGCCGAGCGCCTAAAAATATCGCCATGCGCGCCCGCCAGCATCATCTCTTTTGGGCAAACGGTGACGAAAATTAGTTTCCTAATTTCATTTAGACTGGCTCTTCCCATGCCGGAATAAGACAAGCACCGCGCCCTCGTTATCTTGAGATCGGGAGGGAACGAGAAAGATCGCATTGCAAAAAGATTAGGCTATCCTTGCGTTGGCTCCTAGCTGATACTGGCTAGCACAGCGTGTGCCCACTGACCATAATCGGCAACCTTACAACGCCGGTGCGGAAGCAGGATCTGCTTGAAGCCGTTAACCGGGTAATTGCCAACAACGTCTTACGTCGCGACGAAAGAACAGCCGAAGCTGTCCTGCTATCGAGACAGATCAGCCGGACGGAGCAGGAGGTGCAGATCATGAAATTGGCAATGGCCGGCAAGCCATCCCGCTAAGCAAACAGTCAAACTGCATACTGGACATATGATGGCAACGTCAGAGGCCCATGTGGTCAAAAGACTGCGGATCGAAACGGGCAGTTCCTGGAGGAGGTCCGCATTCTCGTTGGCCTAATGTCTCTTTACGTTTAATGTGGCTTCGATTGCGTAGAATGCAACAAAATGCTTGCGTGCAGTCCACGGGTTTGACCGTCCGGTCACAATCATTGCTCTTGGCGATGACCATCTTTACGGTGTACGCATCACAAGGCTGGGTGCTCGGGGTCTAATGGTCTTGGCCGGTCGCTTGCGGCAATCGCATATTTTTTCCTCTCGATCAGCACCCGGTGTCTCCTACCCGCTGCTTGCCCTTCCAGGCATCTGGCGTCCGGCGAATTGCCCCGATGGGGCCAGCCATGACAAGCTTGACGCGGTCCTCCGTGAAACCCTCTCGCGCCAGTGTGGTTTTGGGCGTGCTCCGCGGCGCGGACAGGTAGGAGGTCTCCGCGGCGTTACCATCTGCGGCTATCTGGTCGGAAGCGGAAATCCCGGCACGTTCGTCAGCGGCTAAAGCGCTGCTGTCTGTCGTTGGTTAAGATAGTGAAAATGAGCATCAAAACGCGAGTGGAAACACAGACCGGGTGGCGATCAGGCGTTGGCGATAATGTTGAATCGCTTCAGTATCTCCGCGATCTGCGCATCCTGCTTAGGGTTGGGCAGAAGCGCCGGCTGACGGCTAGCGCCGACAGACTTGTCTTGGACATAAAGAGCCCGCTTGACCATGGCGGGCGCAAATCCAAGCGCATAAAGATCTGTGCGAAAAGCGGTGAATAGAGCTTGCTGGCGCTCCGCCTCGGCAAGGTCGCCACTGTTGAAGCCCCTCAGAATCCCCGCCAGCACCTGGGGAATGGCGTTGCCCAGGCCAGAGATGCAGCCCGCTGCACCGTTTTGCAGCGACCAGAGCACGAGATGATCGGGGCCGGAGTAGACTTCGAAACTGGGTACATCTCTGGCGACCGCGAGGTAGGCTTCCAGCGTCTCCTTCGCGCCACCACTATCCTTGATCCCGGCAATATTGCCATGTGCCGAAAGCGTCCGCGCAGTTTCAGGCTCGATGTGGTTCTGCGTGCGGGCTGGAATATCGTAGAGGTAGATCGGTGTCTTCACTGCATCGGCAACGGTGGAGAAATGCCGGATCAATCCGTCCTGCGTGCATGCGATAAAGAAAGGCGTAATGACTGCTATTGCATTCACACCGATCCGGTCGAATTCGCGTGCAAGCTTCAGCGTCTCGAATGTCGCGGGCATGCCAGCATTGACGATGACGTCGACCTGACCATTGACTTCATCCACCACAGATTCGGCAAGCTTGATCTTTTCGTCGAAGGTCAGCGCGGAGAAATCGCCATTGGTGCCAGCACACATGATGTTGTTGCCAGCTGCCACCTGTCGGCGCACCTGCGCGCGCGTGGCCTCGTAATTGATGGTCTCGTCCTCGTTGAAGCATGTGACGAGAGCGACGAAGGCCTTTTTTGACATGATGAAGACTCCTTGAAATTACAAATCAGGATGCGCGCGCAAGGCGAGCAGCGCGATGCGCGGCTTGCACATCCGGGTCTGGGTCGAGGCCGGCGGCCAGCAGGGCCTGAGTATAGGATTGACGTGGCGTCTCGAAAATCTGGCGCACTGTGCCCATTTCAACCACCTCACCCTTTTGCATGACCATGACATGATCGGCGAAATCGCGAACCACCGGCAAATCGTGAGCGATGAAGATGAAGGCGATGCCCATCTGCTTGCGCAGCTTGTCGAGCAACGCGATGACCTGCGCCTGCACCGATACGTCGAGTGCTGAAACTGCCTCGTCGCAAATGATCAATTGCGGCTCAAGCGCGAGCGCCCGTGCAATCGCGATGCGCTGGCGCTGCCCGCCGGAAAATTGGTGTGGGTAGCGGCCCATATGTTCGGGTCCAAGCCCCACTTGTGTCAGGAGTTCCGCCACTCGCTCACGCCACTTCGCCTTCGGCAGGATGTCCGGGTGAATGACCCAGGCCTCGGAGATCAGCTGATAGACCGTCATGCGTGGGTTCAGCGATTGCGTCGGATCCTGAAACACCATCTGTAGGTCGCGACGCAACTTGTAAAGTTCAGCGGGCGACAGAGTGAAGAGGTCCCTGCCCTTCCAGAAAGCTTCGCCGGAATCGGGCTCGTCCAGCCTGAGCAGGATGCGCGCAAGTGTGGATTTCCCCGATCCGCTCTCGCCGACGACAGCCATGGTTTCTCCAGCCATCAGGTCGAAGGAAACGCCCTTGAGCGCTTCGAATGCGCCATAGCTCTTGCGAACATTGCGAACCTTCAACACCGGATCGGCACCTGGAAGCGGCGCGTGTAATTCGCCCTTGCCAGGCGCCGCAGCAATCAGCTTCCTCGTGTAAGCGTGCTGCGGGTTCTTGTAGACATCGCGCACCGTGCCGGATTCGACCAGCACGCCCTTTTCCATCACCACCACGCGGTCCGCAATTTCGGCGACCACGCCTAGATCGTGTGTGATGATCAGCACCGCCATTCCGGTTTCTTGTTGAAGCTCCTTGAGAAGCGCCAACACTTCGGCCTGGACCGTGACATCGAGCGCCGTCGTCGGCTCATCAGCGATCAGGAGATCCGGGCGCAAGGCCAACGCCATGGCAATCATCACGCGCTGGCGCTGGCCTCCGGAAAATTCATGCGGATATTTGTCGAGCGATGTGTCGGGGCTCGGAATGCCTACACGGCCGAGCAGTCGTAGGGCTTCGTCCTTTGCCTCGGCATCATCCGTACCGTGGGTCGTTAGCGCTTCGCGGATTTGCCAGCCGACAGTATAGACCGGGTTCAAGTGGCTGAGCGGGTCCTGAAAAATCATAGCAATGCGACGGCCATTGATCTCGCGCCGTTCGCCTGGTCGCATGGTCAACAGGTCGACGCCGTCCAGCAGGATCTGGCCGGAGGTGATGCGGCCAGGCGGCATGTCGATGAGGTTCATGATCGCCGAGGAGGAAACGGACTTGCCGGAGCCGCTCTCGCCAAGGATGGCCAAAGTTTCACCGCGGTCGAGATGATAGGAGATGTCGCGCACCGCCTTGACCACGCCGTTGACGGTGTGGAATTCGACCGAGAGGTTGCGGACTTCGAGCAGGTGATCAGCCATTCTTGCGGCCCTTCATTTCCAGACGCCAGCGCTGCACGGGATCAAGCGCGATGCGCAGCCAGTTGGACAGGAGGTTGAGCGACATGGTGGTGAGAATGATCGCCAGTCCCGGCCAGAAGGAGAGCCACCATGCGTTGGTGAGATACTGCCGACCCTGGCTGATCATCAGACCCCAGGTGATTTCCGGTGGCTGGATGCCGATGCCGAGAAAGGAGAGCGCGCTCTCGGCTAGCATCACATAGGCAAAATCGAGCGTGGCAAGCGTCGTCAGCGTTGGCAGCACAACGGGAAGGATGTGGCGAAACAGAATGCGCTTGTTGGAAGCGCCCATCACCCGTGCCGCCTGCACGAACATGCGTTCGCGAATTTCCAAAACCTCAGCGCGGGCGGTGCGCAGATAGACCGGAATACGGGTGATCGCCAGAACCAGCATCAGATTGAGGATCGACGATCCGAGGATGTAGAGCACGATAACGGCGATCAAAAGCGACGGAAATGACATGATCACGTCCGCAAGCCGCATAATGACCTGATTGACGCGTGCGGAGGAAAAACCTGCAACGAGACCAAGGGCGGTACCGATGATCGATGAAATTAGTACCGCACCTGCCGCCACCATCAACGTGTTCTGGGTCGCGACGATGATGCGGGCGAGAAGCGGACGGCCGAGCGCATCTGCACCCATCCACCACACCCACGCCTTTTCAAAGTCGAAGGGTGCGGCGTTGCGGCCGCGCAAGTTCTGCTTTGTCGCGACATCGCCGAGCCAGCTTGGGCCGATCACTGCCAGAATGATGATAAATACGAGAAAGATGGCTGCGGCGAGTGCGAACTTATCCGCCAGGAGCATACGGAACATGCGCTGATAGAAGGGCGGCTCGTGGGCGATATCCGTCGCAGTCGTCATGTCGGTCATCGTCGTTCCTCCTCAATGCCGAATGCGTGGATCGAGAAACGCATAGGCGAGATCGATCAGGAGGTTCATGATGAAAATCGCGACCGCCGTGACCAGAATGGCGGCTAGAACGACGTTGAAGTCGCGTTGCAGAATGGAATCGATCATCAGCTTGCCAACGCCCGGAAAGCCGAAAATCGTTTCGATGATGACGGCGCCGTTCAACAAGCTTGCAGCCTGGTCGCCCAGCACGGTGATGACGGGCAACATGGCGTTGCGAAGTGCATGAATGAAGATGATCGGACCGGATTTGACGCCCTTCGCGCGCGCCGTCTTCACATAGGCGGAAGACAGCGCCGTGATCATGGACCCGCGCACCACCTGAACAATAATGCCGAAGGGGCGAACAAAAAGCACGCCGATCGGCAAGATCCAGTGCCAGATGGAGCCTGTACCAGACGTCGGCAACCAAGTGAGATTGACGGCAAAGACCACGATCGCAACGATCGCCAGCCAGAAATCCGGCACCGATGCGCCGATCAGCGAGACGATGGACGAGAAGCGGTCAAAAAAACCACCGACGCGGAAGGCGGCGAAGGACCCAACGACGATCGCCGCGACCGTTACGAGCGTCATGGTGCTAACCGCAAGCCACAACGTCCAGACAAAGGCTTCCAGCACCACGTCGAGCGCGGGACGGGCTTTGCGTAAAGACTCTCCCAGGTCGCCGGTTAGCACATCACCAACGTAGCGACCGAATTGAACGAGCAGAGGATCGTTGAGGCCATGCAATTCGCGAAACTGGTTCTTCAACTCGGCAGAAGCTTCGACCGGCAGGAAGAGCGCTGCGGGATCACCCGTCAGGCGGGAGAGGAAGAAAACCATGACGATTAGTCCGACCAACGAGATCAAACTGGCCACGGCCCGTTTTCGAATGAAACTCAGCATGGAATCCTCGAAGAAACCTGTGCAGCGACGTCATATCGCCGCGCATTGTGCGAACGAGATGGCGGCTCTGGCCGCCATCTCTGGCTGATGTGATCTTACTTGATCTTGATCTCGGAAAGCTGCAGCATCGAGTTCGTCGCAATCGTCGGCTTGAAATCGAGACGTTCGGAAACCCGCGCGAAGCCTACCATGTGGAATAGCAATGCATCTGCAACCACATCGTCATGCAGGTAGGCGATCAATTCCGACCACAGCTTGGCACGCTCATCCCCGACAGCAGCCGACGCACGCTTGATGAGATCAACGCCGGCTTCTTGTGTAGGCAAGCGCACCTCCCTTAAACGTCAAAACCCCGCAGCATTTGGCTACGGGGTTTTGATGGTGACGTAGATATTTGGTTGCGGGGGCAGGATTTGAACCTGCGGCCTTCAGGTTATGAGCCTGACGAGCTACCGGGCTGCTCCACCCCGCGTTGACTGCGATCGACTTGGATGTCGAGTAATCTTTAGAACTGCAAAAGGCCGCTTTGGATGCGGCCTTTGGTATCGGCCTTGGCCGGAGGAGTTTGATTTGAGAAGATTTTTTGTTGCGTTTAGCAGACCTGGCAGCGACCTACTCTCCCGCGTCTTAAGACGAAGTACCATTGGCGCTGGGGCGTTTCACGGCCGTGTTCGGAATGGGAACGGGTGCAGCCGCCCCGCGATAACCACCAGGTCGGCGAAACGCAACTGACACATGCTTTTGCATGTGCTGTTGTATCGAGAAGCTGGAGAGCGTTTTGCTCTATTTGATTTGAACACGTCTTTCTCCGACCTGTCTGTGTGTTGCCTTTCTCGAGTTTGAGTTGGGCAGCCATACAGACCAGCGGTCGTCGCGCCTTGTGGCGCGGCCCGTCCGGAGCGCTAAGCGCGTCAGGACAGAAGAGATGATGCTCATCTTCGATGAGCATGAACAATGGGAACGAAGAAGTCGCTCGAGCTATTAGTAACGGTAAGCTTCATGCATTACTGCACTTCCACACCCGTCCTATCGACGTGGTCGTCTTCCACGGCTCTGATAGGGAACACTCGTTTTCAGGTTGGTTTCCCGCTTAGATGCCTTCAGCGGTTATCCATTCCGTATATAGCTACTCTGCTATGCCCTTGGCAGGACAACAGATCCACCAGAGATACGTCCATCCCGGTCCTCTCGTACTAGGGACAGATCCTGTCAATATTCCTACACCCACGGCAGATAGGGACCGAACTGTCTCACGACGTTCTGAACCCAACTCACGTACCGCTTTAAATGGCGAACAGCCATACCCTTGGGACCTGCTCCAGCCCCAGGATGCGATGAGTCGACATCGAGGTGCCAAACAACCCCGTCGATATGGACTCTTGGGGGTCATCAGCCTGTTATCCCCGGCGTACCTTTTATCCGTTGAGCGATGGCCCTTCCACACGGGACCACCGGATCACTATGACCGACTTTCGTCTCTGCTCGACTTGTCAGTCTCGCAGTCAGGCTAGCTTATGCCATTGCACTCGACGACCGATTTCCGACCGGTCTGAGCTAACCATCGCGCGCCTCCGTTACTCTTTCGGAGGCGACCGCCCCAGTCAAACTACCCACCATACACTGTCCCGGATCCGGATAACGGACCGCGGTTAGACATCCACGAAGATAAGGGTGGTATTTCAAGGATGGCTCCACAGGAACTGGCGTCCCTGCTTCAAAGCCTACCACCTATCCTACACATGCCTTGGCGAATGCCAGTGTAAAGCTATAGTAAAGGTGCACGGGGTCTTTCCGTCTGACCGCAGGAACCCCGCATCTTCACGGGGAATTCAATTTCACTGAGTCTATGTTGGAGACAGCGGGGAAGTCGTTACGCCATTCGTGCAGGTCGGAACTTACCCGACAAGGAATTTCGCTACCTTAGGACCGTTATAGTTACGGCCGCCGTTTACTGGGGCTTCAGTTCAAAGCTTGCACCTCTCCCTTTAACCTTCCAGCACCGGGCAGGCGTCAGACCCTATACGTCGTATTGCTACTTCGCAGAGCCCTGTGTTTTTGATAAACAGTCGCTACCCCCTGGTCTGTGCCACCCCATCACACTTGCGTGCAAAAGGGTCACGCTTCTTCCGAAGTTACGCGTGCAATTTGCCGAGTTCCTTCAACATAGTTCTCTCAAGCGCCTTGGTATACTCTACCTGACCACCTGTGTCGGTTTCGGGTACGGTCTATACGGTGGAGCTATTTCCTGGAACCTCTTCGCCGCCCAACCAATCCAATAAGGTTGAACAACACACAAGATCCGTCACTACCACCAGGCCCACGAATATTAACGTGGTTCCCATCGACTACGCGTGTCCGCCTCGTCTTAGGGGCCGGCTAACCCTGCTCAGATTAACTTTAAGCAGGAACCCTTGGTCTTTCGGCGAGGGAGTCTCTCACTCCCTTTATCGTTACTCATGTCAACATTCGCACTTCCGATATCTCCAGCAGCCCTCACGGGTCCGCCTTCACAGACTTACGGAACGCTCCGCTACCACACAACTTACGTTGTATCCTCAGCTTCGGTGCATGGCTTTAGCCCCGTTACATTTTCGGCGCAAAGACCCTTATTTAGACCAGTGAGCTGTTACGCTTTCTTTAAATGATGGCTGCTTCTAAGCCAACATCCTGGTTGTTTTGGGATCCTCACATCCTTTCCCACTTAGCCATGACTTGGGGACCTTAGCTGGAGGTCAGGGTTGTTGCCCTCTTCACGACGGACGTTAGCACCCGCCGTGTGTCTGCCGACTAGTACTCCTCGGTATTCGGAGTTTGGTTAGGATCAGTAAGACGGTGAGTCCCCATAGCCCATCCAGTGCTCTACCCCCGAGGGTATTCGGTCGACGCTCTACCTAAATAGATTTCGCGGAGAACCAGCTATTTCCGAGTTTGATTGGCCTTTCACCCCTAGCCACAAGTCATCCCGAACTATTGCAACAGTTATGGGTTCGGCCCTCCAGTTGGTGTTACCCAACCTTCAGCCTGCTCATGGCTAGATCACTCGGTTTCGGGTCTAATGCAACGAACTGAACGCCCTATTCAGACTCGCTTTCGCTACGCCTACACCTACCGGCTTAAGCTTGCTCGTTACACTAAGTCGTTGACCCATTATACAAAAGGTACGCCGTCACCCTTGCGGGCTCCGACTGTTTGTAGGCATCCGGTTTCAGGTTCTATTTCA